>JBFMFR010000116.1:0-1112 GCA_040752025.1 Chloroflexota bacterium | reverse complement strand
GGTTCTTCGCTGTTTCAAGTGGGTAACCCGAAATCCAGCTTACCTGCAATAAGGTAAGCCATGGTGATGATATTTCTGTTGGTTCGGTATCCTCTGGCTCTCGCCTTGGCGGCTTGGATGAGGCTGTTGATGCCTTCCAGGAAGCCGATGGTGAGCTGGCTGTCGAACCAGTTGAGTATTCCTTGCCAGTGTCGTTTGATAGCCTTCGCAGCCTCAATAACAGGCTGCAAGCGGCAGTGGGTGGCCCAGAAGTACCAACGTTTCAGGAACGCTTCTCCAGCCTGCCTGGTAGGCTGGGTGAATAGCTCCTGTAGCGTGAGACGAATCTGATATGCCTTGGCTGTCTTCAAGTTATGGTGGCTTAATGCTTCCATCATCTGGCTTTGGCGGATGGTCATGTTGCAAGGGTTCTTGAGCCAAAGATAGCGCGTTTTCTTAAGCAGATCAGTGCTCCGAGACTCCCATCGTCGCACCTGGTCAACCGCATCACCCATCAGCTTCATGATATGAAAGCGGTCAAAGGTGATACTGGCTTCAAGGAGGTGTTCTTCCACTCCGGCGATGAAGGCGGGAGACATGTCACAACAGACCTGGGTAATGGACTTGGGATCGCCTCGATGTGCTATCAGGTCTTCCGAGAAGGCTTTTACGGTCTCCTGGTCTTTGCCCTCGGTGCCGAATAGAAGGCGCTTCTGGTCCATGTCGAAGAAGAGGCTGATGTAATTGTGACCCTTACGGCTGGAGGTTTCATCGACACCTATACGGGATACCTGGGAGAAATCCAGATTGCTTCTGGCCTCATCCACATAGTGGTGCACGATCCGCCAGAGCCGGGTGTCATGCTCGCCAATCAATTCGGCAACAGCAGCGACAGGCATCTCCCGCACCAGGGCCATGATCAGGGCTTCGAACAGGAGCGTGAAGCTAGCGCCAGGCCTGGCCCAGGGCACGGTGATCTTCTTAATGCCACATCCTTTGGGACAGTCCACGCGGGGTACGCGGGCATGGAGGTAAGTTGCATACTGGAAAAAGTCCAGGTGGCGCCATACCTCCTCCTGCGTGTCGTAGGCTTTGGCACCATCCGCACAGCAGTCAGGACAGGGGAAGGTACT
>JBFMFR010000115.1:0-1149 GCA_040752025.1 Chloroflexota bacterium | reverse complement strand
GGTTCTCCTCGGAACTCTTGATTCGAGTGTGCACGAATCATCATCTCCCGTTTGAATTGTCGTGCCCTGCCGAATAAAACTTGTGCGGCCGACGCCACACAAACAATTTTCTGCCCTGTGGAAGATACCCATGACTGGGCCGGCGGGGCCATGGCGGCTGGCTTTGCTCAGACTCCACAGCTAATCCGAACGAGGTCGGCGAGCCTGTCTCTGCCGAGCCCAAGCGATATCCCTGCTCGCTCCGCGGGCGTCTCCTCCCCGCCGTGCCTGACGAAGCTGTAGACGCAGGCCCGCAGTTTCAGGGAAGCCTCCGCCGAGGCGAAGCTCTTGAGGTGGCGCATCACCTTGCATCTCTGCCTGATGTCGCTGTTGTGGCGCTCGATCGGGTTGTTGTGCCTGAAGCCGTGGCGCCTGTAGGCGATGGGAACGCCGTGCACCAGCGTGGCAATGCGGCGGAAGCAGCGCCTGAAGCCGCGCCTTGTCGCTCGCCACCCGTCGCTGACAAAGGTGACCAGCTCGCGCTCGCGCCTTGGCTTGTGTCTCTCCCCGCCTGAAGACGGCCCTGGCCTGCCCGCCTATGCGCCTCATGAGCGCCCTGAAATATAGTTTGTACGCGTCCGCGTTCCTACGCTCTACGAACTCCGCCTGCAGGTTGTAACCTGTCACGCTGTCTACGGCGTTTATCGAGTAGCGCCTCTTCCCGCACACCTTCAGGACGGCCTCGTCCACGCGTATCCTTCCACGGACTTTCGGCTTGCGCCTTCTCTCAAGCCTGTTCAGGAGCTTCGAGTACTCCCTCATCCAGCCGAGCATCGTGGAGTCGGCGGGCCCGTACCCGTAGTGCTGCCAAAAGAAATCCCTGATTTTGCTCAGCGACAGCCCCTCCACGTACAGGTGGAGCGCCTGGACGATGACCCTCTTTGGATAGCTCTTGTTCTCGAAACCGTCGCGCTCGACGAAGTAGCGCTTGCATCCATTGCAGCGATAGCCACGCTTGGTCGTGTACTTGTTCCTGAGCTTTCCCGCCTTGATTACCTTCTCCGAACCGCACCGAGGACACTTCACTTTCGTTTTCCCCTATAACCACCGCCCCGACCCCAGACTCCAAATGAAACTATGTGGTTCAAGTCAAAAGTTCAGAGGAGAACC
>JBFMFR010000114.1:0-1185 GCA_040752025.1 Chloroflexota bacterium | reverse complement strand
GGACACTCTGAAAAACTCAAAATCAGGTCAGCCAGCAGGCTGATGCATTCCACCAGCTGAGATTTCGAGCGATTTAAGCCAGCTTGATTCCAGCCTCGCCTTCAAAAAACGCTGTTTTTATCTTTTCTGTGCCATTTCTCCAGTTTTTGGACGCACTCATGCCTGCGCACCCATCAGCTTGTGTCGCGCCATCCACAGATTGGAGAGCGCAAACAGCGTCTTGATCTGCAAGGTGTTCTTCATCAAGCCCCGATAGCGCACCTGCTTGAAGCCAAACTGGCACTTGATGACCCGAAACGGGTGCTCCACCTTGGCGCGTATCTTGGCCTTGATCTGCTCGACTTTGTCGATCAGCGCATCCACCAGCTTGTTCTCTGTGTCCAGTTGCTTGCGCTTGCCGGGGCGCATAGCGATGTGCCACTTGCAGCCGGTCTGGGCTTCGGGGCGGTGGTCTGCGCCTTGGTAGCCTGCGTCGCCGTATGCGTCGGTCTCTTGGCCGTGCAACAGGCTGTTGCCTTGGGTGACATCGGAGACGTTGCCCGAGGTGCCGCAAACGGTGTGCACCAGACCCGAGTCGGCATCGACGCCGATGTGGGCCTTCATGCCAAAGTGCCACTCGTTGCCCTTCTTGCTCGAATGCATCTGAGGATCACGCGCTCGGTCTTTGTTCTTGGTCGAGCTCGGCGCGGCGATGAGGGTGGCATCGACGGCGGTGCCGGCTTTGAGCAGCAGGCCGCGTTGTTCGAGCAGTTCGTTGACGGTGGCCAAGATGCGCTCGGCCAGCTTGTGCTTCTCCAGCCGGTGACGAAAGCGAAGAATGGTGCTCTCATCGGGCAGTCGGCCAAAGGGGCTCAACTGGGCAAACTCGCGGTACAGCGGGGTGTCGAAGAAGGCTTCTTCCATGGCCGGATCCGACAGGCTGAACCACTGCTGCATGAAGTGTACGCGCAGCATGGTCTCGAGGGCAAAGGGTGGCCGGCCGTTGCGCCCGTCGCTGTAGTAGGGGGCGATGAGCTCAACCAAGGCAGCCCAAGGCACCACGGTTTCCATCTGCTGCAAAAAAACCTGTTTGCGGGTCTTGCGTGTGCACAGGCTCAGATCAAGTGGGCTTTGTTTCATGTGCTGAAGTGTGCCATTCAAGGCTTACAGCTGGCATACTGCTGGGAGTAGTTTTGCAGGGTTTCC
>JBFMFR010000113.1:0-1193 GCA_040752025.1 Chloroflexota bacterium | reverse complement strand
GTTCATGATGGCTGCTCTAGCGGAACTGCCTGATTGGTAAACAAGGTCAGACGTACATCTTCCACCACGCCTTCCTTCAGGCCCGGTAAGGTGTACAAGCGATCAATCAAGTTTTGGATCTCACCTCGGAGGGTCATGGGGTTGGTCTTCTGTCGCAGGGTTGCCAAATCGAGTTGTTGGGAGGGGGACAGGACGCCTGTTTTGCATAAGCGGTCAAAGGGCGGCAGGGCGTCATCGTAAATGCGTTTGAGCTTGTGTTCCTGCCAGAGCTTTTCAGACAAGCGCATGACCGGCTGGAAGAAGTTGTGATACAGCCAGAGCTGGTCGTAGAGTTGATTGAGCAGCCTGACTTGGGCCACGGTGTCCAGTCTGCCGTAGCCAACGTAGGCTCGGACAAGCGAGAAGTTGTTCTCTTCCACAAAGCGGTTGTCATTTTTGTGAAAGGGGCGACTGCGGGAGAGTTCAGCGTGGACCTTGTCCTGCCAGTAGCGTACCAGATGGGCATTGAGGAATTCCGAGCCGTTGTCGGGGTGAAGTTCCAGGATTTCAAAGGGTAAGCGATGGGAAATGCGCTCGAAACCATCCTGCATCACCAGATACGAGCGTCCCAGCATGGCTGTGCATTCGCTCCAGCCGGTCGCGACATCCAGCAATTGCAGGCTGTGGGCGTACTGTCCATCGGCACTGACCCCACAGTGGTGAACCAGATCCACTTCAACATGTCCGGGCTGGTGTTCCTGCCAATCAATGCGGCGGACGGGAATGGATTGTTTCTGGGCAAACGTTTGATGAGGCAAGCCTTTGCGATGGGCGATGCGTTGCCTGGCACGCTGTGTGGCGGGCAGACGTCGCCGCAGGCTGCTGACGCTGATCGCTTTCAATTGCTCTCGCAGTTTGGCGTCCAGGCTCAACTCACCATGTGCCTCCAGATGGTTGGCCATCCACACCAGGTTCGGTTGCAAGCGCTCGGCACACGGGTAGTCCAGGCTCTCGGCAATTCTGGCAATCGCAACCTCCACCTCCGTGCCATACGTCTTGCCGCGTTGCTGGCGGCGTGGTCGGCGTGCCAATTCGCCGTTGATTAACCGCAACAGCGATTTGCGATGCAGTCCCGTCACGGTTTGCATTTCATCCAACAGGCGGCCGCGTTCGCTTTTCCGTTTGGCTTGCCAATAGCGACTTCTCATCTTGTG
>JBFMFR010000112.1:0-1282 GCA_040752025.1 Chloroflexota bacterium | reverse complement strand
ACAGCCGCCGCGCGTCCGCGCTGGCGCAGATCCAGTACGAGGAGCAGCAGGCCAACTTCGCGCGCGAGAACGGCGAGATGACCAAGCGCGAGCTGCTGGTGCTCGAGGAGCAGTTCGCCCGCCGCCGTTTCGAGATCGAATACCAGGCGCTGATCGAACGGCTGGAGCTGGCGAAGAGCGATCCGAATGCCTCGCCGGCCGAGCTGGCGCGCATCAAGGAGCAGCTGCTCGAAATCGAGCGCAACTACCAGCTGCGGCGCGGCGAGATCATGCAGGGCAAGAAGAAGGAAGAGGGCGGCGGCGGATTCTTCGATGGCATCGGCGATTCCTTTGGTCAGGCGGCCAACGCAATACTGACCCAGGCGACCACGCTGCGGCAGGCGCTAGGCACAATTTTCCAGGGCATCTATCAAAGTTTTGTTGCGAACCTAATCAGCAAGCCGCTGGGCGAGTGGGCTGCTGGCCTGGCCAGGATGTTGGCCATCAAGCTGGGATTCCTTGCCGAGGAGAAAACGGCCGATGCGACCGCCATGGTTGCGTCCAGGCTCGCCAAGAAAGCGGAAGGTTTTACTGGCGTGCAGGCCAATGCTGCCGTGGCGGCGACCGGCGCTGCGGCCTCGCAGGCCTCGATACCGATTGTGGGGCCGATGCTCGCAATGGCGGCGATGGCGCAGACGTTTGCCCAGGTCTCAGCATTTGGCAATGGCATGCTGGCGGTGGCTGCAAAAGGCTATGACGTTCCCAAGGGCCTCAACCCGCTCACTCAGTTGCACGAAGAGGAAATGGTGTTGCCGAAGCACCTGGCCAATGCCGTGCGCGGCATGGCCAGCGGCGAGGCGGGCGATAGGGGGGGGGGAATTCATCATCACCATGAATACAAAATTACTGCCATGGATACGCGCTCGTTCCGCGACTACCTCGATAGAAATAGTTCCGCGCTAGCTTCCGGGTTGCACCGGGTAAAGCGCAGTTACACGCCAGTGGGGCGGTGGCGATGAGCAAGGAACTTGAATTACTGAAGGACGCCGGGTTCGCGTGGCAAATGGCATCGCGCGGATTGGGTGGGGCCTTGTCATCTTTTGGCGTCGATCAGGAGGTTGTTGATCTCGTGCTATCCGATATCAAGCCAATATTCCATGCGGCTTGGAATGAACATAGGGAAGCGCTGAATAAGCCACCGCAAGATGCGGCGAACTGAAATCGAGACGGAATCGTGATGGGAATGTCATTTTCATCGGATGGTTGGGCTTTTTCGAGCCAGGAAGCGGGGTCTTCCCCTGCC
>JBFMFR010000111.1:0-1615 GCA_040752025.1 Chloroflexota bacterium | reverse complement strand
TTAATGTGGAAGACCTCAGTCACAAGGCGTACCGATACCTGACCTGAGGCTGGTCGGGGCCGCGAGGTCAGCGGGCGAGTGATTCTCAGGCGGCGGCGGGCGTGTCGATGAAGCCGTGCTTGCGCAGCATTTTGATCCAGCGCGGCGCGTTGCGCTCAACGTTGAGCGCCTCGTAATCGACCTGCCGGTCGTGGTAGTGGCTGCCGTTGCTGAGCATGGCGTAGATCGTGCGCAGCATCTTGTGGGCCAGTGCCACAATCGATTTCTTGTGGCCCTTGCGCACGTTGAGCGC
This sequence comes from Chloroflexota bacterium, assembly GCA_040752025.1. Classification (GTDB taxonomy): domain Bacteria; phylum Chloroflexota; class Anaerolineae; order Anaerolineales; family UBA4823; genus JBFMFR01. The sequence goes on along the minus strand of JBFMFR010000111.1, from coordinate 1,323 downwards.
GTCGAACTTGGCCTTGAGTGCACTGCGCGTTCGTGCCGCGGCCTGGGCGAACTCGCACAGCAGCCTTCTGACCCAGGCGTTGCCCTTGCGGATGCGCCCGGTTTTGCGCTTGCCAGCGCTCTCGTTGTTGCCCGGGCAGATGCCCACCCAACTGGCCAGACGCTCAGCGCTGCCAAACACACTCATCTGCGCGCCTATCTCCACCAGCAGCATGGCCGCACCCTGCTCGTCGATGCCGGGCAAGGTCTGCAGCAAGTTGAGCTGCGCCCGCCAGGGCTGCAGGCCATCAATCAGGTACCGATCCAGCCGCGCGATGCGTTGCTCGATCTGCTCGATGTGCTGCATGATCTCATCGGCCACGAAGCGGTGCGCGGCGCTGAACTGCTCGGTGCTCAAGGCCTCGTACAGTTCCTGGCGGCTGGCACGCAGCCGACCTTTGCGCTCGAGCACTTCGTGCATGGGCTGGCCCGCGATCAGGGCTTTGACCACGGCGCGCGCACTGACGCCGTGGATGTCGGACACCAGCACGTTGATGCGTATGCCCGCATCCACCAGCACCTTGTGCAGCCGGTTCTTCTCGGCACTGCACATGCCCACCAGCTTTTGACGTTGGCGCGCCACCAGGCGCAGCTGGCGCATCTGCACCGGCGGGATGAACGAGGCGCGCAGCAAACCCGCACGCGCCAGCGTGGCCAGCCATTGCGCATCAGCCATGTCGGTCTTGCGACCGGGCACGGCCTTGACGTGGCGTGCGTTGACCACCCACGCGATCAGGCCCACCGCCTCCAGCGCTGCAAACGGACTCTTCCAATACACGCCCGTGCTCTCCATCACCACAACCTCAGGGGCCAGCTCCAGTGCCCATTGCGCCAAGGCGCGGCGGTCGCGCTTGAAGGCACCGAAGTCGCGCTTGCTGACCTCCAGTCGACCATCGTCGTGCTCGATGACGGCGCAGGCCGTGATCTTGGCCTGGTGAACGTCCAGCGCAATGACGCGCTTGTGCATCGGGGTCAAATCCATGACGGCTCTCCTGCAACTTGAGTGACAATGACAAGCGTGCGGGCCAGCCAAGGTGCCGCCGACCAACGGCCTGCCGGGCAAGCCCGGCGGCTCCTTTTAATGTGGGCTGTCAGGCGTACCCTGACCCGAGAGGGGCCGGGCAACGCCCGCAGGCAATCCTGGGTACGAGTGGTCGGCAGCGGGTCAAGTTAGCGATCGCGGTCAGATGCCATCAAAGAATTGACCGACCTCTACCAGCACTGGCCCGCACACCCATAGTGTCTTCCATCATCCTGGGTGAACCACCAGGATCATGAAAGTTAG
>JBFMFR010000110.1:0-1691 GCA_040752025.1 Chloroflexota bacterium | reverse complement strand
CGGGATAGTGACACATGTCACCTTGTTGGCCGAGAGGGTCGCGTTACGACCAGGAAATCTCGGGATGATACTTGGACACCATTTTGGCATAGGCTTGGATGACTCCAGGTTGCATATCGATCAACAGCCCAACTTGGGCCAGCGGCGTGTGATGCGACAAGAGCAATTTGACCCGCTCATAATCGCGTAGGTAGTGTCCGACGCTTTCCGGCGCATGTTGGGTCTGGCGGGCAATGGCGGCCTCATCCAGCCCGGCTTCGTACAGGGCGACGACTTCTTCCTTGTGAGTGGGACGCATGCCCTGGTCGAAGAAATAGCCTTTGGTCGGGAGCGGCTTGCCCGTGAGTCGGCGGGCGCCAGCCAGCAGTTGGCTGACCTGCACAGTGGACAAGCCCAGCATGGCGGCCAAGTCGGCCAGGGTCAGCAAGACCGCGCCATCGGGATGCTGGAGACCATGCTCAATGAGGCGCACCAGGCGTGAGCGAAACCACTCCTGCCGCACCGAGGCGGCGTCTGAATGATGCGCCAGGTATTCAACATCTTCGGGCAACAACACCGGCCAGGCCAGCGTCACCAGCTCATGCTCGCCTGCGCTTTGGCCGGGATGGGTCTTCCCGCCGCTGGCGCGTGTGCCAGTGAACACCATCCACCCGCTGCTCAGATGGTGCGGCGCGGGGTAGAACTGGTCGGCCAGTTTTTGCACGTCTTCGGCCAGGGTCTCCAGAATGCGGCGGCTTCCCAACAGGCCGTAATCGCCCTCCAGCAAATGGATTAACGCCTGCTGGAAGGTGCGTTTAGTAGCGCCAACATACGCCTGACTCATTTTTGCCCCTTTTTTTCGGGTGCAGAAGCCCGATTCAGCCGTTGCAACTGGGTTTCCAGCCGTTCCCGACAGGCTGGGCTCGCCTGTTGCTGGTAGATCGCCAGGTATTCCCGCACCAACGGCAGGCCGCTTTGCAGCAACAGGGCAATCTGGCTCTCGGCAAATCCCTGGCGATGCAACTCGACCACCTGCACGAAGGTTTTGATGTAGCGTTGGATTGAGGCCGGACAGTGATGCGTATGCAGGGCCAGTTGATCGTACGTCTCGCCTTGCAGCCAGCGCCCGATGATCTGGGCCTTGTGTGTCTGTCCGCGTCCAATTCCTTGCAGGTTGCCTCGCGACGGCAAGTACACGCCTCGCTTTTGCAAATCCGCAAAGTCGCGCTTGATGGTCCGCACCGACGTATGCAGGGCCTGCGCCAGGTCTTCCTGCGTGGCGCCTGCGCCTTGTTCTACCGCCTCGTCCAGCAGGCGCTGGAGACGCACTTGTCGCAACGCCTGACCGCCATGACGCGCCAACACCTGCCGATCCTCCGCTCCCGCATCCACCGTCCAGGTGACTTCCAGCGTGGGCGTTTGGCTCAAGGGCTGGCCGCCTCCGCTTCCTTGGCGTACCAACACCACCCGCACCTGGCCAGGCCGCAACTTTTCTGTTCCGCCCACCAGGCAACTTTCGGCCTCTTCCAGGATGGCTTCCGCCACCTTCGGCGCATAATGGAAGTCTCGTTCCAGCACGCCCAGAAAGCGTTGCTGCGGCGTTTTAGCTTGCAACCGTTCCAGTTCTTGTTCGTTTTGCATCAGTCACCTCGCTTCGATTATAGCGGCCTCGCCGCTTTGGGGAGGTGACATATGACACCATATAGGTTTCT
>JBFMFR010000011.1:0-130739 GCA_040752025.1 Chloroflexota bacterium | reverse complement strand
ACTGGCCCTGACGCAGCGTTCCCGGGGTACGCGTCCCCGTTCTGTAACAAACGAAGCTTACCCCGAAACGTGCCCGGCCGCAACCCCTTGCAGGCGTCCCTGCGGGTCGCTCGTTAACATACTAACATGATGGCGAAAACCACATGGTCACAGTGAGCGGGGCAGCCACGGCAAGCTACCTGTACAACGGGGACGGGCAGCGCGTGGCGGCGACCGAGACGGTGACCACGACCGCCGAGACGAAGGTGTTCGTGGGCAATTACGCCGAGTGGGACGCGGCGGCCGAGACGATGCAGCAGTATGCCTACGCCGGGGGGACGCGCCTGGCGCTGCGCCTCGGGGGTGGTGTCCAGGTTCTCCTTGAGCGCCGCGGCGTCTCCATGTTCATGTCCCAGGCGCGCGCTTATTATTATAATTCAGGTTGCTGGCAGGCTGCGCCGCAGCACCCGCAGCCAGTTGCCGTTGAGCACGCCTTCGATATCTTCTTGCGTGTAGCCTCGGCCAGTCAAAGTTTCGGCCAGCTTGATCAGGTCGGCGGCGCTGTCCATCTCCTCCGGGATGGCTTCGGCGCCGAAAGCCCCGTCGAAGTCCGTGCCGATGGCCACGTGACGGGCATCCCCGGCGATCTGTGCAACGTAATCGACGGCGTCGGCGACGGTTTCCAGGGTCACCAGGCCGGGCGGGCTGTTGGGCCTCCAGGCCGGGTCCAGGTAGCGGTTCCACAGCACCAGGCCGATCACCCCGTCGCGGGCGACCAGCTTGCGCACCATCTCGTCCGACAGGCCGCGGTCGCTGGGCAGGAAGCGGCGCGGGTTGCTGTGGCTGGCGATCAGCGGCCCGGCGTAGCTGTCCACGGCTTCCAGGTAGGCCGCCTCGGCCAGGTGTGAAAGGTCCAGGATCATGTTCAGCTCGGCCAGGGCCGGGAGCAGCTTTTTGCCCAAAGCGGTCAGGGGGCCGGGCTCGCCGGTGCCGCCGCTGTAGCGCGTGCGCCGCCAGGCCGGGCCCAGGCTGCGCAGCCCCCGGGCGTGCCAGGCGGGCAGGTCGTCCGGGCTGAGCAGCGGGTCGGCGCCTTCCATATTGAGCACAATTCCTACCTGCGGCTGCTGGCCTTCTTTAGGTTCCGTCCAGCCGGCGACAACGGCTTCCAGGTCGCCCAGGGTGGTCACCAGCCGCAGGCGCGGCTCCCCGGCGGTGAGCTGCCGGTAGAAATCCACCTGCGCCTGGGCGCGCTGCTGGGCCTGCTCGGGGGTGCGATAAGTCATGGCGGTGCGCCCCGGGTAGGCGTATTCGGCGGGCATGACGAACAGGGTGGCGAAGATCAGCCCCACCCGCCCGGAGAGGTACTCCGGCAGGCCGCAGGTGCACTGGCCGATCATCTCGTCCAGCCCGTTGGCGGCCTCGCGCTGGCGCGTCTCGTAGGCGCTCTGGCGCGGGTCGCGCTCGAACTCCAGGGCGTTCCAGGCGATATCCTGGTGGCCGTCGATCACGAAGGAGGGGAAGGGGCGCGGCGCGGCGGTGGCGCTGGGCTGCGGCGTGGAGGTGGGGGAGAGGGCGGCGCTGGATGAAGGGCTGAGGGTGGGGGACGCCAGGGTGTGGATGGGTGCGGCAGGCGCCTGGGTGGGAGCGGTTGTGGTCGGCTGGGCGGTGGGCGCCGGCCGGCTGCCCCGGCAGGCCGCTAGGCCCAGGCCGAGCAGGGAGAGTTTTAGGAAGTCGCGGCGGGAGAAAGGAGTCACCGCTTCTAGTCACCTGGCAGTTGTTCAAGGATATCTGGCGTCAGGCCGCGCTCTTTGGCATTTTGACTGATTTCATGCATCACTTGCTCTAGCGAGGGCTGGCTGTGTGCGAAATCGAGCAGTTGCCGGCCGAGCAGCAGTTCTAGCTTGCGTCTATATTCCGGGGAGGCGGAACGAAAGGCCCGGGCTGCCTCAGGATCAACCAGAATGGTAATTGGTTCGCTTTGCATGGCAAAACTCCTCATGGTTATTATACTGTATGCCAGTGATAACCGGGGCAGTCGCCTCGTGATGGCTCACTGAATGACAGGCTTTATTTTTCACCACGAAGACCACAAAGACCACAGATTTTCCTTAGTGAACTTCGTGATCTTGGTGGTTCTTCTTGTGTGTGGTAAATTCGTAGATCAAGAACTCCACATGAGGTATGCCAGCCGGTTAGAACGTTAGAACCGTGCCCGGAAATTCGATGCTATAATCAGGCTATGGATGCAAAAGCTGTGCATGTCCCCGATGAGAAAATCGAGCAGTTTTGCCGCAAACACCATATCCGCAAGCTGTCGTTCTTCGGTTCTGTGGTGCGGGATGATTTTGGGTCGCATAGCGATATCGATGTGCTGGTGGAATTCGAGCCAGAACATACCCCTGGCTGGCGCTTTTTCTTGATGGAAGCAGAGTTATCCGAAATTTTAGGGCGCAAGGTGGATTTGCAAACCGCTAATTTCTTGAGTCCCCAAATCCGCGGCCATGCCATCGCAGAGGCTGTTGCAATCTATGACAAAACATAATACTGAAATTGCGTTACGACAAATCCTTGCCCATGCACGAGAGGCAGTGAATTTACTTGAAGGGAAGAGGCGGGAAGATCTGGATCAAGACCGCGTACTAAACCTGGCGCTGACCCGTTTACTTGAGATTGTCGGAGAGGCCGCCAACCGGGTGCCAGATGAAGTTCAGGAGCAGTATCCGGATTTACCCTGGTTGCAAATGAGGGGAGTGCGCAATCGTTTGATCCACGGTTATGATAGCGTGGATTTCGACATTTTATGGGCGATCATCAAAGATGATCTTCCTGTCCTGATTTTGCAGTTGGAAGCGATTCTCCGTTAGCTGATGTCTTCCAGTCTTCAAATTTCGCCCGCAGTGATCAGCTTCGATATCGACGGCGCGCTGGTCGATGTGTGGGCGGTGATCGACGCCGCCCTGGAGCAGGTCTGCCTGGAGCTGGAGTGCATCTCTGGCGCCCCGGTTTCGCTGGAGGCGCTGAAAGCTTTACGGGAGCAGGTGGCCCAGGATGTGCGCTTCGCCGGCGCCAGCGCGGTAGATATCCGCGTGGAGTCCTTCCGCCGCGCCCTGGCGCTGGCTGGCCTGGAGCCCAGCCTGTACCTGGAGCGGGTGACCGAGGTGTTCTTCGCCGAACAACTGGGCTGCAAGAAGCCCTCCCCGGCCTTTTTCGAGGAGGCGGCGCGGCGCTGCGGGCAGCCGGCGGAGCGCATCTGCCACGTTGGCGATTCGCTGCTGGAGGATTATCGCCCGGCCAGGGCGAGCGGGATGATGGCGGTGCTCGTCCAGCGCTCGCCGGAGCCTGCGCCGGAGGGTGTGCTGGCGGTGGCAGCGCTGACGGAACTCCTGCCCGTGGTCTGTAAATCTTCATCGTAAGGGGAATCGATCGTTGACGGCGCTCACTGCTGACCTGCACGATTGGAAACCGCGCTTTTTTATTATCTGGAGCGGCCAGGCGCTCTCGCTGGTGGGCAGCTCGCTGACCCAGTTCGTCCTGGTGTGGTGGCTGACCCAGGAAACCGGCTCGGCCAACGCACTGGCCCTGGCCGGGGTGATGGCGATCCTGCCCGTGGCGCTGTTCAGCCCCGTGGGCGGGGCGCTGGCCGACCGTTTGAGCCGCCGCGCGGTGATGATTGCTGCCGACGCGATCACGGCGGGGTGTATGTTGGTGTTGGTGGCCTTGTTCGCCAGCCAGCGCATCCAGCTCTGGCATATCTACACGCTCATGTTCGTCCGGGCTACCATGCAGGCCTTCCAACAGCCCGCCGCAGCAGCCAGCACTGCCAACCTGGTGCCTGGTCACTGGCTGGAGCGCGTGGCCGGGATGAACCAGGGGCTGCAAGGGGTGATGACGATTGCATCTGCGCCGCTGGGGGCGGTAGCCCTGGCGCTCATGCCCACGCAAGGGGCGTTGATGATCGACGTCGTCACGGCGGTGCTGGGCATCACGCCCTTGTTCTTTTTCAAAATCCCGCAGCCTCGCCGGGCGCCAGCCAGCGAACTGCCCGACGGGCGGCCCGCCGCGCCCCTGGTTTCTTTGGGGGTGGTTTTACAGGATATCCGGGAGGGTGCTCGCTACATCCTTCACCGGCGAGGCCTGTGGATGCTGTACGCTGTAAACGGCCTGGTGGTGCTGACGATCATGCCGCCCTTTTCGCTGACCCCACTGCTGGTCAAGCAGCACTTCAACGGCGGGGTGAACGAAGTGGCGGTGATGGAGGCCCTGGCCGGGCTGGGCATCATCCTGGGCAGCGTGTTGATCGGCCTGTGGAAGATCCCGGCCCCGCGCCTGGTTGTGGTGCTGGTCTCGTTTGCCGTCTCGTGCGGCACGGTGGCATTAACCGCCCTGGCTCCAGGGGACATGCTCCCGCTGGCGGTGTTCTGGTGGTTCCTGAGCGGCGTGACCTTCTCCACCGGCGAAGCGCCGATGGTGGCTTTGCTGCAAACGGTGATCCCCAACGAACTGCAGGGGCGCACGCTGGCCCTGTTGAACATGATCTACGGGATTGCCACGCCGTTGGGCCTGGCCATCGCCGGGCCATTGGGCGAGGCCTTTGGCGTGCGCACGGTGTTCATCCTGGGCGGGGCGCTTTCAGCGCTGATCAGCCTGCTGGCGCTGTTCTCGAAGTCGCTTTGGGAGCTTGCCAGGGGACACGCTTGAGCGAACAATCTTTCGTTATATCTGGTAAGATCATGGCTATGAACAAATCCAAAAAATGCTTCCGCCTGATTTGCCTGGGGCTGGCCGCTGTGCTATTGGCCGGCTGCGGGCGCCTCTTCCCCGCTCCCAATCCCACGCCTGTCCCCAGCCAGACCCCGGCGCCGAGCAATACGCCCACGCTGCGCCTGTCGCGCACGCCGACGGTCACGCCGACGCTGACATCTACCCCAACCGAGACGCCCACGCCCAGCCTGAGCCCCACGATCACCGAGACGCTCACGCCGACGCGCATCAGCGCCATCCCCGGGTCGAGCTGGCGCGGCGAGTTCACCGACGGCATCCTGACCTTCAATATCTCGCCGGATGGCCAGTGGGTGCAGGATATGAAGATCGTCATCCGCCGCGCCACGCGCTGCAAGGACGGCAAGCGCCTGGGCGAGGATGTGCGCCTGCTGGTGCCTTACCAGATCCCGATCAACGAATACGGCTTCCCCACGCGCTTCGGCACGCTGGAGTTCTACGGCTGGTTCAGCACGGCCCGCACGGTCACCGGCTGGTTCGTCCTGCCCGGGCTGGAAGTGCCTAACCGCGCCCCGTGCACGCTGGAGCGCGTCGAGTGGAGCGGGGCCATCCAGTAGCGTGAGGCTACTCTGTTGCGCCGCGGCTAATTCCCGCGCTCCGCTTTGCGCCGGATGGCGCGCAGCCACAACTTGTTACTTTGGACGCGTGGGTGTAGCTGCAACCACCTGGATCGACACCCAAGCCGCTGACATGCCATCAGGGCCAAAGCCGAAAATCACCCCGGATGCGTTACGCAGTTCCCAATAACCCCGGTAAACGCCGGGTTCTCTTGGGGCGGTTAAAGTTACAGAGATATCCACCGACTCGCCTGGCGCCACGCTTTTCGGCAGCGGCACTCTGGCGGGGGCGTCCATGGATTCCCCGGATACGAAGATCCACCAATAATCTGTTGACCAGGTACAGGCGCCGGCGTTGCGGATGCGCCAAACCTTGACGAACTGCTGCCCAGGGAGCATGATCGTGCCATCGGGGATGGTGACGTCCACCGGGCTGCCGGAGGCAGCCAGATCACAATTGCTGGCGCCGGTGTTGGTCGGCCAGGGCGTCAAGGTGGAGGGCGTCGTTTGCGCCAGGGCCGGCGTGCTGGTTTGAACTGCCCTGGTCAGGTCGAGGCGCGCTTGTGCGGTTTGCGCTGCAGAGGTCAGAATCGCTTCCGGCAATGTCCGTGTTGGACTCGGGGTATTTCCTGACCCGAAAATGCCCAGGTAGCTGGCTCCCAGCACCAAACCGATGGCCAGGATTACCAGCAACGTACCAGCCAATACCAGGCCTGGCACGACATGGCTGCGCCTGGCGGGTGGTTTGCGCCTGGCAACGGGTGTTGGAGGAGCTACGGCGGCAGGGGCGGCTGCGCGTGCAGCTACAGGCGCAGGCGCGTGGACTACGGGCTGGCCCCCCGCTCCAGCTTGCAGGGCTGCGCGCAGTTCCGCCGCGCTCTGGAAGCGCCGGTCGGGGTCGACCTGCATCGCCCGCCGGATGGCAGCCGCCATGCCGGGCGACAGGGAGGGGTTGAGGCGCTCTGCGGGCGGCAGCGGGTCGTGGATCATGCGCTGGATGCTTTCGGCGGGCTGCCGCCCGGTCAGCAGGTGGTAGAGCGTGGCCCCCAGGGCGTAGATGTCCGTGCGGGCGTCGGTGCGGCCCTGCCCGTACTGCTCGTGAGGGGCGTAGCCGGGCGTCACGGCGCGCGCCCCGGCGGTGGTGCTGCTGTGCGGGTCGTAGGCCTTGGCGATGCCGAAATCGACCAGCATGGCCTGGTTCTCGGGCGTGATGCGAATATTGGCCGGCTTGATGTCGCGGTGGATGATGGCGGGCTGGCGCGAGTGCAGATAGCTGAGCGCCGAACAGACCTGCTCGGCCCAAACCCGCACCTGGGCCTCGGGCAGCGGCCCGCTGGTGCGCTCGAGCACGGATTCCAGGTCTTCCCCCTCGACGAATTCCATCACCAGGTACTGGCCCTGGCCCGGCAGGACGAAGTAGTCCATCACCTTGGGCAGGTTGGGGTGGGTCAGGTCGGTCAGGATCTGGGCTTCGCGCTTGAACTGGCGCTGGGCTTCCGGGGAGGTTTCCAGGTTCTCTTTGAGGGCGCGCGGTCGCTCCAGGTTGGTATCCCAGGCCCGGTACACCGCCCCGAAGCCGCCCTGACCGAGCAGCTTGACGATGCGGTAGCGGTTATTGAGGATGTACCCAGAGGAAAGGGGCATGCTGTGCACCTCCCGCGCACAGTTTTGTTCCGGTTTATTATACCGGAATTGGGCCTCTTACGCTGTTTGGCTGACAAATCAACTGCGGAGGGCCTGATCTGCGCATCTAACACGGAGACCACAGAGAAACCACGGAGTTTTTTCGAAAAATCTTTGTGTTCTTGGTGTTCTTCGTGGTGAAATAAAATCTGTCAGTCAATGGGGCCTCTTACGAGAAAGATCAGGACGAGAAATCTCGATCGAAGGCGGCTTGCACCCCGGCTTGCAGCTCGGCGGGCTGGATGGCCTGCATATCCACCTGCTGCGCTTTGACGAAACGGGCGAAGCGCGCCAGGCCGCGACCCAGGGCGCGCCCTAGGGCGGCGGCGAAGGCCGGGTCGGAAGCCGGTGCATCCGCTTCTAACCAGAAGCCCAGGATTTGCAGGGTCATGCTTTTGCGCTCCAGGCGGGGGTCCAGGCGCGCCACCAGGCGGTCGCCGTACAGGACCGGCAGGGTGTAGTAACCCCAGCGCCGCTGGGCGGCCGGCTTGTAGACTTCCCAGACGTAATCGAAGTCGAACAGCCACCTGGCCCGCCCGCGGGCGCTGGCGATCTCCAAGGGAGCCAGGAGTACGGCTTCGTCCTGGGTGGTCGGGCCCAGCGGGCGCCAGGCAGGGGGGATTCCCCCGGCTTCCAGGGTGTGCAAATCCTCCAGGTCGCTGTGCAGGGCGTAGCGCAGCTCTTTATCACCGGCTACCTGCACCGGCGCAATTACATGCTCCTCTTGCAACTGTTCCAACCGCTGGCGCGCCGTTTCCAGGCTGACTTTCTGGTGGATGTAATCGGCAAAGCTGTTCTTCCACTCGACGGCTCGCACCAGGCCCAGGAAGGCGCAGGTTTTGCGGGCGAAGTAGGCCTCCGTTTCCGCCTGCGAGGCAGCATGATTGTGAGCGGGCGGGGCGATCTCATCGCGGAAGGAATACACGCGCTCGAAGCGTTCCCGGTGGTGGATCATCAACTCGCCGGTCAGCCACAGGTAAAACAGCGCCAGGGCGGTGTCTTTGCGCCCACGATAGCTGTTGACGCGCTGGCTGCCGTCGAAGTCGCGGTTGCCCAACGGGCCGCGGGCGCGCAGCTCGGCGCGCACCTGCTCAAGAAGCTGGGGATTCTCAGCAGCGAACCCGGCCCAGCGCGGCACATCCTGCCAGCGCTGCATGTGCGCGTGCCAGTAGGGCAGCTCGTGCATGGGGTAGATGAACAGGCTGGCGCCGTAATCGAAGAACTGGCGCTGCTGGTAAGCGACCTGATCCAGGTACTCTGGGCGGTAATCCAGCACCCGCCCGTACAGGGCGATGTCCTGGCTGCGGGCGACCACGTTGAGCGGGTCCAGTTGCAGGGCTTGCATGTTGTGCAGGGCCTGGGCGCTGCCTTCCAACCCGGCCCAACGCCGGCCGGGCCACAATCCCTGGCGCCCGAGGATGAAGCGTCGGGCGGTGACTTTGCTGATTTCTACAGGGCGTAACTGCTGCATGGCGGGTGTGTTCCCTTCGTGAATTTGGCTGGGCGGGATTATTTTACCACGTTGATCTCTAAAAAAGAACGATTGTGCTATGTATTTTGTATGGGTCAGAGGCAGGTTGTATGGACGGAGGAAACCGATCAGCGGATTTTGGGAACGGATCATTAAAGCCCTGACGGGTTGAAACCTGCTCGTTTCAAGTGCGCGGATATTGAGTATAATCTGCAATGCCTGGATTTAAAGAAACCGGGTTTTTGATTTGCAAGAATACCTCGCAAAAATTGCGCCAGGTTGGCAATATCTCCCCGCCGGAGCGATGAAAAACCCGGTTTCTCGTCGAAAGTGACGTATGCCTGAAGCGATCCAACTGCTGCACACCAAATTGATTCTCCCCGTGCTGCGCCCGGGGCTGGTGATGCGGGCGCGCTTGCAGGCTTTGCTGGACCAGGGCCTGGCGCGCCGGCTGACCCTGGTTTCGGCGCCCGCTGGTTATGGCAAGACTACCTTGTTGGGGAATTGGGCCAAATCTTGCGGATATGCGCTTGCCTGGGTTTCTTTGGACGAAAGCGATAACGACCCGGCGCGTTTCCTGGCTTATTTCCTGGCGGCGCTGCAAAAGGTGGTCCCCACGCTCGGGGAGCGTTTTGCCGTGGGGCAGGCGCTGGCGGCGTATGCCCGGCCCGGCGAGCCGCGCTCGCTGGACAAGCTCATCGTGCAGCTTATCAATTGCTTGCAGGCCAATGCCAGTCCTTTTGTGCTCATCCTGGATGATTTTCACTTGATCTCTGAGCAGGTTGTCCTGGATTTCATCACCAACTTGCTGGAACATGCCCCTGCGCAGATGCATTTGATCCTGGCGACGCGCTCCGACCCGCCGCTGCCCCTGGCGCGCCTGCGGGCGCGCGGCCAGCTTGCCGAAGTGCGTATCTCGGACCTGCGCTTTTCGGTTGAAGAGGCGACGGCGCTGCTGAATCAAGCCTTAGGCCTGAACCTGAGTATCTCCGAGGTGGCTGGCCTGGCAGAACGGACCGAGGGATGGGCGGCAGGGCTGCAAATGGCGGCGCTGGCTTTGCAGAATTTCCCAGGGCGCACTCGCCAGGAACAGGCCGAGGGAACTTCGGAGCGTGAGCGCAGCCGCCGTTCCGCTTTTATCCAGGCCTTCACCGGCAGCAACCGTTACATCCTGGATTACCTGGTCGAAGAGGTGTTGGGACGCCAACCTGAAAGCGTGCAGAGTTTCTTGCTGAAGACTTCCATTCTGGAGCGACTGAGCGGCCCGCTGTGTGATGCGCTTGAGAGCAGCCGCGCGGTTGAGGATCGAGAAATGATTGAACGCCTGGCGATCCAGGGCGAGGCGCCGGCCCTGGAAACCGGCCAGCAGGTGCTGGAGTATCTGGAGCGCGCCAACCTGTTCCTGCTGCCCCTGGATGACCGCCGCGAGTGGTACCGTTACCACCGCCTGTTTGCCGACCTGCTGCGTAAACGCCTGTCTCAGCAGGCTCCCCAGGCGGCCGTGCGCCTGCACGGGCAGGCGGCTGCCTGGTTCGAGCAGCACGACATGCGCGCCGAGGCTGTCGAACACGCCCTGGCAGCCGGCGACTTCGAGCACGCCGCGGCGCTCATCGAGCAAATTGCACAGACCCTGCTCAACCGCGGAGAATCGAACACGTTGATCCGCTGGGTCCGTTCTTTACCGGAGGACTGTTTACGCGCCCGGCCGCGGCTGGATCTGGTTTATGTCGCCAGCCTGACCATTTTCGGCCAGCCGGAGGAACTCCTGGAAGCGCACCTGGACAGGCTGACGCATCATCCCAACGTAGCGGCTGAAGTGAAGGCGCTGCGAGCTTATAAGGCGGTCTTTGTTGCAGATTTCCTTTCGGCAGAGAGGCTGGCGCGCCAGGCGCTGGAAGAACTCCCTGAACGCTCGGGGTTTTTCTACAACCTGGCTGTCTGGGTTTCTTTCATCGGTCAGTTGACCATTGAGGATTTACACCAGCGCGGGGCGGCGGTTGAGGCCTTGATTCGCACAGCGAAAGTGGCTGACCAGCCGCTGGTCATGATCGGGACTCTGTGCCAGTTGGCTGATGTGCGCATGGCCCAGGGGCAGCTTTACCAATCCCAGGCTTTGTTCCAGCAGGCCCTGGACCTGTCTGTTGGCCCACAGGGAGAGCTGGCGCCTGTGGCGGGCCTGGCGTTGATTGGCCTGGGACAACTGCACATGGAATGGAATGAACTGCAGCAGGCTTCCAGGTATTTGGAACGTGGCATAGAGCTGGTGCAGGCCTGGCGTGAATTTGCCGCTATCGAGGGCTACACTTCTTTTGCGTTGTGCTGCCAGGCCCAGAGTGATGCTCCGGGTGTTCAGCGCTGCCTGGAGCAGGCCAGGCAGTTAGCACGCGCCTTCGATGCTACGGAACTGGATGACCGCGTCGTGGATTTCATCGGCGCCCAGGTTTTGTTCAGACAGGGAGATTTATCTGCCGCTGAGCGTTATTTGCAGGAGGTATCCACCGCCAGGCTCCCCTTGCAGGAGCCTGCGCACGTGGGCGATCTCGTTGGTTACGATATTGACCAGCGCCTGCGCAAATACGAACGTATCTTCCAGGCCTGGGTCGAAATAACAGTCGGTGATCCAGAAGATGCCTTGGAACTTTTAGACCCGATGCTGCCCTGGTTAGAAGAACAGGGGCGGGTCAAGATGCTCGTCGAAGTCGAACTCTTGCGCTCTCAAGCGCTGCTGGATTTGGGCCAGGTTGACCAGGCGCAAGGCGTCTTCGAGCACATGCTGGCGCTGGCTGAACCGGGCAATTTTGTGCGCACTATCCTGGATGTCGCGCGTACGGGCTTTGTTTATGGTCATACAGCATATGGTGAGGCTGGCGGGAGTCCAGGCTCTGCAGCGCAGGCGCTGGAACAATTGCTGCGCAGGGCCATCCAGCATAACGTGTGCAGCGCTTATGCCGGGCGGCTGTTGTCTGCGTTGGAAGCTGGCGCGGCAGCGAACTTCCTGTTCGCCGCTGCCCCGGCGCTCCCCTCGCAGGTGCGGGCTATCCAAACGCAGTTTGCCATGAGCGCGGCTGTTGAACCATTGAGCGAACGCGAAATGGAAGTGCTGCGCCTGCTGGACTCCAGCCTGACCACGCAAGAGATCGCCGACCGTTTGTTTGTGGCGGTCAGCACCATCCGCTCGCACTTGAAGAGCATCTACGCCAGGCTGGATGCGCACCATCGTGCTGAGGCGGTTGCCAAGGCGCGCGACTTGCACCTGATCTGAGCGCAGCCGCTGCCTCCCCCAGCCTTTCCCCCATCCAATCCCCAATTTGAAGGATGACATTTCCCCAATTCGTGGGGTATGCTTAGATTACCTGGCTTCGAGCGAAACAGGATGTTTCGCCCGGTGATTCTGCCACGAACGGAGTTTGCAATGGATAACGAAGAACAGAAAACTGATAGAGCGAGTTCTGCCGGAGCTTATCCCGCCGAAGCTTGCTCCGCAGAATGTCTCTACGAAATTGTCGTCGAAGGTGAATTGGATCAAAGTTGGTCGGGCTGGTTGAACGGCATGCGCGTGCAGGTGCAAAAAAATGCCAGCGGCGCCAGCTTCACCAGGCTGGAGGGGATTGTTGCAGACCAATCATCCCTGCGAGGCATCCTGACGCGCATATGGGATTTGAACCTGGAGCTGGTCTCTGTGAACCGTATGGATGACCCGCTCGTAAACTGGAGGAAAGATCATGAATAAAACTATGCCGCAGGTGCGGCGCAATCACTTGACAACCGCGCAACAAATGGACGCAGCGGTATTGGAAAACTACTCAAGCGCAGACGTCGATCAGAAGGAGGCCATGATGGAATCGAAAGCAGATCAACTTGCATATGTTATCGACCTGGGAGATTCGCAGGCAACGCTGGAACTGGTGGGCGGCAAGGGCGCCTCGCTGGCGCGTTTGCTGGCGGCTGGCCTGCCTGTTCCGGGCGGCTTCAACCTGACTACCCACGCTTACCGCGAGTTCGTGCAGGCAAACGAACTCATGCCGGTGATCCTGGAGGCCCTGCAAGGCATCGACCCGGCGCGGCCCTCCACCCTGGAGCAGGCGTCCGAGGCGATCGGCCAGGCGTTTACCCGCGCCCCGATCCCGGCCGATCTGGCCAATGCCATCGTGCAGGCTTACGCCTCCCTGCCCGGACAGAACCCGGCGGTGGCGGTGCGCTCGTCGGCCACTGCCGAAGACCTGCCAGAAGCTTCCTTTGCCGGGCAGCAGGAAACTTACCTGAACGTCAGCGGCGCGGGAGCCGTGCTGGATGCGGTTCGCAGGTGTTGGGCCAGCTTGTGGACCGGGCGGGCGATCAGCTATCGCGCCCGGACGAAACTTCCTGTTTCGCCGAAACAGGAAGTTTCGCAGGGCATCCAGCCCGACCAGGTTGCCCTGGCGGTTGTGGTGCAATTGCTGGTGCCGGCCGAGGCGGCTGGCATCCTGTTCACGGCCAACCCCGTGAACGGGCGGCGCGACCAGGCCATGATCAGCGCAGCCTGGGGCCTGGGCGAGGCCGTGGTGGGCGGGCTGGTCACGCCAGACAACCTGGTGGTCGATAAGACCAGCGGCGAAGTGCTCCAACGCGACACGGCCGATAAGCAGGTGATGACTGTGCGGGTGAACGGCGGCACTCACGAAGAGCCTGTGCCAGACGCCTTGCGCCAGGTGCCTGTCTTGAGCGACGCGGCGGCGGCCGAACTGGCGCGCCTGGGAGTGCAGATCGAGCAGCTCTACCAGATGACGGCGGGGCTTCCTGTCCCGATGGATATCGAATGGGCCTGGCTGGACGGCGCTTTCGCCATCCTGCAGGCGCGCCCGATCACGGCGCTGCCCGAGCCGCCGGCGGCTGTGCCAGCGGAGTATGCTCCGCCCGCTGAGTGGCCCCTGCCGCGCCCGAACAGCCAGTGCATCCGCGCCAGCATCGTTGAGTTGATGCCGAACCCGCTCAGCCCGCTGTTCGCCACCTGGGGCTTTGCCAAGGTCAACCGATCCTTGAAGGAATTTTTAGGGTTGATGGCTGTCTCACCCGATGCACTCCCATACGATATCATGGTCACCGTCAATGGGTATGCCTACCAGGATTACGGCATGACGGCGATACAGTGGGTCAAGATCATGAAAATGATCTTCAAATTCCCGGACATCCTGCGCAACGGCGTCAGGCGCTGGCAGGAGACCTACCTGCCACACTATAAAGAAGTAGTGGGGCAATGGAGCGCCCAGGCACTGCATGATCTTTCATCAGGCGAACTGGTGCAGGCAGTTGACCAGGTCCTGGATGCCTTTAGCGAGCACCTGGTTTCCCTGATGGCCAGCACCATGGGGCCGACGGCTGGCAGTGAAATGCTTTTTACCCGAGTCTACGAAAAAACCGCGCAGCGCGAGGGCGATCCCCCGGCTGCGGCCTTCTTACTGGGCTTCGACAGCCTGCCGATCCTGGGAGATAAAGCGCTTTACGATCTGGCGCTGTGGTGCCGTAAATATGAGAACCTGGCCTCTTTCCTGGTACACACGCCGGCGCAAAGCCTGGCGGCCTTGCTGAAGGATAATTTACTGCCGGAGGATCTGGAAGCTGACGGGACTTCCTGTCCCGCAGAATGGGAATCGTGGAAAATCCGCTTCTGCGAGTACCTGGAACGCTACGGCTACTCGATCTACGATATGGATTTTGCTCGCCCGCTGCCGATGGATGATCCTGCCCCAATGCTGGAAACTCTGAAACTGTTCATCACCGCTCAGGCGGACAGCCCGTATGAGCGCCAAACAGCTTTGGCTGAGCGCCGCCAGCAGGCAGTCGCCTCGGCGCTCTTCCGGCTGAAAGGGGTCAAGCGCTGGGCCTTCGAGAAAGCTTTGAAGTTCGCCCAGACACAGGCCCCTTACCGGGAAGACGGCATCGCCGAGATCGGCCTGGGTTACCCGCAAGTGCGCAGGATGCTGCTCGAGCTGGGCCGGCGCTTCGCCAGGGCCGGGGTGATCGCCGAGGCAGGCGATATCTATTGGCTGGAGCAGGCTGAGCTGCAGCGGGCGGTGACTGCCCTGGAGGAAGGGTCGCTGCTGGAAAGCCTGGTGGAGCAGGTGCGCCAGCGCAAAGACCTGCAGCGCGCTTACCAGCAGCTCACGCCGCCGCCGCAGTTGCCGCCCAAGCAAAAGATGCTGGGTATGGATGTAGGGTCGATGCTGGCTGTAGGCAGCGTAGATTCCGATGGTGACATCCTGAAAGGCGTGGGCGCCAGTCCTGGTGAGGTGAGCGCGCCAGCCAAAGTATTGCACGGCCCGCAGGACTTCGACCAGATGCGGCCGGGCGATGTGCTGGTCGCCAGCATTACCACCCCGGCCTGGACCCCGCTCTTTGCCCAGGCATCAGCAGTGGTCACCGACATCGGCGGCCCGCTCAGCCACAGCTCGATTGTGGCGCGTGAGTACGGCATCCCGGCAGTGCTGGGCACCGGCGCCGCTACCAGGCGCATCCGCAGCGGGCAGGTTGTCACGGTGGATGGCAGCGCTGGAACAGTGACTTTGAGCGGCGCTGAAGAAAGGTAAACGAATGAGCGCGCGCGAGAATGGTGGCCGCAAGAACCTGGTGATCCTGTCTCTCACCCTGATCGTGGTCATGCTGGGTTTTGGCATGGTCATCCCCATCATCCCCTACTATATGGAGGTGATGGGGGCAGGGGGGGCGGAGTTGGGGATGCTGGTAGCCAGCTACGCGGTGATGCGCCTGATCTTTGGGCCCATCTGGGGCGGCCTGTCTGACCGGGTGGGGCGCAAACCGGTGTTGATGATCGGTATGTTGGGCTATGGCATTGCCATGTTGGGCTTTGGCCTGGCGACGGAATTGTGGATGTTGTTCCTGTTTCGCATCCTGTCTGGTATCCTGTCATCGGCGACTTCGCCGACAACCCTGGCTTACGTCAGCGACAGCACTTCAGAGAAGGATCGCGGCGGCGGCATGGGCACGTTGGGGGCCGCAGTGGGATTGGGCACGATTGTCGGACCTGGGCTGGGGGGCTGGCTGGCCGGCGACACGCTTTCCCTGCAGGCGCTCTCGTTGCCTTTTTTCGTGGCAGCCGGGCTTTCGTTTATCACCCTGGTGTTGATCGGCCTGTTCCTACCCGAATCGCTGCCAGCCGAGGCGCGCCAATCCAGGCCTGTGGGCTCTAAAGGCTTTCAGCCGAGCCAGTTGTGGCAGGCGTTGTCATGCCCGCAGGGCCGCCCGATTGGCATCCTGCTGGGTATGGCTTTCTTGATCGCTTACGCCAGCACAGCTTTCTTCGGCATCTTCGGGCTGTACGCTTACCAGAAGTTCGAGTATACCCCGCAGCAGGCCGGCATGGTGCTCATGCTGGTAGGGTTCGTCTCGGTGGTGGCGCAAGGGGGGCTCACCGGGCCGTTCACCCGCCGCTGGGGAGAAGCACGCCTCATCCAGGCGGCATCCCTGGCCACGGTGGTAGGCTTTATCGCCATCACCCTGTCCTTCAGCGATGTAACCCTTTTGCTCAGCATTGGTTTTTTCACCCTGGCGACTGCACTGATGGCCCCGGCGGTGATGGCGCTGACTTCCAAGCGGTCAACCCTGGAACAGGGGCTGACTATGGGCATCTGCAATTCGTTCATGAGCCTGGGGCGCATCGTTGGACCCGGCGGGTCGGGCTTCCTCTTCGACGCGAATATGGAGTACCCGCTGTATGCCGGGGCGCTGGTGACTTTGCTGGGGTTCCTGGCGGCGCTGGCTTGGCTGGCGCCGGAGCGGCCGGCTGCCGGCCTGGAGGCTGGGGCTAACGAAACAGAAGTAAGCCCAGTACCACAGCAGCAGCCGTGACGGTCAGGTTGTCGATGTCGCTGAGCGGCAAGGTCTCGACGAGTGTGCCCGCCAGGGCGATCAAGGTAATCGCCGGCAGATACCCCGCCAGTGTTCCGGGGAAGACGCCGGCGATGACATATACCCACATCACGGCAACGGCGAAAACCCAACTGCCCAGCAGCATACCCAGGCTGCCGGCCCAGCTTTTGCCGTTGTTCCAGGGGATTTTCGCCCGGCCGAAGCGCCGTCCCAGGATTTCAGCCAGGCCATCGCCGCCGCACAGCAGCAGCAAGGCGACCATGCCCGTTGGCGTGTCGAGCCAGAACCAGATGGTCAGGATGACGAAGACGATTCCGTAGTACAGCGGGCCGCGTAAGATTTCACGCCGGTCGCCGCTGCGCGACATGGCCTGTACGGCAGCTTCATCCTTCATCACGCCTAACCCAACCAGGGCGAATTGGATGGTAATGGCGAACGGCACCAGGGCGGCCAGCCAGCGAGCGATGGGGGCATCATCGAACAGCAGCCAGCACAGGATGAACAAGGGCCCGGTGCCCATATGGATGATCTTGCGGCTGAGCCGGCTTTCGATCCAGCCGCGCTGAGCGCAGAAATCTACCAGGCGCAGCCAGGCCAGGGAGACGGCAAAGGTGATGACGAGGGCGATGATATTGTTTCCAAGCATGATGGATGCTCCAATCTGTGGGTGGCAGGGCGTGTGCCTGCCAGGATAGGTGATCGCCAGGATCCTATTTTACCTCGATAACCGTTCCAGCGCTGGCCGCGCCAAAAGAAACCGGGTTTTTGATATGCAAGAATGGTTCAGTAGAAGTTGCAGCCAATTTGCATCACTTCTCCATCTGAGCGGCGAAAAACCCAGTTTCTGTTAGTGAAGGTGTTATTTATTGATGATAGAATTGTCCTCAGGCCTGGACTGAAAGGGAGCCTATGTCCGAACTAACTGCCTCCGAACGAAGCATATCTGCACCGGTCATGCGAACTGGGACGACGATTACCCTGTTCCGGGTGGGGAAGTACGCCCTGGTCAAATCGATCACTCTGGTATTGACGGTGGCGGTGGGCCTGTATCTGACGATCCTGGTAGTCAACCTCGGGGGGTTCGTCGATAAAGTGTTTGCCAGCACGATCGATGAGAACATCGGGGCGATGATCCAGACAGGTTGGCTGAAGGATGTCCCTGAGCCGGAGCGCACTGAAACCATCGAACAGACCCGTTGGGCCATGCAGGAGGCTTTTGGCCTGCACCAGCCCTTCTTACTGCGCACCTTGCGCTGGCTGGGGCGCGGCATGCTGCTCGACCTGGGCAAATCCAGGGCAGTATTCAGTTTTGCGACGCCCCAGGGTACGGTGCGTGAACTGGTGCTCAGCCGGCTGCCCTTCACGCTGCTGCTGTTTGGCCTGGCAAACGTCTTGTTCTTCGTAATGAGTGTCTTCCTGGCCTTGTTCATTGCGCGCAAGCACGGCAGCTTATTGGACCGGGTGACTACTTTGCTTTCCCCACTGACCTCGGCGCCGGGTTGGATCCACGGGATTGTCTTGATCCTGGTCTTCGCCGGGCAACTGCACGTGCTGCCCTACCCGCGTATGATCGATACTTTCCCGGAGCGCATCACCCTGGATTTTGCGGTGACCCTGTCCAGGTACCTGGTCTTGCCGGTGGCGGCCATCTTTTTGAGCAAGTTCTTCCAGGGGGTGTACGCCTGGCGCACATTTTTCCTGATGTATGCCAACGAGCCTTACGTGGAAGTGGCGCGCGCCAAAGGCCTGCCCGACAGCATGGTCGAGCGCCGCTATATCCTGCGCCCGACTTTGCCCTACGTGCTCACCAACTTTGCCATGTTGATTATCGTGTTCTGGCAGGAGATCATCGCCCTGGAACTGCTGTTCCAGTGGCCTGGAATTGGCGCGATTTTCATCCCGGCTGTGCGCAGTTTCAACACGCCATTGGTCCTGGGGATTGTCGTGGTTTTCGCTTACCTGCTGGCGATTACAGTTTTTCTGCTGGATATTTTCTATGCTTTCCTCGACCCGCGTGTACAGGTGGGCAGCGAAGGGCACACTTTGCGCCTGGTCAGGTCGAAAGTCCGGCGCTCCGGACGTGTACCACAGCCACCCCGCCAGGTGAACCGCTGGCAAAACCGCACCGCCAACGACCGGTTTGCACCGGCCAGGTGGGGCCGGGACAGGAAGTCCCGGGCGTTCAGCGAGTGGGCAGCAAACCGGGCGCTAAGCGGCGTGCCGCCCTCGCTGTCGGTAGGGGAGTTGAAAAAAGCGCTTGGGCAGGAAAAAGCGCTGCATCCCAACCTGGTATTTGGCCTGGTGGGGAGCCTGGCTCTGCTGGGGATAGGTGTGTGCGGCTTGTTGCGCAAACTGCGGTCCGGCGTTGGCCGGCTGGGCAGGGCGACCCTGGGCTTGTCGCGCTACCCTTCGGCAGTGATTGGCCTGGTGATCATCCTGGTCTTGGTTGGCGCCTCGATTTACACGGTGACTACCATACCTTACCGGCAGGCCGTTAGCCTGTGGCGCTCCGAATCGGATGATTGGTACCGGAGCACCTGGTATCAGAATCCCCAGTTCGCACTGCCGACCTGGGTGAATTATTTCCAGCGCGATAAGTTACCCGAAACGATTGTCCAGAACAGCGAGACAGGAAGTCTCGGCAAAGACACTTCTGTTGAAAAATCTTTCCGGCAGGCTTCGCCCGAAATGGGCGAAACCACGATCCGTTTCACCTTCGATTACCCGTACCATTCCCCGCCGCAAGACCTGGTGTTGTACCTGCGAGGGAGTTACCAGGAAAAGCCGCCCTTTTTCTCGTTCAAATGGCAGCCGCCCGTAGGCCAAGAGATCGACCTGGGGGGGCAGGCTGTGCGCGGCTCGCAAGCCTATTACCTGTCGCGCGACGAGCGCCTGGAGCGCAAGTACGGCCAGCGGCAGGTGCTGCAGAAGCTGTTTGCGCAACAGGAAGTTGCGGCAGCACCCGATGCGGACGCTGTCCAGCCCGGGCGCTATACCCTGGAAATCAGCGCTTTCTCGTTCGAGCCGGCCACTGAAATCGAAGCCGAAATGGTGCTTTATGGCAAGGTTTATGGCCTGGCGGGCACCGACAATCGCCGCCGCGACCTGTCCCTGGCGCTGTTGTGGGGCATACCAGTAGCGCTGGCTTACGGCCTGGGCGGAGCGCTGGCTACCAACCTGATTGCCATGCTGATCGCCGCGGCCGGCGCCTGGTATGGGGGCAGGTGGGATGATCTGATCCAGCGCATCACCGAAGTCAACATGATCCTGCCATCCCTGCCGATTGCCATTATGGTGTATATGCTGTATTCCAAGAGCATCTGGGTGGTCCTGGGCGTGATCGTGCTGTTGAATATTTTTGGCAGTGCGATCAAGAGCTACCGGGCTGTTTTCCTGCAGGCCAAGGAAGCCCCCTATATCGAGGCAGCGCGTGCTTACGGCGCCAGCAATGGCCGCATGATCCGCCTGTACTTGCTGCCGCGCCTGATGCCGGTGCTGATTCCACAACTGGTGATCATGATCCCCGGCTACGTTTTCTACGAGGCCACGCTGGCCTACCTGGGGGTGAGCGACCCATACCTGCCAACCTGGGGGAAAGTGATCTACGAAGCGCTGACCAGTTCGGCTCTACAGGATTACCCCCTGTGGTTGGTGCAGCCGGTGGCGTTATTGATGATCACTGGCCTGGCTTTTGCCCTGCTGGGTTTCACCCTGGATCGCGTCTTGAATCCCTGGCTGCGAGATACGTAACCCCTGGTTAAATGTTGCGGCGGCCGGTCCAACCCAGGCCGGCCGCCGCTCCGGAGGAGAGTATCGACGTCGTTTTGCTAACGGATTTCCCTGTTCCGCCGTCGTTGTAATTACTGCTGTCCGTAAATATGCTTGTAACGATGGTGCAGCCTGGCGATATCGTCCGGTGAGATTTCTTCCGGCTGGCCGATCTGGAGCGCCAGCCAGGTTGTGCGCGCAATGTCTTCTACCATCACCGCGGTCTTGACCGCCGCCTCTGCAGTGGGACCGGTGGTAAAAACGCCGTGATTTTTGAGCAGCACGGCGGGTGATAACCCATTGAGCGCTGCCGTCTCCACCACGATTTTCCCGATCTCCTCGCCGCCAATCAGGGCAAATCCCCCGCAGGGGATCACGCCTCCGAACTCATCGGCCTGGGCGGTCAGATAAACCGGGATCGGTCGGTTCACGGCAGCAAAAGCAGTGGCATAGGAAGAATGGGTGTGCACAATCCCGCCGATATCGGGCCTCTGCCGGTAGATGTACAGGTGGCTGGCGGTGTCGGATGAGGGTTTTAGGTCTCCTTCGACGATCGCGCCATCCAGGTCAACGACCACCATATGCTCTGGGCGCAATGCTTCGTAGCGCACACCGGAGGGCTTGATGACCACGTAGCCGCTCTGGCGGTCGCGCCCGCTGACGTTCCCGCTCGTCCAGGCGACCAGGTTGTTTTTGGGCAGTTCCAGGTGCAGTTCGTACAGGGTTTGCTTGAGCGCTTCTAACATCCAGAGTCTCACTTTCGTGATTTGGCTTTGATATGCTTGATGTGATCGCCTTATGCGATTTCGATGATAACTTTGATGCCTTCGCGCCTTTGGGCGACGGCGAAGGCCTCGGCGGTTTTCTCCAGTGGAAAGCGATGCGTCACCAGTGAACGCACATCCACCATGCCCTTGGCTACCAGTTGAATGGCGCGCGGGTAGGTGTGTTTCATGCGCCGCGAGAGTTTGAGGGTCAATCCCTTGCGCCGGGCGACCGAGGCGGTGAAGGAAGTCAGGTCTTCATCCGGGATGCCGACCAGGATGACGCCTCCCCCCGGTTTGACGGCCTGGACGGCGTCTTCCACGGCAGCGTTCTCGCCGGCGCATTCGAAGGCCACATCCACGCCCTGGTAATGGTCCCAGGGCTGTGCTCCGTAGCCCTGGGCGGCTTCCAGGCGGTGCGCCAGGGGCTCGGTCGCCACCAGCGCAGCCGCCCCGGCCAGGCGCGCCAACTGGAGAACCAGCAGGCCGATCGTGCCGCAGCCGAAAACGCCCACGGTCATCCCGGGTTTCAGCTTCCCCAGATCGATGGCGTGCAGCGCCACGCCCAAGGGCTCCAGCATGGCTCCATCGCAGGCGTTCAGGCCATCTGGCAGGGGATGCAGCAGGCGGGTGGGCCAGGCGATCCATTCCCGCAGTGCCCCGTCGACCTCTCCGTGCCCGGCGAAGCGCACGGTCGGGCATAAGTTGGGATGGCCGGCGCGGCAGAACTCGCACTGCTCGCAGGGGATGGCCGGGTCAACGGCTGCTGGCTGCCCGGCAGAACTTCGAGCGAAGTCAAGCGAAGCCGTTCCGCTCTCTAGGGTTGCAGCGAATTCGTGCCCGAGCACCAATGGGCGTTCCAGGTGGGCGTCACCGATGCTGCCCTGCTTGAACCAGTGCAGGTCAGAACCACATAGCCCTACCGCCGTGACGTGCAGCAGAGCATCGCCGGGGCCGGGGATGGGCCGTGGTTCTTCATGCAGATGTATATCTCCTGAAGCGTGTAAGCGGGCAACTTTCATCGAGATTTTTCCATCTAAGAGATCATCTTTACCTTTGCTGTAGAGCTTTCCCGTATCAAAAGTGTTGGCTGAAGCAGGATATTTTTTGGTTTAGCAGCGGGCCGCTTTTGCCAGCTATCCTCGATGGTGCCCACGATCTCTTGAACCGCCATGCAGCCCAGCGTATGTTGATCGTGTTGTATGGTAGTTAATGGCGGCCAAAAATAGGCTGATTCTACGATATTGTCGAAACCCACCACAACCAGGTCGCGCGGGATGCTCAAGCCTCGTTTGCAGGCAATCTGCATCACGCCCAACGCCATCTGGTCATTGGCTACGAAAATTGCATCCATTTCGGGATATTGTTGAAACAACTGTTGGATGGCTTCTGCTCCGCTGGATGAAGACCAGTTGCCTTCCACCCAATGTCGATTGCTGACCTGGAACCCGGCCTCTTTGAGCGTATCCTGCCAGCCATCCAGACGCTGGCGCGCTTCCCACCAGTCCAGCGGCCCGGAGATGTGGCCGATGTGATGGCGGCCTTGCTCGATCAAATGTGTGGTGGCGAGGCGGGCGCCCAGGTAATTGTCGACCGAGATCACGGTGGCGCTGGGGTAGGGGTGCATAGCCAGGAAAACAATCGGCACGGGCAGGTCGGCCAGGTGCTTCTCCAGCCAGGAACGGTTATCCCCGACTTCTGGTACGGCCCAGATGATGCCGTCTACGTGGCGCGCCAGCAGCGATTGGATCAGGGGCACGATGTTGTTTGTGTCGAAGCGCGGCAGTTCTTTCAGCAGCAGCGAATAGCCCAGCTCTTCGGCTTTGAAGGTAATGCCATTGAGTGTGCGCGACGGCCCGATGTATTTCAGACCAGCTGTGACCACGCCCAAAGTGTAACTGCGCTGTTGGATCAGACTGCGAGCCAGGGCGCTGGGCTGATAGTCCAATTTCTCGATCACTTCCTGTACGTGCTGGCGGGTCTCGGGGGAAACATCGGGGCGCGCGTTGATCACGCGCGAAACGGTCTGGGTGGATACTCCCGCCGCTAGGGCCACTTCTTTGATCGTAGGACGTTTGTGTGGTTTCATTTCTCTCTTTGTTTTTGTTATCGATCCCGTTATCGATAACGGGATCGATAACAACATGATAGCAGGATTAATGTAAAATGTCAAGGTTTTCTAATCTTTATTTTACTGCAAGTATTTGCCAAATGTGGCTTTACGTTTTCCGGTAAATATTGTAAACTTTGACTATGGAAGTTGACCTGGAACTCTACCGCCGGGAAGTGCTGGTTGCGATAAAACCCGTTGTGCGTCTATCGGTGATCGACGTGGCCCCGGATTACCCGCAGCGCACCATGCTGTTCGTTCACGGGTTCGGCGGGCAGGCCACGCAGTGGCAGTACCAGTTGCGCAAGTTTTCGGATGCCAACCGGGTAATTGCCATCGACCTGCGCGGGCACGGGCGCTCAGATAAGCCGCGCAGCGGCTACACCATGGCGGACATCTTGGAAGACCTGGTGTCTGCCCTGGATCGATTGGGGGTTAGCGAGCCGGTGGTGTTAGCCGGGCACTCTTTTGGCGGGGCGGTAGTAGCAGAATTTGCCGCAGCGTATCCGGAACGCGTCAGCCACCTGATCTTGATCGCCACTTCAGGCGAGTATCTACTGAATCCGTTGTACCGCTTTTTATTACGCCTGCCTGTTACACTCTTGTCCTCGTTGGCGATCTTCACGCGCCGCTGGCTGGGAGCCCCGCCGCACGCCTTGAAGGCCCTGTATGAACATAACCTATCCGTCTGGAATGGCTGGGCGTTGTTCCGTGGGCTGAAGGTGCCCACCCTGGTGGTGCGCGGACATCTGGATGCGGTTTTCAAGCAGCCCATGTTCGAAGAAGTGGCGCGCGCCATCCCGGCGGCGGAGGAGGCGGATGTAGGCGCTTCCGGACACATGGTGATGCTTGAGCGTCGCGAGGCAGTCAACCGGGCGATTGAGCGTTTTATGCAAGCCAGGGCGCATGCATTTTCTCAGGTAGATGTTTCGGCGGAGGAAGCCCGCCGGGCAGCCCTATTGAAAGAGCGGCCCTGGCTGCCTTACTATGACGCTGGTGTACCCTATACCATCGCTGTGCCGCGGGTGCCGGTGCACTCGCTGCTGCGTTCGACAGCGCGGCGTTTTCCGTTCAAAACGGCTCTGGCCTTCGAGGGCAGCCGCATTTCCTATTTGCGCCTCAACCGGGAAGCCAACCGCTTTGCCAACTTCCTGCTTTCCCTGGGCGTGCAGCCTGGCGAGCGCGTGATGCTTTTCTTGCCCAATTTGCCTCAACTGGTGATCGCCTTCTACGGCACATTGAAGGCCGGGGCGGTAGCTGTGTTTACGCTGCCGACCACGGAGCCAGCCGAGCTCATCCACCAGATCCGTGACAGCGGAGCCAAGGTGCTGGTCACACTGACGCAGTTCGACGATCTGATCCACCAGATCAGGGCGCAGTTGGAGCCGGCCGGCGATTCGCCCCTCAAGCACATCATCTTTGCACACATCAGCGATTATTTGCCGCTCTTCAAGCGCCTGGCGCTTTGGCTCACTCCTGAACAGCGTAAGCGTCACCTGCTGGATATCCCATTGGACGCCAGCATGCATATTTTCAGTCGCGAGCTGTATTCCCAGAGCCGGGAATCGCCCGACGTGAACGTTTTGCCGACTGACCTGGCCGTGATCGCTTACACCGGCGGCACGACGGACCGGCCCAAGGGCGTGATGCTCTCTCACCGCAACCTGGTGGCCAATGCCAATCAGACCCGGCATTGGATTCCGGATGCCAGGGAGGGGCAGGAGCGCTTTTTGTGCGCTTTGCCGATTCCGCACAGCTATGGCCTGACGGCGGCGCTGAACGTGCCGGTTGCCCTGGGGGCTACCTTGATCCTCAAGCCGCGTTTCGAGGCGGAGGATGTCCTGCAGACGATCAAGAAGCAGCGCCCGACGATCTTCCCGGGTGTGCCGCAGATGTATGTGGCCTTGAAGGATTTCCCTGGTGTGCGCCGTTTTGGGATTGCTTCGATCAAAGCCTGCATTAGCGGCTCGGCGCCGCTGCCGGTGGAGGTGCAGGAGGCCTTCGAAAAGCTGACGCGCGGGCGGCTGGTGGAGGGTTATGGCCTCACAGAAGCCTCACCGGTGACTCACGCCAACCCATTGAATGGCTTGCGCAAGGTGGGCAGCATTGGCATCCCCCTGCCTTCCACCCAGGCCAGGGTGGTAGATCTGCGGCATGGCAAAGCCGAGGTCCCGGTGGGCCAGATCGGTGAACTGGCCGTGCGCGGCCCGCAGGTGATGATGGGCTATTGGAACAATCCAAATGCTACCCGGCGGGTGCTTTCTGCGGATGGCTGGCTACTGACCGGCGATGTCGCCCAGGTGGACGGCGATGGCTATTTCCGCATCATTGCGCGCAAGGCGGATATGTGGTATCCCAGCCGTCCGGACCAGCCGGCTTTCCCGCGGGATGTGGAAGAAGTGTTGTTTGAAGTGCCGCAGGTGAAAGAGGCTGCGGTGGTGGCAATCGCCGGACAGCCGATTGCTTTTGTAATTGCCCGGCGGGAGCGACCTACGGCAGATGCGCTGATTACGTACTGCAAGCGCCGCCTGCCGCCGGAATTGGTGCCGAAGCTGGTCATTTTCGTGGAGGATTTTCCGCGCACGTTCATTGGCAAGGTGCTGCGGCGTGAGCTGGCGCGCTACTTCCGCGAGAGTGAGCGCTACGGGAACATCCCGGCGGAATGAGGGGCTTCTCAGCCAGTGGTGCTAAACAGGCCTATGGATTACAGACTCAGTTACGTTGAGATGGGTACCCCGAATGGGCGCCCGACAGTCATACTGGTTCACGGCCTGGCGGCTTCGCGTTACGATTGGGATGCGCTGCTGCCCGCCCTGGCATCGGTAGGCTACCGGGCGCTGGCAGTAGATTTGCTCGGTCATGGGGATAGCGACAAGCCGGCTGACCGCAAAGCGTACACCGTGGAATCCTTCTACCAGGCTTTCGAAGCCTGGATCGATGCGCTGAACTTGCAGCCGCCCCTGCGGCTTGTGGGGCATTCGCTGGGCGGGTACCTCTCCCTGAAGTACTGCATGCGCCACCCGGGGTGGGTGCAGACGCTGGCGCTGATTTCGCCGTTGTATCGCCTGGGGCAGGTATCGCCCCTGCTGCGCCTGTTTCGCCACCGGCCAGGGGTGGGCGCCAGGGCTTTACGGGCAGTGCCGCTGGAGTGGATCAACCTGGCGTTATCCTGGGATAATATCAACCTGGCGGGTTTTTCGCCGCAGGCGCGCCAGCGCATTGCCCTGGATTACAAGCGCGCCTCGCCGGATATCCTGCGCGTGGTCGGTAATATCCCCGATTTGATGCCCTATGTTGAGGGCGTGCGGGTTCGCACTCTGGTGGTCTGGGGGGGACATGACCTGACCCTCAATCCGAGGTCTTTTCAGCCCTTGGTGGAGCGCTTGCCGGATGCAGTCGGTCAGTGCCTGGCGCACTCGGGCCACCAGCCGCACATCGGCCAGCCGATGAAGGTCAACCGGATGGTGCTGGATTTCCTGGACGGGCACGAGGTGGATAGAAGTTTGTAGCAAGCCTGTGCTCCGACCTCACCGGGGAGTTTCTGCTTTCCTCTGGCATTCCATGCATAAAGGCGCTTCGGGCAGCACCTCCAGCCGTTCTGCCTGAATAGGCTCGCCGCAGCGCGTGCACAGGCCGTATTGGCCTTCTTCCAGGCGTTTGATGGCGGCCTCTACCAGTTCGAGATGCTCCTCGTTGCGCGCTAAGAAAGCCGAGCGGCGTTCGCGGCTGATGTAGGCATCGGCTAAGTCGGCCCGGTCGGGGTTGGCAGTCCGAGCGCGCCCAAGACGTTCTTGTTCGTCTGCAATGTTCTGCAGCAAGGTGGCACGATGAGCCGCCAATTTTTGGCGGACTAGTTCAAGATCCGTGGCGTGTTCCATCTCTAACTCCTCAAAATTGTTATGGCGCCATTTTCTACTAAGAGAGCACAGCCTGTACTGCTGCGATTCTCTTTTTTATCGCATTCTAATCGCTGTATCTGGCTGATTGGGTTAATTTTGCAACACTGAAATCAGATCGTCCAGAGAAAGGTTATTCAGGCTTTTCTCGTGGGTTTCCAGCCATCTCATTTTAATCTGGCTGCCATCATAGGCAACCGCCAGGAAACGTACCGGGCGTTTCCGGATGATCTGGTCAACCAGTTCTGGGATGACATCTCCGGGCGCCAGGGATAGGATTATCCAGTCGGCCTGTGTTTGTTCGATGACCTTGTCCAGTTGGTACAGATCGTGTACGATGCTGGCTACTTGCAGGCCATCGGCCTTGTCAATCACTCGTTGGAGCATTTCGCTCAGCAAGCGTGATCCATCGGTCAATATAATCTGTTTATCTTTATCCACGAAACTGCTACCTTATTTCTTTTGACTGGCTGCTCGCCCAGGCTTTATCAACCTGGGCGCTGCCTGACAAAACAACAAGTGCTGCGCTTTTTCAAGCATAGCATAGCCTGGACAACTATGCCATATATCCGGGTATAGGTGCAAGATATAGATCAGGATATATTTTGAAGAGAGGGATTATTTCTGGATAAAGGTCAGGTAAGCTGCAGCTTCACCCCGGCTGCTGACGTTGAGTTTATCCAGGATGTTGTGAACGTGGTTCTTCACCGTGCCAATTTCGATCACCAGATGATCGGCGATCTCCTGATTGGTCAGCCCTGCGCCGATCAGTTCTAAAACCTCGATTTCACGAGGAGTCAGCCCGGCCGAACTGGCGGTACTGTTCTCCAAACCAGCGAACAACTGTGCCAGTTCCGAGATGCGCGCCATCATGGCCGCGGCGATCTCTGGCGAAACGTGCGCCTCGCCGCTTCTGGCGGCGCGGATGGTCTCCAATAAGTCTTCCATCGAGTGATCTTTGAGCACATAGCCGGATGCGCCAGCTTCGACATATTGTAATACGCGCTCTTTGTTCTCGGTCAGTCCCAGAATCAGCACTTTGGTGGCGGGGGCGATATTCGAGATCTCCCGCGTCAGGTTCAAAGCGCCTTGCTCGGGCAAGCGTGTGCTGATCAGGGCGATATCCACTTTCTCCTCACGGATGATCTGGATCGCTTCTTCAGAGTTCGTCACGCAGCTAACAATAGTGATATCCGCCTCGTCTTCCAGTGAGGCGGCGATCACGTTGCCCATCAGGCGAATTTCGTTTACTAGCAGAACCTGGATCTTGCTCATACCTGTCCGTTCACTACAATAACCCGCACTGTGCGGGTGAGAGGCTTACAGGTAAATTATACCCAGGTTTAAGTGCTTTCGTCGAGCAGACCTGCCAGCCATCCTCGGGCGGCCCGGGTTGATTCCAGGCGCAAGTTGGCCAGGGTAGTTCGTGGCGAGCTGGAGACCAGGATGGCTATCCCCCCCGAATTTTGGACAACCTCGAAAGCTCGCTCATCTTTATCATCATCGCCCAGGCATACAGGCAGAGCGCCCTGGTAGGGATAGCTCTCGAGCAGGTAGCGCACTGTTTGACCTTTATCGGCCAGTATTGGGCTAAATTCGAGGAACTTGTGTCCACCGAGCAAGCGAAAGTCAGGATTGGTGGCCAAGTTACTGACTTCCTGGCGGGCCGTGGATAATACCTGTTCGGCTTCCCCGTTTTCGGCAAAGCGAGCATGCAGGGCCAAAGACCAGCCTTTATCCTCCAGGAAAAATCCCTGGCGATTGACCAGCAATGCCTGCCAGGCTGGTTTGATTGCTTCCAGCACCGGGCGTACCTGGTCGAAATCCAGGCGGTTGATGTGCTCACCGGTTCCAGTCAGAATCTCAACCCCGTAGGTTCCAGCCAGCAGCATGCCCGGAATCGGTAACAACTGGCGCACCTGGTCGAGCCGCCGGCCGCTGACCAAAGCCAGGCGCAGGTTCGGCTGCTGAACCAGGCGCGATAGCAGCTCGATCAACGCCGGGTTGGGGCAGATCTCGTCCGGGGTAGCCGCGAAGTCAGCCAGTGTGCCATCGTAATCCAGGAACAGTGACAGGCGTTTGGCCTGGGACAGGCGCAAGCGTATGGATTCGGGACCGTGTAACAACCCTTGCATTTTAATTTCTCAGCAAGGGCTCGATATGCCTGGCGAAAATCGTATCCCAGGTGTAATTCTGGCGTACGCGTCGTCGTAGGCGAAGCAGGGGATCGTGTTGGGAACGCTGTAGGAGATATTGCGCCAGATCGTCAGGCGGCATTTCGAGCGCGTTGAAAATAAACACATCTTCTGCGCCGATTTCCCTGGCGGCGGGCACATCTGTAGATACCACCGGCAAACCTGCTAATCCGGCCTCCAACACTGGCATGGCGAAACCTTCGCGATGACTGGGCATGAGCAGCATGTCGCACAGACGATATAGCTCACCCACCTGGCGGCTGCTGATCTGGTAGGGCTGCCCTGGAACAGGCCCCGACTCGTACACAAAGCGCACTTCTTCGACCAGCTCCAGTTCGGAACGCAGTTCCAGCAAGGTTGAATAATATTTCAAGTTCTCCGGATCGTGGGGATCAGGCGGACCGGTGATTACCAGCTTTACCTTGCAGCCGCGGCGTTTGATCGCAGCAACCAGGCGCAAAGCGTATTCGAAATTCTTGGCTTTGGTAATACGGACTGGCATAATCAAGCTCAAATCGCTTCCCAAGAGGTTTAGCCGTTGGGCCAGCTCCATACCTTGCGGGGTCAGGCCAAGAAGCTCAGCCGGATCAACACCATTGTAGATAACCTGGATGCGTTCCAGCTCCCAACCAAAAAGTCCGGCCAGTTCTGCCTGCCGCTGCTGGGAAACAACCACGTAGTGTGTGTCCTGGCGCCCGTTGCGCAGCAGATCCCAGGGATAAGCCGGGTAAACCTTCGAGCGCGAATTGGGGCTGGTCCAGGAAAAATCGTGGCACCAGGCCACGCTGTGCCGGATCAGTCCGTTATCGATCAGGCGGTGTAATGCGGCGGTGAGAGGCAGGTTGAAGTGCTTGGTGAAGACGTTGTGGATGATGAGTGTATCGCAAGTTGAGACGTGCTTGGCCAGCGCCTTCTGCAAATGCTCGACTGCCTCCTCGAATCGGTTCTGTATCTCGGGTGATCTCGCCCCGTTTTCCAGCGCCTGGTGCAGCGGCAGCCAGTGCGCGTGTTGTGTGTCCATTTCAGGTATGGTGACCAGGCGGGTGCTGGCAGGAAAAGCGTTAGCGTTGCCTCTGCCGGTGATCACCCGGAGCGGATATCCGGCGCGCGATAGCAGTTGGGTTTGAGCATCGATCACGGCTTCCACGCCGCCTACGACAGGTGAAGCTGTGTAGTGTAAGATGCCAATTGTGGGTTTTGTTCGTTCCATAAGATTACAGATCCAATTCGGCAATTGCATCGATCTGCTGGCATAACCAGGCCGAGATATCGTTGCGTTCGATGATCCAGCGCAGGCGAGTAACCAGTTCCTGGCGTCGTTGCGCTGGCATATTGAGAGCCTGGTGCATGGCCTCGGCAGTGGCGTAGATATCGCAGGGCGAAATAACCAGGGCGCCTGTTTCGAGCTGCTGCCGGGCGCCGGTGCGCTCGGATAGAATCAATACGCCATCGCGTTGGTTGACCATTGGGCCTTCTTTGGCCACCAGGTTCATGCCATCGGTGATCGAGTTGACCAGCAAGATATCGTATTGGGTCAGCGCGGCCACAGCGCGCGCATAGTTTTCACCTACCAGCACGCGCACCGGTTCCCAGGAAGGTGTACCATAACAGGCGTTTATGCGTCCCGCCGCGGCCATTAAGTCATCCAGGTAGCCCCGGTATTCGGGTACATCCATGCGTGAGGGCACCAGCAGGGCCAGGAAGGAAACTTTTTCGATGTATTCGGGGTGCAGGTCGAGCATTTCCTCGAAGGCTTGAAAGCCACGCACGATGTTTTTACTGGGTTCGATACGGTCGATGCGTAAAATTAATTTGCGATCCGAAACGATATCCTGGATTTCAGACAGGTAAGAGCTGACCTGGTGAGAGTCGGCCAGTTGTCGCAGCGCCTGCACATCAATGGAAATCGGAAAGTCGCGCACGTGCGTGGCGTGGTTGCGATACCAGACGCGCCCGTAGCGATATTTCACGCTGGCGCGCGGCAGATAGGTCTCACAGGTGCGGATAAAGTTGAGCGCATCATCGCTGGTCTGCAGCCCTAAAACATCCACTGCGCACAGGCTTTTGAGGATCGCCTGGCGCATTGTTGGAGGCAGGATGCCCCAATATTCTGGTCCAGGCCAGGGGATGTGAATGAATTGTAAGATCGTCGGGCGTTGGCGGCGTGGCAGCATCTGGCGTATGAAACCTGGCACCAGGTAGAGGTGATAATCTTGCAGCATCACCAGAGTTGATCCACTCGATTGTCTTGAAAGATCGACCAGGGCTTCAGCGAACAAGCGGTTGACTTGCGTATAGCCGTGATCCCAGGCTTTCCAGGTATCACGATTGATTATCGGAGCGCGCGGCACGTCCCACATGGAGTGCTGCAAGAACCATAATAATGGATTGGCAATCACGTTGTAATAGCCTTCATAGCTTTCATGAGAAGGCGAGAGGAAGCGCAGGTTGATTGAATCACTGCCTTCCGAGATGGGAATAGCGCCGGATGACCAGTCTGAATCTTGCGGGGTTAGCGCGCATGAAACCCAGGTGGCATTGACCTGGTGGACGATCCCGCGCAAGGCGGTTACCAAACCACCTGACCCGCGTTGGATAACTAACTCTCCTTCTGCATCTTGAAGGAATGTGATTGGCCCCCGATTCGAGGCAATGATCACATTGCGATTGAAAGCATGATTCTCTTGCAGACATTCAGCCATAATGGCGATCTCCGGGTAATTTTCTAATCTGGCGGCAATCCTGCTTCTGTTGCTTCTCGGCTGGCGGTGATTGCCAGGTCGATGAAAACAGCCGCTGTCCAACCGAAGGCTTCTGCAGCAAGTGTCGGAGGGGTGCCGGTTTCGGCGTTATAGTATTCGTAGACCCCTGGATGGTTAATGATCAAATCGAGGGTTTTTTGGGTAAGCTCTTGAGCCAGGCCGTGTTCGCCCAATTGGCGCAGGGCCTCGATGAAGAAATAGTTGATATTTGCCCAGATCGGCCCTCGCCACATCGTGTCAGGGTCGTAGCGGGGATCATTGCGCGCCACTGTCGGTAGGGCCAAGTCCCCCCAGAATTCATCTGGATTTGTGAGATGTTCGATCAGGCGCGTGCGGATATCGTGGGGGAGCTGTCCGGTCCACAGCGGGTACAGGTTGAACGGAGTGATCACCTGGATGGGTTGGTCTTCATGCGTGGCGCGGAATACGCCCGCCTGCGGGTCCCAAAAATCATCGATCATGCGCCTAACGATAGCCGCGGAGCGCCGTCGCCACATCAACGCTTCAGCTTGCATCCCCAAGGCTTCTGCGATCAATGCCAGAGAACCCATCTGCACGCACAGGTATGTATTCAGGTCCGGAGACTCGACCGGCATGCCCTCGTCCCACAGCGGGCTGTTGTCCAGGCCGGAAGAGTAGGGATGGTTGTATTGCGCCAGCCCATCCACATCATCATCGTTCATGCTGAACCACCAGGCATTCCAGCGCACCAACGGCACATAGACTTCCTGGAGGAATTCCAGGTTGGGGTCGGTTTCGTGCAGCTTGAGCACCATCCAGGCCAGTATGGGTGGTTTGGTGACCTCGGCGCGGATGGGGTGATCGATTTCAGAGATGATGCCCTCATCGTAAACCGCGTCTGGCAACATGCCATCTGGTAGTTGGCAGGTCAGCATGACTCGAATCTGGTTACGCGCCAGTTCTGGATCCACGTGACGGAAGGCCAGGGCGTGCATGGCGCTGTCCCACAGCCACAGGCCAACGTAATTGACTTTGGAAGGCATCATGGCTTCATAGGCGATGCTGCCCAGAGGCCGCACCAGGTTATTGGCCATCACCCACCAGGCGTATGTGTAAGTGCGGCGGAAATGTTCCGCGACTGGAGGTGCTTTGCCAAACCATTCCTGCCAGCGCAGTTCGGCTTGATCACAAATTGTTGAGAACGGCAGCAGATCTTGCGCGGCAGGCAAGCTTTTCCCAATGAAGAAGGCGATAGAGGTTTCTTCGTTGGGCCGGACGATGAAATCGATCTTGTAGCCGCCGCCTTCTGGGGTAATCCGGTTGAGTATCGGCTCGCTGTTGGTAGTATAGGACAGGTCACGGATGGATTTGAATTCGCCGCCCTGGGGGGTTTCTTTCCACAGTTGTGGAGAGACGTGAAACTGGATACCTGCGGGACTGCTATCTGGAGGCAGTCCGAATACCAGGGTATGGTTATCCTGAAATGCCAGGCTGAAATCACCCAGCCGGGTGGTGAAATATAGCGCATGTGGATATGAAGTCAGTTCATATTCCAGGGCTTTTCCTTCGCCATCAATGATACACAATCCACGAATAAAGGGTGGCCTGCGTAAGTAGGCCTCGATGTCGGCTTCAATGCTGGTCAGACGCTCGGCCAGACGTATGTAGAGCTGGGATTTTTCTGGTTCTGGGAACACGAGCAGGCGCGAGCCACGGTCGCTGAAGGGTACGCGCGTGAAGTCGATCTGGTTGCGCAGCAGATTCAGGCTGGGGGATTCGAGGATTTTCTTCAATAATCAAAGCTCCAGAAGTAAACTGTAAAGGTTTCTATAAATTTTGTCTATATATCTGGGTATAGAGATGGGATATATATCTCGATACATCCTGGGAACAGGCTAAACAAAACATCTCCCGGACTCGAGGCCAGGGAGATGTATCGTGACTGATGAGGATCGTTTTTATCTGGGCCGGAAGCCCTCGAGTTGTTTCTTAGCGGTCGTATAGCCCAACTCGGCGATCTCGGCATATTGATCGAATTCCAACAAACCATATTGATCGACGGGCACCTGGATCAGCAAATCAGCGAAACGCCGGACTTCGTTCAGGCGCTGGCGGCTGTTATTATCGACGATGCTGGCTACGATTTCGAGCAGCGTTGGAGCTTTGATCGGCTGGGCGAATGGATTCAGGCGTGAGAATAGAACTTGCCAACCTGACAGGCTGGGGCCGAAATTATATTGCTGGACACAGTTGCCGCCCGAAGCATCGGTTACCAGTTCGACGCCGATCACGGTGCCAGTCGGGCACACCTGGCGCATACGGTCGATGGGCAGGTTGTTGACCGCGCCTCCATCGGCTAAGATGCAGCCTTCATCCAGCACCGGAGAAAAGACGGCCGGGAAGGCCATACTGGCGCGTATGGCTTTCCACAAGGGCCCGCTAAAGTGCAAGCGTTCCTCCGCTTTGGTCAGGTTGGATGAGACACAGAAGAAGGGTCGCCAGGTATCTTCGACGTTGATGCCGGCGCTCAACTCCTGAAGCAAGCTGGTGACGCGCCGGGTGGCAGTGATGGCGGTATAGGGGAGGGTATAGTCAAGTAACAGCTTGGGATTTGCGAAGCGGGTAGCCAGTTGGTCGATGCGTTCGAGTGGCCATTCCAGGGCGAAACAGGCAGCCAGGATGGCGCCCATGCTGCTGCCAGCAACCCAATCGACTTCCAGGTTGGCTTCTTGCAGCGCCCGGAAAACGCCGATATGCGCCCACCCGCGGGCGCCGCCTCCGGACAGGGCCAGCCCGACCGGGCGTCCGCTGACCCGGCGCGCCAGTCGACGAAAATCGCTGGCGTTTCCCAGGCGCACGTGGTGGTGTGCCTGTACAGGGAAAGCGCCCGCACGGCGCGCCGCTAACCAGGTTTGTGTGCCTTGGGGCATCTGGCAATCGTCCGCATGCAGCAAAGCCAGCTCCAGGCGCGCCCGCGTTTGCGCGGTTGGCAGGGCGGCTTCGACAGGGGAGGTGGTTGGATCGGTGCTGGCTTCGCCGACTAATAGAATCACGTCGGCATTTTCCAGGCAGCGGTGTGTCCAGGGGTTCATCTGTCCGGATTCGTCCAGGGCGGGCGCGGCCTGGTAGATCACGAAATTTTGTTCGCGCTCGTGTTCATCCAGCCAGACGTGGATCACCGCACTGGCGGGGTGATCGAGCGGCGTTTGAGCACTCCCGGGCTTTCCATAAAGCTGCTCGAAGCTGCTGGCGCTCAGCAACAGGGTCGATCCAAGGGCAGACAGGGCGCTTGCCAGTTGGCTGGTAAACGCATCTACAGGAGCCCCAGGCCGGACTGGAATCACGCTGATTGCCAGGGCCCTTACCTCAGGCAGGCTGGATTGGACGATCAGACGCTGGCGCTGGATTACCCGGCGGGTGAGGCTAAGCAGCAGTTGGGGATATTGGCACAACAGCCCCTCGAAGACCGGGCGGGTGATCGTGATGACATCCGTCAGGCGTGTGGCATACACCGTGGCGCTGCGCAAACTCTCGGGAGAGCCGCTTTCGGCGAAAAGGGCAAATTCGCCGATGCTCTCACCCGCACCGACTTCACCCAGGATGCGTGACCTGCCTCCGGGCTCCTCCACTGCAAAGCGCAGGCGGCCCTGGACAACGATATACATGGCCTCGCCTGGGTCGCCCTGGCGGAAGAGTACCTGACCACTGTTGAGATGGAGCCATTCCAGGTTTGACTGCAATTCGTTGAGGGTGGCTTTGTCTAATTCTCCGAACAGGCGCGTCAGGATCAGGCTGCCCTGGGCGCGCTGGAAGCGTGGGGACAATTGACTGGCTAACCCGACCAGGAGAGAGGGGTGATCTTCTGCAAGGCGTTCGAAGGCGGCCTTAGACAGGCGCGCCAGTTCAGTCTCTTCACTGGCGATCACGGTGCCGATGCGCTGCCGGCCGGTGAGCAGCGCCATTTCACCGACGCATGCCCCTGGAGCTAATTCATCCAGGCAGGTCTCGACGCCATTCGGTTGGCTCTGGATCAGGCGCAGCTTGCCCGAGACAACGATGTACAGCGCGTCGCCCGGGTCGCCCTGGTGAAACAGAACGCCTCCAGATGGCAATTTGAGTACCTCCAGTTCCGCCGCCAGCGCCTGTACAGCGGCTTCATCCAGATCCCCGAAGATCGACAGGTTGGTCAGGAAATTATGCATACGAAGATACTCATACCACAGCTTCGCTTAATGGTAGACCAGCGGGAAGATGAAGCGCAAGGAGGCATTCAGGATCAATTCCCAGATCTGGCTGTTATCCCAGGTTGCCTGTGGGATCATGGTTTCACTACCCACTTTGAAGCGCACTTCCCGGCCGGGCAGGCCACAGCCGGTATGAGCGAGGCTATCTTCGGCGAACACATCGATGACGAAGGCCAAACCGTAGCCGGGAACATCCTGAACGCTGCTCTGCCCGCACAACTTGTCGCCGATCCAGGCCGTCACCGGCATGCCTGCGACTGGCTCGAAGAAAGGCGGCGAGCCATGCACCTGTCCGTAGAAGCTGCTCGGCGGGTAAGGCAGCATGTAGCTGGCATTTTGGGCCGGTTCCACCAGAGAATTGGTTTTCGGGGAGAGATACCAGGTGATCGTCTCGGAGGCATTGATCCAGTAGCCGTGGCCGTATTCCAGGAGGGCCAGGTCGTTGACCCAGTCGGGCACACTCACATCATAGAACTCCCAGGGATCGATGGTATCGCTGGCCCGGTAGCCATACACCGTCGTGTAGTCGCCTTCAATGGATTGCAGCGCCTGGGTCACCGGCTGGGAGTCTTGCAGCGGGTAGGCCACCAGGTTCCAGCCGGGGCCGTACAGGCTGACTTCGAAGCTGGACATCAGCACGTAGACGCCTTCGCCCTGGGCGGGGGCGGAAGCGTTGTTGTAATAAGGATCCAGGTTGGTGGGCAGCATCGTCCAGTCGTTGCCATCCCAGTAGTACACCTTCAGCCAGGGCTCGCCGCCCAGGGGGACTTCGTCGCCCATGTAGGTGAAGTTGATCGAAGCGCCGTTCAGATCAGGGGCATCTTCCGAAGCCGTCAGGCGGTAGGCGCGCCCGACCACGCTGGCCCAGGGCAGGGGTTCTGGCACTTCGGTGGTGGCTTGCAAACTGTAGAACTGGTGGGCAGTCAGGCTGCGCGTATCCACGAACAGGATCACCTGCCCGTCGGAGGAGGTCACCGGGGCATTGGAGCCGCGCATATTGACATTCGAGCCGCGCATGTTGACGTTCGAGCCGCGCATGTTGACCGGGTTTCCACCCACGGTGAAATCGGCGATCATCTCTTCCGGTTGGGCTGCGCCTTGAACCCAGACGCGCACGTAGCCTTCGAAGAGCGGGTCAGCCAGGTGGAAGGTGCCGGTGTATGCGGTATTCAGGGAGATGGTGCTGACCGCCGGGCCGGTGAGCGGGTAGAGACGGGCGTTCAGCGACAATCCCAGGGGCACGCCGGACATTTCCAGGCCGATGGTGGTCGAATTCACCGGGGTGACCCACAGGTCGGGCCGCCAGTCTGGGAAGTGCACCATCAGGATTTGTTCATCGCCGGCTTTGACCGTCTCGCAGCCGACCAATCGTGCTTCAGGGTCGTAGACGCACACCTGGTCGTCTACCCGGGCGCCGCGCGCCAGGACATGATCCAGGGTAGCGCGTCCCAGGTCGATGGCCCAGTTATCCTGATACAGGAAAGCGCGCGCCCCAGATCCGGGCTCGACGCGCTGGTTGAGTTCTGAAATCAGGTAGAAGGTGGGATCTTCGAGAGCGGCCGGAGGGGTAGATGGCGAGACTTCCACGATCTGCGTTACCTGCAGCGGCAGGCGAGTGGGGCCGCTGCTGAGAGAGGCCTTGGACAGCCAGGGGTAAAACGCCTGGATGGTGGACCAGTCGGAGCGGCCGCTGAGCTGGTTGGAGAGGGTTTGCTCGCAGTCCGGGATCCAGCCGGCGTCCGCGTGGAATTCGTCGTAGGGGTAATCCTGGCGGTAGGGATCGGCCATAGCCCCGGTGCAGGTGCTGACCGGGATGATCTGGCCGTTTGCATCCATGCCCAGGTAGTTGTCGTCCAGGAACAGGGCGTAATGGCCCAGCTCGTGCGCCAGGGTGCGCGGCCAGTCCTCGCCCAGGTTGCTGCCAGGCTCGCCGTAGCGGTTCCACACTGCACCCATGTGCACCTGGCCGGGGACGAAGTTGGTGGTAGTCACCGGGTTGGTGTCAGTGATCACATCACTGACAATGCCGCCTTGCACCGCGCTGGGGCGCAAACGGTTGGAGGCGTAGACGCGGATGTGGGCCTCGTTCCAGTGTTGGCGGTTGTGGTAGATGGTGATTTTACCCAGGGCAGCCTGGCCGTTGCTCCAATCGTAGAGCAGCTCGGAAACCCGCTGTAGATTGTATTTGAAGGGCTCCAGGAAGCGGGTATCGTTGCGCGCATCCCACTGCAAGGAGATATCCAGGTTGAACAGCATCAGAGGATGCTGTGAGGAGACCGTGATGGTCTGCACGCCGGCGGCTTCCACAGAGTGCCCTTCCAGGCCAATGGCGTTGGTGATGGCATTCGTGTAGTACAGTGTATAGGTTTCAGTGTGGGAGATTGGCAGCATAGCTACCAGCGTATCGCCTACTTCAATCACGCCGCGCCCGGGTAAATAGCCGCTTGGGTTGGTCAGGTAGGGTCGCCCCGCCGGGTCTGACAGAGGGGTTCCACCAACACTCTGCCCACTCGGAATGCGCATTACCAGGGCGCCTTCAACGGGCAGGGTATCGGAAATCACCCGCACCTGTGTGCCGCGCACCCGGAATGGATAGCTCTGGCTTGAAGTGAAAGGCCATTGGAAGGGGTTGACTGCGCTGTTGGGGACCGGCTTGGGACTTGGCAGGGCTGAGATGCGAAAAACAACGTTGTCGCTTTGACCGAAGAAACTGCTGCGGAAAACGTCCCAATAATAAATTTGGTGCGTATGTGTGACCGGTCCCAGGGCCGTAGGTAAATTGGTTGTGATCGTTGTAGAAGTGGCTACAGCCGGCAGCCAGCGCCCGCCGCCATCGGGGGAATAGAATGCCTGCACCTGCCTGATCTCTTCTCCGGCAGGGTGAGAGAGCGTGTACGATATGGGAATCGTGGCAGATTGGTGTATGGCGGGTGAAGCATAGAAGTTGGCTGGCGCCAGAGCGGTGACGAGGTTACTGAAAGTTTGAACAGGGCCCCCGTAGAGTTCGGTGAAAACTGTCTGGGCCTGCCCGGGGTATGGCGGGTAGGCCGGGCGGAGAGCCAGGTAGACTTTAGCCCTGCCGGAATTATTGGCAGCCAGGTCGAGCAGGCCATCGCCGTTCACATCGCCCCAGGCCACGCCGTAAGTTTCAGTGGTGTCAGTCGATCTCCAGGCGGCAGTGCGCTGCATCTCTCCGCCTTCGTTGATGTAAACGGCGTTGGAATCATCGTTCGAACTACCGCAGGCCAGGTCCAGGTCGCCGTCGCCATCCACATCGCCCAGGGCAATGGAGCGGGCGGCGTTATAGTCGTAAGAGACCCAAGAGGCAACATGCTCCAAGGTGCCACCGTGATTGAAGTAAATCTTGAGCGGCCCCCAAAAATTGCCGGCAACCAGGTCGAGATCGCCGTCGTTGTCAATATCGCCCCAGGCGATGGCCTGGGTGTAGTCAGCATCATTCGAAGCCCAGGAGGCGCTGGTTTGCAGAACACCGCCCTTATTCAGGTAAACCTTGTTAGGTCCAAACCAGTTCCCTGCTGCCAGGTCGAGGTCGCCGTCGCCATCCACGTCGCCCCACGCCACG
This sequence comes from Chloroflexota bacterium, assembly GCA_040752025.1. Lineage (GTDB taxonomy): Bacteria > Chloroflexota > Anaerolineae > Anaerolineales > UBA4823 > JBFMFR01. Next base: position 91,124 of record JBFMFR010000011.1, on the reverse strand, counting down.
CTTTCGGTGTCGTCTGTATCCGCCGAGTTCCAGGCTGCGCTGGTTTGGAGGGTCCCATTTACGTTGAGATAGACCCGGTTATGATCGGGGACGGACGGTAAACCATAGATTAGGCGCGGCCCATTGCCTGCAGCTAAATCGAGGTCGCCATCGCCATCCACATCCCCCCAGGCAACACTGTAAGTCGTGGCGGTATCGCTGGAGGTCCAGGACGGGCCGGCCTGCAAGCTGCCGTTCTGATTGATATACAGGTGGTTCTGGCCGCCAATCCATGCGGGTGGAGAACCTTGTAGGATGGGCCCATCGCCAGCAGCCAGGTCTAGATCGCCATCGCCATCCACATCCCCCCAGGCCAGGCTGTGCGTGTTGCGGTCGAGTCCATAGGTCGAGCTCCAGGCCGCGTTTGCTTGCAAGCGGCTGCCGGTGTTCAGATAGACCCTGTTCTGGTAAGCGCCTCCCAGAGCCAGGTCCAGGAGGCCGTCGCCATTCATGTCCCCCCAGGCAACACTGTGCCCGATGTTGATCGTATCGCTCGAGGTCCAACCGGCGCTGGATTGCAGAAGCTGGCCGCCTTTGTTCAGGTAAAGCCGGTTGTTGCTGCTGTTACCGGCAGCCAGGTCCAGGTCGCCGTCGCCGTCGATGTCCGCCCAGGCCAGGCTGGCGACCTCGCCCTGGTCTGTGGCAGACCAGGAAGGTGTGCTTTCTAAAGTCCCGCCAGTGTTGATGTAGATCTTGGGTGATGATTTGCCTCCGGCAGCCAGGTCCAGGTCGCCATCGCCATCCGCATCGCCCCAGGCAACGCTGCGGGCTCCCCAGGCGGCCTCACCGGAGGTCCAATCGGAGCTGGTGCTCAATGTGGTACCATTGTTGAGATAGAGCTTGTTCACTCCCACGGAAACCGCATTGTTACCGGCGGCCAGGTCCAGGTCGCCGTCCTGGTCAACGTCTGCCCAGGCGATGCTCCAGGCGCCTCCATCCGTGGAAGTCCAGGTTGAAGCAGTCTCCAGCGTTCCGCCCAGATTCAAATATACTTTGATATCGGTGCCGCGCCCGCTAACTGCCAGGTCTAGCAACCCGTCGCCGTTCATATCGCCCCAGGCGACGCTCATGCCTCCGCAGCCATCCGTAGGGGTCCAAGCGCTGGGACTATTGTTGAGAGTCCCGCCAACGTTTATGAAGATCTGGCATCCCGCGGCCAGCTCTGGATACCCATCTCCGGTCATGTCTCCCAGGGCGATGCTGGAAGCGGCTGACACACTGGAGCTCCATACGGCGTTTTTTGTCAGCATTCCGTTATCATTGCGGTAAACCCTGGGCGGGTAGAACAGCGCTCCCTGGGACGTACTGCCTACAACCAGATCCAGATCACCATCCGCGTCGATATCGGCCCATACCAGGCTCTTGGTATCATCCTTCTGGTTAGAGGTCCAGGCGGCAGTAGAGGCGATTACACCACCTTCGTTTAGATAGACTTTGTTAGCAGTCCCGTGGCAGCCTGGATCGCAGACGTTGCCATTGCCGATTGCAAGATCGAGATCGCCATCGCCGTCCATATCTCCCCAGGCGACCGCGTTGGTAACATCGAGATCTGTGGTAAATGAAGTCGGCAATGGCGATAAGCCCTGGGGCAGGCTGGCGTTGAGCGATGCGGGTTGTAGCGATGTTCGCACCGTCTCATCCATTATCGCTTCAGCCGTGGCTGTGGCGGAGGAGTGCGCCCCGAAAAGTACCAGGGCAGCCAGCAAAATACCCCCAGCCAGAGGAATAACGAGATTTTGCAAGGTATGACGGACTCTATTTGTGTTCATTTCGCATCCTCCTGTTCAAGGACAACATCTTTCCAGTACCACCATTTGATGGCGGAGGTGGGCAACTTTTTGACACAGGGTTTGATCAGTAAATGCGTGCGCCAATAATTAAAGGGGACAACCATGGCTGCCTTCATCAAGATCTGGTCGGCCTGGCGGTACATCTCCAGGCGTTCGTTCTGATCGCTGGTTCGCCGTGCTGCTTCCACCAGGTTCTGGTAATCCGGATTCTGCCAGCGAATCCAATGGATGGCATTACTGGCGCGCAGGAAGTTATCAGGGTCGGGGTAATCATTGACCCAGATATTCAGGAATATGTGCGGCATGTCGCCATCCAGGCACTGCATGAAGGCTTCCCAATCCAGGATTTGTGCTCGCACATCCAGGCCGAGGTGCTCCTGCCATTGCGCTGTGATGAAGGCAGTGATGGATTCCTGGCCGGGGCCGGCCAGAAATTCGATTGCAGGAAAATTTTGTTGAAGCGCTCCTGCGCGGCCCATTGCGCTTTCCGCCAACAACCTGCGCGCCTCGTCAGAATCGAAAGGCAGGCCGCTGTTGGGGGTGTGCCCGGGCATGCCTGGCGGCAGGAAACCACCTGTGGCCGGGAAGGCAAAGCCTTTGAGCTGGATATCGGCGTGTAACTCTTTGTCGATTGCCTGGGCGAAAGCCTGGCGCAGGCGCTCGTCATCGAAAGGTGGGCGAGTGGCATCAAAGGCCAGGTAAGTGGTAGCCAGGAAAGGCGCCGACAGGTATTCGCCGCTGTGGCGCTGGCGTACCTGGTCGCGGTCACCGGTCAGGTTGCGGAAAGAGAGCAAGTCCAGTTCGCCGCTTTCGTAGGCGCTCAGGCGTTGACCTTCTTCAGGATGGGCCACCAGTTCGACGCGCTGCACGTTGCCACTGAAGCGCCCGTGATAGTTGGGATTGCGTTTCAGCGCCAGTACCCCTTCCTGGTCACTGCTTTGCTCCCAGGATTCCAGGTAGAAGGGCCCGTTGGTGACCAGGTGCTCGGGCTGCGTCCAGGCCTCGCCGTGAGCCTCAACGACGTGGCGGGGGATGGGATAACTGGCGCTGAAGGCCAGAAGATAGAGAAAATAGCTGGTCGGTTGTTCGAGCTCGACCACCAGGGTGTGCTCATCCACCGCTTGCACGCCCACGCTGTTGGCATCCTCGTTCTTCCTTTGCGAATAAGCGCGCGCCCCCTTGATGTCGTATAGGGCCTGGGCCACCAACGAACCGCTGTCTGGGTTTAGCACGCGCTTCCAGGCATATTCGAAATCGGAGGCTGTCACCGCCTGGCCATCGCTCCAGCGGGCCTGCTCCCGCAGGTGGAAGATATATTTCCTGCCCTCCTCCAGGATCTCCCAGCTTTGCGCCACGTCCGGGATGATATCCAACCCGGCTTCCAGGTCCACCAGGCCGCAGAACAACTGGTCGATCACGCTGACTGTATCGATATCGTCGGCCATGCCGGGATCCAGGGTCATTGGCAGGTAGGGGCAATCGGCGCGCAGCGGGCGTTGCGCGGGTGAATAGGCGGCCTGCTCTGGACGGGCCTGGGCCGCTTGCTGCCAGAGGGTAAACCCTTCCTCGTAAGCCTGCCGGGCTTCCCGGTAATTGAAAGCCAGGTGATAAGTCAGCCCCAATTTCATCAGCGTGCGAGCGCTGTGTTCGTACTGTTCGCTTGCTCTCAGAAAGGCCAGGGCGCGCTGGTAAAACTGGATCGCCTCTGGCAGGGCGTACAGCCGCCGGGCTTCGTCCCCGGCCAGGAGCAGGTAGTGCACGGCTTTCGAGGTGTCTTCAGCCTGGCTCCAATGGTGGGCCAGCAGTGCATAGACCGGCGATAGGTCGGCTGTATAGGCGCTTTCGTACCAACGCGCCACCTCCCGGTGAATCTGGCGGCGCTGGGCGTAGGCCATCGTTTGGTAGGCGATCTCCTGTACGGTCAGATGTTTGAAGATATAAGTCAGGTCTGGCTCGGGGATCTCCAGCCAGACCAGTTCGCGCGCGTCCAGCGCTCCCAGGTGGGCGTTGAGAGCTGCCTCGGAGATGGGGGCGTGTTGTTTGAGGGTGTGGCTGAGCGGGTTATAAGCAAAGCTGCGGCCGATCACTGCGGCCACTTTGAGCACTAACTGCCGTTCCAGGGGCAGGCGGTCGATGCGCGACAAGATCAGGCCCTGGATGGTATCTGGCAAGGCTGCTTCCAGTGCAGCCCGGTCTTCGCAGACTTCGCAGCGGACAGGCTCCGCCTCGCTCAACACCTGGATCAGCCCTTGCTCCAGCAAGGTCAGCACCAGTTGCTCGGCATAGAATGGGTTGCCTTCGGCCCGCTGGCGCACCAGGCTGGCAATCACGGGCGGCAGCGCTGCTACTGGCAGATCCAGGCGAGCCGCGGTGATCGCTACGATTTCTTCCCCGCTCAACGGGGGCAGGTTGAATATTTCTGTACCTGGCAGGCTGCGCAGCCCCGAACTGGCTTCCCGCAGGGAGGCATCATCATCCAGAGGGCGCGTCACCAGCAGCATCAACAGGCGGGAATCAGGGGTAGATCGCTGCGCCAGGCGTTGGATCAAGGTCCAGGACAGGCTGTCTAACCATTGTGCATCTTCGAAAACCAGCAATACGGGGTTTTGTTTGGCTCTGCCCTGGATCAGAGCTAACAGCAGCGCCAGCAGCGCCTGCTGGCGTTGGGCGGCATCCATTGTCAGGGTCTGGTTGTTATCGGGGATGCCCAGGTTTAGCAAGTCGTTCAGCAAAGGCAGGTGTTCGAGACGCTCCGGGGCATACTGTCGCACGGTCTTGCGCAACAGGTTGATCTTCTCCGGGTCTGTACTGGCTTGGGCAGCGGCTTGAACGCCAGGATTCCCTCGGTGCTTCCCGTTCCCCAGGTTGAAGTAGGCTTTGAAGATATCGCGCCAGGCGCGATACGGGCTGTGCTGTTCGATGCTCTGCCCGGCGCCCTGCAAGATGGTTAAATTGTCTCCATTGCCCAGGTCGAGCAACTCCCTGACCAGGCGCGACTTACCAATACCGGCTTGCCCCTGGATGATCAGTACCCGGCTTTGCCCCGTTTGCAGTTTTTCCAAAGCATCCTTTAGACGCCCAAATTCGGCCAGGCGGCCCACCAGAGGGCCAGCCGCCGCCTTTTGGTTAGCTGATTCTACGGGTGCGCCGGGTTCGATCCGCTCGCCCAGCCGGACGATAGCCACACTGGCCTGTTTGCCCTTCACCCGGATCTCTTCAGGCCGATCCCAGGTAAATGCTTCACCCAGGGATTTTTTCAAAATTTGGTTGACAATCACTTCACCGGGCTGGGCGTATTGCATCAACCGTGCTGCCAGGATCACCTGGTCGCCCAAGACTCCATAGGTGCGTCGTGTACGGCCCCCATACGTGCCGGTACGCATCGTGCCCCGGCTGATCCCAATTTGCACTGGCAGAATGAAATCCAATTCGGGTCTTGCCTGGCGGATTTCCAAGGCTGCGTTCAAGGCTCTTTGCGCATCATCTTCATGCCCGGCCGGCGCACCAAAGGTAGCGTACAGGTAGCTGCCCTTGTCCCCAATGGTCAACTGCAGGAGTGTACCATCGTAGTGGGTGATCACTTGCTGCACCCAACGGATGTAGGCGTTCAGTTTTTCCCCGGCCTTTGGATCTTCGTCGAAATGGATGCCCTGGAAACGCACGAACACGGCTACAGCGGGCCGCAGTTCAGTCAGGAAATCGCCCAACCCTGCTCGCAAACGTGCATAGATGGCAGGCAACACCCACGGGCGAACCTGATCTTCGCGCAGGGCAGCCGGTGATCGTTGAGGCCAGGGCGCTGGTTCTGCCACTGTGTGTAGGTCACATTTCAGCGTATCCAGCACTGCAAACCTGTGCTCATCGCTTGGTTCTACGTCCGAACGCCACTCGCTGACTTGGAGCGTGAGGCCAGCCGCCTCTACCTGGGCGATAGTTGGCGCGTCAACCAGCACCTCACCGCGTTTGGCGAGGTGCTCCGCCGCGGCCATGCGGTTCAGCGTGCTGCCTGCCAGGGCGGGGATAAGCTGGATGTCGGCATTGCCCACCACGAAGCGCCGCACTTCGCCACTGGCGATGGCTACTTTGATGCCTAAAAACACAGGTTCTTGACCTGGGATAGGTACGGCTTCGAGCGTCTGCATCACCCGCTGCATCGATAGCCCGCAGGCTGTGGCTCGCCTGGCCCCGCAGTCGAAACGGGCTGGTGGAGAACTACTGCTGGCAACCTGTTCATCGGCAAACCAGCAGGTGATCGAATCGCCGGCGAAATCGATCACACTACCCGCATAGTGATCGATTTCGGTGATCAGGGCATCGTAAACCCGGTTCAGGTGCTGGGGCAGTTCTTCTACTCCTCGGCGCGGGCCCATGGCGCGCACCAGCGCCTCAGTCAGTGAGGAAAACCCGGAAATATCAGCGAAGAGGGCTGCACCGCGAGTGTGCTCTGGCAGCGTTTGGCCCTGGGCGATTGCCTGGCGCCAATCGGCCGGTATGTACACACTGGCCAGGATTTCAATGGTTTCTTTACTTATCTCACTCATTTTTTCTTGGCTCTTAATTCGCTGGCTTTCTCCTGGATACTCTTGAAGAAATCGGTTTCAGTGATTTCTTCTACCTGGTGCTTTTTCTTTTCCTCGTCGATCTGGATGCGTAATTGCATGACTTCCTCTTTGAGCCGCTGCTCGCGGGCGATAACTTCATCGGCCATGCGTTGAAAAACGCGCGCCAGTTGGCCCAGTTCGTCTGGGCGTTGGCAGACTTCATCCAGCGTGCGTGCATCATATCGCCCGGCCTCCAGCGCTACCGCTGAGGCGCTGATGCGCGCCATCTGTTGCATGTAGGCAAAATCCTGGGCCATGTCTTTGAGCCGGGCACGCAAGCGCCGGTTGAGCACGCGGATTACACCCAGGGCTACACCGGCATAGTTCGCCAGGGCCGTTTGAAATGCTTCCTGATCCAGTTGCATCAGGTGAGTGGTCTCCACCGCGGTTACACTGGCCGAACGTGTTTCGGTATCCAGCAGGGCCATTTCGCCAAAAACGTCACAGGGGCCTAAAAAGTTCAAAGTCATGTCGCCATCGTGGACGCGCACGCGCCCTTCCACGATGATATACATGCTGTCCCCGCAATCCCCTTTCTGGAAAACGGATTTACCTGCCTCAACCTGGATGGGACGCAGTAAAGTTGCCAGGTGGTCCAGGGTCTCGTCGGGTGTCTCAGCAAAAAGGCTGACTGTCCTCAACAAGGCGGCTGCATTGGTCGTCTGTCTTGGTTCCATCATACGTACCTTCATCTTACGAATATTGGCTTGTTTACCAGCCGCGCGTAAAGTCTTTGCGCTGGCAGTGAAATACTCGTGGCTTTGCAGGAACGCCAGTTGGCCGCGATACCAATCCTTGGTGCTGCAAGATTTTCCCACCGCGGCCAGCTCCTTGTATAGCGCCTGGTTCAATTGCCAGAAGTCATCCCGCCCGAGCAGGTCCAGATCGGCGTCTGCCATGATTTGCTCCAAGAGCGTGTGAGGCTTTTGGGGGATACGCGTGGCTTGAATGATGCCCCGGATGATCTCAATCTGTTCCAGACTGTAACCGAATTCAGGCAGTACCTCCGCAGCAATGCGCATACTGGCCGATTCATGATCCTCGTATTGTTCCGTGAAACCAATGTCATGGTACCAGACGGCGGTGAGCAGTAAAATTCGCTCCTCCCCCTCGACCCCTTCCAGCACAGCTAATCGTTCTGCGGCTGGCACGGTGTCATCCCTGGTGTGCATCATGCCGTGATAAAGCAGCCTGGGAGGTAGTTCAGTTTCTAGCCGCTGCAGGGCGTACTGTCGGGCTTTTTCGAAATCGGGGCGCGTGGTTTTCATCGGTCTTATCCTTGCTCAGGTTCTACGCGGCTGCCCAGGCTATCGCGCAGTTCGCGCAAATCCTCCAGGCGCGCCCGTAAGTGCCTGGACAGCACCCGGATAATGCCGCGGCTCACCTCGCTGCGCATTTCCATCACATCGTATAACTGCTCTTGCCTCAAACGCAGTAATTGTGTGTCGACCACTGCTGTAACGGTTGCCATGCGCGGTTCCGCGTCCAGTACCGCGCTTTCGCCGAACACATCCCCGCTCTTCAGGTGATTCAGGCTGCGCTCGCCATCGTGGACGCGCACTTCGCCATCCACAATCAGGTACATGCAATCGCCCAGGTCGCCTTTGTGGAACACCGATTCTCCGGCGCTCACGGCTACTTCCTCCAGGAAGGGCGCTACTTCGGCCAATGTTTCATCAGGAGTTTCGGCAAAGATACTGGCTTTTTTCAAGACGATCACTTTCTCGATCGTACTGAGCATAGATGCCTCCTTTGTGCTTGCTGTTGCATTGATTACGCCCAGGGCGTACAGGGCGCAGGCTCGCGTCCATTGGCTGTATCTACCTTCTGGTGCGTTGATGATTTCTTGCAAGCGTAACTGCGTTTTCGAGCGCCTGTCAGGCGACTCATCGTCTGCTGCCTGGCGAGCGGCCTCCGGGAATATCTTCTGCATTTGTGCCAGGCGCTGCGCATAGGGCGCATCGCTTAGCAGCGGGAAGAACATATTTCTAAGCTCTGCTCCTACACTCACGTCGAGTGCTTCAAGAGCATAAGCTCGTTTGCTGCTGCCCGTCTGCTGGAGGGCCTGGCGTGCTCCCAGGATAGCCTCGCGGTCGTAAAGGAATGATAACAAAGAGAAGATGCACTGCACATGGTTATTCAAGGCCTCGTGGAGCGCCTTCTTCAAGAGCAGCAGGCTGTCTCGCTCGTCCAGATCAACCAGGATCGCCAGGACTTCCGTGGATCGCTGCGCCTCATCCCGGATTGCAATCTGTACCTGTCCGGTTTCGTTTGCCTGAGGGCGGTAGCTGCCGCGTTCCAACGCCTGGACTACCTGATGGCGCACCTTTTCATCTGGATGCGTCATGTGCCCCTTCAGCCAGCCAACCGCCTGTTCCCCGCCAATCCGCCCGCAGATGCGCGCCAACAAAGCACGAACTTCCATCGTTGGGGAATAGGATGCAAGCTCTGGTTGGCGCTCATGCTCGAAAGCTGCAAACAGCTCTGGCAAAACCGCCTGGCCTCCCATCACCAACGCGGCTGTGACTGCCTGGCGTACCCGCGGGTAGGTCAATTTCTCCAGGACCACAGGCCACAGCCGGGGACTGCGTAACTGACCGGCAGCCAGCAAGGCCGCTCGCTGTACGTGAACATCCTCATCGTTTAGTAAAGGCAAGAGCGGCTGGTAGAAACTCTCTACGCCAATTTCGCCCAGGGTTTGGGCTGCCATCTGGCGTTCGTGTGCGTGCGGCGATTCAGCCATTTTCAATAGACTTTGTCCGGCAGTCAGCACACCGGATATTCCGCCGCTGTGCAGCAATCCCAACATGGCTCCTTGACGGATGTGTAGATCGGGGTGTTCCAGGAAAACAGCCACCTGGTCGAATGTGGACTGGCCACCTGCCTGGCGCTCTGGGGTGATTTGCACTTCACCCAGGGCCGGCAATACTCGCAGGGCGGCCGCTCGCACCTGTATCGATGGGTCTGTTTCCACCAGATGCTGGATGGCTGGCAGGGCAGCCGGGCTCATTGCTGCTGCGCAAGTCTGCATTCGCCGCAGCGCTTCTTGCCGCGCTTCCGGCGCCGGGTGTGCCAGGAGGTCCAGCAGCACTTGCGGCAAACTTTGAGCATCTACGCTGGCTAACATGTTCATGCAGTAAATTGCCACGCCTGGGTTAGGATCTTTCAGCCCGTTTTTCAAGACTTCCAGGCTGGATTTATCCACAATCAACAGCGCTTCTCCTTCCAATCGACGCCTGGTCAAGGCGCGCTTGAGCATCGACGGGTATTCTTTGCCGAGCAGCCAGGCGCTGCCTAACCAGATCGCCACAACGACTACCAGTCCGGCCAGCAGGGGCAAACGGCTGGAGGCGGACGCGGAACCGGAAGTTCCGAATGCGCTGAAGGATAACAGCAAGACCCCTGCCAGGCCGTTGGCGAAAGGCTGGAAGATCCCCTCTGCCAGGGTCACAGCCTGGCTGCGCTGGGCCGCTGGCACCGGCTGGTACAGGATGCTGAGCGCGGCGCGGTCCACCGAAAAGCCCAAAGACATATCCAGCAGCTTGGTCAGGACCACCAGCCAGAACAACAAGGCGATTACTTCTCCAGCGATCCCGCCAATCAGCATGGCGGTCGTGCCCGCCAGCAGGAGCGCAGGCAGCACCAGCAAGCTGGTGCGCAGGCCGAAGCGGTTGATCACCCATCCGGAGAGCAGGGTGTTGCAAAACAGGGTGATCACGCCCAGGGAAGCCAGGAAAATGCCCAGGAAGCTGGCGAGCTGCTCTGCGCTGGGGTATTGCGCCGCCGATAGATCGTAGAACAGATTGTCGATCAAGAAGAAACTCATCCACCAGGCCACTACCAGCGCCAGGATCAAGACCACGTAACGGCTTCGGAAGAGGCTGGCAGACTTGGGCGCACGTTTCTCCTTTACTGCCTTGGGGCGCTCAGCCTGGGTCGTAGAGTCGCTGGTGGGGATCGTGAGTTGGTCGGAATACACCCGAGAGAGATAAGCCAGCAAGATCCATGCGCCGGCGATGCCCGCCGCAGCCAGGAACAGCAGGTTGGTTGTGCCCACCTGGCTGACCAGGAAGGGGATCATCGAACCGGTAAGCACAATCGCCAGCCACTGTCCGGCGCCGATCACGCCGAACAGGCGTTTGCCCTGGCGCATGTCAAACAGTCGCCCGGCCAGAGACCAGAACTCCAGGTTGCCGAAATTCACCAGGATCTGGAACAGCATGGGCAGGATGAATACCGGCCAATTCGCCTCTGGCAGCCCGAGTCCCAGCCGGAAAGCCAGGATCATCACCAACAGGAAGCCCAGGTTGGCGGATAGCAGCCTGGTGAAGGACAGGCGCTTGCCCAACCTCAAGTACAGCATGGACAACAGCGGCACAACCACGGCGTTGGCGATGTAGACCCACGCCAGCAGTTGCGCGTTGAAAGTCACCATGAACAGGGCGAACGCCGCCGTTTGTACGAAGTTGTTGGCGAATCCCAGCAGGAAAGAGTGCAGGAACATCCACCCCACCAGCCGGCCTTCGCCGGTTTCGATATTCAGTAGCATCTTCAGTTTATTCATTATCTTTATTAGTCGTGCGCCTGTTCGTGTGTGGGTCTATGCGCTATCTGACGCGCTGTGCTGGTCGCTTTCCTCACCTTTGAGACGACTGCGTAACTGGGCTACATCCTGCGCCCTGGCGCGCAGGCGTTGTAACAACACCCGGATCACGCCATTTGCCACCTCACAGTGTTCGGCCATCAGGGTTTGAAAGGCGTCTTGCTCCAGCTGGAAGAGCCGAGTCTCATCTTCCGCGGTCACTGAAGCCATGCGCGCTTCGGGGTCTAACAGCGCCATTTCCCCGAACACATCCCCATCACCAAGCCGGTTCAGCAAGTTTTCGCCATCGTGGACGCGTACCCGACCGTTGACGATTACGTACATGCTGTTCCCAGGATCGCCTTTTTCGAAAATTATTTCGCCAGCAGAGAAGTGCACTTCCTGTACGGCTGTTGCCAATTCACCCAGGGTGGTCTCGGGAATGTGAGCAAACAGTGGTACGCTCTGCAAGATCACCGTTCTTTCCAGTTTGCTCAGGTGGGTTACCTCTTGAACCTTGGCCTTTGCGGCTTGTTCGGCGAAATGCTGCTTGAGTCCTTCGGCGCTGTGGGTTTTGTGCCAGTATTTCAGGTACACCTCTTTGGGGATCATCAGCGCGGCGACATCCCGCTCTGCGCTGACGCTGGCGTTCCTGGGCGCGCCTCGGATAACGCCTGTTAAGCCTAATGGCATCCAGGGACTGACCAGGAAAGAGGCGTAGCCCCCCAGGGGGTTGATGCGCAGTCCTTCACCCAATGGGATGTACACAAAGCTGGAAGGCGCATCGGCTTCGACCAGCACTTCTCCGGCGTGCAGCCGCACCAGCTTGACTTCCTGGAAGGCTAAATCCAGGTTTATGTCGGTTGTGTTGTGACCCGACCTGGCAATACGCTGCAAGGCCTGCTGGCGCGCTTCCGCATCCCATCTCAGCGCTGGCGCTTGCAGGTAGCGTTCCACCTCGTTTTGAGCGGCGTTTTGCAAGGAGGGCACACAGCGCGTGCGCGCCGCCGCCGCCGGATTGATGCGCTGCAATTCTGTCCGCACCAGGTCGGCAAATCCCAGGTTGTCGTCCACGCCCTCCAGCAGGATTTCGATCTCTCGGGTGAGGTGGTTGTTTTCGGCAGCAAGGGATGTAAAACTCTCGATGGCGTCTGCCTGGATATCATTGACCACTACAGCCGCGTTATAGGCCGCTCGTCGCGTGGTTGCCGGGTTGTTGAACGCGCCGCGGTGGAAGGCGATGCGTAGGTTGCCATCCCGGTCGATCTGGCTGCCGGCGATATTGGCTTCGCCAGCCGAGAGTGTTTCGGAAATTTCCAGCAAGTACAGAGCAGGGCGGTTCTTGCCGTTTTCCTCCATGCGCAAAGCCAGGATCGCATCGGCGCTGCCCTGCTCCACGAAGATTTCATAACCGCCGGAGGTCTTCAGCACCGTGCCGCGCTGGCGCAGTGCGTCGGCGCAGCGCAGGGCTCTCAAGGTATCGATCACGTCCTCCACCAACTCGTGGGCTAATTCGTGCGGCGCTAGAAGCCAGCGGAAAGAGTCTCGCTCGAAATCCGTATAAGAACGGCGCACCCGCCTCGCAGGATCATCGTTCTCGATTTCTGGTGTGGGAGTGTCCTGGTTGTAACCATTTTTGGGTTGGCCGGCCTGTTCTGCTTCGAAAAGCAGGCGGGCATAGCGGTTCATGGCGACCTGGTCTTGCTGCGCCTGTGCAGTCAGCAGCGCCTGTTGGGCCTGTTCGATCTGTTTCTGTCGATAGAGCTGCTTCAAGGGCGTGCCAGTGTGCGCCTGCATCGCCGTTCTCAACTGCTGGGGATCATTCAGGACCCCGATGGGGACTTTGCTTTTGCTGTGGCAATTGGCCATTGCCAGCATCTCGCGCAGCACCTCCCTGGGCGCTTGCTCCAGAACGCCTGCGTTTGCCAACCCGGACAGCCGCCAGGCCAGGTTGCCGCAATTTTCGCGCCAGATGGCCTGTAGAATGTCTTCGAAGCCAGGGCTGAAGACCTCCTGGGAGGCGACTTCCGGGTGCATGGCCCGCCCGAAATGCGAAAAGTCCGCCATGCCGATATCGTGGATATAGGCCAGCACGACCCCGTAGCCTTTCATAAATTCAAGCCGGCTGGATTCTCTGGCGGGGATCAGCAGCCCGTGTACGCCGCTCAGTACCTGGAGCACTTGCAAGGCCACATCCCGGAAGTGCACGACGCCATGATCTGCGTAGAAAGGCGGGTAGTTTTCAGGTTCCTGGTAGAAAATGGGATCGTGGATGATATGCTCCAGGCGCGCCTGCTGGTTGATGCGCACCAGGTAACGTTGCTCGATCTGGATGCGGATTTCTTCAGGCAAGTAGCGATCGAGTTGCGCCAGTGAAGTCATGGTGAATCATCCTTTGTAGTAACCTTTACCTTCCTAAAAGTTTACAAACAACCATTACCCGGATTTTTGCCCCCAAATCTCTTGATCTAATCATCTGTTAATCAAAATTATAACCGCGATCGGTTGTTTTTTTACCTGACCTCTCGAATTTATCAGGTTGTTCGCACAGGTTTCAGGGCAGTTTCTTATTCCAACCCATTTGCTCTCTCGTCACCGTTCTCTCCGATGGCATCCGGCAGTTCGAACTCCACCCGCCGGATGCGCGGCAGCAGCAGGATCAGGGCGGCAACCAGGGTGTAGAGCGCCCCGGCGCAGACGAACATCACGCCCATGCCGCGCCCTGGCCCGACGCCCGTAACTGGCCCGAGCAGCGCCGCCAGCCTTCCCCCAGGGGCCATGTGCGGCTCGAAGACGCCCTCGGCCAGCGGCCCGGCCAGCAGGTAGGCCAGCGGCATGACCGAGAAAGCCAGCATCCTGCGCATGGCGAAGACGCGCCCCTGCACGTCCTGGGCTACCTTGCTCTGCCAGATGGCCTGGCTGCACGCGCTGGAAACCGGCAGCACCAGCATCATGCCGAAGCAGCCCGCGGCGATCAGGGGCAGTTCCGGGCGCAGACCCAGCAGCAGGGCGAAGGCGCCCGCCAGCATCTCGGCGGCGGCGATGCCATAGATGCGCCGCCGCGGGCCGCCCCAGGCGCTCATCGCCGCAGTGCTCACCAGCATGCCCAGCCCGCCGATCGAGGCGATGTATCCGGCCATGTCGGGGGAACTCATCTCCAGCAGCATGGGAGTCAGCAGCGGGTAGGTCAGGCTCAGCAGGAAGTTTAGGCTGGCGAAGACGCTCAACAGGCCCAGCAGCCCAGGGCGCTGGCGGATGTAAGTCCAGCCGTAGAAGGCCTCGCGCCAGAAGGAGCCCTGGCTGGCCTGGCCTTCCTCGGTCGCTTTGGGTCGCGGGAAGCGCACCGCCAGCAGCGTGGCCAGGGCGACCAGGTAGCTGGCGATGTCGATCAGCAGGATGGCTGGCAGCCCGGCGGTGACGAACAGCGCCCCAGCGATGGCGGGCGTAGCTAACTCGCTGATCGCCTCGCCAACCTGGGTCATGCCGCCCGCCCGCCCGAGGTGCTGCTTGGGCACCAGCAGGGAAGTGGCAGCTGAATAGGCCGGCCACTGGAAGGCGCTGAAGGCCGAGTTGAAGAAAGTCGCCAGGTAGACGTGCCAGACTTGCAGCTCGCCGCTCCACAGCATGACTACGATGAACAGCGAGCTCAGCCCGGCGCCGCTGTCGCTGAGCAGCATCACCAGGCGGCGCTCCCAGCGGTCGGCCAGCACGCCGGCCAGCGGGGCGACGGCGATGTTCGGCAGCATCCACACCAGCAGGTTGATGGCGAAGAGCGTGGGCGAGCCGGTAGCCTGGTAGATCCAGATGCCCAGGGCGAATCCGGTCAGGCCGGAGCCCAGGGTGGAGACCAGTTGCCCGGCCCACACCAGGGTGAAAATCAGCATGCCCCGGGAGGGGCGCTTGATGGCGGTGGTTTCAGAAGGATCGTCGCTGTCCGGCGTCGATGTGTTCACGCCTGTCATTCTACCAGGCGTTGGTAATCTTCGGGAGTGTCCAGGTCGAACAGCAGGCGCTCGTCATCCCAGGGCAGCCGCGCCAGGCGCTCAGCGTAGCGGGCGAAGAGCTGCCGCCCACCAGCCTCGCCGCTCAGGGCGGCCAGTTCGGCGAAAGTATCCCGATCGAACAGCACCGGGTTGGCGCGCTGCCCCCCGACTTCCGGGGCAGTGATGGCGGCCAGGTTCTGGGCGTGGTGTTGGACCAGGGCCCGCACCAGCGCTGCCGGGATGTGCGGCTGGTCGCCCAGCAGGAACAGGGCGCTGCCGGCGCGCCGCGAGAGCTGGCGCATGGCGGCAGTCACGGAAGTGCTCTGCCCGGCTTCCCAATCCGGGTTATGGGCAAAGTGAAGCGGCAGCCCTTGCAGCGCCTGGCGGATTTCCTGGGCGTGCGCGCCGGTGACCACGGTCACTTCGCTGGCGCCGCAGGCCAGGGCGGTGTCCGCCACGTGGCGGATCACGGGCTGGCCGCGCCAGGGCAGCAGCAGCTTGGGCGCTCCCATGCGGCTGGCCGCGCCAGCCGCCAGGATGACGATGGAGAGCGGTTCGTGTAGGCCATAAAGCTGCGCCGCCGGCCCGCCTGGGTCAGCGCCGTGCAGCGCCGCCACCCCCACCGCCTCGAAGGCCTCGAGCAGGCTGGCGGCGGTTTCTGCAGCGCCGGCTTGCAGCTCGGGGGTATCGGCCTGGTTGAGCAGCGCCAGCCGCCGGGCGCCGGGCGGGATATTCTTCAGCCCGCCTGCAGGGTGCGCCAACACCCTGGCGATGGCGGGCAGGTCGAGCGCCGCGCCCACGGGCAGGCCGCTCAGCGCGGCGAAACGCTCCGCGCCGTAGACATTTTCCTCGCTGAGCGCCTTTCCCACGGCGGACAGCCCGGCAACCACCAGCACCTGCTCCACGAAGGCGGGGATGGGCGGCTCGTGCGCCGCCGGGGCCTTGAGCGGCAGCCGCCGGGCGCCATCCGCCTCGATCAACAGGGGGGCCTGGTGCGCCGCGGCCAGTTGCCCCAATCTCTCCAGGAGATGTGGCTCCAGGCCGTGCGTGCGCTGCTGGTCAGCTCGCAGCGGGCCGGTGAACAGCAGCACTTTCTGCGGCAGGCGCGTCTCGAAGGAGGCCAGTTCTTCGAGCGTGGTGATCACGTGGTGTTCGTCGGCCAGCCCAAGCTGCCAGGCGCCCATGTGGGCGCTGGCGGCGAGCAGCACGGGCGGGGTGAAGCTGCGCGCCAGGCGCAGCAGGGCGCTGGTCTTGCCGCCTGCGCCGGTGATGGCCAGGCAAGGCGCTTTTCCCAGGCGTAGAGTGGTGGAGCTGAAATCAATCACGGCAGGGATTATATACCAAAATGGATCGACTTGATGTATACTTATCTCTTGAGTATTCAAGGAGTGAATATGAGCCCGATGACTTCTCGACCGTTGACTCTAGAACTTATCTTGCTGGGTTTGCTGCGCCAGGGATCTTTGCATGGCTACAGCATCCACCAGCAGTTTTCTGCTAGACAGGATCTGGGGATGATCTGGCGCATCAAGCAAAGCCAGCTTTATGCGCTGCTGGCAAAACTGGAAGGGCGCGGCCTGGTAACCAGCGCTTTGCAATCTCAGGAACCGCGCCCACCCCGGAAAATGTATTCGCTGACTGCGCAAGGGGTAGAAGTTTTCCGGGATTGGTTGTCTCGCCCCGTGCCGAACAGCCGCCAGGTGCGCCAGGAGTTTATGGCCAAGATGTTCTTTGCTCGCCAGGAGGGCGAGGCATGCCTGCATGCCCTGGTGCAGGCGCAGCGAGCATCTTGCCAGCAGTGGTTGGCTGCTTTTCAAGCGCAGGCCGAGGTTTTACAGGTTGAAAGGCCTTATGAATGGCTGATTTACCAATATCGTATTGGCCAGGTGCAAGCTATTTTAGAGTGGTTAGATATTGTCGAGAATTATTCTTGAGGCGCGTGCATCTGGCAGCGATTTCAATGCCGCTAAACAAGGAGAAAAAGGTGTTTATAAAACATATCAGTTTCGTTTTCGCTCTGGCTCTATTCCTGGCAGCCTGCAGCCCGGCTGCGCCAACCCAGGCCAATCCCGCTCCCGCTACAACGGCTGCGGAGACTGCCCCGACCCAGGCGGCGGCAACGGGCTTTACGGTTACCGATGCCCTCGGCCGCCAGGTGAGGTTCGAGTCTGTCCCGCAGCGCATCGCTCTGGCGGGCAAGGCCAACCTGCTGGTGGCCGATGCCCTGTACCTGTTCCCACAGGCGGTGGAGCGCATTGCGGTTTTGGGCAAGGGCACCCAGGGTACCGGAAACTTCCTGGCTGTTATCGACCCGAATTATGAAGGTAAATCTAAATACGATAACGATGTTAGCTCCGAGCAGCTCGCGGCTGAAAAACCGGATGCGGTGATTCTAAAAAGCTACCTGGCCGAATCGCTGGGCGCTCCACTCGAAACCCTGGGTATCCCCGTGGTGTACGTCGACTTCGAAACCCCGGAGCAGTATTACCGCGACCTGGCGACCCTGGGCCAACTTTTCCAGGATGAGGGGCGCGCCCAAAAGGTGGCCGAGTTCTACCGTGGGCGCGTGGAGCGCATCACCCAGAAAACCAGCGGGTTGAAAGATGAAGAAAAGCCCAGGACCCTGCTGCTGTATTACAACGACAAGGACGGCGAAGTAGCCTTCAACGTGCCTCCCATGAGCTGGATGCAGACCATCCTGGTGGAAACCGCCGGCGGTAACCCGATCTGGAAAGATGCCAACCTGGGTAAAGGTTGGACCAAGGTCACCCTGGAGCAGGTGGCAGCCTGGGACGCCGACCAGATTTATATCATCTCCTATTTCCGGCCGGTGAATGAAGTGGTTGAGCTTCTAAAAGCCGATCCTCAGTGGCAGTCCCTGCGCGCCGTGCAGGAGGGCAAGCTGTATGGTTTCGCCAGCGATATGATCAGTTGGGATCAGGCTGATTCACGCTGGATCATGGGCCTGACCTGGCTGGCAACCAAACTGCACCCCGATCTTTTCTCCGATATCGATATCCAGGCGGAGGCCCAGACCTTTTTCACCGAACTGTACGGTATCAGCCAGGCGTCCTTCTCGGAAAACATCCGGCCCCTGTTCGGCGGAGACCTGCCCTGACCACCGCTGATCCTACAGCAACGAAGGTTCTCAATTCCAGCAGCAGAGCCTTGTTCGTTCTGACTCTGCTGCTGGCTGTCGTCCTGGTTTTTTCTTTATTCTTCGGGCGTTACCCATCCGCGGGTTTCCTATCCCTCGAGCGCCTCGCCAGCGATGAACTGGCGCAGCGGCTGGTGTGGAACCTGCGCCTGCCGCGCCTGCTCACCGCTTTGCTGCTGGGGATGAGCCTGGCTGCTGCCGGTGAAGTCTTCCAGATGCTCTTCGGCAATCCGCTGGTCGAGCCGGGCTTCCTGGGCGTCTCGCAGGGGGCAGCTTTTGGCGCAGCCTTCAGCATCATTTTTCTGGGTAACACTGCCTGGTTGGTGCAGTCCAGCGCTACGTTTTTTGCCTTTCTGGGGCTGGGCGCCTCTTATCTGCTGGCGCGGCGTGTGCGCTTCGGAGGCTGGGTGCTGCGCCTGGTGTTGGCCGGTATCGCCGTTTCAGCCATGTTTTCCGCCGGGCTGGGCGTGCTGAAATACGTCGCCGACCCGCTCAGCCAGTTGCCCGAGATCACTTTCTGGCTGCTAGGCGGGCTGTACAGCATCACCTGGGCGCGCTTGAAATCCATCCTGGTGGTCACCCTGCTGGGTCTATATGTTCTGTACCGGATGCGCTGGCGCTTGAATATCCTCTCCCTGGAAGACGAAACCGCTTTTTCGCTGGGGCTGGCGCCGGGGCGCGAGCGGGCGCTGCTGCTGGTGGCTGCCACTGCCGCTACCGCGGCGGTCGTTTCGGTGAGCGGCATGGTGGGCTGGGTGGGGCTGCTCATTCCGCACATCGCCCGCCGCCTGTTTGGAGCGGATGCGCGCCTGGCGCTGCCTGCCTCGATGCTGGTTGGCGCCATCTTCACCATCCTGTGCGATGATCTCTCGCGCACCTTATTGGCCGGCGAGATCCCCCTGGGCATTTTTACATCACTGGCAGGGGCAGCGTTCTTCATCCTGCTCATGGTCACGCAGAATGTCAAGGTGCAGCGATGAACGCCTCCGGTGAAACCTTGCTGGCGTTTCGGGAAGTATCCTTCGGTTATGTACGTGACATCGAAGCGCTCAGGCATTTATCCCTGGAAGTGCCTGTTGGCAGCGTGATGGCGATCCTCGGTCCTAACGGCGCCGGGAAAACAACGCTGCTGCACACCGCGCTGGGACGCTTGCTGCCACGCAGCGGCCAGGTGATGCTGGAAGGCCGGCCATTGAGCGAGTTCTCCCGCCGTGAAATTGGCCAGCGCATGGGCCTGGTGCCGCAGAGTGAGCGCATTCCCTTCGAGTATTCGCTGTGGGATTATGCCCTGTTCGGCCGCACACCCTATCTCCACCCGTTGGAGATGCCCGGCGAAAGCGACCGGCAGGTGGCGCTGCACGCCCTG
This sequence comes from Chloroflexota bacterium, assembly GCA_040752025.1. Taxonomy (GTDB): domain Bacteria; phylum Chloroflexota; class Anaerolineae; order Anaerolineales; family UBA4823; genus JBFMFR01. The sequence goes on along the minus strand of JBFMFR010000011.1, from coordinate 71,606 downwards.
GCGCAAGTAGGCCTGGAGGGGATGGCTGCCCGCTCGATCAACAGCCTGAGCGGCGGCGAGCGCCAGATGGCCATGATGGCGCGTGCCCTGGCGCAGCAACCGCGCCTGCTCTTGTTGGATGAGCCGACTGCGCACCTGGATCTGAGCAACAAGGCGCGCCTGTTGGATCTGCTGCGCCGCCTGTCTGCTGAGGGCGTGACCATCCTGCTGACCACCCACGAGCCGGAGCTGGCGGTGATGATCGCCACCCACCTGGTGTTGGTGCGCGCCGGCGCAGTGCTTGCCAGCGGCCCGGTAGGAGATATGCTGACTGCCGAAAATTTGAGCGCACTCTACGGCCTGTCCATCCAGGTGCATTCCTTAGACGGGCGCAAGGTGATCTTGTGGACGTGAAGCGTGCTGGCCCAGTGGGGCAGCTATGGCTCATAACGGGTGAGCGCGGGGCGGGGAAGACGCTGCTCTGCCAGCGCCAGGCCGCCCAGGCGCGCCTTTCTGGCCTGGATGTAGCCGGTGTGCTTTCTCCCGGCGTTTTCGAAGCGGGCGAGAAGATTGCCATTCAGGTCGAGGATGTGCGCAGCGGTGAGCGCCGCTTGCTGGCGAGCCGGGCTGCGCCGCTGGAGGGCAGGTGCAGCCTCAATCAGTCGCCCAATCCCACCAGGTCATCCTTCGATCTCGGCTGGTCTTTTGATCTGCAGGCGCTGGAGTGGGGCAATACTGTGCTGCAGCAGGCCACGCCCTGCGATGTGCTCATCGTAGACGAACTGGGCCCGCTCGAGTTCCTTCAAGGCCAGGGTTGGCAGGCTGGCCTGCACGCCATCTCGGGAGGCGCTTACCGGCTGGCCCTGGTAGTGGTGCGCCCTTCGCTGCTCTCCCAGGCGCAGCAGCGCTGGCCCGCCGCCGGGGTGATCCCGGCGGGCGGGCCAGGTAAGTTCGATTTATTGGCAGAGCTTTAGGCCAGCGCTACCGCTTTGCCGGTCTCGATCGATTCCAGCGCGGCGCGGGCCACACGCAGCGCCGCCAGGCCGGTTTCGCCGGTCGCCGGGAAACCCTGGCCAGGCGACCCTTCAGGTCGCTCCAGTATCCAGCGCGCCATGCCGGCGATTTCGCGCTGGTACATATCTTCTTCGTACAGGGCCAGTTCTTGCCATTCGCCGCCTTCCACCATTTGACGCAAGGACTGCTGCCTGGCTTTCCAGGTAGCCTCGATCAGGCCGCCGGCGGTGTACACCTGGTCGGGCTGTTCGGGGGGGTTGACTCCTGGCGGCAGCCCCCAGCTCACCACGAAGGTGCCGGTATCGCCGGAGGCGTAGCGCACCACCAGCGTGGCGGTGTCCGGGGCGATCTCCTGGATGGCGGCCAGCTCCGGGCGCTGGCGGGCCAGGGCCGTGCCCTGGGCGAAAACCGCCGCTGGCGGCGAATCGAACACGTAAGCCCACACATCCAGCACGTGCACCGCCATGTCCAGGGCCGGGCCGCCGTTCTGGTTGGCGTCGTGCATGGCGATCTTGGGGCGCACCTGGCGGATGTCGGCCGCGTAATACAAGGCGGGCTGTCCCAGGCGGCTGGCCTGCACCTGCTGGCGCAATTGCTCCAGCAGCGGCGAGTGGCGGCGCATGAAGCCGATCCCCAGCTTAACGTTGTGCGTGCTGGCGGCGCGCAGCATGGCCTCGGCCTGATCCACGTGCAGCGCCATGGGCTTTTCGCACAACACGTGTTTGCCGTGCTGCATGGCCTGGATGCTCATTTCGGCATGCAAGTGAGTGGGCACGCACACCGAGACCACCTCCACCTCGGGCAGAGCCACGGCCTGGCGGTAGTCGCTGTACCAGGTGTCCAGCCCGTACTGCTGGGCCATAGCCTGGGCGCGGTCTCCGAGGATGTCGACCACAGCCACGATGTGCGCCTCGGGCAGGGCTTGCCAATGGGCAGCGTGGATGTTGCCCATCATGCCGCAGCCCAGGATGCACACGCCCAGGGGGGCGCGGGTGTTTTTTCCACTACTCATGGCGCTGCCCTCACCCCAGGATCGATTTGAGATAGGCGCGGCTGGCGCGGGCGCTCTCGAAGGCGTTGGGCAGGGTTTCGTCGCGCTCGACAGCGATCCAACCTTCCCAGCGGCCTTGCAGAGTTTCGAGGATGGCAGGGAAGTTCACGTAGCCGTCGCCCAGCTCGGTCCAGGTATCCTCGTGGAAATTCTTCACCCGGAAGTCCTTGAAATGGAAGTAACCGATGCGGTCCAGGAGCAGGCGAGTGACTTCGCTGGGAGAGCCTCCGGCGCGGTGTACCCAGCCCACATCCAGGGCCAGCGAAACCAGGGCCGGGTTGGTGTGATCGCACAAGTAGCGCAGCTCGCGCAGGTTGTGTTCGATCTCCCAATAATGGTTGTGGTAGCAGAACGCCAGGTTGTGGCTGGCGCAGATGCCCCCCAGGTGCTCCAGCGCCTGGCACTCGTTCTGTAAATCGTCCTCGGTTTTATCCTCCTTGACCTTGCCACTGAACAGGATGCAATCCGCGCCGGCCTCGGCGGCAAAATGAGCAATCTTGCGGAAATGCCCCTGCGCCTCGAGCATGGCCTGCGGGTTGTAGAGCTCGCCGTGCGTGTGAATACCGGCTACTTGCAAGCCGTGCTGATCGGCCAGCTTGCGGAAGGCGGCTGGCTGCTCCAGGTCGACGCGATGTGCGCCGGTCTCGAAGCCCTGGTAGCCAGCCCGGGCGATTTCTGCCAGGACGCTGGGGAGCTGGCTTTTGTGGAGCTGGTCGCTCCACACGTTGGTTTGTATGGCAATTTTCATAAGCGAAGTGTGTCCTTTGATTTTTCGAGTCGCGCCAGCGCGGGATGTGCGCTGGCAGGCCAGGGTGAGTTCGCCTTTCGTCCAGGCGAACAGCAGTGTGTTGCTAGGTAGATTTTACCACTGCAATTTTGACCCTTGCACAGGACGAAACCTGTAGTAAACTTATCTTCTTTCACGCAATTAACCATTCGAAACAGGAGCTTAGCCCATGCCGTCTACTTGCATCGTATGTCAGGCCAACAGCGACGAACTGCCTTTGTTGAAGCTACACTTCCAGAAGAACGATTATTACATATGCCCTCAGCATTTCCCCATTTTGATACACAAACCAGCCCAGTTAATTGGTTTGCTCCCCGGTGCGGAGCGCTTGCTGCCGCACGATCATGACCACGACCACGCTCACGAATAGCTGCAAAGCGTGTCAAAGCAGATCAGGCCAGAAAAAGATTAGATCAAATCCTTGACAGACTTCTATTCGGCGTTTATCCTATATAACCAATGCCCGCAAAAGTTATCCTGAACCCGTACGCCAACCGTTGGACGGCTCTCAAGCGCAAAGACGAAGCTGAGCAGGCCTTGCGCGCTGCCGGGGTTGACTTCGACCTGGTCATCACCGACCGTCCCAACCAGGCGATCGATCTGGCCGAGCAAGCTGTGCGCCAGGGATACAGCCCGATCATCGCCGCAGGTGGGGACGGCTCGATCAGCGAGGTGGTCAATGGGATGCTGCTTGCCGGCGGCGAGGATGTTGTTGGGCCCCTGGGTGTGCTCCCCTTGGGAACAGCCAACGATCTGGTGGTGAATCTCGGCCTGCCTCTCGATCTGCCAGGCGCGGCTGGCTGCATCGCAGCCGGCAAGACGCGCCGCATCGACCTGGGCAAAGTCAACCAGTGGGCCTTCGATAATAATTCTGCGGTGGGGTTGGAGCCGGTGGTATCGATTTACAACGCCCGCATGGTCTGGCTGCGCGGGGTCATTCGTTACGTGGTGGCGGCTCTGCGCGCCATTGCAAAGAAACCCGAATGGCGCATGACGCTGGAATGGGACGAGGGCAGCTACGAGGGGCCGGTCAGCCTGGTTTCAGTGGGAAATTGTCCGGTCACCGGCGGGGTATTCCGCATTGCTCCAGACGCCGATCCCGCTGATGGCCGCCTGACTTTTATCTTTGGTTACGTGCCCACCCGGCGCAGGATGCTGGCCTTACTGCCTAAGATCATGACGGGCGAGCACGTTCACGACCCGGCGATCAACCAGATCCACACCCGCCGTCTGACCATACACACCACACCGTCTCCGCTCCAGGTGGATGGTGAAGTACGCGCCGAGGCCGAAAGCACTTTTGTGTACGAATGTTTGCCTGCCCGGCTAGATATCCTGACGCCATAGGGGAAATACTTGTGTGAGGCGGGCAATGCCCCGCAAAGAAATTCGGTTTTTCCAGTGCTTGAATTTCTCAGGGATGACTTGCTTCCCTGAGCAGTTTGCGTTCATCTTCATAACTCAAACGCTCCAGGGCTTCAGCCACGCTGAGCCACACCACCTGGTCGATTTCATCATCTGGCAGCCGCTCGCCTTCAGACTGCACATGCATATGCCAAAACAGCACCACCTTGGGAGTATCGTAGATCTGGTAACAGACACAACCCGCAAATGCTTCCAGGCTGGCTTCACAGCCGGTTTCCTCGTGTATTTCGCGCAGGGCGGCTTCCTGCCAGGTCTCCCCCTTTTTTAGAGTCCCCTTGGGCAGCGTCCAATCATCGTATCTGGGGCGGTGTACCACTGCCAGCCGGGTTCCTCCAGAATGTTCTCGCCACAGCAGGCCTCCCGCTGATTCGTAAATGCCTCGTTTACGTTTTTTATCAATCTCCATGTGCACTTCCAACGAATAGTATAGCATCAACATCGCACAACGAGTAGTTCGAAAACGGGCCGTCCAGGTTATTTGGACGGCCCGCTCAGATTCTGGATCTGATTGCTGGCGCTTGTTCTATTTGCGCACTGCCACAAAATCGATCTCCAGGAGTACCTGGTCGGATACATCCGCTACACTCGGTACGCTGGGAATGGTCAGTTTGTAATCCGAGCGCAGCACGGTTGCGGAGGCATAGCCCTGCATGCGATCGGCGGAAATAGGGGTGAGGCGGACTTCAAAAGTGACTTCCTTGGTGATATCGCGGATCGTCAGGCTGCCGGTGATTTGGAAAGAGAATTCCTGGTTGGCGTTTACACTGGCGGGTAAACCGGTCACGGCTGTAGGCTCGAAAGTGATGTACTCGTACTGGGCAGTGTCCAGGATTTCGTTGTTGATCGCCCGGTCGCGGAAGTTGTTGTCGGTTTTCAAAGTACGGGCGTTGACCTGAATGATGCCCACCTGCGCACCCAGGTTATCGAAATTCACTGCGATTTCTCCCGCTACCTGGGAGGTGGCTCCCACAGCGGTGAAGGGTTTGCCGCGCAGCACTTCATCGATCGAGAAGCGCGCCTGCGACTCGGCCTGCACGATTTGATAGGTGACCGTGCCGCTCGGGTAAGCGCCTGTCTCGCTGCCTGTCATTTCCGTTGTTGGGTTGGGCGATTGCGTGGGGACATCTGTTGCGGCTGGCTCCAGGGTTGGTTGAGTCTCTATCTGAGCCGTTGGAGTGGGAACGATCTGCGCCTGTGTGGCAATCGGGGTCGCCTGGATGGGGGCGCTGGCCTGTTCGGGCGGGCGCAGAACGTAAGCGGCCACTCCGAACAGAGCCAGGGCGATAACGGCGGCGATAATGATTAGGGTTGTCTTCATAACTGTCCTCTCCTGAATGATGAGTGTTGTACTTCTTAAGCGTAATAACGATAACAAAGGTGAAACATGTCCGCAATTATGACATAGTTTTGTTGAGAAGTTATGCAGATTGGCTGAGAGGATCATGAAAAAGAATGCTCTCCCTGTTTGGGAGAGCATGAAAAATAATGGTTTCCGCTGGCTGAGGAGTCTTGATTTTCAGGCGAAAAGGTCAGCTTTGCTGAGCGGCAGACCTTGCGCGTCTCTCGCCGAGAGCAGGGGAGGCTGGTTGTCCAACAGCGGCCAGTCGATGCCCAGGGCGGGGTCGTTCCACAGCAGGGCGCGCTCCCATTGGGGGGCGTAGAAGTCGCTGGCTTTGTAAAGCAGCTCGGCCCATTCGCTGATCACGTAGAAGCCGTGGGCGAAGCCGACCGGGACGTAGATCTGCCGGTGGTTTTCGGCGGAGAGCTGTGTGCTGACCCACTGGCCAAAGGTTGGCGAGCTGCGCCGTATGTCCACGACAACGTCAAAGATGGTTCCAGCGACCACGCTGACCAGCTTGGCCTGGGGTTGCTGGATCTGGTAGTGCAGGCCGCGCAGGGTGCCCTGGCGTGAGCCGGAGTGGTTATCTTGCACGAATGCCACATCGATCCCGGCAGCATGGTAGCGCTCTTGTTGGTAGGTCTCCGTGAAGAAACCGCGCGCGTCGCCGAAGACCTTGGGTTCGATCAGGATAACCTCGGGGATTTCTGTAGGAATAAACTGCATGGTTGTTTGACTCTAATGGTCAGGATTGTGTGTTCATTTCAGCCAGGTACTTCTCGCGGTTGGCCGGGCGAGCGACTTTGCCGCTGCTGGTTTTGATCAGCCAGCCCGGCGCTACCAGGTGGACGTGGCGCACGGCGATGGCCGAGTTGCGCGTAATCGCATCGCGCACAGCCTGGGCGATGCTTTGCTGCTCTGCGGAGTCGGAGAAATTCGATTTTTTGGAAAAATCGAATTTCTCTTCCGCCAGGCCATCAACCTCGGCGACGATGACCACTTCTTCAGTGCCCAGGTCTTGATTGTAAATGCCCAGGGCTGCCACGCGCCCGGCATGTATCCCAGGGATTTGCATTGCCAGGTATTCCAGGTCCTGCGGGTAGACGTTTTTCCCGCCGACGATGATCAAGTCTTTCTTGCGCCCGGTGACGTACAGCTCGCCACTGGCCTGGTAGCCGTAATCGCCGGTCAGGTACCAGCCATCCAGGAAGGCCTGGGCGGTGACGTCAGGACGGTTGTAGTAGGCGGTCAGCATGCAGTGACTGCGCAGGGCGATTTCGCCAACCTGGCGCTCGGGCAATGGCTGGCGGTCTTCGCCCAGGATGCGCACTTCAACGCCCTGGATGGGAGCTCCGTTGGAAAGCATCTTCATACGGCCGGTTGTGCTTGCCTGTGTATCTGGCCGTAGTGGCACGGGAAGCGCCAGCCGGTCGCGCATGAAGGCTTCCTGATCGATTTCATCCACAGTGATATCCGCGCCGGTGGAGCCCGATCGAATCTGGGTTTGCGTTACCGCGAAGACGTTTTCGGCCATGGCGTAGCAGGCGCCCAGCGCCTGAGGCTGCAACCCGTAGGGTTGGAATCGTTCCAGGAACATCTGGTGGCTTTCCCAGCGCACGGGTTCAGAGCAGTTGATTACACCACGCCAGCTCGATAGATCCACGCCTTCCAGGTGGCGGTCCCGGGTTTTTTGGGCGCAGAAATTGAAGGCAAAGTTCGGCAGCCAGGTGAGCGTGCCGCGGTAGTGCGAGACGGCCTGCATCAGGCGGTAAGGCGCTCGCACCCAATCAAAGGGCGACATCAGCACCAGGGGCACAGACTCCAGGATGGGCATGAGGAAGCCGGCGATCAGGCCCATATCGTGGTAGAGGGGCAGCCAACTGACGACTACATCCTGGGCGTTGAGTTTCAAAGCCTGTCGGTAGCTGTTGAGCTGGTTCGTTACCGCCTGGTTAGCAAGCGCCACTCCTTTTTGCAGGCCGGTCGTGCCCGAGGAGTGCTGCAGCAGAACGATATCCTCACCAGTGCGCAGCAAGCCCTGGAGGTCGATTGGCTGGCTTTCATTGGCGTCCGGGATTTGCTCGGCCACGATCACCTGGCGCACGGAAGTTCCCGGCTCCAAGGCAGAGTGGACTTCATCGTAAAACTCAGCATAGGTGACAATGGCTGCCGGTTGGGTGATTTCAACCAATGATGCCAGGTCAGCGCGGTAGCGTTCGGGCTGCAATTTTTCAGTCAAGAAGGGCATGATCGATGGGATTGCACCATGCAAAACCGCGCCCCAGTAAGCGTAGATAAGTTCTTCGCCGTGCTGGAGGATCAAAACCACCACTTCGCCCGGTTTCAAGCCAGCCTGGCTGTAGGCTCTGACGAAGCGCTGGGCTTGCCCCGCCAGTGCCTGGTAGGTAATATGAACGTCTTCCTTCCCAGAGCGCAGCAGATGCAGGATTTGCTTTTGCGGCCTGTCCAGGCTGTTTTGGTAAAGAATTGTAGCAAGCGTTTGCATGAGCGATTTGGGTCAGCGTTTTTGTTCGCGCAGCAAGATCACCGTAAAAATAACCATGACGATTACGGCAGCCAGCCCGCCCCCAACGATCAGCGGAGATATCGGCTGTTCCTCCGGTGTCAGCGGCAGATCAGGCGAGAGTGTGGGCGTAGGCCAGGGCGTTGGAGTAGGGATGTCTGTAGCTGCTGGAGTAGGTTCGTTGGTTACGATCACCTCCGGGGTCGGTATGGCGCTGACCACATCCACCTTGCGGGTGATGAAATATACGGATGGCAGTTGGGCCGAGGCTGTGCCAGTATTGGCTACTGGGGGGATGGCCAGCCAGGCTGCTGCCAGAGTACCGCCGGTAAGATGGACTGCGGCGGCGTTGCCGGAGAGGTTGGTCCAGTGTTCTAAAGACGCGTAGGTTTCCACCGGCCCCCAACGACCCGCGGTGGGGTTGCTTTCAGGGATGCCCCAGGTGCTGTATCGCAGGGTACTGCCGGATGGTAAGGCGCTGACCAGGTGCATGGTGCGTGCATCGCTTACCAGGGCGTAAGGCGGAAGGCTGCTGGTGCTCAAATCTTGCCAACCGGGGACGCGGCTCTCGCCGCCCCAACCTACGCCTTCCAGGGTCATCTGTTCCAAAGGCATCCAGCGCTGCTGCAGGCCGTTGCTGGTGATGTAGAGGAGATGGAGTTGCTCGCCTACCAGGTCAAGGCGCGGCCAATCGGCGGATGCGCCAGCCACCTCGGTGGGCACGGACCAACTTGTCTCCGTGGAAGCTTGCAGTGGAGCAACTGTGCTGAGCGCGAAGAACAGGCCCTCGGTGGGGCTGGAACTGGCCAGGGACAGGCGAGCAAAAGCAGCCAGTAAATTACCGTCTGGAGCAATTTGTAAGGTAGCGTGGTCCACGCCTTCCCATCCAGCCGCAGCGGCGTCGAAAACCAGTTCGGGCTGGCCCCAATTTTCGCCGTTGTCGAAAGAGCTTACCAGGTAAACGCCGCGTCCTTCGTTGATCGGGATGGTATATAGGATGAAGATGCCCCCACTGGGGCCAATGGCGATCTGCGGCCAGGATATATTGGCGCGCGTATCCAGTTGTTTCGCCGGTAGCCAGCCCGCGGCTGTGCCTGCCTGGTTGGTCTCGGCGCGCGAATAGTTCAACTGGCCGTTGGGGCCCCCGCTCCACGCCAGGTGCAAACGATCTGGCTCGTCAATGATCAGGGCTGGCTGGCGTACGATTTCACCTGCCGCAGATTTGACGATCTCAGCCGGCGAGGTCACGCCCTGGCTGTCATAGCGGGCGTAAAACAGGTTGGAGGCGGTGCTCCAGACCATGTGAGCGCGGTCCTGGCTGTCCAGCGCCAGGCTGGGGCTGCCGGGTTGTCCGGCGCCCTGGCGCTCTTCGCTGGATTTCGAGATTGGCAAAGCTTTGGACCAGGGTGAAGGGGGCGCAAAAGCGATCTCCAGAGCCGAGAGTTGGGTAAAAGTCACCCAGATTTCGCTGGCGTCTTCGTCGGCGCCGGTCACGGCCAGTTTATCTCCGGCCAGGTCCATGTGCAGGTTCGAAAGCTGGACTGTACGGGCAGTGGCAGCGTCCTCGAAGCTGAAGCTGAATTCTTGCGGCAGTGACCAGCGGGCGTTCGTATCATCCCAGGCTGACAGGCTCAACACGTTCGAGCCTTCCCCCCAGGCCCAGAACAGTGTGTCCTGGTTGGAGAAGAAGTGACTGCCAGTGGGGCAGGTTTGTAAATTTTCCAGGATGCGCTGTGGCTGTCCCCACTCGGCTGGGGCTGTAGCAGCGCTTGCAGTAGGAGTCGGCCCGAAGGGTGGAGTCGCTGTTGGACCGGGCGGCGGCAGGGGAATGGAGATGTGCTGCTGGTAGAGCACACAGCCGGGTTGGGCGGCATCTTGCCAGATGCGCAGCAGGCTGCCGTTGGGCAGCACGGCCAGCATAGGGTTGGCTGGCCGGCTGCCAGGGGCGTCAATCGTTTTGGGCTCAGTCCAGGAAGCGCCTGCGTTGAACGAATCGGAAGTCAGCACCTGTTCCAGGCGCGGTTCGAACCAGGCCAGGGTGATGAAGCTGCCCGAGCTGGCGGCTTTGAGATAGGCCTGCTCTGGGTCCAGGATGCGATAGTAAATCGAAAGGTGCACCGGGATAGGCGTTTTCCAGGCCGAAGCGCGGCTGAGCGTGCTGCGCAGGTATACGCCAGGATCGCCTTCGAGCAAATTGTATAAACTACTTTTGAGCGGGCGGATGTAGGCCAGCTTGATTTCCCCATCGCTGGTCGCTGTGACATCGAAAGTGCGCGCCGCCTCGACTACCTGCTGGAGGTTGGACCATAGGGTGGAGCCAAACGTCATCTGGCCGAAGTACAGCGGAGCTTCTTTCGTCGAGGGGATCTCACTGCCATAGATGAAGGCGTACAGTCGGTCGGATGCGTCGCTCTCGTAGAAAAAAGGTATTTCTTCGATTTTGATAGCAGCCTGCCCCAGGCGCGGGTTAATGACCCCGGATTGGGTTGGGAGAGACCAGGCGCTCCCATTGTAAAGAGCGGTTGTCAAGCCATCGAATCGGTCGAGCCAGAACACTTGCACTTCGCCGTTAGACGCGGCAAACAGCCGCGGCTCGCTGGCTGCGCCTGAATTGGAAAGGTTGACGGGGGCAGTCCAGTTATTTGAGCCAGATTGTGCATAACTGTTGGCCTGCGGCGCCGGCAGGATCGCCAGTACCAGCACGAAGATCACGACAAGAGTAAGGATGGAGAATGATTTTTGCAAAGTGGTTTCCTCAATTTTCCGGTGCTCGCATTTTTGTAATTATTGTATTTTATAATTCAACGCGAAGCCAAGGCATTGACAATATATTCGGCTGCGTGGCCATCGCCATACGGGTTGACTGCCTGAGCCATAGCCGCGTGACTGTGCGGATCATCCAGCAGACGGCGAGCCTGGGCGATGATGGTTTGCGGGTGCGTGCCTACCAGGCGCACCGTGCCAGCCTGTACGCCTTCCGGGCGTTCGGTGACCTGGCGCAGAACCAGCACCGGCACGCCCAGCCCTGGGGCTTCTTCCTGTAAGCCGCCCGAGTCGGTCAGCAGCAGGGTGGCGCGTTTGAGCAGGTGTACCAGAGGCAGATAGTCCAATGGCGGCAGCAGGGTGATGTTGGGGACCTGTCCCAGGCGGCGGTAAACAGGTTCCTGCACGTTGGGGTTGAGGTGTACCGGGTAGACGAAGCGCACGCTGTCGCCATAATGATTGGCCAACTCGTGCAGGGCGGTGCAGATATCCTCGAAGGGCTGGCCGAAGTTTTCGCGCCGGTGCGCGGTGATCACGACCAGGCGCGCCCCTGTATCTGGGCCTGATCCGGCAGGCAGGCCGATGCGCTCCAACAGGGCGTTCACTTCGGGGGTGGGGGGCATCTGGGCCACCTGCCGCAGCGCGTCGATCACGGGATTGCCAGTCACAACCACCTGTTCAGTGGGTATTCCTTCGCGCAGCAAGTTCTGCCGCGACCATTCGGTGGGGGCGAAGTGCAAATCGGCGACCACGCCAGCCACCCGGCGGTTGACTTCTTCGGGGAAGGGCTGCCATTTATCGCCTGTGCGCAGTCCCGCCTCTACATGCCCGACGCGGATGCGGTTGTAATAGGCCAGCAGCGCGGCTGCCATCACCGTGGTGGTATCGCCCTGCACCAGCACCCAGTCCGGTCGCAGGCGCGCCAGCACCGGGTCCAGTTGGGTGAAGATCGCCGCTGACATCTCTGCCAGCGACTGGTCGGGACGCATCAAGTCCAGGTCCACATCTGGATGGATATCGAACAGCCTCAACACCTGGTCGAGCATCTGGCGGTGTTGGGCGGTGACGCACACCTGCGCCTGGATGCCCGGGGTGCGGTTCAAGACCTGCACAATGGGGGCCATCTTTACCGCTTCCGGGCGTGTACCGAAGATCGAAAGGACGCGTAGTGTCATCAGGGTACCAGTTTCTTCTCGTATTCTGATAGCATGTTGGCAGCCTGGGTGTTGTTTGGGTTGATCAGCAGCACTGCCCGGCAGGCATCCGCAGCGCGCCGGATATCCTGGTCAGACTGGTAGCGATAGAATGCCTGTAACAGCAGGCGGCCTTCCGCCCAGGTCAGGCCGGCTACTGCCGGCGCTGCCAGTTGGGGCTCGCCATTGGCCACCGCCGCGTCCCCGAAGGTCAGGCGGGTGACCTCATCGCGGTAGCCGGCCTGCCAGGCGATCTGCGCCCAGCCCCAGGCGCGCTCGTACTCGCCGCGGCTGAGGGCGATCTGGCTCAGGCGCAGTAAAGCCGTGCGATTGTCGGGCTGCCAGCCCAGGGCTTTGTGATAGTATGTTTCAGGCATGCTCAGGTCGATCTGGCGGCGTACCTGGTCCAGCGTAGGGTTGTCGAAGTGATCCGCGTCGTATACCGCCATTTCCCGCCGGGCTTGCTCCAACGCGCCCAGGTTGGCGTACCAGGCGGCAATCAAGGGCCGGTGAAAAATGAGCGCCAGGGCTAACAGCGCAGCCAGGCCAGCCGCAAGCGCATAGGAAGCTAGGCGCGACATCCCCCGGCGCTGGCGAGCAGAAACGGGTTCTGGATCGAGCTCTTCGTCGCGTACAGCCTGCCAGGCATAACCCAGGGCCAACCCGACCAGCGGCAAGGTGCGCTCGATGTAGAACAGCACGTCAATGCTGCTTTGAACGGCCATGCCCGCCAGGGCCAGCAGCGCGGCCGCGCCCCATACCGGTAAAGATTTCCGATCCAGGGCGCGCCAGGCCCAGGTCAGCACGACCAGACCGCCCCAGATCGCCGCCAGCACTCCTAGAATACCTTGTTCGATCCAGATTTCCAGCAGGGTGGTATGCGTGTGCGCCAGGTAGGGCACGTGGATCAGCAGCGCATAGACGGCGTGTACCATCCAGAAGGATGCCAGGCCGCTGCCCGTGTACACGTAGTCCTGCGCCAGGCTCCAGCCCTGCCGCCAGACCTCGGGGCGTGTGCGCAGCGAACCGGTGGGGTCGGGCACCTGCCCGAGCAGGCTCACCAGGCGCCCGCTGAAGGCCAGCGTCCCCAGGCCGATGACTGCCAGCAAGGCCAGGCCGCTCCAGTAGACCCATTTTTGTCGCCGGGTGGCGAACCAGCGCCTTTGGATAACGGCCAGGATCAGGAGTCCCATTGCCGCGGCCAGGTTTAGCCAGGCGCCGCGTGCGCTGGTGAGCACCACTGTTGCAATGATTGCCAGCGTTCCCAGGCCGGCTAATAGTGATAACAACCAGCGGCGTTTGCGGGCCAGCTCCCAGGCCAGCGCTGCCCCAAAGGGCGCTGCCAGGGCCAGCGTGCCCGAAGCGACGTTGGGATGGATGGACGGGCCGGTCAGGTTTTCGAATTTCACTTCCGGCAGGTGGCTTTCGATCCACAGGCCGGCGGTGTTGATCGGGCCGAACTTGGCGGGTTGGGCCTGGAAGTCGTGCTGCAAGGGCCAGTAAATCGCCAGGGCCACAGCCGCCACGAAGAAAGCTGCGACAAGCGCATATTGAACCTTGCGGCCGCTTTCCAACAACATAGTGAACAGACCGATGCCGGCCAGGATGCGGGCGAATTGTAACAGCGCATTCCCGCTGTCGAATGAGATGAACGTGGCCATGCCGGCGCTGCCAACGAACAGCAGCGTGGGGATTTCCAGGCCGGTCTGGCGGGTCCACAGTCTGCCGCGCAGCGAGCGCAGCACGAAGAACACAGCCAGCAAGCCCAGCCCGGCGGTGACGCGCGTGTCGTAAACCTCCGTCGTGGTGAATAGACCCAGGGCAGAAATCAGCAGCAGCCACTCGAGGCCGTTTAGCACGCGCGCCGTCTTCATCCGGATATCAACCAGTTCAAGGTTTGCAAACCAATGCTCACGGCGCTCTTGAAGCCCTCCCAGGTGTTCATCCCTTTAATGAAGGTGATGATCGGGGCCGGGCGGAATGCCCATTCGCGGAAGGCGCGCTTCTGCCAGTAGAGCAGATCTTCGGCCTTCAGGTTGGGATAATCCAGCACGGTGGCCTGGTCCATATCCACTTCCTCCCAACGCACCGCCGCGTTAGGATCGGAGCGGAACCAGCCGTTCTCGACGACTTCGAAGAAGAAAGGCGTGCCGGGATAGGGCGCGGCCACGTGGAACAGGGCGATGTCCAGGGGCAGGCGCTTGGAAAAATCGATGGTCTCGCCGATCGTCTCCACCGTCTCGCCGGGCAGCCCGATGATGAAATAGCCCCAGTTCTTGATGCCGGCTTTCCTGGCCCATTGCAAGGCGCTGGCGGCCTGTTCCATGCGGTAGCCCTTGTGCGCTTTTTTCAGGATCATTTCGTTGCCGCTCTCGATGCCCCAGGAGATCAGGTTGCAGCCGGCTTTGCCCATCAGGGTGAGCATCTCCTCATCCACGTAGTCGACGCGGCTGTTGGCCGTCCAGGTGACCTTGGGGCCGCGCTCGATCAGCAGTTTGCACAGCTCGACCACTTGCTCGCGGTTGACGGTGAAAAGGTCGGCGTACATGTGGATGTGGCGTACACCCATATCGTAGAGCAACTGGATTTCTTCGTGCAGTTTTTCCGGCGAGCGCAGGCGCACCGAATACTGGTAGCTGACGTGCTTGATGCAGTACTTGCAGCCGGCCGGGCAGCCGCGGCTGGTGACGATGAAGGTGTAAGCGCCCTTGATCATCGGCATGCGGTATTTTTGCAGCGGCAGCAGTTGGTGCATCGGCATGGGTAGATCGTCCAGGCTGCGGAAGAAAGGCCGGTCCCAGTTGATCACAATCTCGCTGGCGTTGCGCCAGCCCAGGCCCTTGATGGAGCCCAGTTGGGTGGCGCTGGGGCGAGGCAGCTCTGCCTGCTCCTCTGGCGTGGCGGGCAGCAGCGGCAGGATCACACCGCCCGGCTTGCGACCGTTGCCCGAAGCGGGAAGTTCGTCGCTGGCTGCTTCCTCTGCCGGGTAAGTCCAGGCTGGCTTCCAGGTGGGGTCAGACTCGATCCACATCGGCCAGGTGTACTGGTGGCCCTGGGCGGGCTGCTGGTTGCGTGTGTCCAGCAGTCGCCCTTCTTCGTCTACTTGCCAGCGACCAGCGGCAACCTCTAGGGTGTCGATCAACTCCCGCAGGGTCATCTCCGGCTCGCCGCGCAGCACGAAATCCAGGGCAGGGAAGGCTCGCAGTGTCTCGCGCGCCATGGGTGTGACGTGGGTGCCAAAAGCCATCGTGGTGGCTTCCAGGCTCTTGGCCAGGAACACGCCGTACA
Organism: Chloroflexota bacterium; assembly: GCA_040752025.1. GTDB lineage: Bacteria > Chloroflexota > Anaerolineae > Anaerolineales > UBA4823 > JBFMFR01. The sequence continues at coordinate 56,243 of JBFMFR010000011.1, read as the reverse complement.
TATCGTTGGTCAGGGTTGGAGCTGTCACCTGGGTGAGGTAATAGCGTGGGTTGCGGTCGCGCAGCAGTTCTTCGAATTCTTTCCAGCCCATGCGCAGGGCGATGGCGTCCACCACCTCGACGCTGTAATCCGGGTGCAGCAGGGCGGCCATCTGCGCCAGGCTGACCTGCGGCCAGATCATGTTCTCGCGGCTGCGCCGTCCCACGCGGTGCTGCGTGCGGATCCAGATGCCTCCATCCGGGGAGGGCGGGTTGACCAGCAGGATATCGACTTTGCTGGTGCGTTTGCGGGCGACGGCCTGCTGGCGCACAATCGCGTCGGCGTCGGGGAATTTAGCTCCGGGCAGCCTGGCGATGCGGCGCGTGCCCAGGTTCTCGCGTAGATCGGGGGTGGTAGACATCTATGTTACTCCTATTCGTCGGACAAACCCTATTACCGGTAAGGGACGGCAGGTATTGCCATGGCAAGCTTGCCTGCCTCGTTCGTGATCAGGATTGCTGGCCGGGCGCCAGGTCGTTCTGCACTTTGCTCTCACGCTGGCTCAATTCGTCCAGGATGCGCACGATGATCCAGAAAATCACCAGTTGCAGGCCGACCAGGATGAACATCGTTCCGGCCAATAAATACAGCCACAGGCGCTCGATCGGCCAGTGCTGCAGCGTCAGGGTGAAACTGGCTAACCCCAGCATGATTCCGGAAGCGATCATCAAGGCGCCCATCCACCAGAAATGGCGGTCGAGGGGCGTTTTGAAGAGCGGCTTGCCGAACAGGCCCTGGCGGATGGGGCGCTTGTGGAACAGCGACACCAGGTAGTTGAAGGTGATGCCCAGGGCGAACAGGTCGATGCCGGCGATGCCCAGCACCACCGCCGCGAAGCTGCTGGCTACGCCCCACGGGCCCAGTTCGGTGATGCCTGAGAGTCGCATGCCGACTAACACAACCGCAATCAGCGCTCCCAGCCCAAATAGAGCCAGCCCCAGGCCGCCCAGGATGCGCACCGGGTTGTAATTGAGCGCCGTCCACAAGATGGTCTGCAAGAAGCGCATGCCGTCGCGCACCACGCTCAGCTTAGAGCGGCCGATGCGCTCTTTATATGGAACGGGCAGCTCCACCACTTTCAGATGTTCGTGGGCGCTGCGCGTGCTCATCACCGGGGTGAAATTTAGGCCATCGGGTAAGGGATAAATGCTTTCCAACGCCTGGCGGCGGAAGACGCGCATGCCGCTGGCGGGGTCCATTACGCGCTGGCCGGCCAGCACCGTCAGCAAATTAGACCAGATGAAGTTGCCCACCTGGCGCACGAAGGGCATCTCGGTCGAAGCGCCGGAGCGCCGCGAGCCGACGACGATATCTGCACCCTCCAGCGCCGCTTTACACAGCTCAGGCAGGTATTCGGGTGGGTAGGTGCCGTCGGCGTCCAGGAAGCCCAGCAGCTCGCCGCTGGCGGCGCTGAACCCCGATTTGAGCGCGGCGCCATAACCGCGGTTGTTTGGGTGCTGTACCAGGCGCACGTCTGAGTTTGCCTCAACGATGCGAGCAGTGCCATCTTGCGAGCCATCATCCACCACGATCAATTCCAAGGCCCCCACGCCTACCTGGTCGAGGGCGGGGCGTACAGCCAGGACGCGCTCCATGATGGCCGCGATCCCATCTTCTTCGTTCAGTGCTGGAATAACCAAAGAAAGCTTCATGCGTAAAAAATCTCCCTGTGCTCGGGCGTAGCTTCCTTCGCAGAGCTTACGCCGTCGATGTGGCGGATGACTTTGGCAGGCACGCCGGCCACGATACTGTGCGGAGGAACGTCGCGCGTGACCACCGCCCCGGCGGCCACTACCGCGCCTTTGCCCACCCGCACGCCATCCGTAACGACTGCCGCCGACCCCAGCCAGACGTCATCTTCGATGACGATCCCCTGGGCGGTGATACCTTGCTCAATGAAGGGCCGCTCCGGATCATCGAAAACGTGGTTGACGGCGATGATCTGCGTCATGGGCGAAGTATAAACGCGGTCGCCGATTGTAACGCCGCCCTGGCCGCGAATCACCGTGTATTCGCCTACCAGGCTGTCGCGCCCGATGCGGATCCAGGCATGCGGCAGGTCCCGGAAATTATACACGTGCAGCACCGCGCCGTGCATCACCAGGGTATTCTCGCCGATCTCGACGCCGGCCGGGCAGGCATGGATGTAGACTCCTTCGTCCAGGTAGCTGCCGTGCCCCAGGCGGATATGGCTGGCATAGCGCAGGCGCACGTTGCGCTCAATGGCAGCCATGCCCTGCATGCGCAGCATCAGGCGGTATGCCACGCCGCGCAGGGCGATGCCGGCCAGGGTCGGCACCCAGCCAAACAGCGCCAGCAGGCCCTGTTCGAGCAGGTAGCGGCCCGGCGAAGCTGCCTGGCGTGACAGATATAAACTGGTGAGTGATTTTACTTGGCGCATTTTGTAAAGTCAAGGATGAAGCAAGAGTGGAATCTATGCTTTGGGGATCAGGTGATTGCTCGTCAAGCGGGCGAGCAGTTCCTCCTCCAGGGCCTGGCGGTGGTAGACATACTGTGCGGCGGCCAGGCTTTCGGGCTGGCCGCGCACCAGCTTCCAGACGGAAGGCAAGTGTTTCTTGAACAAGTCCACCAGGTGCACCGGGTAATACAGCCACACGCGCGGCGAGCCGGGCAGCACCGGGTAATCGCGCGCCAGCTTCTCCGGCGGAACGAAGACGCGCTCCCAGATCAGGCGCAGCCGGTCTCGCAGCCCAGGCGCTTCAGCCAGCGAAGCCAACCCTGGGGAAAAAGAAACGTTCTTGGGCAAGGCCGGGAAGGCCAACTGCGTGGCAATTTCCACAACCTTGGGGTCATCTGGCTCGGGCTGCAAAGCTTGCAGCGCCGCTGGCGGCACAGGCGCGCCGAACAACTCCTTAGCCAGGTAGAGCATCAGGTGAGCCGGGCGTATGGCGCGCCACTGGCGGGCGTGTTGTTCTAGAACTCCCCAGTCGATCGCCGCCTGGTAGTGCTGCACTGTCACGGCGACATCGTAAATCAGGCGCACACCTGTGCGCATCAGGTGCTGCGTCGGGCCATGCAGGCACAGGTGCAGCAGCAGGTCTTCGGGAGATAGTCCCAGGATGCACTGGCTGCCGACTTGCAGCGGGATGGCGCGCTGCCACAGGCCCTCCAGGTCGATCGAGAAGGGCAGGGAGGGCACCAGCAGCGTCCAATGCACTTCGACGGTTGGGCCGCCGGCAATGCAGAACGGCGGCAGTTCGTGGCTGACCCGCATCTCGTAGTCGATCCAGAAGCGGCGCGCGTTGGAATAGCCGAGCCTGTGTAGAAGCCGCTCTGCCTGCTCCAGGTCGCGTGGGTGCAGCAGCAAGTCGCAGTCAGCCATTGGGCGCAGGCTGTCGTCTTCATAGACGGTAGCCGCCAGGTGGACGCCTTTCAAAGCGATCACCGGGATGTCTGCCTGTTGGAAAGTTTCCAGGACGCTTTCCAGGCGGTACAGGCGCTGCAGGGCGCTCACCCCGGATTCCAGGTGTTGTCTTTGCAGCGCTTGCAAAGCGGCTTCGGGGATTGCCGCCGCGCCGGGCAGCGCTCGCAGGCGCATATTGAGCAAGGGACCCAGTCCTTGCTGCCGGGCGCGTTGCAAGAGCGCCTGCCAGTCCTGGTCGCTCAGGCCCTCCAATGAGACAGGCGGGCTCTCATCCAGGCGCAGCAAATTGCACAACAATCGGTCTAGGGGTTGTATCGAATTGAGCATGGCGCTGCTGCCTGGTGATTCCCCAGTGGGTGTTCGTATAGAAAACACAAGTTTACATTCTACCACATGCCGCCAGCGCGCCGTTACGATATTCTCGCAAATCTTGATGAGTTCTCATGGAACACGGCGGTTCGTACTGCACTTCTCATTTTGGATGAAACTTGTTAAAATAGTGAGAATTACAATCAACTGGTAAACCACCCGGGATCGAGACGATCGAGCCAGAAGGGGAGAATTGATGGATCACAAAAAACTCTTGATTTTCGCTGTTATTATGGCGTTATTTCTGAGTGGCTGCCGCCCCGGTGTTACGGCAACAACGCAGTCGACTGCCAGCCCGGTGGCAGCTACATCCCAGCCCACGGCCAGTCCGACCTTGCTGCCTGCTGCCACTAAGGAGGCTTCTCCAACAGCGTTGCCAGCTACGTCTACGCCTGTTCCCACCTCAACGATGGTAGCTGCCACGCAGCCTGCGTCTACAGCCACTGCGGAGATCGTTCAGTTGCCCAGCGCCACGCCGGTTCAGGCGACGGCCACTCCGCTGCCCGGCAACCAGGATTGCAAGGAACTGGTGGGCTTTTTCGGCGATGTAACCATCCCGGATGGCGCCCAGATGGCCCAGGGCCAGCAGTTCACCAAGACCTGGCGGGTGCGCAACGAAGGCACCTGCACCTGGGGCGAAGGTTACCTGCTGGTCTTTGCTTCGGGTGAATTGATGAGTGGGCCGATGTCTGCGCCGCTGCCCGAAGCGGCTCCGGGAGAGGTGGTGTTGATCTCGGTGGAATTGACTGCACCCTCGAATGGCGGCAGTTTTACCGGGGCCTGGCAGTTCCAAAGCTCGCAAGGGCAGGCCTTTGGCACCGGTTTCGCTGGAAATATCCCGATGTGGGTGACGATTACTGTACCTTACTTTAGTAGTTCCGGTGCTGCCTCGACTCCTCAGACCAGCGGCGGCGGACAGGCAACTGCTACCCCCGGCGGGACGGGTGAGACAGGCTGTAAAGGCGTTCGCGACGTTACGGTGGAAGCGCAGGTGTTAGCATTGATCAACGAAGCCCGCGCCTCCGTGGGGCTGGACGAGCTGGAACTGCAAGAGCAACTGAGCGCGGCTGCCCTGGCACACAGCATGGATATGGCTTGCAATAACTTCGTCTCGCATACTGGCTCGGATGGCTCGACCCGGTTCACACGTGCCAGCGCTGCGGGCTACAGCAGTCCCTCCAAAGTGCGCGAAAACATTTACGTGGGCAACCCGGCCTTTGGCGGTACCGCCCAGGGAGCTTTCACCTGGTGGATGAACAGCCAGGTTCACCGCGACAACATCCTGTTCGAAGATATCAGCCAGATTGGGATCGCCTACGTGTATAACCCGGACAGCGAATACGGCGGCTATTACACCACCGTGTTTGGCAGCCCGTAGATTACCACGGGGGTATCGGCCTGCGGGAACATGTGCAGCAGCACTGACCAGGCCTCGTGATCCAGGCCCTATTCCTGGTCGAGCTGATCCAGCCAGTGAGCGATCTTATCCAAAACCTCCTCGAGCCGGGCAAAAAACAAGAAGTGATCCTCGCCAGGGTAGGCGTAGTAGGTCACGTACACCCCACCGGCCCTCATGCGCTGCACCTGCTCCTCGACGTACCCAACCGGCACGCGTTCATCGGCCGCTCCGGTCAGCACCAATACTGAGCGCCCGGCCCACTTGCGCTGGAAGGCGCTGCTGCTGATAACCTCGGTCGCAATAACGGGCGAGAGCCAGATCAGGCCGCGGAAGAGCTTTGGGGCATGATCTGCCAGCAGGGACACACCCAGGCCGCCATTCGATAGGCCAGCCAGGTAGACACGCTGCATGTCGATCGGTGCGTGTTTTTGGGCATCTTCCAATGCCGCCAGGGCAGCTTGCTCCCCGGCCACCTGTCGCCAATCGCCGAAGCCGAAGCTCGGGGCAATGATCACGTAGCCCTGGCTTTCGGCCAGTTTGGCCCAGGCCCAGGTGTAGGCCTTGAAACTCCCCGCGCTGCCGTGCAGGAACAGGATGGCCGGCAGCAGCCCCTCTGGGTGGTTGGCAGGCACGTAAAGGAAATAATGCCCGGCTTCGAAGGGCTGCCCGAGCCAATCGGTGTAGGCGTAGCCCAGGGCTGAGCCCAGGCGGCGGAAATCGGGCTGGCGATCCATTTCCCGGTACAGCGCCAGGGTGAACTGCGAGACACGCTGCGCTTGCTGAGGGGTGAAAAGCGGGTCCAGATAGGGCATCACCTGAAATCCCAGGTTGACCTGCTCGGCTTCGGGCGCCAGGTTGGCCAGGGCGTAACGTTGGAAGCTGCCGCCGCTGCTCCAATACTGGCTGACCGGCGCGCCGGGCCGGCTCTGCCCCGGCGGGGCCGCCAGCAGCAGGCCAGCCCCAGCCGCGAGCACCCACAGGCCCAGGAGAATGCTGGCGGTTTTCCAGGCGCGCTGGCCGCGGCAGGGCCGGTTTCCCAGGTACAGGCAGCCCGGTAGACTGGCCAGGCTCAACCCGGCCAACGCCGCACCCCTGCCGAAGCCGGTGGCAGCATTGAAAAGCAGCCAGAACGATGCTGTTCCCAGCAGGCCGGCGAGCAGTATGTAGATCAGCAATAATACGGTGCGGCGCACCTTATGATGCACGGCCGCCAGCTTTCAATGGGCCCCTTCCAACGAGCGCAGCAATCCCACGCCCAGCGGCGTAAGATGGAAACTCACCAGATACTGGGAATCCCAGCCATACTTGTTGAGGGTTTCGTGCTGCGCTGCCAGGGCGCCGAAAGCGACCAGCGGATCGATCACCATCCTCTCGATGGCGCCTTGCAAGAAACTATGGGCATGCTCCTGGTTCTCGCTGTTCCAGCGCAAACCGGTCTCCTGGATGATGCTGTCTGCAAAGGCCTCGAACGCCACGCGCTGGCCCGCCGGGCATGCCAACAGTCGCTGGTGCAGCCTTTCCTGCACGCCGAACGGCAACTGCTCGCCCATGCCCTCGAAGGGATAGGCGATCAGCCAGTTGGTTTTCAGCCACCAGGCGGCGAACAGGGTATACACCTGCACGATGGTCGGCATCTCCAGGAAGCTTTCGCCGACCCGGGTCAGCCTCCAGCGCCGGCCCTGGCCTCCGCTGAGCAGGCCGGCGATGCTCGCCAAAACGTGCACGAAGTACACCGGCCAGACTTCATCCTCGTTGCGGAAGCGGTAGACATGGTTGCCAACCCTGTCCTCCAACTTCGGCGGGTTGACGAAAGCGGCGGCGATGGCGGCCACAGCTTTGAGCGTCAGGTTGCCGGTAGCCTGCGTGCCGGTGACTTTGTTATCTCGCAGGTAAGTGAGCAGCGCCAGCGTGTCCTTGCGCAGCGCCAGCCCTTCGGCGGCGGCCTCGCTCCGCGGGTCGAACAGCTTCTCCCAGCGGGCCGGGTCGAGCCAGGCGGGCATGGTTGCCCCCCGGCTCTCCTCGGGCGCTTCTTCTTCATCTTCGATCCAATTGCGCGAGGCGGGCCGGCCCAACTGCTGGTTGACCTCCTCCAGGTCGAAGGCTGCCGGGTCGAATTCGCCGCCCGCCCATTCCAGGTACTCATCGTGCTCCGGGTGTTTTGGGTCCGCCAGGGCTTCCAGGAATCCCTCGTAGCCCCACACACCGCCTACATCTTCTGGCGGGCAGGCGCGCTTGCCCGCCACGCACTGCGGGTAGCGTTGGCCTTTTTCGGCCGGCAGGATCTTCTCGATGCGCAGGGTGTGCTCCCAGCTATCGCCGAAGTCGTACTCGTACTTGAACTTCACCCCGGCTGCCGGGAACAGCTTCTTGAGCTTGAAAGCTTTCTCGTTTTGCGTGCCCAGGTCGCCAAACTCGTCGTCGGCCGGGTCGCCGTAGATCGCATCGCCGATGGTGAACATGTGCAGGTGGTAATTCTGCCAGCCCATGACCGTTTGAATTACCTCGTGAAGTTGGAACAACGTGTAATTTGCCGGCGCCAGGATGCGCCGCCAGATGGGCGGGTGAGTGTCATCCAGGCTGATCTTGATCTGGTAAACATGGGAAACTCTAGCTGGCATGGCATACCTCCGGGCGAAATGCTTCGGTTGAGTGTGATCGAATTATACTCCGTTCACTGGCTTATGCCACCTCCCGAGGAAACGACTGTATCGATGAATTCTGTGATCACTTGCAGCGCCTCCTGGCGAAAGATGCGCGTCCCGCTGCCCGGCGGGTCTTCCAGCGCATGCCCTGACCCGGCGTAGATCTCGATCTGGATGTTGCTTTTGTTCAAGGCCTCCAGGCGCGCCCGGCTGGCCTCGGAAGGCACGTTGGTATCCTCGCTGCCGCCATCACCACCGAGCGGCTGAACCCGGAGAACGTCTCCTGCGGGGTCAGCACGCCGGTCACCCCCAGGGCGACCACCACCAGCAGCGCCACGAACAGGAATGCAATTCCCGGCCTGAGCCCCTCCCGCCAACCCGGCCGGCCATGCTGCCAATATCGAGGTAAAATAACCCCATCGCATTCAATCCCCGCAGCCGCGCGGCGCAGGCAGGAGGGCCACCGCAGATGGATGACCGGCAAATGATCGAGCGCGCCCTGGAGCGCGCCAGGCAGTCCCTGGCGATCCTGGAAGAGCAGGCCGCGGCCTACACCGCCCTGACCATCCCCGCCCATTTGAAGATCGAACTGGAAGACAAGCGCGCCGAGGTGGCAGCGCTGGAGGCGCGCCTGGCGGCGCTGGAGCCGAAAATCGCGCCGCCGCCTGGGCCGCTCAAGGCGGTGCCGCCCTGGTCGCCTCCCGCCAATCCCTTCTTCTACGGGGCGGGGATCAAAGACCGGCGCTATTTCGTTGGGCGCGCCGCCGAGCTGCGCCGCATCTTCGCCGGGCTGGAGACGGCCGCCAGCGGCCAGGTGCAGCACACCGCCGTGGTCGGGCCGCGGCGCATCGGCAAGTCCTCGCTGCTCTACCACCTGGCGCAGCCCGAGACCTGCGGCGCGCAGCTCCGCCGGCCGGGTGCCTACCGCTTCGTTTACGTCGACCTGGACGACGCCCGCTGCCATACCCAGCCGGCCCTGCTCGGGCACATCCTGGGCCAGTTGGCCCTGCCCGTCCCGCCCCAGCCAAGCATGCAAAGCTTTCAAGAGGCCCTGGCCGGGCTGTGCCAGCGCCGCGCCCCGCTGCCGGTGCTGTGCCTGGACGAGTTCGAGCACCTGGCCTCGCGCAAAGCGCACTTCCCCGACGAGTTCTTCACCGCCTGGCGCAGCCTGGGGAGCGCCGGGCTGGCCGCTTTCGTCACCGCTTCGTGCCAGCCGCTTTACGCATTGTTCGAACAGGGCGGCCTGACCTCGCCCTTCCACAACATCTTCGACCTGCTCGAGCTGGGCGAGCTCAGCCAGGCCGAGGCCCTGCAGTTGGCGCAGCGCGGCCTGGCCTGCGACCGGCCCTTCACTCTCGAGGAGTGCCAGCGCCTGCTGAAACTGGCCGGGCGGCAGCCCTACCGCCTGCAGTTGGCCGGCAGCCTGCTCTACCAGGCCAAAGACGGCCGCGCCGGGGTGGACTGGCGCGCCCTGGAACGCGCCTACCGCCGCCAGGTGGACTTCGCCTTCGGGGCGGCGCGCCAGCCGCGCCCCTGGCTGCCGCGTGCCCTGGGCGGGCTGGCGGGCAGCCCGCGCCTGCTGGGCCGTTTAGTTCTCGACCTGCTCAAGTACGACAAAGCCGCCGAGAGCACGGCCTGGCTGGTGGGCTTTGGCCTGCTCGTCCTGGCCGCTCTGCTGCTGTTGGGCGTGCTCGACCCCCGGGCGCTGGCGGGCGGTTTCCAAAACCTGTGGCGCTTCTTCTTCCCGGAGCCGTAGATGCCTGAGCCCTTTCCCACCCTGCGTTTCCCGCACGACCTGCTGCGCCTGCTGTATTGGGTCTTCTTCAGGCCTATCACCCTGGAAAGCTACATCCGCCAGATGGCTCCAGGTACGCGTCGAAGCACCGGCATACTGAGCTTGTGGCGGCGCGGCCACCAGCCAGGGTATCAGGCCCTGGGCGACCTGCTCCGGCTGGCCTGGTTTCACCTCCTGCTGACCCCCTGGCTACTGGGCTTTGCCCTGGCCGGTTTGCTGGATCTGGCCGGCATGGAAGTGAACTGGTTGGGCGTAGCGGGTGGCGTGGCGGGTGGCGTGGTGCTTGGCGTGGTATTCGGTGTATGGTATGGCGTGGCGTCTGGCGCGGCGTATGGCGTGGGGTATGGCGTGGCAGGTGGCGTGTGGCTTGGCGTAACGTCTGGTGCGGCGGGTGGCGTGGCGTTAGGCGTGGCGCTAGGTGCGGCACTTGGCGTGAGGGGTGGCGTGAGAGTTGGCGTGGCGGGTGGCGTGGTATTTGGCGTGGCTCTGAGTGTGGTGCTAGGCGCGGCGGTTGGAGTGAGCGGTGGTGTGATGGGTGGCATGGCGGGTGGCATAAGTTGCATTCTGTGTTATTTTCGCCTGCCGCTCTACCTGCTGCAAGCCCCGCTGAGCTGGCTGCTGGCGCGGCGCGCCGCGCCCCTGGCGCTCTCGCCGGTGTACTGGGATGAAGTGATCTGGCCCCCGCTGCCCGGCCTTGATCAGCAGCTTCTTGCCTTGGCTACCCGCGACCGCCCGGCCGGCCTGCGCGCCATCGCCTTCACGGCAGCTTCCTTCCGCCAGGGCTGGGCGGCGCAGCGCGCCCTGGTCGAGCTGGCCGCCGGTGACGTCGAACGCGCCGGTAATCTGCCGGGCGTGGCCGCCATCGGCGAGACCCTGGCCTGGCTGCCGCCCAAACTGGCCCCCGAGCTGGAGGCGCTGCTGCCGCCGCTGGCCGAGATCGCCGCCCGCGCCCGCGCCGCCCTGGAGAGCGAGACGCTCTACAACCGCCAGGAGCAGTTGCGCGCCGCCCAGGCCCAGGCGCAGGCGGTGCGCCAGGGGCTGGGCGGCCTGGCCGACCGCCGCCTGGCAAATCGCTTCGGGGCAGCCCTGGCCGGCTGGGGGGCGCTCTTCGAGGCCGAGCTGGCCGCCCTGGCGCAGCAGGAGCGCATCCCCAACGTGTACGTGGCCGGCTCGCCCCTGGCCCAGGACAGCCGGGCTTTCAAGGGCCGCCGCGACCTGTTCCGCGCCCTGGAGGCCGAGCTGGCCTCGCCCGCCGGGCAGCGCCCGGCCGTGCTGCTCTACGGCAGCCGGCGCATGGGCAAGACCTCCGCCCTGCGCCAGCTCCCCAGCCGCCTGGGGCCGCAGATCGTGCCGGTGATGGTCGACCTGCAAGAGGCCGCCACCGCCCAGGACGCCGCCGGGCTGCTCTACCTGCTGGCCAGCGGCGTGCGCCAGGGGGCCGCCGCCTGCCGCCACCTGGCGCTGCCCGAGCTGCCGCGCCAGGCCTTGCAGGACGACCCTTACCTGGCCTTCCAGGATTGGCTGCGCCCGGTGGAGGCCGCCCTGGAGCAGCGCTGGGTGCTGCTGGCCCTGGACGAGTTCGAAGCTCTGGGAGAGATGCTGGCGGCCGGGCGGCTGGACGAGCGCATCTTCAGCCTGCTGCGCGCCCTGATCCAGCACCACCCGCGCTTCACCCTGCTGCTCAGCGGGGCGCACACGCTGGAAGACCTGCCCTCCCTGTGGAGCCACTATCTCATCAACGTGCGCCTGCTCAAGATCGGCCCCTTGCAGCCCGCCGAGGCGCGCGAGCTGGTCGAGCGCCCCATCGCAGATTTCCCCCTGCGCTACGCCCCCGGGGCGGCGGAGCGCCTGCTGGCGCTGACCGGCTGCCAGCCGCTGCTCTTGCAGGCCGCCTGCCGCGACCTGGTCAACGCCCTCAACGAGCGGCCTGCCGTCGAAGCCCAGCCCGGCGCAGCGCCCACCTGGCTGGCCGAGCTGGCGGACGTCGAGCGCGCCCTGGACTCGGCCCTGGTCAGCGCCGCCGGTTATTTCAGCGACCTGTGGGGCGGGCGCGACAGCGACGAGGCGCAGCGCGCCGTGCTCTCCGCCCTGGCCAGCGCCCCCGGCGAGGCCCTGGACGCCCCCGCCCTGGCGGCGCGCCTGCCCGATTTGCCCCCCGCCGAAATCTCGCTCGCCCTCGAGCGCCTGGCGCACCGCGACGTGCTGGCTAGCGATGCGGCGGGCTACAGCTTCCAGGCTCCGCTGGTGCGGCGTTGGGTGCTGCGCCGGCGCGGGTAGCGACCGGCCTGCTACCCCAAACGTGCTAAAGCGCGTTCAGCGCATCCGCTCCGGGGGAGTGCGCTTGCAGCGCACTTGGGGTAGCAGGCTGGGATTTGGAATCCCAGCCGTTAGCTCAGCCGGTGGCTTGCGGCATCCATCCCCGCCGTTAGCTCAGCCGGCGGCTTGCGGCATCCATCCCCGCCGTTGTCCGAGCGCCTCCCGCATCTGCCCCACGTAAGCCGCCGCGGCCTGCGCCGGAGCCGGGCTGCCCTCCACCGCCTCGATCAGCGCCGAGCCAACGATGACCCCGTCCGCCAGCGCCCCCACCTGGGCGGCCTGCTCCGGGGTAGAGATGCCGAAGCCCACCGCCAGGGGCTTGTCGCTGGCGGCGCGGACGCGCTGGATGAAGTCCACCAGCCCGGCGGGCAGCGCCTGGCGCGCCCCGGTCACGCCGGTGACCGAGACCAGGTAGATGAAGCCGGTCGAGCGGGCGGCCGCCAGGCGGATGCGCTCGGGCGTCGAGTTGGGCGCCAGCAGGTAGACCAGGGCGCAGCCTTGCGCCTGGCAGGCGGCTTCCAACTCGGCGGCGTCTTCGGGCGGCAGGTCGGGCACGATCAGCCCGTCCACGCCGGCCTGGGCGGCTTCGGCCACGAAGCGCGGGATGCCGTAGGATAGCAGCGGGTTGAGATAGCCCATCAGCAGCAGCGGCTGGGTCACGCCGCCGGCGCGCAGCTTGCGCGCCATTTCCAGGCAGGCGGCCACGCGCATGCCCTGCGCCAGGGCCTGCTGCGTGGAGCGTTGGATGGTTGGCCCGTCGGCCAGCGGGTCGGAGAAGGGCACGCCCAGCTCGATCAGGTCAGCGCCGGCCGCGGCGATGGCCCGGATGACCGCCAGCGAGTCGCCGGGGGTGGGGAAGCCCAGGGTGAAATAGGGCATGCAGGCTGGCCGCCCTTGTTCTCGCAGGCGGGCGAAGCATTCTTGGATGTGTTCGATGCCGTTCATAGGTTGTGCTCCTGAATTTTCATAATAAGCCGGATATTGAACCGCAAAGGCGCGAAGAACGCTAAGAAGAACAATTTTTCTAGCTTCTTTCTCGCCAAAGCCAGGGATTGAACCGCAAAGGCGCGAAGAACGCCAAGAAGAACAAATTTTTCTGGCTTCTTTCTTGCCAGGGCCGGGTTTCATTAAACATTCTTTGCGCTCTTTGCGGCTTCGCGGTGCTTATGCCAAAGCGCCACGCTCTTGCAGCGCCTGGGTAACCGTGTCTAAATCCTTGTCGCCGCGTCCCGACAGGTTGACCAGCAAAATGTCCTGCGGGTCGAGCTGCGGCGCCAGGCGCAGCGCCTCGGCCACGGCGTGGGCCGACTCCAGGGCGGGCAGGATGCCCTCCGTGCGCGCCAGGATCTGGAAGGCTTGCAAGGCCTGCTCGTCGTCGGCGTAGGTGTAAGTGGCGCGCCCCAGGTCGCGCAGGTAAGCGTGCTCAGGCCCCACCGCAGCGTAATCCAGCCCGGCGGAGATCGAGTGTGTCAGGGCGATCTGCCCGTCAGCGTCTTGCAGTACGTAGGTGTACGTCCCGTGCAGCACGCCTTCCCGGCCCAGGCGCGGGTCGGCGAAGCGGGCGGCGTGCATCCCGCTGGGGATGCCCAGCCCACCGGCCTCCACGCCCACCAGGCGCACCCCGGGGTCATCCAGGAAAGCCTGGAACAGGCCGATGGCGTTCGAGCCGCCGCCCACGCAGGCCACGCAGGCCTGCGGCAGCCGCCCGGTTTGCGCCAGGATTTGCTGGCGCGCCTCGCGCCCGATCACGGACTGGAAATCGCGCACCAGGCGCGGGTAGGGGTGCGGGCCGAGGGCCGAGCCCAGCAGGTAGTGTGTGTCCCCCACGTGGCTGACCCAATCGCGGATGGCTTCGTTGACCGCGTCTTTGAGCGTCCGGCTGCCGCTGTCCACCTGGCGCACTTCTGCGCCCAGCAGGCGCATGCGCAGCACGTTGGGCTGCTGGCGGGCGATGTCCACGCTGCCCATGTAAACGATACACTCCATGCCCAGCAAGGCGGCGGCTGTGGCGCTGGCCACGCCGTGCTGCCCGGCGCCGGTCTCGGCGATGATGCGGCGCTTGCCCATGCGCTGCGCCAGCAGGGCCTGCCCCAGGGCGTTGTTGATCTTGTGCGCTCCGGTGTGGGCCAGGTCCTCGCGTTTGAGGTAGATTTGCGCCCCGCCCAGTTGGGCCGTCAGGCGGGCGGCGTAAGATAACGGTGTGGGCCGGCCTACGTAGGTGCTCAGCAGGTTCTCGAATTCGCTTTGGAAGGCGAGGTCAGTCTGCACGGCCTGGTAGGCGGCTTCCAACTCGGCCAGGGCCGGCATCAATGTTTCAGGCACGTACTGCCCGCCGTAAGGTCCGAAGCGCGTGCGCCGCGCCTCCGGCGCGGCTGCCAGGGTGGGGATGGTGGGGGTATGTGTGGTGAGGTGGCTCATGGCGACTCTCCTTTGTCGATCTTAGAATCCTGAGCGCGCAGCTTCCACGAAGGCGCGCATTTTGTGGTAATCTTTCTTGCCGGGGGCCGATTCGATCCCGGAGGCCACGTCTACGCCCCAGGGGCGCACAGCCTGTGCGGCCTGGGCCACGTTGGCCGGGGTCAGCCCGCCGGCCAGCAGCACCGGCTGCCGGGCGGCCAGCTTGCGGGCCTGTTCCCAGTCGGCGGTCTGGCCCGTGCCGCCGTATTGGCCGGGTGCGCTGGCGTCCACCAGGCAGGCCGGGGGCGATTGGCGCAGCCGGTAGGTTTGGCTGAGGCAGTCCAGGTCCTGGCCGGGGTGCGGGTGCAGGGCTTTGAAAGCGCGCTCGCCCAGGGTTTCCAGGTCGGCGGGCGGCTCGTTTCCGCTCAGTTGCGCCAGGTCCAGGCCGCAGGCATCCAGGATGGCCTGTACGTCTTTTACAGGCATGTTCACGAAGATACCCACGCTGGTCACTTTCCGCCCCAGGCGGGCGTGCAGGCCCCCCAGCAGCGCGGCGCAGGCCTGGGGCGTGATGGCGCGCGGGCTGGGCGGGTAGAAGTTGAAGCCCAGCAGATCGGCCCCGCACTCCGCCGCCGCCAGGGCGTCTTCCAGGCTGGTCAGGCCGCAGAACTTTATGCGGTACATGCCAGGCTCCTCACCTGGGCGGCCACGTCCGCGGCCGTCACCAGCGCTTCGCCGACCAGGATGGCGTCGAAGCCGGCCTGCGCCAGGCGCTCGACGTCGGCCCGGCTGTGGATGCCGCTCTCGGCTACCAGGCAAACCCCGGCGGGCGCCTGCGAGCGCAGCTCCAGGCTGGTCTCCAGGCGCACCGAGAAATCGCCCAGGTCGCGGTTGTTGATCCCCACCAGCCCGGCCCCGCAGGCCAGGGCCAGCTCCAGCTCGGCCAGGTTGTGCACTTCCACCAGGGGCGATAGGCCCAGCTCCAGGCTCAGGGTGTGCAGGTCGCGCAGCAGGGCTGCTTCCAGCCCGGCTACGATCAGCAGTACGGCGTCGGCGCCGGCGGCGCGCCCTTCGTAAAGCTGGTAAGGATCGCAGATGAAATCTTTGCGCAGCAGCGGCGTGGCGGGCTGCGCCTGGCGCACCTGGCGCAGGATCTCCAGGCTGCCCTGGAAGTAGCGCGGCTCGGTGAGCACGCTGATCGCTGCCGCCCCGTTGGCCCGGTAGATGTGCGCCAGGCGCAGCGGGTCGAAATCCGGCGCCAGCAGGCCGCGCGACGGCGAGGCGCGCTTGATCTCGGCGATCAGGGCCGGCGCGCCAGCCGCGCTGCGCGCCGTGCGCAATGCGCCGGCAAAATCCAGCGAGGGCTCTGCCGCGGCTGCTTGCTGGCGCACTTCGGCCAGCGGCAGCGCCAGCTTGCGCCGGGCGACCTCCTGCCGCGTGTGGGCGAAGATTTCATCCAGAATGCTCATGCTCGCGCCTCACGGCCTCATTGCAGCACGGCGCTTGGCTGGGCCAGGGCCCGGCTGCACTCGATCAGGGCCTCCAGCTTGTGCAGGGCCGCTCCGGAATCCAGCGAATCGCGCGCTTCTTCCAGGGCCCTGGGCAGGTCGCCGTGGCGCGTCGCCAGGGCGGCGGCGGCGTTGAGCAGCACCACGTCGCGGCGCGGCGACGGGTCCTGCCCGGCCAGCAGCGCGTGCAGCAGGCGGGCGTTTTCGGCCGGGTCGCCGCCGCGCAGGTCTTCGGGCGCAGCCGGGCGCAGTCCCAGTTCGCGCCCCTCCAGGGTGTAGGTGCGCACCTGCCCGTCCTGGAGCTGGCTGACCCGGTTGGGCCCGCTGGTGGTCAGCTCGTCCAGGCCGCCGTGCCCGTGAACCACGCAGGCGGCAGTGCCGCCCAGGTCGCCCAGCACTGCGGCCAGCGTATGAGTCAGGGCGGGGTCGTACACGCCGATCAACTGGTGCGTGGCCCCGGCCGGGTTGGTCAGCGGGCCAAGCAGGTTGAAGATCGTGCGCTGGCCCAGCTCGCGGCGCGGGCCGATGGCGTGCTTCATGGCCGGGTGGAAGGCCGGGGCGAACAGGAAGCCGATGCCGGTCTGTTCGATGCAGGCTGCCACCTGGGCCGGGTCCAGTTCGAGGGACACGCCCAGGGCGCTGAGCACGTCAGCGCTGCCGCAGCGCGACGAAGCTGCCCGGTTGCCGTGCTTGGCGACTTTCATCCCGGCTCCGGCCAGCACGAAAGCCGCCGCGGTGGAGATGTTGAAGGTATGGGCGCCGTCTCCGCCTGTGCCGGCCGTGTCCAGCAGCGGGTCGCCGTTTTTGTGGTAGGGCACCGGGCTGGCCTGGGCGCGCATGGCGCGTGCGCTGCCGGCGATCTCGTCCACGCTCTCGCCTTTCATGCGCAGCGCTACCAGGTAGCCGCCGATCTGGGCCGGCGTGGCTGCGCCGGTCATGATCATCTGCATAGCCGCTTCGGCTTCGCCCGCCGAGAGGTGCTGGCCTTGCATCACTTTGGCAATATAGGGTTTCAACATGTCGGGTCTCCTTTACTTCCTCCAGACCTGACAGGTTTTAAAAACCTGTCAGGTCTTTAGTGTACGTGATCAGAAACCGGGTTTTTTGCCACTCAGGCAGGGAAGTTTTGCAAATTTGGTGTAATGGTTGCAAGCTATTCTTGCAAACCAAAAACCCGGTTTCTTTTGGCGAAGGTATTGGTCTTAATGGGTGTACGCCTTGACGGCCAGGAAATTGCGCAGGATTTGCTTGCCGGCCGTGGTCAGGATCGATTCGGGGTGGAACTGCACCCCGTAGATCGGGTACTTGCGGTGGCGCATGCCCATCAGCTCGCCCTCACGCGTGAAGGCGGTGAACTGCAAATCGTCGGGCAGGGGCGTCTCGACGATCAGCGAGTGGTAGCGGGTGGCCTCGAACGGGCTGGCCACGCCCTGGAACAGGCCCTCGCCGGAGTGGTAGATGGGCGAGACTTTGCCGTGCATCAGGCGCGGGGCGCGCACCACCTGCCCGCCGAAGGTCTGCCCGATGCACTGGTGCCCCAGGCACACCCCCAGGATGGGGATTTCCGGCCCCAATTCGCGGATGACTTCGTTCGAGATGCCCGCCTGGTGCGGGTCGCCGGGCCCGGGTGAGATCACGATGTGGCTGGGGTGCAGGGCGCGGATTTCTTCCAGGCTGGTAGCGTCGTTGCGCAGCACCAGCACTTCGGCGCCCAGTTCCCCAAAGTATTGGGCCAGGTTATAAGTAAACGAGTCGTAGTTATCGATGATCACGATCATGACAGCGCCTCCGCACCCTCGGCCATGTCGATGGCCACGGCCAGGGCTCTGACTTTGTTGAGCGTCTCTTGATATTCGTTGGCGGGCTGCGAGTCGGCCACGATGCCCGCCCCGGCTTGCAGGTGGGCGGTGCGCCCGTTCATCACGATCGTGCGGATGGCGATGCAGGTGTCCATCGAGCCATCGTAAGAGAAATACCCCACCACGCCAGCATACGGGCCGCGCGGCTCCTTTTCCAATTCGTTGATGATCTGCATCGCCCGGATTTTCGGCGCCCCGCTGACCGTGCCGGCCGGGAAAGTCGCCCGCAGCAGGTCGAAGGCGTCGTACTCGGGCCGCAGTTGGCCCTGCACGTGCGAGACCAGGTGGATGACGTGTGAGTAGCGCTCGATGACCATGCGCTCCGGCGCCTGCACCGTGCCGTATTCGCAGATGCGCCCCAGGTCGTTGCGCCCCAGGTCGACCAGCATGACGTGCTCGGCCAGCTCCTTGGGGTCCGCCAGCAGTTCGGCCTCCAGGCAGGCTTCTTCTTCGGCGCTTTTGCCGCGCCGGCGCGTGCCGGCGATCGGGCGCAGGCTGGCGGTGCGCTGCTCCAGGCGGGCGTGCATCTCGGGCGAAGCGCCGATCAGGCGCAGGCCATCCAATCCGGTTGGCCCGCTGAAGTCGAAATAGAACATGTACGGTGAGGGGTTCAGTCGGCGCAGCGCCCGGTAGATTTCGAAGGGCGCCGCGCTGGTTTTGCGCTGCAAGCGCTGCGAAAGCACAACCTGGAAGATGTCCCCGGCGGCGATGTGCTCCTTGGCCGCCAGCACGGCTTGCTCGAACTCTGCCTGGGTCATGTTCGCCCGCCCTGGATCGGCCTGGAAGGGCTCGCTGGCCTCGGACTCTGGCGGCAGGGGGCCTGCTAACAGGCTTTCGATCTCGTCCAGGCGGGCCGCGATGGCCTTTGGCGAGCGCTGCGGGTCGTCTGGGTCGGGGTTGCCGATCAGGATCAGGCGCCCGAAGGCGTGATCGAAGGCTACCAGCGTGTCCGCTTCCAGGAAGACCGCCTCCGGCAGGCCGGGGTGCGCCTGCAAGCGCACGCTCGGCTCGAAATAGCGCATCCATTCGTAGTTCATGTAGCCCACCAGCCCGCCAGCGAAGCGCGGCAGGCCATAGCCTGGGGTAGTACGCCGGGTCGCCAGCGCCTGGCGCAGGAAGTCCAGCGGGTCCTGTCCATCCGGGATGGCGTGGCGGGTTGGCTGCCAGCTTTCCCCCTGGCGAGTTTGCACGACCAGGCAGTCCTGTTCGAAGACGTACACCCGGTTGGGGCGCACGCCGATGAACGAGTAGCGCGCCACCTGTTCTCCGCCCGTGACGCTTTCCAGCAAAAAGGACGGGTGGCTGCCGGACAGCTTGAGGTAGACGGAGATGGGCGTTTCCAGGTCGGCGGGCAGTTCGCGCAGCAGCGGCTGCGCCGCGGGGGTCAACGAGAGATTTTTTGCACTGAGTGTTTGTGTGAGCATGCTTCCTCCAAGAACCTTGAGAATCAAAAACCCCTCTCCTGTTGTCCATGGGACGGGAGAGGGGTTTCCCGCGGTGCCACCCAAATTAGGTCAGCCCTTTTAACAAAAAAACCTGTTGGTGATGCAACAGGTAAACAGAGGCCAGCCTCACTCAGTATAGTCGTCAGCCAACGGCTGATTAACTACCTGCCCTGGTAACGGTGGCAAACCCGGCTCAGGCTACTCGACCCGTCAGGCCGTCTTTCGCCCTACAACTCCGAGGTCCATTCGGCGCTGGCGTACAGGCAGGTTCTCACCGTCTCCTGCTCTCTGGACTGCCGTCTCGGCGCGTACTCGTCCTCATCACAGTCTTTGAAGATATTGGGTTGCATTATAAGCCGAATGACGGATTTGTCAAGTGTTTGCGCGGGTGACAAATGACACGTGACAGCGGCGGCGTTTTCGGGGATAATGATTGGGACACGGATTACGCGCTTGAACAAACAGGTTTGTTCACCGCAAAGCCGCGAAGAGCGCAAAGAAAGACCGGAAAAGCCTTTGCCCGCAAGCCGAAACCGAGATTCTGGCATCCTCAGGCAATGATTTGTATTTCTTGGCGTTCTTGGCGGTAAATATTATGATGTGTGCATTTTGCGCCTGACTGCCACAAAATCTGTGCAATCTGCGGATCACAGGAAGGGGTTACGTTATGAAAGAGCTGGCCATCCACCATATACCTGCCGCGGGGGAGGCGGCGGGGCGCGTGCGGGTGTGCTACCGGCCGGAGCCGGGGGCGCAGGCGCAGGAGCGCGAAACCGGGTTCGACTTCGCTTTGAGCGCAGAGCAGCAGGCGCTGATGCAGTGGTATTTCGAGGAGTACCTGCTCTACCCGTGGGGCGAGTTCTGCACCCGCGCCCGGCAGGTCGAAGAACTGATCGCGGCGGTCGGGGTGCAGCTCTTCGAGGCGGTCTTCAGCAGCCGCGAGACCGCCCGGCTGTACGCCCACGTCGCCGACCATCTGGCTGAGACCAGCGTGGTGATCCACGCCAGCGACCCGGCCGGCATCGCCCTGCCCTGGGAGCTGCTGCGCGACCCGGCGGAAGCCTACGGCGAGATCGCCCGCCGGGCGCACAGCTTCGTGCGCAGCCAGCCCGACCTGGTGGCCGAGCCGGTCTCGGTGCAGGCGGGCGAGGCCTTCAATATCCTGATGGTGATCAGCCGCCCGGGCGGGCCCGAGAAGGATGTGCCCTTCCAGTCCGTCGCCCGGCCGCTGCTCAAGCTGTTCCAGCCGCTGGGCGAGCGCGTGCACATCGACGTGCTGCGCCCGCCGACCTTCGAGCAGCTTACGCGCACCCTGGCCGAGAAGCCGCATTTCTACCACGTGCTGCACTTCGACGGGCACGGCACCTTCCCGCAGCGCAGCGACCCGGCGCGCTTCTACGCCCAGGCCGGCGAGCAGGGACGCCTGCTCTTCGAAGGCGAAGGCGGCGGCTACCGCGAGGTGAGCGGGGAGCAGTTGGGCGGCCTGCTGGCGCGCAGCGCCGTGCCGGTGGTGCTGCTCAACGCCTGCCGCTCGGGGATGACCCACCCGCAGAGCCTGTACCCCTCGGTGGGCAACCAACTGCTCAAGGCCGGGGCGCGCGGCGTGGTGGCCATGTCCTACTCGGTGTTCGTGCAGTCGGCGGTGCGCTTCATGGCGCGCCTGTACCAGGGGCTGCTCAACGGCGAGGAGCTGGCACGCGCTGTGGCCAACGGGCGCGAAGAGCTGCATGCCCACCCGCAGCGCACCTCGCCCATCGGGGAAGTGCCCTTGCAGGACTGGACCGTGCCGGTGCTGTTCCAGGCCGCCCAGACGCGCCTGGCCGCGCCGCGCACCGAGGTCGAGCTCGACCTGGGCCTGCTGGCGCAGGAGCCGGCCGGCACGGGCGCCGAGGTGGGCTGCCCCGAGCCGCCGGCCTTCGGCTTCATCGGGCGCGACGGGGTCACCCTGGAGCTGGAGCGCGCCTTCCAGAACGAGACCATCGTGCTGCTGGAGGGCATGGCCGGGGTGGGCAAGACCGAGATGGCGGCGGCCTTCGCCCGCTGGCGGGCGCGCACCGGCGCGCTGGAAGGCCCGATCTTCTTCTTCCGCTTCGAGGGCTACCTGCCCCTGGCGGGGGTGTGCGACCAGGTCGGGCAGGTCTTCAACCCGCTGGTACGGGCGCAGTTGCACCAGGACTGGCACCTGCTGGAGGCCGGGCAGCGCCGCCAGGTGGCCCTGGCGATCCTCAAGCAGGTGGCCTGCTTCGTGGTGTGGGACAATTTCGAGCCGGTGGCGGGCTTCCCGGCCGGCAGCCCGTCCGACTGGCGGGCCGAGGAGCAGGAAGAGCTGCGCGCCTTCCTGGGCGAACTGCGCGGCGGCAAGAGCAAGCTGCTGCTCACCAGCCGGCGCGACGAGCCCTGGCTGGGGAACATCTACCGCCGGGTGGAGCTGGGCGGCCTGCGCCTGCTGGAGGCGCAGGAGCTGGCCGTGCAGGTCTTGCAGCGCGCCGGGCTGGACCCGGCGCAACTGCGCGCCCTGGCGGAGTACAACGCCCTGCTGCGCTACCTGGGCGGCAACCCGCTGGCCATCCAGGTGATCCTGCCGGAGCTGCGCCGCACGGCCCCGGCGGCGCTGCTGGCCGGGCTGCAGAAGGGCCAGGCGCAGTTGGGCGGGGACGACCCGCGCCTGGGGCGCGAGCAGTCGCTGGCGGCCTCGCTGGCCTACCGGCTGGACGGGCTGCAGGGCAGCCTGCGCCAGCGCCTGGGGGTGCTGGGCCTGTTCCAGGGGTTCGTGAGTGTTATCGTACTGGACATATTGTCACGAAGAGACGGCGCGCCGGCGCTGATCGCCGGGCGGGAGCGCCGCCAGTGGGCCCAGGACCTGGACGGGGCGGCCGGCCTGGGGCTGCTGCGCAAAGTGGGAGAGGGCCTGTACCGCGTGCACCCGGCGCTGCCGTGGTTCTTCAACGCCGCTTTGCAGGCGGCCTTCCCAGGGCAGGCGGAGTGGCTCGAGGCGGCCTTTGCTGAGGTGTACGGGGGCTATTCTAATTACCTGTCTCAATTGTTCCAGGCGCGGGCGCAGATGGCGGTAGGGCTGCTGCAAGCCGAGGAGGGCAACCTGCGCTTCGCTCTGCAGTTGGCGCGTAAGCAGGAGTTATGGCAGGCAGTCGAAGGCATTCTGTATGGTCTCTACCGGTTGTACGACATCCAGGGGCGCCGGGTGGAATGGGGGCGGCTGGTGGCCGAGATCGAAGGCCAGGCGGCCGACGCCCAGGGCGAGCCGCTCCCAGGGCGGGAAGGGCTGTGGCGGGCTTTGTTGGATCATCGCGCTGAGCTGGCCTTGCAGGTGCGGGATTTCGCCGCCGCCCAGGCGCTTTACCAGCGGCTGAACGAGCACTACGAGCGCGCCGGCGACGGGCGCAACCAGGCGGCGATGCTGCACCAGTTGGGGCGGGTCGCCGAGGAGCAGCGCCGCTTCGGCGAGGCCGAGGGCTGGTACAAGCGCAGCCTGGAGATCAAAGAACGCCTGGGGGATGAGCAGTTCCAGGCGAGCACTCTGCACCAGTTGGGGCGGGTCGCCGAGGAGCAGCGCCAGTTCGGCGAGGCGGAGCGCTACCACCACCTAGGTTTGGAAATCGAAAAGCGCCTGGGGGATGAGCACGGACAGGCAAAGGCCCTGCACCAGTTGGGGAGGGTCGCCGAGGAGCAGCGCCAGTTCGGCGAGGCCGAGGGCTGCTACCGGCGCAGCCTGGAGATCAAAGAGCGCCTGGGGGATGAATACCAGCAGGCGCTCACCCTGCACCAGTTGGGGATGGTCGCCCAGGAGCAGGGCCAGTTCGGCGAGGCCGAGGGCTGGTACCGGCGCAGCCTGGAGATCGAAGAGCGCCTGGGGGACGAGCACGGGCAGGCGATGACCCTGCACCAGTTGGGGAACATCGCGTTTCTGCAGCGCCAGTTCGGCGAGGCCGAGGGCTGGTACCGGCGCAGCCTGGCGATCAAAGAGCGCCTGGGGGACGAGCACTTGCAGGCGAGCACCCTGCACCAGTTGGGGAGGGTCGCCGAGCAGCAGGGCGAGGCGGCCCAGGCGCTGGCGCTGTACCGGCGCGCCGAGGCGCTGATGGCGCGCCTGAACGACCCGCACAGCCTGGGGATCATCCAGGGCTCGATCCGCCGGGTGCAGGGAGGCGGCCAGGCATGAGGGGCGGATCAATCGCCCCTCCAGCGGGCCGTAGGGGCGGGTCTGCCAGGCCTGGCCGGGCGCCTGTCCTATTGGGACCATGCCCGCCCCATGCGGGTGGTCAAGCGGGCCGGCCCGCCCTCTGCGGTTGGTGGCAATCATCTTCGCAAAGCGCGTGCGGCGAAGCCGGTTGTGGGGGGGCGGCGCACGCAGCGCACTTGGGGTATCAGGCTGGGATTTGGAATCCCAGCCGTTGGCGGGCGCGCCGCGCGCCCCTGCGGATTATCCCCACCGCCCGGGCAGCGTCTGAGGGTGAAAAGCCAGGCGAATACAGCAGCCGGCCGTGCACCCACTGCACGCCGAAGTGATAGCAGGGGCTGGGGCGCTGTGGGTAAATTCGGTGATGGGCGACGGTTACGAGCTAGATGAAGTCTGGGTGCTGGAGCATCAGGCCGGCTCCCAGTAATACACCGGGTAATCTTCCTTCATCTCATACCCCAGCCTGGCCGCCAGGGCGCAGGAAGCTTGGTTCTCCCAGAAGCACTCCCAGTTCGGCTGCCGCCCGCTTTGCAGGCAGGCCTCGATCAGCGCCGCGGCTGCCAGAGTCGCCAGCCCCTGCCGCCGGTAGGGCTCTTCGGTGTGCACGTCGATCTCCACACCATTGGGCGTGGCGAAAACGCTGGTGCAGGCGCTGGCGATCTCGCCATCCTTGACCAGGCAGAAGCCCAGGCCGCGCTCGATGAAGTCCTGCGTCGAGGCCCAGGTCGGCATCCCGCCCAATTGCTCCACCAGCGCCGCGTTCATGCGCTGTAACTCGAACCCTTCCGGTAGGCGCGGCAACCGGGCGCGCAGTGCGGCGAAGCGCTCCGGGTGGAAGGTGAACGTGCGCCGGTAGATCTGCTCGTGGGGCTGGCTCTGTAAGAAATCGCCCAGCCGCGCCTGCCAGGCGTCTGAAAAGGGGGCCAGGATGAAGCCGCTCTCGCCGGCCGCCTGCCAGGCGGGCGCCAGCTCCTCCAGCAGCAGGCACTGCCAGGCCGGGTTGTCCTGCGGCGGCTCGCCAACCAGGTACAGGTAGCCGCAAGCCAGCCACACCCAGGCGCAAGCCGGGCTCTCGCCGCGGTCGACGAAGACCCTGCCGGGGTTATACCCCAAACACACCGACTGCGGCGCCACCGGCTGTTTGGCCGTTGCCAGCAGGGGCAAAACCAGTCCAAAGTGTTCCCGAACAACTTCGATCATATTCTTCTTCCTTTACCTAGAAAAATTTGCGGGAATCTGGGTGCGTCTGCGAGCGGTAAGAAGCAGCCGGCCGGGCGGGGTGAATGGGACGCAGATTTTCGCTGATCTCCGCAGATAAGAAGAAAAGAAATCTGCGACAATCGGCGTAATCTGCGGATAACAACTAAGGCGCGCTGGCGCAGCGAAAGCCGCGGTTCAGTCCCGGCGAGGTCGGGTCGTGGGCGAAGCGCGTCGTCACCCGTACGCTGTGCGGCGGGTCGTCGAAGGCCCCGCCGCGCAGCACGCGCTTCTCGCCGCTGGGCGGTCCCGGCGGGTTGCTGGCCGGCGAAAGGCGGTAATAGGCGATCATGAACCAGTCCGCCACCCACTCGCGCACGTTGCCGGCCACGTCCAGCACCCCATACGGGCTGGCCCCCGCCGGGAAACTGCCCGCCGGGGTGGTGTCGCCGTACAGTCCGTTGAAGTTGAGCAGCCCCGGACCGGGCAGGGCCTCGCCCCAGGGGAACAGCCGCCTGTCGCCGCCGCGGGCTGCCTTCTCCCATTCGGCCTCCGTCGGCAGGCGCCGCCCGGCCCACTGGCAGTAGTCGGCGGCGTCCTGCCAGGAGATGTACACCACCGGGTGCTTGGCGAAGGCCGGGTCGTTGTAATGCAGCGCCGTGGCCGAGTCGCGCACCCTGAACTCGCACGCCCCGGCCTGCACGCAGGCCGCGTACAGGGCGTTGGTCACCTCGGTCTGGTCGATCCAGTATTCGTCCAGGTAGACGCGGTGCTGCGGGCTGCTGCGGTCCTCGCCCTCCTGGCCCATGTCGAACTCGCCCGCCGGCACCTGCACCAGCCGCATGCCGTCCGCCGGCGAGACCCGGCTGGCAGTGTGCACCAATGCCTGGGCGGCGCTGGCCTCTAGCGGGGCGGGTGGGGTTGCTTTGGATTTCTCGGGAGTTGGCGCGGCCGCGCTGCACGCGCTCAACAAAATCGCCAGCACCCCGGCGATCAGGTACATCCCCAGGTTTTTTGGAGAGCTTTTCTGTTTTTTGTAGCCTGTCATCGTCTGGGGTGCAACCAGCTCCTGATCGCCTCTCGGATGTTTACCTCCCCACCCACGCTGTAGGGGCGCACAGCCTGTGCCCTCTAGGTTTGGGAGAGAACCTTCTTGCCTCCCCGCCCGCGCTGTAGGGGCGCACGGCGTGCGCCCTCTGCTTTTGGGAGAGAACCTTCGCATTTTATCATAGACGCTGTGAGTTGGCTGGTATACTTATAGCAACGTTCATAACAGGTTGCCGATAACCTTCCGGAGGGTTTTATGCCACTTGCCACGGGTCAAATCCTGAACAACCGCTACCGGATTGTTAGAACGCTGGGGGAGGGGGGCTTTGGCGTGGTTTATCGCGCCTGGGATATGAACATGCAGTCCCCGGTAGCCATCAAAGAGAATTTCGACGTTTCCCCGCAGGCGCAGCGCCAGTTCCAGACCGAGGCCAGGCTGCTCTTCAAATTGCGCCACCCCAACCTGCCGCGTGTCTTCGACCACTTCACCATCCCAGGCCAGGGCCAATATTTGGTCATGGATTACATCGAAGGCGAAGACTTGGAAAAGAAGCTTGTGCGCCAGGGCGGACCGCTGCCCGAGGCCCAGGTCCTGCCCTGGCTGGCGGAAGTGTGCGCCGCCCTGGAGTACCTGCACGGCCAGAATCCCCCGGTAATCCACCGCGACATCAAGCCCGCCAACATCCGCATCACCCCGCAGGGCAGCGCCATCCTGGTAGATTTCGGCATCGCCAAGACCTTCGACCCGTCGCGTAAAACCACCATGGGAGCGCGGGCGGTCACGCCCGGTTACTCGCCGCCCGAGCAGTTCGGGCAGGGCATCACCGACGCCCAGAGTGACGTGTACTCCCTGGGAGCGACGGCGTACCACCTGTTCACCGGGCAGGTGCCGCCCTCGGCGATGGATGTCATTTCCGGGCAGGCTTCCGCCCCTCGCCCGGTGTGGCAGCTTAACCCAGGCCTGTCGCCGCAGCTCAGCGCCCTGCTGGAAGGGGCCATGCAGTTCAACCGCGGCCAGCGCCTGGCCAGCGCCGCCGCTTTCAAAGCCGCCTTGCCTGCTTCCGCTGCGCCCCCGATCCCCAAAGTGTCTTCGACCCAGGCCGCGCCCGCTCCGCCAGCCCCGGCCGTTGCCCCGGTGGTGCAGACTTATACCGCGCCAGCTTACGCGCCCTCACAGGCGGACCTGGCTGCCAGCGCCAGTTTGAGCCGCCCGCTGCACAAGACCGTTGCCGGCATCGGCCTGTCGGTGATCGGCGCTGGCGTTTTGGCTTTGCTGTTGATTGCCTACCTGGCCTGGCGCTTTGTGCTCTCGCCTCAACTTTCCGGTTCTCCCAGGATCATCACGGCCAGCAACGTTGCTCAATTGCAAGAGATCGCCCGCTGGGGCAAGGGCGCCATGGACGAGATCGCCTGGTCGCCGGACGATAAATTCATCGCTGTGGCCTCCTCCCTGGGGATTTACCTGTTCGACGCCGCCAACCTGACCGAAGTGCGCTTTATCGAAACGGATGCCTGGGTGGGCACTGTGGCCTTTTCGCACGATAGCCAGACCCTGGCCTCCGGCTCGGCTGACAATCGCATCCAGCTCTGGCGGGTGAGCGATGGCAGCCTGCTGCGCACCCTGCAGGGCCACACCGACCGGGTCACCAGCGTAGTTTTCTCGTCCGACGACCAGATGCTGGCCTCGGCCTCTTGGGACTACAGCGTACGCCTGTGGCGCGCCAGCGATGGCAGCCTGTTACACACCTTGCTAGGTCATACTGATGTTACCGAAAGCGTGGCTTTTACTCCCGACGGACAGGTGTTGGCCTCCGCCTCCAGCGACGATACCGTGCGCTTGTGGCGGGTGAGTGATGGCCAGATGCTAAATACGCTACAACCTGATGCAGGGAATATCTATGATGTGGCCTTCTCGCCGGATGGGCAGATGCTGGCCTCTACCTCCTCCAAAAATATCTATCTTTGGCAGGCCAGTGATGGCGCACTGCTGCATACCTTAGAGGGCCATACCAGTACCGTGGAAAGCCTGGCTTTCTCCCCGGATGGGCAAATGCTGGCCTCGGCTTCCTGGGACAACTCTGTTAACCTATGGATGCTCAGTGATGGGACGTTGCTGCGCAGCCTGGAAGGGCATCTCAGTGAAGTTTACAGCCTGGCATTCTCCCCGGATGGGCAGCGCCTGGCTTCGGCCTCCTGGGACGGCAGCCTGCGAGTCTGGCGCGCCAGGGAGGGCGTGCAGATCGCACAAATGAACATATTGAACGGCGGTATCTGCAGCCTGGCCTTTGCCCATGATAATCCTTCAATGGCAGTCGCCCTGGATGATGGTAACTTATTGCACTGGAAGTTCAATGGCGATTTACAGGTGCACATTCCCATGATTCAAAATGAAACTTGTTCTTACATGGCGGCGATTTCACCAGATGGTGAAACGTTAGCGGCCGCTTATGGCGAAAAGTTTGTCGGTTTATGGCGCGCCAGTGATGGGGGTTTGCAACATACACTGGAAGCGAATGCTAGTAGAAGTAAACAGGTATTTTCCCCGGATGGAAGAGTTCTGGCTGCTCCAACCGATAGTAAAAATATAGGCTTGTGGCGCGTGGCGGATGGAATACTGCTGCGCACCCTGGAAGTAGGATCAACGATTTTCGTTTTTTCCTCAGACAGCACGATGCTGGCAGCTCCGACTGGCGAGAACGATATCGGCCTGTGGCGCGCCAGCGATGGTGCTTTGTTATCCACCTTGCAGGGCCATACCGAATCGATCTCAGACCTGGCCTATTCCCCGGATGGAAGTATTCTGGCTTCTAGTGCGAATGACAAAACCGTGCGCCTGTGGCGCGCCAGCGATGGCTACTTGCTGCATACCTATACATCTGATAGCGGCGTTTCCCGGCTGGTTTTTTCCCCGGATGGGGCTACCCTGGCTGTGGCAGCCGGCAAGAGTATCCTCCTGCTGAGCGCCAGCGATGGTAGCCTGCTGCACACCCTGGAGGGGCACACCGATTCGGTTATTTTGTTATCTTTTTCTCGCAACAGTGATGTCTTGGCTTCTGCTGCGGGCACTATATCGTTGAATACTCCGCACGATTATACGGTGCACCTGTGGCGGGCGAGCGATGGCAAGTTACTGAATACACTGACGGCACACCGCGATGGCGTACTTGGCCTGTCGTTTTCCCCGGACGGCCAATACCTGGCCACAGGCGCCGAGGATGGCACCATCCGCATCTGGGGCCTGCCCTAGAGCGACAGACGCCAGCCGCGCCGCTCCAGCCACAACCCGGTGGCGCTCAGCGCCGCTGCCAGTCCGGCGGCTTGCAGCCCCACCAGCCACAATGGCGCCTGGGCATGCCAGGCCGGGATGCCGGGCAGCACCACCAAGGCCAGCAGCAGGTAGTGGAGTAGATATAATGAAAGCGGGTTGCGCCCCCAGGTGCGCAGCAGGTGCGAGCGCAGCCAGCCCCGTTTCGCCAGTCCGTGTATGATGGCGAAGAGCACGGCGCTGACCCCCAGGCTGATCAGCACGTAGCTGGCCGAGACGCGGTTCTTGCTGACCGGGACGAACACTGCCAGCAGCAGCCCGCCCGCCAGGGCCAGCAGCGTCGACCAAAGATAACCCCCGCTCAGCTTATTGGCATCGCTCGCCTTACCGGCGCTGTAGAACAAATCTCCCAGGGCGCTGGCTAAGATCAGCATCGCTCCCCAGGCGAGCGAACCGGGCAGCCCGCCGTGCGGCGAGGCCAGCACGCTCTCCAGCCAGAAACGATCCAGCAATACCTGGTAGATTGCCAGCAGCCCCAGGCCAAGCGCCGCCCGCGGCAGGGCCGGCAGGCTCAGCGCGGGCAGTGCGACCAGGATCGCCACCCCGATGGCCTGCAAGACGCCCCAATTGTAGCCCCCCGGGTTGTAGCCCAGCAGGATCTCCCCCGCCCCGAGCAGGCTGCCGATGCCGATCAGGGCCAGCGCCCGGCGCACGAAGTGCTCCAGGGTGGCGCCCCGCCCGTAGCGCGCCACGCGGCGGCGCAGCGACGGCCCGAAGGTCAGCCCGATGGCGAAGATGAACAATGGCGCGACCAGGTCGATGATCGTCAGCCCAACGTCCGGGGCGTGCTTCAGCGCCGCTGGCAGCGTCTCCACGTCGGCGGCGTAATTGGCCAGCACCATCAACAGGATCGCCAATCCGCGGAACTGGTCGATCGCATCCAGCCGCGCTGGGGATAGTAGGGGCGTTTCTGTGCTCATCACAGGGAACACTCAGACTCCCGGAGTTTTCGGAAACTCCGGGAGTCTGGGAATCGCGGGGTTATGCATCATCCTGGCCGGGTCTTTCGGCGTTCCGCCGGAATTCTGCCATGTCGATCACGCTGCCCTCCAGGCGGGCCTGTTCGGCGGCGAAGGCCATCAGGTGGCTCTCCAGTGAGGCGCGGGCGGAGGTCAGCGCACGGGCCTCGCCGCGCACGGCGCGCAGGAAGCCGGACACCAGCGCATCGTCCCCGCCGCCGTGCCGCCCGAGTATTGGCCGCAGGTGGATGCGTTCCACTTTGCCGGTCAGGTGGTCGTGGATCTCGATCGAATCGTTCATGCCGCTGGCGAACACGCCGCGCAGCGTGGCGCGCGTCCCGTCGTAGCGCAGCGTGCGGCAGTCCAGGTGGCTGTGACCCTGCATCACCAGCGCGCCGGACACGCCGCTCTCGAACTCCAGGTTGACCACCTGGTGGTCGACCACGTTGTTGTCGCAGTGGTAGACGCAGCGCCCCCACGGCCCTTCTTCCAGGGCGCGCTGCAAGCTCTCCGGGGAAGTGTCTTCGCTGATCGTCGAGAGCGGCCAGCCGCGGTAGTCCACCGCCGCGGCGAAGGGTGGTATCAGGCGTTTCAAAGCCTGCGCCAACCCAGGGTAATCCAGCAGCAGCGTGGCTCCCAGGCGCACGAAACCCAGGGACGAATGGCGCACTACATGGTAGAGCGGCGTGCGCTGCACGTACAGGCGCGGCGCGTACCACGGGCAGCTCTCGGCCGCCGGGCAGCCATCCGTGCAGCGCGCCGGCGCGCCGGGCGGGGCGTTTTCCGGGCGGAAATGGCGCAATGAGCCGAATGAACTCAGCCGGGCCAGCGGCCCCAGGTTCCAATACAGGATGTCCAGGTCGTGGCAGCACTTGGCCAGGATCATCGGCGCTTCGAGCTGGCTGTTGCGCCAGTGGCCGCGCACATAAGAGTGCGCCATGTGCCAGTAGACCACGTTCTCGCGCTGCTCGAAGCTGACGATCTTGCCCAGGCGGCCCGATTCGATGATCTGGTGCAGTTCCTCGAAGAAAGGCGAGTAGCGCAGCACGTGGCAGATTTGCAGGATGCGCCCGGCTCGCTCGGCAGCCTGCACCAGCCCGACGCAGTCCTCCAGCGTGGTGGCCATGGGCTTTTCCAGCAGCACATCGTAGCCCTCCGCCAGGGCGGCCAGGCACGGGAAAGTGTGCAGGCTGTCCATCGTGGCGATCACGGCGAGTTCGGCGATCTGCCCCCGGGCCAGCAGGTCCTGCCAGGTGGGGTACTGCTTTTCGGGCGGGATGGCGTGGGCGGCGGCGAAGCGCTCGCGCCGCGCCGGGTTGGGCTCGGCCACGCCCACGAAGCGCAGTTCGTTGGGATGCGCCAGGGCGTAAGGGGCGTAACTTTGCGCGCCCCGGTCCCCGGCGCCGATCAGGATGGCGGTCAGGGGTTGGCTCATGCCTTGATTCTACACCACTTTTTAATCTGGATTGACGTTTCTTTGACATCTGGGTTGCATAATTTAAGAGTGTACCTTTAGTCTTAACCTCGCAGGATATTGCGAATCGCAAAAGTTGTATGAAGTAATGTTAAGGAGAAACAAATGAATCTCAAAATTCGATCCTACTTGCTGTATAAGGGCGGTCATTTGGCGCGCTTGACGTTGGCGCTGGCGCTGTTGTTCTCGCTGGGCGCGCTGACGCCCGCACGCCATGCCCTCGGCGCCCCGGAGGCGAGCATCATCGTCAATACTTTCCTGGACGAGTACAACACCAGCAGCAGCACCTGCTCGCTGCGCGAAGCCATCACCGCGGCCAACACCAACGCCGCCTTCAGCGGCTGTTCGGCCGGCTCGAGCAGCTCCCAAGATTCCGTCGTATTGGCGGCGGGCGCCTACTACCTGACCCGCACAGGTGCGAACGAAGATAACAACGTGACCGGCGACCTGGATGTCAAAGGAAATATGTTGATCATGGGCGACATGTTCGGCTCGGGCCCGATTTCTGTCAACGCCAACCTGGTCGACCGGGTCTTCCACATCCACAGCGGAGCTACGGTAGGGCTGACCAACCTGATTATCGAAGATGGCCGCCCTCCCCAGGGGGCCAACGGCAGTTCGTACGGCCAGGATGGCGCCAATGGAGCGGATGGCGGCGGCATCTATAACGAGGGGAATCTGACCCTTACTTTTAGCACCGTGCGCGATAACGTCGCAGGCAATGGCGGCAACGGTAGGGAAGGTCTGAATGGCGCCAACGGTGGCCCAGGTCTGGATGGCGCTACAGGCGCGGCTGGCGGAAGCGGCGGGGATGGCGGCAACGGCGGCGGCATCTATAATGCCGGCACGCTGACGATCAACAGCAGCAATATCGAGGATAACTACGCTGGTCGCGGCGGCAATGGCAGTTATGGCGGCAATGGCGGCGTGGGCGGCAATGGCACCACCTCTGTCAGTCTGGCAGATGGCGGCGATGGCGGCCGGGGGGGAAGCGGCGGAAGTGGCGGCAAGGGCGGCTCCGGCGGCGGCTTGTACATGGCCAGCGCTAGCACGACCACGCTCTATAAGGCTGTTTTCGATGGCAATAATGCCGGTGTGGGTGGAAATGGCAACCTGGGTGGCCTGGGCGGCACGGGCGGGCATGGCATCGACCAGTGGGGCAGCCCCATACCCAACCAGCAAGCCGGCCGCGGCGGTGATGGCGGCGATGGTGGGATCGGCGGCTCGTCTGGGATAGATGGTTCGGGTGGCAACCTATACCAGTCCCAGGATTCCACCTTGAGCCTGGACCAGACTACGCTGAGCAATGGCAACGATAACCCGTCTGGCACCAAACAGGCTGGAGGCGGCGGCAGCGGCGGACGGGGCGGGAACGGCGGCGATGGCACTTACTTCAACGCGGCCTGCGATGGCAAGAGCGGCGGGAACGGCGGAACTGGCGGGCGCGGCGGCTACGGCCTGGGCGGTGGTTCCGGCGGCGGGCTGTTCTCTTACGGCACCTCGACCATCGATTCCAGCACTTTCACCTACAACCAGACTATTCGAGGCGGGCATGGCGGCCTGGGCGGGAACGGTGGGGACGGTGGGGATCGCGGCGAGGGCTACCCCGACCCGGTTTGCTACGATGGTGAGTACGGTCTGAACGGGGACGGCGGAGTGGGCGGCAATGGCGGGCCCAGCGGGCATGGGGGCGGCCTGTATGCGGCCACCTACGCGCCCGGCCTGCTTTCTGAACCGCAGGCGATTCTGGCGGCCTACCTGGCGGTCGAGGACAGCACCTTTGACCACAACTCGATCAATTATCCTGGCAACGGCGGCCGGGGCGGCGATTCTGGCCTCAACCTGTACGCCCCAGGCGGGGATGGCGGCGATGGCGGTAACGGTGGCAATACTGGTATAGGCGGCGGTGTTTTCCTCAGTCTGCTCGATGCCAATTTCGACGACAGCACCCTGAGCGGCAATCAGAACGACCGGCCCGGCGGTAGCCCTGGCTTAGGCGGCGGGTACACTGCGGGGGGCTCGCCGGGAAGCCCCGGATCGTATGGCGATGGCGGGCTCGGCGGTGGTCTCTACGCGAGCGCCAGCACCGTCGACCTGTACAACCTGACCGTGGCGAACAACCAGGCCAACTCGAACGCCCAGTCTGGCGCTAACGGCGGGCGCGGCGGCGGTATCTACGTGCATTCTGGCACGGTCACGATCTACAAGATCATCATGGGCGATAACAGCGCCCTGGATGGCGGGCCGTTCTGCTACGGCAGCCTGACGGCCATCGGCACCAGCCTGATCGAGAACACCAGCGGCTGTTCGATCAGCGGCGGATCGCTGATCACCGGCCAGGACCCCTGGCTCACTCCCTTGGGCTACAACGGCGGACCGACGCGCACGCACCTGCCCTGGTTCGGCAGCCCGGCCCTGGATGCCGGCGGCACAAGCTGCGTCACCTCATCCGGCGTGACCAACAACGCCGACCAGCGCGGCGCCTACCGCCCGGTCGACAGCGATGGCAACGGCACGGTGCGCTGCGACCTGGGATCCGTGGAAATGAACCCCGACCACTATGATTTCATTCCGCTGGTGGTCAAGCCCTAGGCCCAGGTAGTTGGCTTTAGCGAACGTTCAGGCGCAGAGCGGGTGTATTCACGCAAAACCCGCTCTGCGCTTTCGATTACCCAGGGAGAGGGCAGACTGGCTGTCCCCCATACCAGGTGGGCGAAGTTCTCAGCCAGGATTTCCTCGGGATGGTGCAGGGCCTGGCTGTTGCGCCCAGTCTGTTCGTACAGGCCGGAGACCTGCGCCATCTCGAGCAGCCGCAGTTGCCCGCTGCAGCGCGCCGGGCGCCAGCACCTGTCCTGCCGCTCGATCACCAGCAGGCGCAGGAGCAGGCTGTCCAGGTGGTCGCCGCCGCGCTGCGGATCGCAGGTTGCCTGGCTGGAAAAGTGGATCGGGACGGCGTTGACTGCTTGCTCATCGCAGCGCACCTGGATATAGTGCTGGTGGTGCGGCGCGTCCGGGTTGGTGATCTTGCGCGGCCACAGCTCGGTGGGATACTCAAGTCCGTTACAGGGCCGGAAGCCGATCACGGCGTAAAGCGCCTGGCGCAGCGCCGGGTTGTAACGTGACAGGATGTGGAACATCTCGTGGGTCACCAGCCGGGCCAGGTCTTCCAGGCTGGGGTAAGCCAGCTTGCGCGGCGGCAGGATGATGGCGTTGCCGCGGGTGTAGGCGCAGTGCGCTTCCTCCTGTCCATTCGTCTTGACCAGTACGATCTCGGGCGGGAAGGGCAGATTGCCGCCTGCCTGGTGCAGCCAATCCTTCTCGGCGATGATCTCCAGGGTGGCCTCTACATGCTTCCGTTCTGCCGGCTGCCAGGACTGGGCGCTAGCGCGCAGGAATTCCAGGAAGTCCGCCTCGGCCACTGGCCCAGGGCTGCGCAGGCGAGCGGCGCGGTCGAAGGGGCTCAGGCTCTCGATGAACACATCGCGCTCGGCCAGGATTTGCCCGGCCTGCGCCTGATCGGCGAAGGAAAATTTTGGCAGCATGCAGTCTTCAGACTCGCTTTTGGATGGCGTAGGCGGTGTATCCGGCAAAGCCGCCGTTCACCAGCAACCACGATAAGGTGTAGACGATTTCCTTCGTAAACAGGTAGTAGTGACTTTCCGGTGGCTGAGGGGCATAGAAAAATGTCATGGCGACCAGCGGGGTCAGGTAGATACCCAGCCCCACCACCACGCCGGTGAGGATGGCGCGCTGCTTTTCGGAGAAGCGTTGGGGCAGGAAGCGGAAGGCCAGGTCGGCGGCTAAACCCGAGAGCACGCCTCCCAGGCACCAGGCTACCGCGCCCCACACCGTCAGCATGGTCTTGAGGGTGACATAATCCATGTAGTACACCGGGAAGAAGCCAATGATGGCATAGGGCAGGAAAACGATGGTGCCCGCCCCGAAGCGCCGCAGCCTCAGGATCGAAAGCATCGCCGGCAGCGCCATGAAGTAGGCCGGGACGACGAACTGGCAGTCCGTGGGCTCGATGACGAAGGCGCCATAAGTCATAATGAGGAAGTGCAGCCCGCCGAAAAGCAGCGCTGTCTTCCAGAGTTTTGCCGTGGAGATCGAAAGTTTTTCGTTCATCGTGATCTCCTTGGGAGAGAGGGGTTAATCGCGGTGGAACACGCCGCGCAATTTCGCCAAGCCCTGGTGTTGGATTTCGGCCACCGCTCCGCCCTGCACCACCGGCAGGCTGGCCCCGGCGCTGGCGCTCAGTTCGGCTCGCCCGCGCCCGCGGCGGATCTCCAGGCTGCACACGCGCTGGCCCTCGACCACCAGGTCGACGCTCTCGCCATCCGCCAGCTTGAGGCCGAAGAAGGCCACCTCCAGGCGTATTTCGCCATCCTCGTAGCGCTTGATCTCCACCTCGCCCCTTTCCACGCGGAAGAAGCGCGGCGGGGGCACGTCATACAGATCAGCCTCGAATTCGTCTAACATGCGTCGCCAGGTTGTCATAAAATTTCTCCTCCAGGGTTGAAAATCATTGTGAACGCATCAGCGGCGCAGCCAACCTAGGTCGCTTCCAATCAATAACTCAGTCATCTCAGCGTGGTGCGTGTTCTTCATCGCGACTATCTCGGTTGCAAACCCGTGCTGCTCGGCCATCTGCCGGACGCCGCCGGTGTTGTCGTAGGTCATTAAAAAATCACCTGTCAGCGTTCCGGCAATATTGAAAAGCCTGTCGTGGTCGATTTCGAAATACTTGTACAGGCGCGTCCCAGCCTTTTTGCCGGCGGCGGTGTAAGGAGGATCGATAAACCAGGCGACTTCCTGACGGTCAGCCTGCTGCTGTAAGACCTGCAGCCCGTCACCCTCGATGAAGGTGATTCGCTCCCGAATTTTACCGATCGCCAGGATGCGCTTGCTCAGCGTCTGTGGATACCACCTGGATCTAATGCCCTTGCCATTCTCGCCATGCTTGACGCGGCCAGCCCCTGGGGCCAGAATCCCGCCGCGCTGGATGCGGTTCTTGAGGATAGTCTGGAAAGCTTTTTCTTGCAAGGAGACCTCGGTTTGAGCCAGCACAGCATCCGCGTTTTCAGGGGTCAGGTCGAATTGGTTGATCCGATCAGCCAGCCACTCATAATCCCCCTCGATGATCGTTCTCCACACGGCAGCCACCTGGTCGTCGAGCTCAACCAGGGTTACGTGATCGGCTAACTGTTCGAAGGCAGCCGTCAGGCCAACAATCGCGCCTCCCGCAAAGGGCTCGATCAACTCAGCCGGGCGGGCGGGTTTGCTGATCAACCACTGCCTGACAAACGGCACCAACCAGGTCTTCCCACCTGGATAGCGAAAGGGGCTGCGCAGCGGCACCGAGGCTACGTTGACGATCTGCCTGGTATCCAGACCGCCAAACAGCGGCAGTTGGAAGCCACCCGATTCGCTGCTCATGATTGCTCTATTCTTCCTCTACAAAATCCGCCAGGGTGGGCGCATCGGGCGGATAACCGTTTTCCAACTTTTCGTCCAGCTTATGCTGCAAGTGCTCCATAAAAGCATCTACCGAGCCGGCCTCAGCCCTGGTAATTGTCTCGAGGGCCGGGGAAAAAGCGGTGTAAACCACACGATCTTTGGTCAGCCTGTAGCGGTTTTGGGCCTGATCTACTGTGAGATCATATACCAGCCAGGCGATATCGGCCTCCTCTGGCGTGGTTTCCGGCAAGGGTGGCAGGCTGGAGAAAAAGTGCCGGTCTACCACAACGGACAATTTCTTGCCCCATTGGTTGAGTATGCCACCCTTGTAAATCAACTGAGGCGCTAAACGCTTTCTTGATGAAGACAGGTAATCCGGGCGTGGATAATAGGGCCCTTCCCAGGTCATGCTATGGCGTTCGGCGGGGTCTTGCATGTAATATTCGAACGCGTTGCGAATGTTTCCGGAGATGTACACCGCCTGTACTTCGAGCGCCCCGAAATCGATCACCTGTCCATGCTTGTCATAGGCTACCAGGACAACATCGATATTCCCTGCAGAACGGCCATGCTTGTCTGGCAAACGTACTTCGGTTAGTGAAGTCCAGGAAGCGTCGGGCGAGAAGAAGAACGAAGCGGTGTCATCTGCGATCACCCATTCTTGGCGGAAGCGTACAGGGCAGGTGATAACCGCCCGATCATCTTCCAAGACGCTGCAAACGCCTAAAGGATTCTTGGCTTTGTCTTTCGTACAATTCGGCACTTTGTTGTTATAGGGACACAATCGCCTGGCGCGATGGCGCTTGGCTTCTGCCGAAAAATTGCTTGTGGGAAAGCCGAAAACTTCTGCAAGGGGATGGCGAGGCATGGGCTTGACTCCTTGAATAGATTGTACCGCAGGTAGAGCTTTTATTGAGCCATTCGCAAGATATTCAGCACATCCGGTTGTCTTAATTTCTTAGCCTGCCCCAGGGTCTCGCCGCGCATGGCGCGGGCGGCGATCTCCTCGAAGCGCTCGCCGCCGATGCCCACTTCCGAGAAGCTGGACGGCAGCCCCAGGCTGCGGTAGAAATCACGCGTGGCCTGGATGCCCTGGCGGGCGAGGGCCTCGTCGTCCGGGCCGGACAGGCCCCACACGTTGCGGGCGAAGGCGGCGAATTTGCCGCGCGTCTCCGCGTCCAGGATGTAAGCCATCCAGTGCGGGGCCAGGATCGCCAGGCCGGTGCCGTGCGTCAGGTCATAAAAGGCGCTGAAGACGTGCTCGACCAGGTGGTTGAAGCCGTCGAAGAGCTTGCCGGCGCTGACTACCCCATTGAGGGCCATGCTGCTGGCCCACATCAGGTTGGCGCGGGCGTCGTAGTCCTCCGGCTGGCGGTAGGCGATCGGGCCGTAGCGCACGCAGGTGCGCAGGATCGCCTCGGCGAAGCCGTCTTGCAGGTAAGCGTGTTTCACCGGGGTGAAGTAGAATTCGTAAACGTGGGTCATAATGTCGGCCACGCCCGCCGCGGTCTGTTCGGGCGGCACGCTGAAGGTCAGGCTGGGGTCCAGGATCGAGAACCTGGGGAAGAGCGCCGGGCCGCCCATGCCGCGCTTGTCCTCGGTAGCGGGGTTGCTCACCACCGTGCCGCTGTTCATCTCGGAGCCGGTGGCCGACAGGGTCAGCACCGCCCCGACCGGCAGGGCCTGCTCCGGGCGCACCTTGTACTCCCAGAAGTCCCACGGGTCGCCTTCGTACAGGGCGGCAGCGGCGATGCCCTTGGCGCAGTCGATCACGCTGCCGCCGCCCACCGCCAGGATGAACTCCAGCCTGTGCTGGCGGCACAGCGCCGCCCCTTCTCGCACTGTGTCGATGCGCGGGTTGGGGTCCACGCCAGAGAGTTCGACGAACTCGACTTCGTGAGCCTGCAACTGGGCCACGACGCGCTGGTACAGGCCGCTCTTCTTGATGCTGCCCTTGCCATACAGCAGCAGCGCCCGCCGGGCGTAACGCTGCACCTGCTCGCCCAGGCGCTGCAAGCTGTCCTGGCCGAAGATGATCTGGGTGGGGACGTAGAAAGTGAAATCGCGCATGATGTTTGCCTTTCTGAGTTGAGATTTTCCGGTATTATACCCGCCGAAACCGCCCGAAACTCGAAACCAAAGCAGCGGATTTGCGTAGAGGTAGTAATGGGAAAACCGTTGTTCCCGGTTTTCAAAAAAATGACATGTCAACGACTCCTGAAATCCCTATCCCTAGAAAAAGTGAAACCGAAATCCTGGCAGCAGCCATCACCAAAGCTTCTAGCAAACAAACCTATTACACCTTCCGCTGGCTGGTAGACCGCCCGCTGGTGGCGGACGCCTACCGGGCCTACGCTTATTTCCGCTGGGTGGACGACGCCCTGGATGGCGATGTGGGGACGTCCGTCGAGCGGCGCGCCTTCCTCGAGCGCCAGGAAGACCTGCTGGAGGCCTGTTATGCCGGGCAGGCGCCGGGCGATGCCTGCCCCGAAGAGCGCATGCTGGTCGACCTGGTGGCGCACGACCACGCGGCCAACAGCGGCTTGCAGGTTTACCTGCGCAACATGATGGCGGTGATGCGCTTCGATATGAAACGGCGCGGGCGCACCATCTCGCGCCTGGAACTGGCCGAGTACACCCGACTGCTGGCGACGGCCGTCACCGAAGTGCTGCATTACTTCATCGGCCACAACTGCGAACTGCCCTGCCGCGAGCGGCGCTACCTGGCCGTGCAGGGGGCGCACGTGGTGCACATGCTGCGCGACGCTGTCGAGGATGCGCAGGCCGGATATTTCAACGTGGCCGGCGAGTACGTCGAAGCCCACAACCTGCCTCTGATGAACCTGGATCACCCGGCTTACCGCAAGTGGGTCTACAACCGGGTGCAGCTTGCGCACCTGTACTTCGACCTGGGGGAGCAGTACCTGGCGCAGGTCAAGAACCTGCGCTGCCGCCTGGCCGGCGCGGCTTACGTGGCGCGCTTCAAGTACGTGCTGCGCCTGATCGAGCAGGACGACTACCGCCTGCGGGCGGCCTACCCGGAGCGCAAATCCCTGCGCGCCGGGCTGTGGATGGCCTGGACGACGCTTTCGACCCTTTTCGCCTGGCGCAAACCCGGCATGACCTTGCCGCAGACGGCGCCACGCGTTTTTCGATTGGATGGACAACGATGAAAACCAAATCTGTGATCGTGATCGGTGCAGGTGTGGGCGGCCTGAGCGCCGCCATCCACCTGGCGAAGCGCGGCCTGCACGTGCGGGTAGTGGAGAAGAACGACCACCCCGGCGGGCGCTGCGACCGCATCATCCGCCAGGGGCACGTCTTCGACACCGGCCCGACTCTGCTGGTCATGCCCTTGCTGTATGAAGCCGAGTTCCGCGCCCTGGGCAGCTCGCTGCGCGAGAGGGTCGACTTGCAGCGCGTCGACCCGACTTACCACCTGGTGTTCGACGACGGCAGCCAACTGGCGCTGACTTCGGACATGAAGGCCATGCAGGAGCAGCTCGAGGCCGTCGAGCCGGGCAGCTTCCAGGGCCTGCTGCGCTACCTGGACGAAGGCCACCGCCACTACCACCTGGGCATCGAGCGCCTGGTGAACCGCGATTTCCGCAAGGCCAGCCAGTTCTTCAACCTGCGCAACCTGCCGCTGCTCTATCAGGTGAAGCCTCTGGTCAACCATTACGGCCACATGTCGGCCTACTTCGACGACCCGCGCCTGAAGGCGGCGTTCACCTTCCAGGATGTGTACATGGGGCTGAGCCCCTTCGAGGCGCCGGCGACTTTCTCGATGATGCCCTACACCGAGCTGGCCCACGGGGTGTGGTACCCCAGGGGCGGCATGTACAGCCTGGTGGAGGCCCTGATGGCCCTGGCGCAG
Source organism: Chloroflexota bacterium (assembly GCA_040752025.1). Classification (GTDB taxonomy): domain Bacteria; phylum Chloroflexota; class Anaerolineae; order Anaerolineales; family UBA4823; genus JBFMFR01. Next base: position 15,555 of record JBFMFR010000011.1, on the reverse strand, counting down.
GAAGCCGGCGTGGAGTTCACCTTCGACGCGGCGGTGGAGCGCATCGAGGTCAACGGCCACCTGGCGGGCGGCGTGCACCTGGCAGGCGGTGAGCGCCTGGCAGCCGACGCGGTGCTGGCCAACGCCGACTTGCCCTACGTGTACCGCGAACTGCTGCCGCAGAACGGCGTCTCCGGCAGGCTGGATCACATGCGCTACTCGTGCTCGGTGATCAGCTTCTTCTGGGGCGTCGACCAGCCGGTGGCGGGCCTGGGGCCGCATACGCTGTTCCTGGCGGAAGATTACCGCCAGAACTTCGACAGCATCATCGGCGACCTGGGCCTGCCCGAAAACCCCAGCCTGTACGTGCACGCCCCGGCGCGCCTCGACCCGGGCATGTCCCCGCCCGGGCAGGACACGCTGATCGCCATCGTGCCGGTCGGGCACCTGAGCCCGAACGGCGAGCAGCAGGATTGGGGCGCATTGCGCGACCAGGCCCGCCAGCACGTCTTCCGCCGCCTGGCGAGCGTGGGCATCACCGATCTGCAAGCGCACATCAAGTTCGAGACAACCTTCACGCCCCTGTCCTGGCGCAAGCGCTACAACCTGGTGCAGGGCTCGACGCACGGCCTGTGCCACAACCTGACGCAGTTGGGCTATTTGCGCCCGTCCAACCGCCACGCCCACTATCACAACCTGTACTTCGTAGGCGCCAGCACGCACCCCGGCACCGGCCTGCCGACGGCGATGATCTCCGGCCGTCTGTCGGCGCAGCGCATGCTGGACGAGATGGGGGCGTGGCTTTAACACGGAGAACCACGGAGTTCACGAAGAAGTACGGAGAAAAAAGACTCTGTGGTCTCCGTGGTTAAATTTAAGGCTCTTATTCGAGTGGCGGCTGGTGGGTGATGCGGGCGTGCTTGCGCGACAGGTTCGCCGGGCCCGTGGTGATCACGATAACGGCTGCAGCGAGGAACAGGACGGCGCCGTAGCCCCAGTAGTTGTCCAGGTCCCGCGTGCTGATCCCGGCGCTCATCATCCAGTAGGCCGGCCAAATCTCCGAGCCGTAGAAATCAGTAGATTATGACGTTGGAAAGGCCGGCTTCGTGCAGGAATTTGAGGGATTCTTTGATGGCCAAAGGAAGTTTTGATGAACTTGAAAGCGTCTTTGACGGCCCACCGTCGCGATAGAAGATAAAAATGAGCAAGGCGCTGTCAGCGTCAGTAACTGGCCAATCGGTGAGCAAGTACCAGGGTTCACCAACGGCATTCTCGATCTTGGCTCTGGCTAACCAGATCGGCTTGGTACGGGTGTGATCGTCTGGAGCATACACCTGCAAAGGCACTGCAGAGAGTTTAACTTTGACCTTCTGCTTCCTGGCTCGTTTTTGACTATGCAAGCGTACCTCCAATGATCCCGTCCCATCCCCAATACATTGAAGCTCCTGTATCCGTTGATCAGGTTACCATCTAACGCCTTAACCTTCATCAGGTATTCCTGCATCACCGCTCCCGGTTGCCTCAGTTCCATACCGTCCAGTACCAGCATCAGTTCGTCTTGCTCCATCAACGCCGCCGCCCCTTGCTCTCTCAGTATCGCCGTGATGTGTTCCGCATCCACTTCGCTCCGTTTCGTACTTGTCCCTTCCATCATCCGTCTCACTCGCCTCTCGCTACATTTGAAGCTTGCCAGCCCGAGGGGAAAAACGTGCAATCGATACTGCACTCAGACTCTCTCCGCCTATTATCCCATCGATCATCGCTCGAAACGTCCGTCGCATCCGAACATCTCCTATCAACCTGTCGTACTCCCCCATATAGCTTTCTTTGATCTCTGCTTGTTCCTCGCTCAATTCCATTGCCTCTTGCTCCACTTTTTGAGATACTCTATATTATCTCTATCAAGCATTTATGTCCGGTTTTCAGGGATGCTATAATAACCCAAACATCGAACTGTGGAGGAAAGCTTGCCCGGACCTATTCTGCAAACCAAGCTGTATATCCCAGCATCCATCCAGCAGCACGTAATACGACCCAACCTGATGCGTTCCCTGGAAATGGGTTGCCAACCGGATTGTCATTTGATTTTGGTATCTGCACCCGCCGGATTTGGCAAGACCACATTGGTAGCTAACTGGATTAGGCGGTCATTGGGGCAATCAAATTCAAGACTGCAAAATCGGGTGGCCTGGGTAACGCTCGATGGCCGCGATAACAACCCTGACCGGTTTATGCTTTACTTATTGGCAGGCTTGCAACGCATCATCCCGCACCTTGGCCGAGATTTTCCAGATCAATCGCAGGTTTCCTCAATACCAGCACTGGAAGCTATTTTTACTGCGCTTCTCAACCAGCTTTCAGAAATCTCCGGTCAAGCGCTGATCGTTCTGGATGATTACCATCTCATCACTAATCCCCTTATCCATCAAATTTTATCCTTCTTTATTGAAAACCTGCCACCCCAGGCCACACTGGTCATCATCAGCCGGGCAGATCCACCGTTTCCCCTGGCACGCCTGCGAGCGCGGGGACAAATCGTGGAATTGCGCGCCGCGGATTTACGATTCACGCATGGGGAGAGCGCCGTATTCCTGCGTCAGGTGATGAAAATCGATCTTTCGGAAGAACAACTTGCTGCGCTCGCATCCCACACCGAAGGCTGGATTGCCGGTTTACAAATGGCCGCGCTGACAATGCGGAGGCAGAATGATCTCGATGGTTTCATCGCCGCATTCAGCGGCAGCCATCGGTATATTCTCGACTACTTGATGGAAGAAGTTTTCGGACAGCAATCCGAACAACGCCAGGAATTTCTGCTCCGCACAGCCATCCTTGAGCGTATGAATGGCTCCCTCTGTGAAGCCGTCAGCAGCCAAACGGGAGGGCAGGCCACCCTTGAGGCGCTGGAAGGGGAAAATCTATTCGTTGTCCCACTGGATGATGTAAGAGGCTGGTACCGCTACCATCACCTGTTCGCCGATTTATTGAATAGCCTCCTCCGGCAGCAATATTCACCAGCCGCAATCCACATGCTGCACCGGGCCGCCAGCCAATGGTTTCAAGCAGCAGGTTTCCTGGAAGACGCCCTGGAACATGCTTTGGCCGCGCAGGATTACGAAAGAGCAGCCGAGATGATCGAAACCTATCTGGTGGCTTTATTCTCGCGCAGCGAGGTCTCCGTTTTGCTGGGTTGGATCGAAAAGCTTCCCAGCGAAATTGTGCGCGCTCGGCCCTGGATCGATGTCTATCGCGCTAACACCCTGGCTTTGACAGGCCGCTCCGCCGAGGCAGATGCTCTGCTGGATGATGTCGAACGACGGATCACGCCAGAGTCACCTGAGCAGGCAGAATTGCTGGGGCATATCGCGGCCGTGCGAGCCTACACCGCGAATTTGCGCGGTAACGCAGCCCGGTGTATCGAGATGGCCGCGCTGACCTCCCAATATCTGCCCGAGAAATTTCTCACCGCCCACGGCATGGCCGCCCTGGCAAGATCAGATGCCTGCCTCGCGCAAGATGATATCAAGGCCGCCCATCAGGCGCTGCAGGAAATGCGAAAAGTTGGCGAGCAAACCGGGCAGATCATGTTAGGGGTTCCGGCACTTTGCGATCTGGCAACCATCCAAAAAATTCAGGGGCATTTGCATCAGGCCGAGGCGCTTTACCAGAGCGCTTTCCGGTGGCTGGAAGATCAAGATGAGCTCGATTCAAGGGCGCGCTGCTCGTATGAATTTGGGATGGCCGATTTGCTGCGAGAGTGGAATCAACTGGAGGAAGCTTATCAGCATGCACTCATTGGCGACGAAATCCGTAAACGGTTGGGGGGCTATCTGGTGATCGGCGACTTGGTCTTGATGCGCATCCTCCAGGCCAGAGGCGATTCCCAGGCCGCACTCGAAGCGGGTTTCACTGCTGAAAAGTTGATGCAGCCCAATCAATTCCATCTCACCACCAATCTCGAATTTCAGACCGCCCGGATTGTGCAGTGGCTGGCTGTCGGGGATGTGGATGCCGCCAGCCGTTGGGTGCAGAACTGCAAAGGATCCTCGGAGTTAGAGCAAATCGCCCGCGCTCGGCTGCACCTGGCCAAGGATGAGTGCGCGGCGGCGCTGCATATTCTCGATGCACAACGCCGCCTGGCAGAGGACAGTGAACGCTACGGGCGGCTGATCGAAATCCTGTGCCTGCAGGCGTTGGCTCTGGAAAGGCTCGACCGGCAAGCAGAAAGCGCACTAGCACTGACAAGAGCCATTTACCTGGGGAGGCCAGCAGGATACACCCGGGTTTTTCTGGATTGCGGGCAGTCAATGTGCGCGCTTTTGGAACGACTGCAAAAACAAAACATGCTCGAAGTTCCCCAGGATCGACGACATGTACAAACCATCCTGGATGCTTTTCAAATCGAGGGGGGGACAGATGTTTTGGTCGAGACAAGGCCCGGTTCGCTGACCGAGCGCGAAGTGGATGTGCTGCGTGCATTGGCAGAGGGGGCCTCCAACAAAGAGATCGCCGCACGGTTGATCGTCGCGCCCAGCACGATCAAACAACATTTGAAAAATATCTATGGCAAGCTGGGTGTTCACAACCGCACGCAGGCGGTTGATCGTGGACGGGAATTGGGGCTGTTATAAAATTCTCTCCACGCTTCTAATCTAAAATTCCCCTTTCGTTTTCATTTTCTTCCCCCTCCATATCCCCCTCGGAATTCCCCGTTTGGGGAATGACGGCGTATAGATTCGTTTGTACAATGCCACTAAGTTAAATCGCAGTGATTTTTTATCACTTATCACAAGCGAAAGGATCAAGTTCGATGGTTATTGTAGAGAAAGATAAATGTGTGGGTTGTGGTCTTTGTGCAAAGATTTGTCATGAACAATGTATTCGATTGAATAACCACAACAAAATCGAGATCAATCATTTTCTCTGTAGTACCTGTACGCAATGTATCGCCATCTGCCCCCTGCAGGCCCTTTCCTGGGAGGGAATACCTCCCGCGGTCTTTGAAAAAGAACGGATCCCCACCAGCGCACAACTCGAAGAATTATTCAAAGAGAGAAGGACCGTCAGGGATTACAAGAAAACCCCCATTGACCGGGCACTCCTCGAAGAGATCATCCAAATAGGTATCTACGCTCCGACCAATAACTACAACTTGAAAGCGATCGTGGTCGATGACCCCGCGATGATGCGTGAATTTGATGCCATCATCCTGCGATATGTATCCCTGGTGTACAACCTGTTCTACAAGCCTGAAATCCTGTTCAAGGTCCTCAGCGCGATCACGCCGCTCGTCACAGCAAAACAGAAAGTCAAGCTGGAAACCGGTTTGAAGCGGGGCAGTGCTTTTGAGTCTATGCCGGCCGCCACAATTTTCATCGTTGGAGATGCACGCATTCTGGAATCCGAAACCAGCGCCCAGTATGCGCTCTATAACATGATCCTCTGTGCGCAAGTAAAAGGCATCGGAAGCCGTATCAGTGCCGCGGGTATGCTCACCCTAGATAGGAACAGGGCGGTGCGCAAGAATCTTAATCTACGGCGGCACGAGCATATCCTCGCAAACCTCGACCTGGGATACCCAGCGGTGCGCTTCCGAAACAAGGTAGAGGGCAAACACATGCCCGTCGTCTGGGCAGGAGAAAAATCACATGGATCGTATCCAGCAATCTCCAGATAGCGGTCTTTATCAAATCCGCGTTCGCAGCGTTCTGAATGCCAGATGGGTGGCCTGGTTCGATGATTTTACGATCACTCCGGTAAACCAGAACGAAACCTTGTTAACCGGTTGGGTAACGGACCAGGCCTCGCTCCATGGCGTTTTGGGCAAGATCCGCGACCTGGGGCTTGACCTGCTACTGGTGAAAAGAGTTGAAGGAAAGGATGAGTGAAATGGAAGCACAATTGCAATATCAAGTCGATTCATACCGCTTTCTGGAGCGCGCAGTCAAGAAGATGGTGCGTTCCTGGATCCGGATGGAGCAGCCACGTGAGATCCCCTGGACGCCGTTGCGCCACCCGCCTTCAGAGTGCACCGTGGCGCTCATCAGTTCAGCGGGATTAGCCCTGAAAACGGATCGACCATTTGACCAGGCTGGGGAACGCGCAAATCCCTGGTGGGGTGATCCTTCTTTTCGAGTCCTGCCGAAAGATGCTACCGGGGCAGATGTCAACCTGTATCACATGCACATCAACCCACATCTCGTAGAGCAGGATTTGAACACACTATTGCCGTTGCAACGCTTACAGGAACTTGAAACTGGCGGCGAAATCCGAGCTTCGTCCGATCATCACTATACCTACATGGGGTACACCCTACAGCCCAAAACCTTGCTGGCCGAAAGTGTGCCTGCCATGACCCGGCTTATGCAACGGGATGAAGTAGATCTCGTCATTCTGGTCCCGGGTTGACCGGTTTGTTGCTGGTCCGTTGGACTGGTCCAGAGGGCGATCGAGGCAGCCGGAATAAGCACGATTGTGTTGTCAAGCATTCCCGATCTGACCGCTTCCGTAAGCGTCCCTCGGCTGGCGGCGATTGAGTATCCCCTGGGATATTTACTGGGGCAACCTGGTGACCAAGAAGGGCAGCGTGCAGTCTTGCGATCTGTGTTGAACGCGCTGGTCGAGATGGAAAACCCGGGTAGCATCGCTCACCTCCCTTTTTCCTGGCCTGCCTCTGCAAGTGTGATGGACCTAGAGCCGCCCGAAGCACCCCCGATCGTCAAATATTTGCTGCGGCATCCGTGGCATATCAGGAATTTCTATGCGCGAGAAGTGCCGTCTCGCTATCAATCCTAGCAAAAGGAAGGAGCATCATGAAAAAGAAAGGTTATCTCGCATTCTTTCTGTTGATCATCATTCTCAACACCTGGTGGTTCTTATTGAGAAATGAAGCGGAAGCGCAACCCCAGGAGGGCGTGCTGGATGTTTGGGTCACCTGGGGTGATTCTCCGGAGCAACTCCAGGCGTTATTCAACCGTTTCAGCGAGTCGAGCGGTATTCCCGCCCGAGTTGTGACCCAGGTGCGAGAAGACGATCTGCTGGAAGCCCTGAACGGCGCTCAGCCCCCTGATTTGGTGATCTTGAGCAGCAACCAGTTGGTCCAGGTTGCTGCGGAACAGGGCCTGATCGAACCGCTCGAACCCTGGATCGAGATCGCCGGGATCAACCTGGAGGATATCTATTTGGCCACGCTGGCACAATGTGTGAACCCTGATAGTGCCATCCTGTGTTTACCCTGGGGCGCGGATGTGTTTGCCTTGTACTGGAACAAAGACTTGTTCACCGCAGCCGGACTTGACCCGGAGTATCCCCCGCAGACGATGGAAGAACTGGCGCAATACGCCCAAACGTTATCCCAAGTAGATGAAGAGGAGAATTTGATCCAGATGGGATTTATGCCGGATTTTTCTCGTTCCCATAACGATTTGTATGCCAACATGTTGGGTGGCTTTTGGCTCAATGACAAGGGCACCGAAGTAACAGCCAATTCCCAACCCGTAATTGAGGCGCTGAGCTGGCAATCCCAGTTTTTTGAGGGCTACAAACCCGGCGAGAGGAATCAATTTGCCCTATCGGTGAACGGATTTGTAAATTCCAAACACCCGGTCTTTGGCGGGGCGCGCCTGAACTGCCAGCAATGCCACCGGGCCAAGCCACAGAATGAAAACAAAATTCCCGATCACAGTTTCTACGATGGCAAAGTTGCCATGATGGTCGATGGGCAGTGGCAGGTGGGGGCCGCGTACCTGCCTCATTTCCAGCCTGATCTAAACTATGGGGTCGCGCCCTTCCCTTTCCCCGCCGGCCATCCCGAGCGCAAGAACACCTCCATTGTACAGGGGCTCGTGGTGGTGTTCCCAACCGGGGCACTGACCAGGCGATGGCAGTCAAACTCCTGGCCTGGATGATGTCTCCGGAGATCGTGGCGGAAATCTCCCTGGCGAATACCATGCTACCCACCAGTCAGACAGCAGCCGAGGATACTCGCTTCCAGGCGATCCCTTACATTGATGTCTTTCTGGATTTGCTGAACAATCCCAGCACTCGATTTATTCCGCTGTTTTCCGATAGCGTGAAATTGAACGCGACGATGCACGAGGTTGAAAAGACCACCCTGTATGAAGAGAACCGTACGCCCAAGGCACTGCTGGATGAAGTTCAGACCGAGTTCACACCTTGAGTATAAATACAAATGTGCTAAACATCCGATCAGGATCAAGCCCCATGCCGGTTGCCGAAGAAGTCCTTCGGCAACCGGCCCCAGCCCACAAAAATTAGATGAACCTTCGTATTCTTACTCAAACTCAGCAACAAATCCGATATTTAGGACGCCCGGTCCGCATTTTTCTGATTGTGAACGTGATCGAAGGCATCATCCTGAGCATCTGGATATTGTTTTTCAATTTCTACATCCTCGGGCTGGGCTTTGATCGTCAGTTTCTGGGTCTGGTCAATTCGGTTACCGCGCTCGCCACCCTGATTTTGGGGATCCCGATAGGGATCCTATCCGATCGAATCGGCCGGCAAAGGGCGCTGTTTTTGGGGGTTGGGATTCATCTCCTGGGTGCGACTCTAGAGTTGTGGACGATTCACCCAACCTTGTTGCTCTGCATGGCGTTTTTGAATGGAACCGGGCGTATGTTATTCCTTCTAAATGTTGCGCCATTCCTGGCAGGCGCATCCAAAGCGGAGACCCGCACTTTTCTGTTCAGCCTGAATTTCGGGCTGGTCATTTTGGCTGGTGTGATGGGCAATCTATTGGCCGGTTACCTGGCAGACTGGTTCACAGTCATGCTTCAAGTTCCGGCGACCAGTGTCGCGACGTATCGCAGCACCCTGTTGTTGGCAGTCTCACTCAGCTGTCTCTCACTGATACTGCTCACTTTTGTCCGGGAACCGAAACCCGAAAACTTTGCTAACCAGCTTCCAGCTAAAAGCGCCATCCAATCTGGCGGTAATCTGGCTTCAGCCCTGAAAGGTGCTCTTGCTAATCCAATGATCCGCCAACTCGCGCTGGTGCAACTGGTTTTCGGGCTGGGGGTTGCGCTCCTGACCCCCTATATAAACCTCTATTTTGACGAAAAATTCCAGGTTGGACCCCAAACCCTGGGAAGAATTTTTAGCCTCAAAGCCTTGTTCACCGGCCTGGTGGCCTTGCTGATCCCCAGACTGGTGCAGAAATCTGGCAGCCGCATCAAAATTGCCGTCTTTTTCCAGTTCATGGGTGGGGTTTCCTGGCTGCTGTTGGGATTCACGCCGGGGTTCAGCGCAGCCGTTTGTGGTTTTTTGCTCGGTGGTATTTTCTTGAATACCCCGATCCCGCTGGTTGAGGCTTTTTCTATGGAACAGGTGCGAGAAAGCCAGCGCGCCACCCTGGTCAGCATCCGAGAACTTTCCTGGCAGACCAGTTGGGGTATAGGCCCTTACCTGTCGGGTAGTTTACAGGAACATTCTGGATTTTCGCCTATTTTTGTGCTTTCGGTTGCTGCCATCTGGCTGGCTTCCTTGCTGAACAACATTTTCTTTGGAAAAATCGAACAATGATTTGGTGGAATCCTTTACAGGCAAGGATCGTGTGAAATCAAACCAAGGGATTGCTTCAAATTCATTTAGAACATGTGACTACCATTAGGAGATAAGATCTCGACCACCCTGATTTAGGATGAAAACCAATATAATTGCCAAGTACCAATTTACCCTGTTGATATCCGGAAGTTGGCAACCGATCCGCAACCACAACTTACTTACACCTGGAGGAAATCATGCACGAAGAACTCATTAACCGATTATGCTGCCCCACATGCCACGCGGATCTTTCATGGGAGATAACATCCTATGATGCGCACCAGATCATAGCCGCAGAGGCAACCTACCACACATGTGGAAATTGTTACCCTGTCAAAGATGGGCTTGGCATCTTTCTTCACCCCGATCTCCCCATTCGAGATTTATGGGCGCAGGTTGATAGCGGGTTACTCCAATACCTGCGCGCGCACCCCAGCCTGGAGCGAGGCTTGATGGATTCCCCGCTCGACTCATTGGCACCTACGGATCAATTCTTTCGGGCCTTAGTTTTAGAGGCCCGCGGCGATTATCAGACCGCCAGGGAAATCGAATTTCAAGCCAATCAGGGCATTTATTGCCAGGAATACCGTTCTTGCTGGGAAAATCAAAGTAATTTCGTCCTTCAGCAGCTTACCTCGCACACCGGTCTGATCGTCGAGCTGGCTTCTGGGCGGGGATATCTGGCCGAACGCATTCTCCATCAACTTAATCGGGATGTGGTGATCACCGATTTCAGTCTTCAGGTCTTGCGGGGCGGCAGTAAACGATTGGAGGCTCTTGGGTTAGCGAAACAGGCCAGTTTTTTAGCCTGTGATGCCCGTCGCATGCCATTTAAGGATGGCGCGATCCCCACCCTGGTGACGAATCTAGGCCTTCCCAATATTAAAAACCCTGGCGAGATGCTCTCCGACCTACACAGGGCGCTGGCAGGAGCATTTTTTGCGATCTCACACTTTTACTCGCCTGATGATCAGGAGAATGCCCAAATGATCAGCGAGTTGGGCTTATCCACATTTTCTTACCGTCATTCGAGCTTAGATGAATATTCCAGATCGGGGTGGCAGATGACTGTAGCGAATAGTGAACCTGGAACTGCTCTCCCCACACCGCCAGGGAAAATTCTCCGTGGTGCGAAAATCGATTCACTCCCGATCGTTGAGACTTGTCTGGAATGGTGTACACTTATCTCCCATGGAACATCACCACAAAATCAATAAGGTTACTGCCATGAAATACCATACCCATCAAAATTTAACACTTTCTGAAATTGGAGTGGGCTGCTATGCCCTGAGCGGTGTCTACGGTCCCAAGGGCCCCACTCAATTCAAAGATATGCTGGTGCGCGCCTATGATCTGGGTGTCAACTTTTTCGATGTGGCTGAAGGCTATGGAGATGCAGAACGTATTCTGGGGGAAGTCGTCCACCCATTTCGGACAGATATCCAGATCGCATCCAAAGTAGGCGTTGTCGAAGGGCTGGAGCCGAATTTATCGGGAACCTATATCGAAAAGGCCTGCGAAAGCAGCCTGACGCGCTTGCAAACCGATTACCTGGATCTCTATCAGGTACATTTCGACGATCCCCAAACGCCGGTCGAGGAAACCGTAAATGCCCTGGAGAAGTTGAAACAAGCCGGCAAAATCCGCCATTATGGAGTCTGCCATCTGCCCATCGAACGGGTTGCGGAATATATGCGCCTGGGCGACCCTTTTTCAGTGTTGATGGAACTCAGTGCCGTCACTCGGGAGGCGCTGAATGCCATCCTGCCTTTATGTAATCAGCATAAGGTTGCCGGAATTGCATTCAGCACCACTGGTCGGGGGATTTTGACCGGGCGTTTCGATCAAAATACAACCTTCCCGGCCGATGATCTGCGCAGTGTAGATCCGCTCTTCCAGCGCGAGCGTTTTCTTTCCGGCCTGCGCGTGGCAAACGAACTGGAACGACTTGGACAAAAATATGGAAAGACCTCTGCTCAAATGGCAATTGCCTGGGTACTGGCTCAACCTGGCATCTTCTGTGCGCTGACCGGGCCATCAACGATTACCCACCTGGAAGAGAATCTGGCAGGGAGCGGTTTCGTATTCTCCGAAGAAGACTTTGCCAAATTTCAGATATTTCTGGATCAGGAAGCTTCCAGATTGGTACGGGAACAACGAGAATCAATCCGATCGATTCTCAACGATCCCGGTGCATCAGCCATATTCGTTGATTTGCTTTATGTGATCGATACTGCGGTTCAATTGCAGTTCCTTTCTGAAAACGAAGGTATGTCGCTCATTCAAGAACTGTTCGCGCTGCGTAATGCGCAAGCTGAAATCGCAAAACAAAAGATGGGAAATCTCAAAAATCATCTCGCAGAGAGGTGTAATCAATATTTGATGTGATGGAGAATCTGTATGAAGACTCTCGTTTGCCAGTCCACCAGGTGGAACTAATGGAATCCGAAATGACGGTTGCTGAACACATCTTTGGTCCGCGTTGATAATTTAAAGATAGGCGCACAAAATCGATTCTTCAGGATATTCGAAATCAACTGATTGCAAAAATCTATTTGAATAAGGAGGTATCCGATGACCATTCGAATCCGTAGTGCTCAATTGGGTGATTACCCGGCTCTCTGTAGCTTGTTTGAAGAAGTTGACGCGCTCCATCGCATCAATCATCCTGAAATCTTTCAGAAACCAGCAGGCCCCGTTCGAGAGTTTGAATATTATCAAACGTTGGTCAGTGATGCAAAGATTGGTTTGTTTGTTGCAGAAGAAGGAGAACAAGTTGTGGGTTGTGTTCATGTAATCGAGTGTAATGCACCACCGATACCAATTTTTATGCCTCGAAGATTCGCGATTGTGGATAATCTTGTCGTATCAAAAGATTTTCAAAGAAAAGGTATTGGTCAAAAATTGATGCGCACAGCTCAACAGTGGGCTGCTAACAAGGGCGCGGCTTCAATTGAACTGAATGTCTACCATTTCAACCAAAAAGCCATTTCATTTTACAAAAACATTGGATACCAGCCGATCAGTCAAAAAATGCGCAAAACTTTGGGTGGTGGCTTACTACCGCCTGATCGTGCTGATCGTACCTGATCAGGTACGAGAACCGGGATGTGTGCCGAAGGTTATTGCAAGCAACAGCTTGGATTTCCGCAACGATGCCGTTGATCCCGGGGAGATTGGCGCGTCAATTTAGCGCGGGTACTCAGTGTCATTTTTGGTGCCCCTTTGTCCGTATAATTTATTCGCAAGAAAACAACAACCATTTCGCCTTCTTTAGCATTACCAATTAGCGGCAAATTCCAGCCCTAAAGGAGTTATAGGAAACTGGAACATTGATGATGCGATAGTTCGCAATGTTACCATCAATGATGCGGTAGCAATGTTTGCGGAGAAAGCAAATATCATCCCCCCATCTGGAGCCAATATTTTGGTGCGAAATCTATGCAAGCAAGGTAAGAGCACTTTGCCGAAAAAATCCCCACAAAGAGGGATTATTTCCATAGCTCCAGAGAACTGGGATGGCGGTGGGGCCGATCTTGCCCAAGGTTCGCGGCAGATCTTCTAAGATCCAATCGCTATGATACGGTTCATCGGCATACTTCAACAAGCCGATCAAAGGTTCTACCGCTTCGGCTGCCTGCAATTCTCCCAGGGCGCGCCAGGCGTGAATGCCAGCGTAAGCTTGTGGTTTGTCTGCGTCCTGGACTAACTCTTCGTCCAGAGCCATGCGGATCAGGTCGGGAATGTGCTTTGACTGAATGCCAAACAGGCTATACTTCAGCGGCAACAGATTGGTGCGCAGTCCCTTATCTCCCATGTGGAGCAGCCAGACGAGCGCGCCAGTGTATTTATCAGCCATAGGATAATCTTGCTCCTTATGAATGATCAAACTCCTGCTATTCTACCTCTATTGCGGTTTATGGCGTTGTGTTACCAGGATGTGCTGCTGGCCATTGGTCAGGAAGTGTTCCTGGCCGATGCCCTGGCGCAGGCTGCCCTGCTACTTACCCCATATCTATACGGTTGCGCGCTGTTCTGGTGGGATGGTTGTTCAGCCTCTCTCTGCGCCAGCTAGAAGAGCGCCTGCACTATGATCTGTTGGCGCGCTGGTTTGTTGGCTGCCAGGTGCGTGATGCGGGCGTGCTTGCGCGACAGGTTCGCCGGGCCAGTGGTGATCACGATAACGGCTGCAACGAGGAACAGGACGGCGCCGTACCCCCAGTAGTTGTCCAGGTCCCGCGTGCTGATCCCGGCGCTCATCATCCAGTAGGCCGGCCAAATCTCCGAGCCATGCAGGATCGCCACCAACAAAAGGCTGCCGCGGGTGTTGTTGAAGAGCCAGCTATAGAAGACCGACCAGGGCAGCAAGAACAAGACGAAAATGGCTGCCAGGGAGAGCGGGTAGCCCTTCTCGGCGATCCATCCGGCGTAGGGGAAATCGACGAGCGAGGGTGGGTCGAACCGGGCGTAGAGCAGCAGCGGCAGGTGCCAGACGCCCACCAGGATGGCGCGGATGGCGCAGGCGGTTAAGGCGCTGTAACGGGTTTGCAGCCTGGGGACGAGAAAGCCGGTCCAGCCCAATTCCTGCCCCAGCCCGGAAACGATGAAGAAGACGATGAACATGGGCAGGATGTTGAAAGCCGGCTGGATATCCCCCAGGGAAAGCGCATCGCCCCCGAAGAGTGGGTTGAAAGCAGAGCCGAGCAGTACGGCAGGCGCCAGGAACAGCAAGGCGAAAACCCAATATCCGATCCCGGCCCGCCAGACCAACAGCCAGCTAAACAACCGCTTCAGGCCGGCTTTGCCGTCCTCTACGGCGGTGATGATGATCCCGGCCAGCGAAGCCGAAAGGACGGAAGCCAGGGCCAGGTTGGACGGGAGCATCCCCTGCACAACCAGGTAGATTGCGACACCCCCGAGCAGCATGGCCAGGATGAAGAAGGCGGCGATCGAATACCTGGCAATGAAGCGGGTTGGCGTGGATTCAGTTGGCGTCATATTGCCCTCCACAAAGGAATTGTTCCAGTGACTCACTTCACAATGCGTTTATGTTGTAGCATGCTCGCTCCCGAAATACAAGCATCTCAAAGAAAAATCCCCCGAAAATTAACCCATTGAGGGGTGAATAAAATACTACCGGCCTTGCCTGGAGCTTATGCGGCGCGGCTTCAGGCGACCCACAGGATATGGATTTGATGCTGCAAGCGCTCGAACTCGTGGTCGCCGGTGACTAATTCGACCCCGCGCAGGTGCGCCAGCGCGGCTGCAAAGCAATCGGCGTAGGCGATGGGGTTTTGGGCTTTGAACCTCGCCGCCTGTAAACTCAGCTCCCAGTCAGCCGGAATGATCTCGATATCCAGGCTGCGCACGTTTTGGATGGCTTTCCCGGCGGCATTTTCCCCGCGTGTGCGCGCCACGCTGTACCATACTTCTCCCAGGTTCACCGAGGTGATCAGCAGCCCGGTCCTGTCTTGGATGGATTGGCGCACCAGCTTCTCGACTGCCTCGGTGGCAGGCTCGCCTTCGAAAAATGCCAGGATTGCCCAGCTATCCAGGACTTTTGCGAGCTGCTCCATCTCAGCGATCTCGCTCTGACTCGCGTTCTGCTTCCAGGATTTTTAGGGCGCCGGCGCCCTTGAGATAGCCGCGCAGCGAGTGAACGAATTCTGGCGTGATGGGGCGCAGGATGATCTGCTCGCCGTCATCGAGCACCTCGAAGCGCATCCCTGGCGTAATGCCATATTTCTTACGCAGTTTGGCGGGGATCACCACCTGGCCTTTGGAAGTTATAACGGTTTGCATCTTCAGGAGCCTCCTGAGAAAAGTATAGCATTAATAGAAAGGTAAGTCAATTTATCGATGTGGGACATTTGCGAATGTGAAAGCTAGTACACCCTGGCACAAAAGAGTCTTTAGTGGTATAGCATAGGGTAATCCCAAACTGGAGAAACCAGATGCCAATACCGAAAGCCCAAGAAGTGAAATTATCGGATGCCGAACGACAAGGACTAG
>JBFMFR010000109.1:0-1714 GCA_040752025.1 Chloroflexota bacterium | reverse complement strand
GGCCCGCTCCTTCTATGAGCCTGCAGCTGTCAAGCACTATTTTGTTTCACCTCGGTATATGTAAACCGTCGGGTTGCGCAGCGCAGAGACCATAAAGATCTCGAAGCGCAGCAACCCGTACCGTTGCAGTTTAAGTTGGCATGGCAATAACCTCCGTTGCGGACGCTAAAACATCGGATCGATGAAGCACGAAACATCCAATAATTCAACAATTTCGCTTGGCGGTTTCCGCTGGCGTGGGCGCTCTCGCCTCAACGACCTTCTATCCGTGCGGGCCGCTTACGACCCGACACCCAATGCTGCATTCGCCACGGGGCGAAGCGTGAAACCTTGGAGTGAGCGGCCCATCTACAGAACGGTTTCGTTTCCTGGACCAGGAGCGGGCTCGGCGCGCTCACACCAACCTCATGCGAAAAGGGAATCCTTACTGCTGTCGTCTCCTCTATGCCTTCACTTTGCTATGGCCTCAGCACGGCACCTTTTGTTTGGCGCCATCCGGAACCGCTCCGGTCTCCACATATCGCCACAGCCCGACCAGCAGTTTTCTCGCCAGCGCCACGATGCCGATGCGCCGTTGCCTGCTCCCCCCAGCTCCGAAACGCTTTTGAAACCACCGGCTCAGGGCGCTCCCCGGTTGGTATCGTACCCACAGCCAGGCCATCTCAATGGCCCTGGCCCGCACGCGGCGGTTGCCCGATTTGCTGATCCCCTGTTCCCGGGCCGAGTCGCCGCTCTGGTATGGGCTCGGCGCCAATCCCGACAACGCGCCGACCTGGCGGCGATTGCGAAACCTGCGCCATCCGAAAAACTCCATCACCAGCACCCAGGCCGTGACCGGGCCGATTCCTTTCAACACCATCAACTGGCGAACCCGTTTGGTGCCCACGCAAGTCAAGTTTTCCAACTCTTGGTCCCGCTGCGTTTCGAGCTCCCGGATCTGACGGCTGAGAAATTCCACCCGTTCCTGCGCCCTTTGAATCCGGCCCCGTATTCCCTCGGGCAGAGGGGACTGGTCCCACAACCGCACGGCGTCCAAGTCAATTTTCGCCTGGCCGCGCGTCGTAAGACTAATGCCTTGCCCGATCAACAATCCCTTGATGCGGTTGGTTTCCCGCGTCCGCTCCGTCTTGAGGTCCGCGAGTTCCCGATGGAGCTGGCGCTGGTCTTCATCTTTTACCTCCGGCACCTGGACCACGCTCCACACCTTGGTTTCGCCGCTGTGATACCGGATCAGCATGGTCACCAGTTTGCCCAGGTCAAGCCGATCCGTCTTGGCGCGCCTGGCCCGCCGGTTGACTTCAATGCTCGAAGAATCCACCACCAGACTCTCCACGCCGGCCGCAACCAGCGCCCGGTGCAGCCAGAACCCGTCGCGGCCGGCTTCGTAGCAGCTCACCACCCTGGTGGCCTCAGGCAATTTAAACCGCTGCTTTGCCGCCGAAATCTCCTCCAGCACTCTCGGCAGGTCACGGGCGGGAACAACCCGTTCACGCGGTTTCTGGCCAAGGCCAATAGTGAATCCCAGGTTCCATTTATTGTTGCTCAACTCAAATGCCAGATACAATACTTGAGAATTTGTGGTATAGTTCGCACTGCGGGCCGTTGCTGTTTCCATGGCTTGTCTCCTTTGGAATGGTTATGGGTTTGGAGAACAAGCTTAACAGCGCGGCCCGTTTTGCGCAAATCGTGTCGTGCGCTTATACATAGTATCTAC
>JBFMFR010000108.1:0-1761 GCA_040752025.1 Chloroflexota bacterium | reverse complement strand
TCCAGCCCGCGCGTCAGCTCAGGCGCCATCTGCCGGAAATGCGCCTCCACGGTCGCATTGCTGATCTCGATTCGCTCCACTCCGTACCTATTCGCCAACTCCAAGGCCATTCTCCCCAGCACCGTGTTGTCGTTGTGCGTGAACACCTGCTGGGTATATCCCGCTTCCATCTTTCCCCTGGCCTGGTCCAACAGGTAGGCTTCATAGTTTTTCCCTGTGGTCTGCACCAGGCGAAGTTCGCCGTTCACCTTTTCCAAGGTCAAGATCTCGTTCCCCAGCTTCACCGAGAAATGCACTTCCCCGCTCTTGACCTCGTTGAATTTGATGATGGTCTCGTCCGATATCGTCGTGATCTGCTTCCCGGACTGCAGCATGGCCCGGCTCAGCCCCTTGGCCGTGCCCGTGTACCCCACGATATTATGGGAGCCCATCAGCTGCATGGCTTCCAGCATGGTGATCCGTTCGGTCGTCAGGTGCGCTAAAGCCTCGCCGATCGATTTCACTGAAGCCGTGTTATTGTTCATGACCTTGCGGCTGCTGAAATCCGCGGGATTCAGTTCGCCGGTTTCCACCAGGTGCTTCACCAGGATATCGATCAACTGGTACGCGCCCAGCACCGGGTCGCCGTGGATGGTATTCAGCCGGCCGATGCCTTTCTCGCCCACCCCGTACCACGCGCCGCGCTCATCCACTCCGCCCGTGATTTCGCGGCCATTGGTGTTGAACATCGCCTGCGCCATCTTCCGCAGGATGTTCTGGTTCCCGCCGCTCGTGCTCACGTCCACGCCCAGCCCTTTCAACACCTCGCCCAGCTTGTGCCCGGCGAACTCGCCCGTCTTCAACGTGTATTCCAGGTTCAGCGCCTTCTGGTTGCGCGCCGTGTTCCCATTTCCGGTGTCTACGTCCTGGAAAATCTCGGACAAGTTGGTCTCCACTGCCAGGTCGTGTTGCAGCGCCCGGTACGTCGCCACGTACATGTCCATCAGCGCTTCGATCGTGCCTTCGATGCGCACCTGCACGTTCCGCGGCAGGTAGTCCCACACTCCGCTCGACCCCAATATCGTGTCCGTGGTGTGGAACGCCGAGTGGAACTCGTCCCACGCCTTGGTCCCCACCTTCTCGAAGAAGCTACGGATCCGCGCGTCCGACCACCCCTGCCCCCTCATCTCCAGCTGCAGCCCTTTCAGGCTCTCGTTCGAGAACGCGTAGATCTTCCCGGGCTCCAGCCCGTTGCGGATGATCTCCCCGAAGTTTTCCTTCGTGACCTTGATCAGCTCTTTGCTTTCATACAGCTTCCGGAACGGCGCTTCCTTGGCCACGATCTGGTCCACCAGCGTGTCCGTGGCCGTGATGTACATCGTCGCCGGCACGGGCTCGTTCGGATGGTTCGCTTTGTACATCTCCCTCGCCAGCACCAGTGACAATACGCCCGCTGACTTGCCGCCGCCCATGGCCAAAAGCACCACTTCGCCCAACAGGCTCTGCGCCAGGCTGTCGCCCTTCGTCCCCAGCTCCATGTTCAACAAGTGCAGTTCCAATATCCGCGACAGGAACGCCAGTTGCTTCGGATCCAGGTTGAATTTCCCGTAGTTCTCGTCCGCCTGGAACGCCTTGGCCAGCTCCAGCAGCATGCTGCGCGTCGATTCCGCCAGCCCCTGCTTTCCGCCTTTTTCCAACGCCGCCGAAAATTCCCGGGCGATTTTCGACATCTCCGCGTCGATGTTTTCCGGTTTGGCGCCGTTCTCCTGCATGGTCCGCAGC
>JBFMFR010000107.1:0-1773 GCA_040752025.1 Chloroflexota bacterium | reverse complement strand
CCCCCCGCCATCCTCCTCCGCGAATCGGTGCGGGAGGGAAATAAGATCCGCAAACGTACCCTGGCCAACCTCTCCAAATGGCCGCCGGAGAAGGTGGAAGCCCTGCGCCGGGTCCTCAAGGGTGAACTCCTCATGCGTCCGGAGGACGCCTTCGTCATCACCCGCACCCGCCCCCACGGGCATGTGGCGGCGGTGTTAGGGACCTTGCAGCGCCTGGGGCTGGACCGCATCATCAGCCCGCGGCGCAGCCGCGAGCGCGACCTGGTGGTGGCCATGGTGGTGGCCCGGCTGCTGGATCCCACTTCCAAACTCGCCACGGCGCGGGGCTTCGACCCCCAGACCTGCCACCACACCCTGGCCGAAGAGCTGGGCATCGAGGCGGCCAGCGCGGACGAGCTGTACGCCGCCATGGACTGGTTGTTGTCCCAGCAAGAACGCATGGAGACGGAACTGGCTCAGCGCCACTTGGCGGGAGGTCAGCTGGTGTTATATGATGTGACCTCGGCCTATTTTGAAGGCCGCCATTGCCCGCTGGCGCAATGGGGCTACGCGCGGGGCGGCAAACGCGGGCGCCGGCAGATCGTGTTGGGGCTGTTGTGCAACCGGGAGGGTTGCCCGGTGGCGGTGGAAGTGTTCAGCGGCGATACTGCCGACCCCAGGACACTGGCCACCCAGATCGAGAAAGTGCGCCAGCGCTTCGGCCTGCAACAAGTGGTGATGGTGGGCGACCGGGGGTTGCTGACCGAAGCCCGCATTCGCGAGGAACTGCAGGGGATCCCCGGACTGAGCTGGATCACGGCCTTGCGGGCTCCCGCCATCCAGGAGTTGCGAGCGGGTGGTAACTTACAGCTGACCCTGTTTGACCAGCGCGACCTGGCTACCATCACCGACCCAGCCTATCCGGGCGAACGGCTGGTGGTCTGCCGCAACCCCCTCCTGGCGGAGGAACGGGCACGCAAGCGGCAAGCCCTGCTGGCCTTGACCGAGCGGGAGTTGGCTAAGATCGTGGCCGCCACCACCCGTCCCCAAAGGCCCTTGCGCGGCGAGGCGGCCATCGGCATGCGGGTGGGACGGGTGCTGGGGCGGTTCAAGATGGGCAAGCACTTCCGGTACACCATCCGCCCGGATGGCTTCCACTATGAGCGGGATGAGGCGAGTATTGCGGCGGAAGCCGCGCTGGACGGCATCTACGTTATCCGCACTAACGTGCCCGCCTCCGCGTTGAGTGACGAAGACACCGTGCGGACCTATAAGCAACTGGCCAAAGTGGAGCGGGCCTTCCGGGCGCTCAAGGGTGTGGACCTCAAGGTGCGGCCCATCTACCACCGCTTGGAGCACCGGGTGCGCGCGCACGTCTTGCTGTGCATGCTGGCCTACTACGTGGAATGGCACCTGCGCCAGGCACTGGCGCCCCTGTTGTTCGAAGATGAGGAGCCCCGCAATCCGGCAGCCTCACCGGTGGCCCCGGCCCGCCGTTCCACCCGGGCCGAAGCCAAGGCCCGCCGCCAGCGGCAGGAGGACGGGACACCGGTGCACAGTTTCCAGACGCTGTTGAAGGACCTGGCCACACTGGCCCGCAACCGTGTGCAACCCCAACTTCCTGGGGTGCCCGCCTTTGACATGCTCACCCGGCCTACTCCTTTACAAGAGCGGGCCCTGGCATTACTCGGTCTCAAGCTCGACAGCAGGGCTGTACCCAGTACCAAATAGATCCCGTCCGCCAAGAGGCCAGTTAGGCACCTATATCTAGCTCTGAATCAAGCGGAACTTCGG
>JBFMFR010000106.1:0-1797 GCA_040752025.1 Chloroflexota bacterium | reverse complement strand
ACGTTGAAGCTGTAGAAAAACCCATTTTCATCGAGGATGGGGCATAAAAATGGCGCAGGGTTTTCTGCGCCATTTTCAATTCAGGGCTGGGGTTT
Organism: Chloroflexota bacterium; assembly: GCA_040752025.1. Classification (GTDB taxonomy): domain Bacteria; phylum Chloroflexota; class Anaerolineae; order Anaerolineales; family UBA4823; genus JBFMFR01. The sequence continues at coordinate 1,702 of JBFMFR010000106.1, read as the reverse complement.
CGCCGGCTCGCCGTCCCGCCAGCGCCGACTGTTGATCGAACGGCCGGTAGGCCGAGTTCAGGACTTTCCAGCCTGCTCCTGCCTACTGCCCATACCCATGGTGCGCCAGCTTCTCGATGTTATGCACCAGGCAGTAGAGCTTCCACTGCCCGTCGACCTTTTGCTGCCCGCGTAGCGTGAAGCGGTTCAGCCGCTTGTTGTGGCGGAGATTGCCGAACACCGGTTCCACCGTCGCAAAGCGCCCGCCGTAAAGCTCTCGCCCGCGTTCCGAATCGATGGCCTGTTTCATCCGCTCGCTGGCGCTCAAGGTCTGGTCGGCCTTGCCCCGAAAGAAACACACCTGCCGGGTCTTGGTCTTCTCCGGCTTGCGCAGACATTTCTCGCGCAATTCGCAGGGGACGCAATCCCGCAGCGCGCCCTGAAACTTGGTGCCAATCAGGCCGTTGTGGTTGCAGTTGGCGCCGTTCTGGTAGAGCGACTTCCCTGCCGGACAAATGCAGGTGCCGGCTTGCGGGTCGTAGCCAAAGTCCTTGGGGCGGTAGTGCCTGGCGCCCTTCTTCGGATGCGCCTTGTCGTAGAGCGGATCGGGCAGGGCTTTGTATTTGTCCTGTTCCTTGAAGCGCTCGTCGCGCTTGCGCATGCCGGTGTCGGCAATGAGTGCCGGAGTTCCCTGTTCAGCGAGCGCTGTGATGTTGGCGTCGGAGTGGTAGCCGGCGTCCGCCGTGATCAGGGTCTGGTCGGTGCGCAGCGATTCGGTGGCTTTGATTACAGGTAGCAGCAACTCCTGTTCGGAGCCGGTGCCATGCGCCTGGGCCTCGATGATGATCTGGTGCCGGTCATCGACAGCAGCAACACCGGTGTAGCCCTGGATGACGCCCTTGCTGGTGGCCATCTTGGCCGATTCGTTGTCGGTGCGGTTGCTCTTCCTGATGCTGCCTTTGCTACCCTTGCGTTCTTCCGGGTTAGCCGTAAGCCAGTCGCGCAGTTGGGCCGACTCCATCTGCAGGTGTTCGATGCGCTTCTGTGCCTTGGCATCGAGCGAGGGTTCGACAGACAAGGCATCGTTCTCGCGGTGGCGGGCGAGCATGGTTTGGGCAACTGATTCGAGTTTGGCGGCCTGCCGCTCGAAGTCGGCGCGGGTGCCGCTCTTGGCCTTACTGGCATTGCTCGGCAGTTTGACGCCGTCGATGGCGAACATCTCCCTGCCAATGAGTCCTTGGCGGTCGCACAGCCAGAGGACTTGGCCGAAGAGTTTAGCAATATCGTTGCCAAGATTGGAAACGAAGGCGGCGATGGTGGTGTAGTGTGGAACGCTGTCGCCGGATAAGGCGATGAAGGTGACTTGTTCGCGGCAGGCGCGTTCGATGCCGCGACTGCTGACGATGCCTTGGCTGTAGGCAAACAACACCACCTTGAGCAGCATGGCCGGCGAGTAGGCGGCGGCACCGGTGAGATCATTCTTGTAGCGAGTATCGAAGCCGGACAAGTCCAGTTCGTGGTCGATCAGGTGGTTGAGCGCATGTTCGAACGTGCCGGGTAGCAGTTGTCGTTCAAGATCCACCGCGATGAAGCGTGGGCTGGTGTCGATCTGCTTGTAACGCGCCATGCGGGTCTCCCTATGTCACTCCGCATTGGAGCCTTGTTATTCCATTTGGTTCACAGCAGAATGCGCCTATGAACATACTTTTTCTACAGCGTCGTT
>JBFMFR010000105.1:0-1889 GCA_040752025.1 Chloroflexota bacterium | reverse complement strand
GAGTCCACTGCAAAAACCTGAACTTTACCAGCCGAAATCCAGGCAATAGGGCTGCCAAAAAGCGCGCAATGCTTGCCGCAAGGCGCAAACAAAAGAAAAAACAGCCTCCCCCACCCGCTCTTGCAAGTGATTTTGCTTTGCTTTTGCCCTGTTTTCCGCTTCCTCCCCCATGATCCTGGCTTGTAAGAAACGGTGAAGCCGCCGCACGTTCGTCACGGCGGCTGAACCAATCACCAGGCAAGTCACCCGGAAGCGGCCTCGTACCGGCAACTTGCCGGCCGGGAAGGGGTGTTTGACACTGCGCACAGTAGACTCCACCGCGGCTCGTAAGTTTCGTCCCTCTTTCTGACATTCTCGGCTGCGGCGACGGCGCTGCGCCATCTGCACTTCGGGCAGGGTGAAGCGCAGATGATAACGCTCATCGCGTTTACCCACCTGCGCCGGACAGCGTTCCACCAGTGGACAGGCCTGGCAGACAGTCGGCTCAAAGTGAGCGACGAAGGCTTTCTGTTGGCCGGTGGTGTGTACAGAAACAGTCTGCCCCTGCGGACAGGCGGCTTGCACAGGGTTGCCATCCTCGTCGAGTTGGATGGTGAAATCATCCAGGTGGAGTTTTTCGGGATCAGGCTTGCGCCCGCGGATGGCGGTCTGGATGTGTTCGACCTGCTGCTCTTGCGAGACGACATCGGCCTGCGGGCCGCCATAGCCGCCATCGGTATAGGCCGTGTCCACGGCGGTGCGCGCTTTCAATTCGGGCGTCGCTTCGGCCAGCAGTTGACTGTCGTCGGTGTTGTTGGGCGCAACCTGCACTTTGGTAATCAGTTGCAATGGGGGGGATCCCGAACCCGGCGAAGGGTTCTCCGGATCGCAAGTCTCGCTCAAGTTGGCGACGTAGCCCTGATAGCCCTGGCCGCGCTTTTCGCGGTAGGTGGCTTCCAGGTCATCAGGCGATTGCAGGCTGCCGGCGGACAATTCGTTGTTGGCCTTGACCACCACTTTCCTTTCTGCCAGGCGGAAGTGTTCGCCAAAGACGCGGGCCAGCACCTGGTAAACAGGTTCTTCACCATAAGCTGGCTGCAATTCCTGCAACAGATGCCCCATGTCTTCCCCGATGCGCTGCAAATGTGGGCCAACTTCTTCGCCTTTTAGATGGTAGACGTATTGCCCGGCGTGGCCTTTGGTGTAGGGCGCAAAGAGTTCGGCGTAGAGCTCCTGGTCAGCCTCCGAGAGCATTCGGTGCACCCGCTGCAGCACCGTGACCAGCAGTTGCACTCGCCCCATCTGGCGAATGTTCGAGGCCAGGAGTGTGCTGTCCATGCGCTGTTTGCCCGTCTTGAGTTGAAAAGCTGCAATTTGCTGATCGGTCACCTGCTCGAAGGCCTGATCAAGCAGGTTCTCGCCTGTTTCTTGCATGTGGCGTGCCAGCCGCTCACGAAAGTAGTACACCGTGCGCAGGTCGAAGTAGCCTTCTCCCAACTGCCGATAGCCCAGCGCATATCGCAGCTGGATGTCATAGCAGAACATATCGTACATCTCTTCGTCCGTCCACCCATTGCCCGCCTTGAGAAACTCCAGCCCCACCAGCACGTTGACCGGCACGTTCGGGCGCGAGGGAAAATCAACGTACAACGCATCAAAGGGTTTCTCATCCAGGCGGCAGAAGAACTCGCGATAGAAGGCCTCTGCCCAGGACTTGTGCAGCCGTTTGCGCAGCACTTCGGGCAGTTCATCTACATGGCTGGTGAGTGGAATTTGCAGGTGACCAGAGTTTTTCTTGAACATCTTCAGACCTTCCAATGTGTGTGTGGGATGCCCCAGATTATATTAAGGTTTGCCCATTTTGAGGAGGGTCCAATTTGGATGAATTTTGTCCTCTCGTTTTTGCAGTG
>JBFMFR010000104.1:0-1924 GCA_040752025.1 Chloroflexota bacterium | reverse complement strand
ATCACATCGCTCATGCCCGCAGCATCCAACGCCGCCTGGGCGCCCAAAGCCATGGTGTCGTTGCCACAGATCACACCCTTGACGTCCGGATTGGCCTGCAGCAGGCTTTCCATCACATCGAAGGCTTCGGTCTGGCTCCAGTTGGCGGTCTGCTGTGCAACCATTTCCATGCCAGATAGAGCATCCAGCACATCATGGTAGCCCTGCGAGCGAACGTGGGCATTGGTGTCGGTGTCACGGCCGGTCAACTCGATGTACTTGCCCGCTTCGCCCATCAGCCGTGCGAATTCTTCGGCCACGAGGGTCGCGCCCTGGTAGTTGTTGGAGACGATCTGGGAGACCGCCACGCCTTCCTGGTTGATCTCGCGATCGATCAAGAAGGATGGGATACCGGCATCCTTGGCCTTTTGCACGGCCGCAATACTGGCGTCCGCGCCGGCGTTATCCAGGATGATCGCTACAGCCCCTTTGGCAATACAAGTCTCGATCAGTTCCATTTCTTTGTTGGCGTCATCATCGTGAACGAGTTTCAGCGTCTCGTAGCCCAGTTCTTCAGCTTTTGCGGCTGCGATTTCCTGCTCCGAGCCAAAGAAGGGATTCTCTACGCCAGGTACGATAATGCACATCAAACCACCAGCGGGTTTGGGCTCTGAAGTTGTTGTGCAGGGTTCCGTCTTGCCATTGGGGGCATACCCGGTGTAATGGCAGGCATTTTCGGGAGTCAGCAGGACCATGTCGATAGACTGCTTTTCGGGTTTCCCGGTGCTGCCGGTGCGGATATACTCGTCTGCCTGGATGGCAGCCTGGATCGCCATCTCAGCGACAGGCTGCAATCCGCCTACGTCGATCTTGCCAGCCAGCATGGATTCGTTGACATCATCAGAGCCGTCAAAACCGGCCACAATCACATCGCTCATGCCCGCAGCATCCAACGCCGCCTGGGCGCCCAAAGCCATGGTGTCGTTGCCACAGATCACACCCTTGACGTCCGGATTGGCCTGCAGCAGGCTTTCCATCACATCGAAGGCTTCGGTCTGGCTCCAGTTGGCGGTCTGCTGTGCAACCATTTCCATGCCAGATAGAGCATCCAGCACATCATGGTAGCCCTGCGAGCGAACGTGGGCATTGGTGTCGGTGTCACGGCCGGTCAACTCGATGTACTTGCCTGCTTCGCCCATCAGCCGTGCGAATTCTTCGGCCACGAGGGTCGCGCCCTGGTAGTTGTTGGAGACGATCTGGGAGACCGCCACACCTTCCTGGTTGATCTCGCGATCGATCAAGAAGGATGGGATACCGGCATCCTTGGCCTTTTGGACGGCCGCAATACTGGCATCCGCGCCGGCGTTATCCAGGATGATCGCCACGGCTTCTTTGGCAATACAAGTCTCGATCAGTTCCATTTCTTTGTTGGCGTCATCATCGTGGACGAGTTTCAGCGTCTCGTAGCCCAGTTCTTCAGCTTTTGCGGCTGCGATTTCCTGCTCCGAGCCAAAGAAGGGATTCTCTACGCCAGGTACGATCACACAGATCAATCCGCCGCCCGATGCTGCGGATGTGCAGGGTTCCGTCTTGCCATTGGGGGCATACCCGGTGTAATGGCAGGCATTTTCGGGGGTCAGCAGGACCATGTCGATAGACTGCTTTTCGGGTTTCCCGGTGCTGCCGGTGCGGATATACTCGTCTGCCTGGATGGCAGCCTGGATCGCCATCTCAGCGACAGGCTGCAATCCGCCTACGTCGATCTTGCCAGCCAGCATGGATTCGTTGACATCATCAGAGCCGTCAAAACCGGCCACAATCACATCGCTCATGCCCGCAGCATCCAACGCCGCCTGGGCGCCCAAAGCCATGGTGTCGTTGCCACAGATCACACCCTTGACGTCCGGATTGGCCTGCAGCAGGCTTTCCATCACATCGAAGGCTT
>JBFMFR010000103.1:0-1981 GCA_040752025.1 Chloroflexota bacterium | reverse complement strand
CGTTGAAGCAGTTCTTCGCGCCGCCGGCAAAAACCGAATCGTAAAGCCACACCCATGTGGAGCACGGCAAGGATGGAGGAAGAAAAACCGTAGATACTATGGCAAGAGCCGTTTGAGTTAAGCTCCAAAAAAAATCGTTAACAACGAGAAAGGAGCTTGTCATGAAGAAGCTGACGAAAACCCAAACGGCTCAGGGACAGGATAGCGCAACAGAGGCGGCGTTGTACATGGCGCTGGAGTTGTCGGCGCAGCAATGGAAATTGGCGTTGAGCGACGGGCGGCAGAAGAGCGAGCGGATCGTGAACGTGGCGGCTGGCGATCTGCGCGGCGTACAACAGGAATGCACCAAGGCGAAGGAGAAATTCGGGCTGCCGGCCACGGCGGCGGTGTATAGCTGTTACGAGGCTGGGCGGGATGGTTTTTGGGTGCAGCGGGCGCTGCAGCGGCAGGGGGTGACGAACCTGGTGGTGGACCCGGCGAGCATCGAGGTGCCGCGGCGGTTGCGGCGCTGCAAGACGGACCTGCTGGACGCGCGCAAGCTGCTGGGGATGTTACTGCGCTACCGGCGTGGGGAGGAGGGTGTGTGGCGGGTGGTGCGGGTGCCCAGCGCGGCGGAGGAGGACGGGCGGCGGTTGCACCGGGAACGGGAGGTGCTGCTCCGCGAACGGACGCGACTGGGCAACCGAGTGCGGGGCTTGCTGGCGCAGGAGGGGGTGCGGGCGACGCCGAGCGGGAAGTTGTTGGCCCAGTTGGAGCAGTTGCGGACCTGGGAGGGGCAACCGCTGCCGGTCTGGCTGCGGGACAGCGTGCGGCGGGAGTTGGCGCGCTGGCAGTTGGTGGAGCAGCAATTGCGGGAACTTGAGGCGGAGCAGCGCCGGCAGGCGCAGGCGGGGGAGACGAAGAGCATGGCGCAGGTGCGGCAGTTGCAGCGGTTACGTGGGGTAGGGTTGCAGAGCGCCTGGCTGCTGGTGCAAGAGTTTTTCGGCTGGCGGGCATTTCGCAACGGCAAGGAGGTGGGCGCCTTGGCGGGCTTGACCGGCACACCGTACAATAGTGGGGCGAGGCAGCGAGAGCAGGGGATTAGCAAGGCGGGCAACCCGCGGGTGCGGACGCTGAGCGTGGAGCTGGCCTGGCTCTGGCTGCAGTACCAGCCCGGCAGTGAGTTAAGTAAATGGTTCCACGCGCGGTTTGGCGGGGGGAAGCGGCTGCGGCGGGTGGGGATCGTCGCTGTGGCCCGGCGGTTGTTGGTCGCGCTGTGGCGCTATCTGGACCAGGGGGAAGCGCCGGCAGGGGCGGTGCTGGTGGACGGTTGAGGCGCGGCCGGTCGGGCGGCGCCGGACTTGCGTGAGGAGTCCCTGCGCGCCCGACCGCGCGCCGCACTGGCGCAACACGAACAGGCAGGAGCAGGAAGTTGCCGGGATGCTTGGTCAAGACGCCCGCCGCGCCGCTGGGTGACCAATGGGTCGCCGTTCTCGTAGATGGGGCGTTTTGCATAAGTGGTTGGGCTGCGCCACCGGCGTATGCAGTACCTGGTGTGCAGCGCGCGCGCTGCCACGGATAGAAGTTGGTAGGTGCGTCATTGAACCCTACACCAACAACAACCAACCAGGCGCAACCGGCAACCTCCAGCGAGGATGGTCAGGTTAGGTTAAACAGGAGCTTGACACAACTTTTACCATAGAAGCGGCGCTGGTGATTCCGCGAACTCCGCCCGTCTCGATCTCCAGCGCGCTGCCGGTCGCCATTTGCATTCCCGCCCCCAATGGCGGCACGTTTCACGTGAAACATGTTAAAATTTCCCTTTAATCTCAAATGAGAACAGTTGGTATTCCGAGATATCGTCTATGTAATTAGCTATGTTTGTTGGGCTTTTTGCGCAAAAATCTGTTTCTTGCACCGATAAATAGGTGACTGGTGGGGCTGTTGAAAAAGCCCGTTTTTTTTGGTTCAAGGTGCCGTCGCATGACAATGCACCGGGAAA
>JBFMFR010000102.1:0-1996 GCA_040752025.1 Chloroflexota bacterium | reverse complement strand
ACTGAAGTTACGGCATAAGGGTTATGTAAATCATAGCCTCTAAGTACCTTACCAACTAAATAAACTCAAGGCGAGTTGGGCAGACAGCCATACCGACGTAAGATATCGGTTCGTGAACCGAGATGGAGGGGCAAATCTCGTACTGGGATACCGGACAGGACCATCAGTTCATGGGTATCGAAGATACCATAGCGGTTGCCCTTAAAAACAATGACCTTGTCCCGGTTCTGTTGAGCCAGTTCCCGCCGCCAGCGGGCGGTGCCTTGCCCGTCGAGCAGGCTGTAAGCCAGGGTGGGCGTAGCGGGCGCCGCCGGTTGGGTATCGGTCGCCAACGGGAGGTGACTGGCCAGCTGGGTGGTTGAAGTTGGCGGGGACGGCGGGTCGATGACTTCGCCAGTGGCGGGGTCAATGTGACGGTAGCTGGCGGGTGGGCGAAGCGGCGGGGCTGGTTGAGGCGGGGTCTCCATTGACTGCTGTTTGTCCCACAAGCGATAGGCGGTGGCTACGGCAAACATCAGCATCACAAAGATCAGATGGCTGCGCACCCCGGCTTCTTTTTTCTGCGGGAACCAGCGGGTCAAGCGCCAAAATTGCTTATTTTGACGGAACAGACCATTCTCAATCCAACTGCGGTCGTCATAGGCATCGACCACCGGCCAGGGGTCGGTCACCGGCAGGTTGGTCAGATAGACCCGGGCCCCACCCGCTGGGATTTCATTTCGCCACTGTTGGACGACCACCGCATTGAGTGCCGGTCGCTGGGGTCGAGCCAGGCGTTTACCCGGCTGTTTGGGCGGGCGATAAGTGGCCCAATCGCGCAGGTCGGTCACGCTCCTGACCTGGCTGACCAGCGGTTCGTCCCAGGCCTGGCTGCCGTGGCCGTGGCGCCGGGTTTCGACCCGTTTGTGGATGAGGGCGGTCTGGCTCAAGCGGCAGGCGGTGGCGTAAATCTTCATATTGGTCTTGGCAATGACCACAAATTTGATCCCCAGTTCGTGCAAGGCGTACAGGCTGGGGCCATCGACATAAGCCCGATCAACCACCAGCCAGCGGATGCGGCTATACGGTTCCAGATTGCGCTGCGCCTGCTGCACCAATTCCAGCAGGTAGGGCGCTTCGTGGCTCTGAATCTGCACAATTTTCAGGGCTAACGGGATCAGGGTGACCAGATCGACCAACACAATCAGGCGCCAGCCGAACAGCAACTCCACCACTTGCACTTCTACCCCGGCCCGGCTGCGTTTCTGTTTTTTGCGCTGACAGCCACAGCCGCTATAACGGGCGGTTGTGATCACCGGCGTGCCATCCACGGCCACCATCGCCTCGGCCATAAACAAGCCAAAGGCGGCCAGGCCATGGATCGTTCCGTTGAACAAACGTTCCAATTCACTGGCGCTGGCTTTGCTGATCGTCTCAGCCAACGTCTGGGGGTCCATCAGGGCGTAGTCATTCGCCCGGCGGCGGACCTGTTCGCCGCGGTGGGTCAAGCCGTGCGTCACTTGATAGGCCGTGAAGCCAATCAGGCTCATGACCGCCACATTGCTGAAGAGCAACGCTGGCAGGGCATTGGTCGACTCGATCCCGAACAAGAGCCGCACCCCATACAGCAGCACGAAAGAAATAGCCGGCAGAAACACCCGCTGGACCGCCTCGATTTCAAAGCTGTGCCAGTGGGCCAGCACCTTGGTTTCTTGCAGAAAGACGAAAAAGCCGTCCAGCAGACCGGCCTCGTCCAGGGTATGGACCGCATCGACCCCGGCCCCGCTGACTAAGGCTTGGGCTACGGCTTGGTCGTCTCGCTCGGCAAATTGCCAGGCCAATTGTTCGGCCAGGTTGGCTTGAATATCGGTGGTGGTTTGAGGTTGGTATCCCATCTTTAGCTCCTTTCCCCAGAAGCCTTTATTTCACCACCAACCCGCTTTTCTCGCCAGTTTGTCCAACTTCCCTTGAGCTTATTTGATTGTTAATTTACATAAGCCTTATGCCGTAACTTCAA
>JBFMFR010000101.1:0-2065 GCA_040752025.1 Chloroflexota bacterium | reverse complement strand
GGCGGTCGAGCCACTTGCGGCACGCCTGTATCTCCACGGGGAGGGGGTCCCGGTTGTCCGGCGGACGGCACTTGACTACATTGGCGATGAACACCTGGTCGCGCCGGTACCCGATTAAGGCCAGGAGCTCCTCCAGAAACTGGCCCGCTGCCCCGACAAAGGGCCTGCCCTGCTGGTCCTCATGGAAGCCAGGCGCCTCGCCGATGAAGAGGATAGCGGCATTCTCCGGCCCCTCGCCCGGGACCGCCCTGGTACGCTGCTGCGCCAGTCCGCAATCATGGCAGTCCTCGACCTCGCGGTTCAGGCTTTCGAGCGCTGACGACATACTGTGGCTATGATAGCACCGCCCCAACGGCCAGTCAACGAAATCGCCTACAGGGTTCTCTTGCAGACGGGGTGAATAGTCGTGAGTGCATATGATAGACAAAGAAGCATAATGCCCTTGCTTTTATGGTGGACTGTATTCTTTTCCTTATGGTATGCTGGCTTCAACATGTGGGTCTCCATCATAATCTCATTTGTTGTGGGTTGGACTTTCGGTAGGTTACTAGAGTACGTAGGTTATAGGTTCATAAATTACAACATCAGTTTTGGTCTCCCTGTGCTAGATTTGCCTGTTAAGTTCTCGCTACCTTGGTATAAACGAGTACTAGGCACACTTTTAGCCCAAAAACGCCCTAAAATTAAAGCTGAAGTCCACTATCGCTACGGCAGTATGGAACGATGGACATTTCCAGTAGATGGGAAGTGGAGTGATGAAGAGGGTATATGGGTAACAGTTGACCAGCCTATGGAGAAAAAATTACTCATTTGGGAACGAACACCCGATGGCCAACATCTTCAATTAGATAGTGAGAAGACCCTACTACCAGATGCTTTTGAAGTAGATATCCGATTCGTTACTCCAAGCGGAGAAAAGGTATGGGGATATGATTTCCAATATACACGAACAACCTAATTGCAAGAGAACCGCCTACAGCAGCCCCAGTACGACGCTGAGGGCGAGCATGGCGACGATGGCCAGCGAGACCACCACGTAGGCGGTCTCCCGGGCGGCCACGAAGTGTACGGCGGCGAGCAGCACCACTACTGCCGGCGTCGCCAGCAGCACCAGGACTCCCAGGGTAACGAGCATCGCTGGATCCCCCGCCGCCAGAGAGGGCACGCGGCCGAACGTCATCCCAGCGGGCAAGCCGTCACCCACGCCCAGCCAGATGAACCCGGCAACGATGAGCCCCAGCGAGACCACCAGTCCAGCCCAGAATGCGACACGTACCCAGGCGTACAGGCGGCTGTCACTCTCCATCTGTACCCCCATTCCAAGTCCCCGTCAAACTCCCACTCCGGCCGCCCGCAGCCACATCGAGGCGGCTACCAGGAACAGTATGACTGCGAAGGCGACCCGCAGCGTACCGCCGCGCGTCCTCTGCATCATGCCCACCCCCAGTCGGGTGCCCAAGAAGACGCCCAGCAACACCGGGGCTGCAACCATCGGGTCCACGTACCCCCGGCTGTAGTAGACAAAGGCACTGGCCGCGGCGGTGATGCCGATCATGAAGTTGCTCGTCCCGATCGCGGCCCTCATGGGCACGCCCATCACCAGGTTCATCACCGGGACCTTGATGACGCCGCCACCGATGCCCAACAGCCCGGACAGCACCCCTGCCAGCGTGCTGGCGGCAAGGCCGAGGTCAATACGCCCTACCGAGTAGCCCACTTCGCCTCCGGCGACGGGGTCGCGATAGGAAGCCGAGAGCGAAGCAGCCCAGCGGCCCGCGCTTCCATGACCGGGGTTACCCTGAGCAGGAGCCTGGCCCTCCGCGTGATTGCGCCGGCGGAACATGGAATAGCCGGCGTAGACGAGGGCAAGCCCGAAGAGCGCCGCCAGACAGCGGGCCTCCAACCACGTGGCGAGGAAAGCCCCGGCGAGGGCGCCGACGACGGTCGTAGTCTCCAGCAGCAGCCCCAGCCTGATGTTGGTGAAGCGGGCCCTGACATAGGCGGCAGCGGCGGTGCACGCCGTGGCGGTCACCGCCACCAGGCTGGTGGCGATGGCTACGTGCAT
>JBFMFR010000100.1:0-2338 GCA_040752025.1 Chloroflexota bacterium | reverse complement strand
TGTCAGTGACGGTGATAAAAGTACCCAGAATCGCGACTTAAAAAGTCCCCTAAAACGCGTCTAGAATGTACCTTCTTTAGCCACTCGAAGGAGGTACGCCCATGATCCACAAGGAGGATTTTGCCGTGATTCAGACCTTACACAAGCGCGGTGTCTTTCAGAAAGACATCGCCGAGGAATTGGAAGTGCACCCAAAAACCGTGAGTCGGGCGCTGAAACGTCAGGGAGCGCCGGAGCGCGAGCGGAAGAAGCGCGGCAGCCAGCTGGACGACTACCGGGACAAGATCGATCAGTTGCTGTCCGAAGATGTCTGGAATGCGAAGGTGATCCTGCGCGAGATCCAGGCGGAAGGATATCGCGGAGGCTACACCATTCTGCGGGCGTACATTCAGCCGAAGCGCACCTTGCGGCCCGGGCGGGCGACGGTGCGTTTCGAAACCGAGCCTGGTCAGCAGACGCAGAGCGATTGGGGAGAAGTCCTGGTAGAGGTGGCTGGAGAGACGGTCAAGGTTCACTTCATCGTGAACGAACTGGGCTACTCACGCCGCTTCCACTTTTGGTGCGCCGAACGGGAAGACGCCGAGCACACCTATGAAGGGTTGATCCGCAGTTTCGAGTACTTTGGGGGCGTGACGCGGGAAGTCCTGGTGGACAACCAAAAGAGCGCGGTGCTGCAAGCCTCGAACAGCGGCCAGCCGAAGTTCAACGAGCGCTTTGTGGACCTGGCTTTGCAGTATGGTTTCACGCCGCGGGCGTGCAGGCCGTATCGGGCGCGCACCAAGGGCAAGGATGAGCGCATGGTCGGGTACATCAAGCAACACTTCTTTGTCCGCTACCGCGCCTTCGAGAACTGGGTGCACCTGAACCAACAGGCTGAAACCTGGTTGAGGGAAGAAGCCGATCGGCGTTTGCACGGCACGGTGAAGGAAGTGGTGGCGGAACGCTTTGAACGGGAAGCGCCGTCTCTTCACCCTCTGCCGCTGGTGCGCTACGACACCTCCTATTTCGAGTATCGGCGGGCGGCCTGGGATGGCTACATCGAGGTGCGCGGCAACCGCTACAGCGTCCCGCCGAACCTGGCCGGGCAGCGCGTGGCCGTGCGGATCGGACTGGATGGGCTGTTGCGCATCTATCAAGCCGACAATCTGGTTGCCAGCCACTGGCTGAAAAGCAGGAAGGAAGGCTGGAGCGCCCTGGCCGAACACCAGTCCGCCATGTGGAAAAGCACCTTGTCCTTCGAGAACCCGCAACTTCAGGTGGAACAGCGTTCCCTGGCAGCCTACGAGGAGGCGCTGTGATGGAACTCGAAAACCTCCTCACCCGGCTGAAATTGGATCACCTGGAGCATCAGTTGGACGCGGTCTGCGAACAAGCCGCCCAACGCCAGGCCGATTACAAGACCTTCCTGGCGCAAGCCCTGCAAACCGAATGGCAGGGACGCTTCCAGCGCGGCATCGAAGCCCGCCTGAAACTGGCGCGCTTCCCCTGGATCAAGACCCTCGACCAGTTCGACTTCGACTTTCAACCTTCCGTGGATCGCAAGCAGGTGCGCGAACTGGCCGGGATGAGTTTCGTGGAACGCTGCCACAACGTGATCCTGCTCGGCCCGCCCGGTGTGGGCAAGACCCACCTGGCGATTGCCCTCGGCGTAAAAGCCGTGGAGGCCGGTTATTCGGCGCTGTTTCTGACTTTGGAACAACTGATGACACGCCTGGTGAAAGCCTTCAACGAGAACCGCCTCGAACGCTCTTTGCAGCAACTCACCTACCCCAAAGTTCTGATCATCGACGAGATTGGCTACCTGCCGCTCTCCAACACCGAAGCCAGTCTGTTCTTTCGCCTGGTCGCCCGCCGCTACGAACGCGCCAGCCTGATCATCACCTCCAACAAGGGCTTCCTCGACTGGGGCGAAGTCTTCCATGACCCCGTCCTGGCCACCGCCGTGCTGGATCGCCTGTTGCATTACTCCACCACCCTCAACATCAAAGGCGAGAGCTACCGCCTCAAGGAAAAACGCAAGGCAGGCTTATTGGGACGCGCTTCCCAAGGCGCAGAACAGGAGGCAGTAGTCCAGTGAGTTTATCGCTTTCTGGTCCATTGCCAGGGCAGAGAAAGAGCAGAGAGAGACCTCTCTGCCCTGGCAACGGAGTCTGTGTCGGCGCTCGGGTCGCACTCCTGCGTTGCCCTACCCTCCGCACAGACCCCGTGATTGTACCACCCCGGACGAAAAACGCCCCGGCTTTGCACGCACCTTAAAGAAAGCCAGTGGACTTTTCATCCGCGAAAAAGCGGACATTTTAACCCGCGATTCTAAGGACATTTCATTCCGCTATTGACA
>JBFMFR010000010.1:102528-130890 GCA_040752025.1 Chloroflexota bacterium | reverse complement strand
CAATGCGGCTTGCTTCAGGATGATTTGGATCAGTTCTTCTCGGCTGAGATCGTTCAAGTCTGGCTGTGTCATTGTGTTACAATCTTATCAGATTTCCACACTTGTTAGCAACCCTGTGAGTAGATACCAGGAATATTTTACTCGCAAATCTGAATATTCGTTGAGCAGGTTCTCTGGCGCTAACACAGCACCCCAGCTTGCTATGGAGCGAACCACGCATACACACACATATTCTCGCCGCCCATGCCTGGGCTGAAGAGACCTTGTGAAGAGAACTCCAGGCGCCCGAATTTCACCAATTCGGGATACCATCCCGGGAATGCAACCAGGTAATCTGCTCCCTGTTCGTCTAAGAACTGCTTCAAGCGGCTCTCATCTCGAATAAATGGAATCACTTCGGGAGAGACCAACCCTGCCAGGTCCAGGATGTCCCGGCCTCCAAAATATCCCAGTGCCCCGATATCGTGTGCCGCAATCAACGCCTTCTTCTGTGTGTTAGCATTCACCCACCGGGCTACTGCTACCATTTCGCTCTCGATCACGCCCACATCCCGGGCGTAGGCCCACGCCCCTTGAAGCCAAAAGAGGCCTAGTATCAGGGCGCATGACATCAGCCAGGTTTTACCGAACACCCTTCGCCACATACTGGTTCTGCTCGAATGCATCCACACCGCCATCCCGGCCAGGCCGCACACAAAATATACCGGCATGGACGGGATCACATAACGCCCGTGCTGGTAAGTGACTGGCAGCCGCCAGGCGTACAGGCCCAGGTACCCACCCAACCAAACAGGCAGGGTCAACCAGATCCAACTGCGTTGGCGTATCGCTTGCTGCATGAAAACGACTAAACCCGGTACAAGTAAAGCGCCAGCGCCCACCAACAGCAACCCCGTCTGAGCTGCCAGGCGCTTCCACAACGGCGACTGCCGGACAATCGCATACTCTGCCTGCTTGGCAAAGAAAGTGTTCGGCCAAACGGACCCATCCAACCAGACATTGAACAACACGTAAGGCAACAAACACGCCAGGATGCCCAGGCATAAGCGCGCCAGCCCCCACAGCCGCTCTCGCCACGAGCGCCTCGAGATCAGCACCGCGATAGCCGCTGGGCCAAGTAAAGTAATGCCATCCGGGCGAACCCACATGCTCAGGCCAATCAGGATTCCGAGGATGAGGCTCCTGGGCGACGGTCTAACTACCTCAAGCATCACCCACAAAATCAAGAACGCCATGAGCAGCGTTTCCATACCCGATGCAGCTGCCCAAACCAGGTGCCATTCTAAAACCAGGAAAACAGACACCCACATCGACTGCTTAGAACGGCCTGGAAAGTACCCAGCAAAAATCCGCCCTCCAATCAGGGCCACGCCGAACAAGGCAAGCCCACCCAATAGATATGTGAACAGGTAAGGATTGAGCCTGAACCAATACCCAACTGCCAGCAAAGATGACCAGAGCGGCGCGGTCGACCCAGCCGAAGGTTTGCCTGGCAGAAAAGCCCATTCGCCCAGCCAAGCCAGGTTGCGCGCATAAGTCTGATGAATCCAGGCATCGTCAAGAGGAAAGCCGATCTGGTAATAAGCATGGCTGGCGTACACATACGCCGACGAAGAGAAGATCGTCAGAAAAAGCAGAAATAACGTTGCTGGTATCTGGTTGCGTTTCATCTATGGGCCCTTCCTACCCGTACAGTGAGATCAAGGCCAGGTCAGCTGGTATATGCGCGTGTCATCGACGCTGCCCAGGTAATCCAATCCTGGACGGTCGCCTGGTTGTTCATAAAGATCATCTTCGCCGAGAAGCTGGTTGAATTCCAGCAGCAAGTAACGCGCCTGATACCGGCTGGCGACTGAGCGCAGCATATCCACATCTCCATATGGGATCGACAGCGCCGGGCGCCCACTGGCAACGAAATAGCCCGGTGAGTTGTTGACCAGCACCCTATCGCCAATCTGCGCCCCCAAATCCACCAGGGCTTTCTCCAGGTGAACGTAACGTTCATTTCCCTGGCTCCAGGTAGGTTGAGCAGGGTTTTCACCCACCACACGTTGGAAACCAAGCAAGCCAGTCAGCAGCCCCACCATAACAACCAGGCTAGCCCGGAACACTTTGCGCGCCTGGACACGATTCCACCCTCTGAGTCTCGACCCAAGCTCGAGGCACGCCTCCAAACCCTCCGGCGCCAACGCCCACATCAACGGCTGCAGCGCCGCCCCAGAATGGAAGAGACCGCCTCTGGCGCCAGCATAAGGAAAGAGCACCGTCATAACCAGGAAGGTTAATCCGTATGCCCAGGCGCCCACCTGGACGATCCGCACCTGCCGCAAACGCCAGCCACCCAGCAGAATCAAAGGCGTTAATAGCACAACTCCCTGCACCCCAATCAATGATTGCAGGTTGCCCGCCAGGGCTCCACCGCGGGCTCGCAAGGCTGCCAGCAAGCCCGCCTGCCACCAACGATCCATGCTCAACACACTGGCGGGATAGATAAACAGATCATTGTAATTTGTCAACCACAACATATGCCCGCCGCCAGGTGCCAGAGGCGATCCAAAAACTTGAAAATTACGCCAAAGCCAGGGTCCAGCGAGCACCAGGTATCCGATAATGCACACAGCCATACTGGCAACCACCCAGCGTCGGTCGCCGAACAGTTTGCTGGCCCCAGTTTGCCGCAAGCCCAATAAGACCAGCGCCAGAAACAGCCAGAACAGGCCATCCGCACGCGTCTGGTGCATCAGGCCGCATACCGCGCCCATGAAAAACCCCACCAACAGCCCGCCCCAATCCGCAGAGCGGGCAATCCGCCACTGTGCTTGAGACAGGAGTAAGAACAGGGTGCCCTCGAGCATATATAGCCCAAAAGCATCTGTTGTCGACAGAAAAGATACGTAGAAGCCTGAAAAAAGTGCCAATACCCCCGCCAGGATTGCGTCACTGCGTCGCTGCGTAAGCAAATAGGCCAGGAAAGCCGTTAGCGGCGGGATCGACATCGCCGCTAAAATAAACCCGAGGCGCGCGGCTGCAAAGCTGTTCGATCCCGCGACTATCATGCCCGCCGCAGCCAGGATCGACGTCAGCGGCATCCAATAGGCGTGAGATGGGTGGGGCAAACCCGCTGGATCGTCCAGGTAATTCCACAAAAGCATCTCGCTAAAACCGTGCCCCTGGGCCAGCCTGAGCCCGCCAGCGAAATAGTATTCAGCATCCATATAGCCTGGAGTAGACTGAAAAGCAGCCACAAGCAGGGATATTCCCAGTCCAAGCAAAGCCAGAATCAGGTAACTACGCCGGGTCATGGTGCGAGTGCATACAAAGAATAAGCCTCACCGAAATTCTGCACGACAGGCAAAGTTGCCAGCAGATCATCCAGCGCCTGCCAATCTGCCGGTAAATATGGCCCAGCTTCACCGCGCACAAATTCGGCGCCAGCGCGGTAATACAGCAGGTGCGTGAAGCCTGCCTGCCGCCATCCATCCAGGATGGCCCCGGTTGAACGTGGGATGTTCTCACCGTGATCGTGCAACTCACGCAGCCAACGATCGAGGGCCTCATCTGGAACACAATGAGGCCAGCAATACAGGCTGCGCGCCTCCCAGAGCATGAGCACACGCGCCTCTGGGTCCAGCGTTTTGAGTGCTTGCATGGCTGGCGCGTACCATCCCAGGTTATCCGTAAGATATTTTTCTGAAGAGTGCAAACCCAGCACAACCTGCAAAGATCCCAGGCGCAATGTGTCGATGCCAACATCCAAGACGTTCAGCCACAATGCCAAAAGCACCAGGCCGCCAGTCAGCCGACCCAGGCGCAGCCCGGCAATCGTATTTTGGCTCAAGCGTTTCAGCCCACACCCGGCTAACACCGCCAGGGCTGGGAAAAAGGCATAGTACAACCGGGATTGTAAGAGTTGCCAGGTCCAGCGGGCGATAACCACCCAACACGCCAGGCCAGCGAAAGCCACTAAAGCCGAGCTGGTGACCAGGCGGCGATATTTCTGCGGTGCATCCCCCCAACCCAGCCAGGCCGCTGCGCTCAACCCAAACAGCAGCGGGCCAATCGACGAACCGAAGCCAGGCGTCCATTCAGTCCCCAGGACCGTCGCTCGCAACGGTAAGAAGACGATATCCAGCCAATTCCCTAGCGAAAGCCCGCCCTGCCATAGATCCAACCGGAACCGGTCCATCGTGCCAGCCGGGAAGAACAGAGGATAAAACGGGTTACCAGTTGCCACAGCATTTTTGACCCACCAGGCCAACGGCATCAACCCGCTCGCACAGCCGAAAAGGATTACTAACGCCAGCGTTTCACGCAGCTTCGGGGGCCTTCGTAGGCCCCAGATCACAGCCACGGCGCCGCCGATCACCAAAATACCCGATGAATACTTGGCGGTCAGAGCCAAACCCGCAAACACGCCCGCCATAATCAAAGATTTTCTATCCTTCTTATCGAACCATTGATCCAGGGCGATCAAGAAGGCCACCCCGAACAGGATCACCATCCAATCTACGTAAGCCCAACCCAAAGCCGAGGCCATTGAAGAGCCAGACAGGATAGCCGCTCCGCTGACCCAACCAAACCTTGCTCCCAGGTGTTCAGCAGCATAGCCAACCAACCCCAGTAAGGCCAGCACACCGATCGCCCAGGAAAGCACCGCGGCGGCCTGGTCACCGGCCAACATCATCACCAGGCTGTATAAGATCTCCACAGCTTCGGGATACCCCCAATAGACAATCTCCGGAACGTAAACCAGTCTTCCCGAGGCCAGATAGATATGTGGCAGCACCAGATGGTACATCAAAGTGTCGAATTTCAACGCAGGCGCCAGGGCAGTGATCAAGGTAAACCCCATAATGGAGAGCAAACCTAGAGCCAGCGATTGGCCCAACCGCCCTCCCTGGAGCCATAAATCGCCCAGGCTAGCCAGGCAGCGCCACCACGCCACGATCTTTCGTCTCAGGTAGAACAACCCTATCATCACCAAGAGCCAGAGCCAGGGGCGCAACCCGCCCAGGAGAGCGGTTATCAATGTCATCAGGCTGGTGATCCCGAGCCCGATTGCCGCTTGACAGACCATTTGCACCAATGCATGGCGATCTTCCAGGGCCAGGATCGATCGACCCAGCCCACCCGCCAGGGAAACGAAAACCAGGACAATGCCAACCCGCCAGGCAGCTATTCCAAAGCCAAGCGCCACTTCCGGTGTAAATGGCTTATGAACAGCATAATAGACTACAACCAGCGTCGCCAACCATAAAAAGGCCAGGAGCGCCCACAGCGATGTCCGGCGACCTCCCAATGGTTCACTCATCGTGCCATTCCTCCAGTGAGCAGAGCATACCCACTCTGTACAAGCTCGGCGGATTTATTCCAGATAACTGTACATCAAATCAGGCGGTACGAAAACAGAGCCGCCAGCATATTGTGCCCGAATAGTAAGTTTTCCGCAAGGGAACACACACCTTGCATCTTTGTTACGATGATTTGGTCAAAATCGAATGCGAGGTATAATGATTTGCAGTTCTTTCCAACAATTTCTCAACCGTTCATTCTGAAAGAACCCACATAATGCTTGATCATCTCAAAAGGAACTCTCTAAGCATTCTAATTCTGGCCCTGGTAGCTGGGGCTTATACCTGGGCTACCTGGCAGTATTTCACCAAGCCCATACCAGGCGGCAATGATTTTCTGACTCACTACGGCGCCTGGGAAGCCAATTTCAAATTCGGATACAGTCCATACTCTGACGAAGCTGCTATCTACACCCAGAAAGCCATCTACGGGCGCATGGCGCGACCGGGCGAAGATCAGAACCGTATGGCCTACCCCTACTACTCGATTTTAGTCCATGGACCTTTTGTTCTGCTTGCCAATTATGCTCTGGCCAGAGCGATCTATATGACTTTGCTCCAGGCGGCTCTGTTCGCCGGAGTGATCCTGATGCTGGATGTACTCCATTGGCGGCCGCGTGGTTGGCTGTTGGCCTTGCTGCTAATATGGTCATTGCTATACTATCCTGAAGCGCGCGGGGTGATTTTAGGACAGTTTGCCATCTTCGGTTTCTTCTCCCTGGCGGCCGCCCTATATTTGCTGCAACGCCAGCGTGATGCCCTGGCAGGCGTGATTCTAACTCTCTCGACGATCAAACCCACCCTGGTGTTTATGGTAGTACCCTTTTTGTTGCTATGGGGCATCGCCCGGCGGCGCACACATTTTTGGGGGGCGTTTTTGATCACCATGGCGATCTTGTGCCTGGGCAGCATCCTGGCGCTGCCTACCTGGCTCAGTGAGTGGATGTTCCGCATCCGAGCTTATAGCGACTACACAGTCGGGCAAAGCCCGGTCTGGTTGCTGACACACATGGCTATTCCAGGACTGGGCGCAGGCGGCGAGATATTCTTCTCATCGCTGCTCGGATTGGCGATGCTTGTCGCCTGGTGGTTGGCGCTGCGCCCTGGCGGTGAAGATTGGTTCCATTGGGCCTTGGGAGTGACCCTGGTCGTATCGAACCTGATTGTGCCGCGTTCGGCCACCACCAATTACGTCCTGATGCTGGTTACCGCGCTGTGGGTGTTCGCCGCCCTGGATCGCACGCCTGGCTGGGGTAGGCCAGTGCTGCTCTTGACCTGGCTGGTATCGCTGGTTGGCCTGTGGTGGCTTCATATCGCCACAGTAGTTGGCAACCAGGAACAGCCTTTCATGTTCATCCCCATGCCGGTGGTTTTGGGATTGGTTTTGCTGTTGGGTTATCGCTGGCTCAGGCATGATGCCCGAAGGTGCAAACTGGCATTGTAGATCAGCTGTAATAGCCCCCAACCGATCACCCGCCCAATCTCCTATTTAGATTGTCCATAAACAGATGCTGAGGTCGGATCGCCCACCGCCGCACCCAATAAAGACCCACGAGTAGAAAGATCGGGAAGAAGAAAAACAACCCGGGATTCAATTCCAGCGGAGCATCGCTGCGCACAGCGCCGATCGAAATAGCCCAGATACCAAACGATAAAACCATTAGGCTAATAATCATCAGGAAAGTGCCCAGCCGGCCCCACCTGGCGTACCATGTTGCCAGCACCAGGATCAAAGCCGGCAGCATCACCACGTAATTCTTCAGCGATGTAGGCATACCGATCAAACCGGTTACAGTTAGAGTCAAATAGGCAGTCCACAAGAACCAACGGAAATCTTTCCCCCAGGCATCCCGCCATTCCCATACCAGTAAGCCAGCCATGACCGCCATCAGGCCCTGCCCCAACTGGCGGCCAACACCCGGCAACCAATAGAACAGCAAGCTGCCCGGTGTCAGCAAGAACGCGGATTTTGTGTAGGCCACCACCTGTCTTACCCATTGCATCGCCCAATCCGGCAGCAGCAGGCTGGTCACAGCCACCAGGAAAACCGCGTTGAGCAAGAGCCCCATCACCAGGCTCCATCGCTGGTTGGAAACCGCCCAAACGATCAAAAATAGCGTTACCAGCGGCATCACACCGCCCTGGGTGCTGGCCAATACCCACAGGAAACCTGCCAGGGCATCATGATCCGTACGGATCGCCAGGAAAGCAGCCGTGATGAAGAACGTACTCAAGATCACTGCATCACCATCCAACAACGCCCGAATACTGAAATACCATACGAGCGCCAGCACCAGTAAAATCATTTGCAGCCATCTCGATAGTCGCCAACCCAGCAAATTGATTCCCATGCCAACGGTACCTGCCAGGGCCAATTCCAGGATCGTCATCCATAGCGCCCGCGCTACCGCGAAATCCGCAAACAGGCCAAAAGGAGCAAAAATCAAAGTCGCGTAAAATGGATACAGGAACAGGCCTTGTTCCTCACCCTGGCTTGCTGGCCGGCCATAAGCAAGTTTTTGGGTCTCTTGCAGCGTAGCATCACTATATGGACTCCATCCTTTCATCAGCAACTCGCGCGTGCCATTCCAGGCAGGCAAGAAAGCATTCATGCCTGTATCGGTAAGCACATACTGGTAATTAGCTCTGGTGATGCCCACCAACGCGGCTGCTGTCAGCAGAATACCAAGTATGAAAAATATAGTGGCGCGACGATTGTTCAATTCAGCAACGTTTCCTTATCATTGGATGGATGCCAAGAGAAAAAGCGTAAACGCATCCTGGCTCACCTGACATAGATCACAGCCATATCATCTTCATAAACCAGTCGCCAGTTCTCTTCTTCCAGGTGATCGACGACGGGAAGATTGGGCTCGAACAGGAGCGAATTTACATTCCAACGATCCAGCACTTCTTGCCAGCCAGGCTCGCCTCGCGCCACCTGGAGCCACTCATCGATGATCTCATCCCCGTACAAGTCCGTACGACCATCGATAAAAACCCTGTATTCCGGCAAAACCCAGGTCAAGAAACCGCCCCAGTTATAGGTGCTGAACAACTCGCCTGGCAGGTGCGCTGACTTCAGGTAACTCACTGCATCATAGGGCAGGCTCTTTCGATTATGCTGCTCAGTAACCTGGGGCGGAAACACCAGTGCAAGCTTGGCGATCACAGCAATCGCTAATACAACCAGCAGAGCGCGGTTCACCCAGCCCTGCGCAGGCGACATCGGCCGGTCTCGCATACCACGATATCCAATTCGTCTTCCCAAAGCATCCAAGACTGGGGCAGCATGCCGGGCCAAAACCGGAGGCGCGAACAAAGCGAACAATGCCACATTCCGCCCGGCCAGAAGCCCCATGTAAACTGGAACGGCCACCAATAAGAAATCGCTCAAGACCAGGCGGCGCCTGGAAATTCCAACCACGCCGAAGACCGCCAGCAGCAGCCAGATAAACGGCTGAACAGAGAGCGAATGGAAGTTTGGTGATTGCCATTCCTGGATATAATCGCGTAAATTGCCAATCGCCACGGTTTTGAACGGATACAGCAGCATCTGCACCCCAATTGGATTGATGCACAAAGCCACCAGTAACAGCACCGCTATCCGGGATAAAATGTAATCCGGATGGGTCAATAAGATCTTAGGGGTACGGACGATCGATTTCAGGCGTTCCCACAAGCTGCCGTCAACCAGCCATCCCCAAACCTGATTGATCCAATAGATGCCCATCAAGATGAATCCCACAGCAAAACCGCCGTGACTGTTTGCCCAGATAGCCATCAACGCTGGCAGCCACCACAGGCGCCGGCGCGCCAAGGCGACTCGCTCCCAACGATAATCCTCAAGGATCGATAAATAGATCGCGGAGAGCAGATAGGTCATCAAATGCGGGCGCGCTGCCCAAAATATGCTCGATGTTGCAGTTGCCAGCACCAGGATGAACGCTTTGAGGAATGGCCCGCCAGACATCACCCGCCAGACGAAAAAGAACGAGAGCGTGATCATACCCGCCATCCACAGATTCAATCCGCCTGGGCCTACAAGCCCATAGATTGCAGCCATAGGAATTTCAAGCATCCAGGCAGTATAGTGCCAGGGCTGTCCATAGCGAGTATATGAGAACATATCAATCCGCAGCAATGTGCGGTGCTCGATCATCCACTGCCCGGCGCGCAGGTGCCACCAGGTATCTGAATCCACCGCAACACGCGATGCCATAACGAACACCGCCAGAAAAGTAATCCATATCACCAGTTTGCGAGTGCTCAAAGTACGAAGAACTCCTTCCAGTGCAATCAGGCCTGACTTATCTTCTGCTGCCCCAAAGCCAAAAGATAGTATATCACACGCCCGCAGCGCTCAAGGCGTGGTCGTTCCCAGGCCCATCTCTGCCGGTCTGACGGGTCGCGATAACCCATAGAACACCTGATAATCGCAGATCTTCGCTTCCTGCCAGGCGACGCCCAGTTCCGAGAAGCTCTGGCGCAGGTGTTCATCGAGTTCAAGATGATTGGTGGTGATGTAGGCCACCCGGCTGGATGCCTCCACTTGCTGGTCATAGGGTTCATAGCGATCGTCGCGTTCCGTGTAGCGAAAATCGGGATGGTAAGGCAAGCGTGGCACAAAAATAAGTTCTTCCTGCGAAAGAAAAGCCAGCGGATAAGTCACCCAATAATTGCCGTAGCCATGCGTTTCACCGTTCGCGCGTAAGAAATCGATCAATTCCTGATCATAGCGATGGTCGATCCGAGAAGGCGCATAAAATTGGGTGGTAATTCCGGGTGGAAATTGCAGGGCGCACTGCATAGTGCCCCAAAAATTATAAACCAACACCAGAGCCAACAATCCATAAGCCCAACGCCCAAATTTTTCCTTGGCTTGTAAGATCAGGCTGGCGCCGAACAATGCCAGCGGCACCGCCAGGGGGACAAAATAACGCCCCGAGGGATCCGCCCCGAAAGAACTGAAAACGAAGCCGGTTGCCAGCGTAACCATCACCAACAGCAACACGAACTGCGACCGGCGATAGGCATTGGGCGCTCGCATACATTGGACAATATGCACTACCACCGCCAACCAAAAAATCATGATGAATGGCAAGAGTGGCAGACCCAACCAGAAAACATCCCAGGGAGGGCGCGCCCCGAAAACGACCGTGCTTCCCAAGACCAACAGGCTCACCAGGTGCTGCCCTACTCGCAGCAGCCAGGGCAATTTCTCGACCCCCGCAATTGCGCCTCCCTGTAACTCCCAAATCAATTGCTGAAAGCCGTTTTGCAAGGCAAAACTCCACCAGGGCACAGATCCAAGCAGGAATCCGGCTACAAGAGTGGTCACCGCCCAGGGCAGGTCAGCGCGGCCCTGCCTGGAACTGCGAAGAAGACCTTGCAACTCAGATTTAACCGCAGCCCGGTCTGCCAGCACACGCAGAAGCGCGAAAGCCAGCATCACAATGACCGGCAAGCTATAGATAAGCGTCAGCCCAAACGCCCACAAACCCAGCCCCATCAAGAACCCGACCACCACCCAACGAGAGAATGGCCTGGCAGTTTGTTTTTGGCGCAACCCATCTATGATCCGTAGCCCCACCAGGAGCGTCAGGTTGCCTAATAACAGCGCCTCCCCATAGCCTCCCAATGAAGCTGTGGTATATAAAGTTACGTTGACTGTAGGAATTGCTAAAAGCCCTGCTGCCACCACCCCCACCTTCCAGGAACCGAAGGCTGCTTTTCCTAAACCGGCTGTAGTGCACAAGACCCCCAGGTAAAGCAGGCTTTGCACCAAGCGGATCACCCAAACTTGCTCTCCAAACAACCTGAACCCAAACGCCACCAGCCAGGCATCCAGACTGCCCATATAAGCCTGTCCATAAAAGAAGACCGGCGTTTCTCCTTGCAAGATATGTCGTGCCATCAACCCCACAACTGCCTCATCAGAATTGAACGGCACCAGCCCGGCTGTAACCAGCCACAACTTCAGCCCAATCGCCAGCAGCATAACCCCTGCCAACCATTTCAAGCCGCCGTCCAGCCTGTCAAATATTTTCATTTCGGGCCATCCTGTATTTTCAGTATATAATTCGAGCATGCTCAGGCCCAAACCGCCATCTCGAAACTCGTTCGATCTGCGCCTGCTGCTCATTTTCGTTTTTTCCCTGGCCGTAGCCGCGCGCCTGCTGCCTGGCGCGCGCACAATCGATGATTCTTACATCACTTTCCGCTACGCCAGGAATATTTTAGCCGGGAATGGCTTTGTGTACAACCCCGGCGAGCGCGTTTTAGGGACCACTACGCCGCTCTACGCCCTGTTGCTCACTTCGATTGGTTTCATGACAGGTGGCCCGGGCGCCCCCTTCCCCCAGATTGCCCTGCTGCTCAATGCTGTCGCAGATGGATTCACCGCCATGCTGCTGCTGCAATTGGGGCGTAAATTCGACGCACATCTGGCCGGGCTGGGAGCGGCTCTCGCCTGGGCAATTGCGCCTTTCAGCGTTACCTTCGCCATCGGAGGCCTGGAAACCAGTCTGTATGTGCTCTTGTTGACAGCCACGGTCGCCGCCCACCTGGCTGAGCGCCGCATCCTGGCAACGTTCCTGGCAGCGCTGGCTTTGCTCACCCGTCCGGATGCATTGATCTTGCTCGGCCCGCTGGCCGTGGATCGCGCCTGGCAAATCTGGATTTCTCGCCGCTCGCTTTCGCGCCGTGTCTGCAGAGGCATCGCCACCGAAATCCTGGCCTTCCTGTTGCCCTGCCTGGGCTGGTTCACGTTCGCTTACCTGTATTTTGGCAACCTATTGCCGCACTCCATCGCCGCTAAGAGTCTAGCGTATCGCCTGGAACCGCTGAGCGCCCTCACCCGCCTGGTGCAGCACTATACCACTCCCTTCCTGGGCCACCTGACTTTCGGCATCCCCTGGATAGGCGTCGGCTTATTCATCTATCCCTTTTTCTATCTGGTTGGGGCGCGCAAAGCCTGGAAAGCTGCGCCGCATGCCTGGCCCTTCCTGGCCTTCCCCTGGTTTTACTTGATCACCTTCGCCATCCCTAACCCTTTGATTTTTCGCTGGTACCTGACGCCGCCTTTACCAGTTTATTTCCTGGTTATCCTGACCGGTTTGCAGCAGATCCTGACCACGCAGCTAGGCAGATTTAGGAAAGGCAAGATCGCCCCCAATCAAGCCCAATCGCCAATCGAATTGGGCCGGTTACAGCAAGCGGCCCTGGTCTTCTTCGTGCTCCTGACACCAGTTTTGCTCTCACTGCGCGGCTGGACGTTG
Organism: Chloroflexota bacterium; assembly: GCA_040752025.1. Lineage (GTDB taxonomy): Bacteria > Chloroflexota > Anaerolineae > Anaerolineales > UBA4823 > JBFMFR01. The sequence goes on along the minus strand of JBFMFR010000010.1, from coordinate 118,259 downwards.
ACGCCCGACCACGGCTCCCGCCGCCCGGCTCCCGAAATGGCCTGGTTCAAGCTCGAATTGCTATACCGCCAGGCTGCCAGTTTGCTGCCCCCCTCACCCGAGCAGCTCGATGAAACCTCGCCCGTCCTCGCCGCTGGAGACGTAGGCGTGCTGGGATATTACACTTCCATGCGCATTCTCGATACAGTGGGATTGAATTCACCCATCTCCACCAACTACTACCCGGCTGACGCGGACTTATTCGTGATCAACTACGCTATCCCCCCCGAGCTGATCCTGGAGAACCTGCCCGATTACATCATTATCTTGGAAGTATACGGGCGCGCCGGACTGCTCAAAGACACCCGCTTCTGGGAGAATTATCAATTGCGTGATAAACTCTCCACAGATATCTACGGCAGCGACGGTATGTTGATCCTGGAGCGCAAACGGTAAATGAGAGGCCTAAATGGATAAAGCCGAAACCCCAGCCCCCACTCGCCTGCGCGCATGGTTACTCGTAATCCCATTGATCTTGCTCAGCGCATACTTCGTTTGGGGCATATCCAGTGTGCCTTTCCATCCGGACGAGAGCACGCAGTTCTACAACAGCAGCGACTTCGAATTGCTTTTCACCAATCCGCTTTCGATGGCCTGGTCTCCTGATCGCGCCGATGATTTGCACATGCACTACCGCCAACTGGATGCCCCATTCACACGCTATTTATTAGGCCTGGGACGTTGGCTGGCTGGCAAGTCAGCTTTGCCCGTAGATTGGGACTGGTCGAAGACCTGGGAAGAAAACCGGCTTGCCGGTGCACTGCCCGATCCAGGTTTGCTGTTTGCCGGTCGGCTGGCGATCACTTTACTGCTGCCCCTCAGCGTGTGCCTGCTCTATCTGATCGGATCGAACCTGGGAGGCGCGCCAACTGGCGTGCTGGCAGCCGGCCTGCTGGGCCTCAACGCCCTGGTTCTGCTCCACAACCGCCGCGCCATGGCCGAAGGCGCTTTAACCCTGGGGATCCTTTTTGCCATGTGGACCTTTTTACAGGCCAACCGCCGACCCTGGCTGGCGGGCCTGGGTATGGCTTTGGCCTTCGCCGCCAAGCAATCCGCGCTGGCCCTGTTGCCAGTCGGCCTGTTGGCAGTTGCCTGGCCTCCGTCCGGCAGCGAGGGACGCCTGCGCCGCGCCGCCAGCGGCCTGGCGCAGTATTTAGGCGTCTTCATCCTGGTTACCCTGGCACTGAACCCTTTGCTGTGGCGTTCGCCAATCCAGGCATCCAAAATCGCCTGGGAACAACGCCAGGACTTGCTGCAGCGCCAAGTTGCAGATACGCAGCGATTGGCTCCTGAACATGTGCTGGATTCGCCCGGGAAGCGCATACTCGTACTGGTTGCCAACCTCTACCTGGCGCCGCCGGCTTTCGCTGAGGTAGGGAACTACCAGGATGAAACAGCGCCAGCAGAAGCAGCGTATCTGGCAATCCCCGGTCACAATTTACTGCGCAATCTCATCGGCGCGGGTCTTTTCATGGTGCTGACTTTGTTTGGCTTAGCGACTGCCCTGCTGGCAATCCCCAAGACTGGGGCGGCCCGGCGCAAAACGATCCTGTTGCTGCTGAGCGCTACCTTGTTGCAGGCGCTGATTCTGATCCTGGCCGTGCCATTGCCGTGGCAGCGTTATGTCATGCCGTTATTGCCCTTCGTCTGCCTGTGGTCAGCCTATGCCATCGGCGGCAGATTGGGCAAGAAGGGGTCGCGAGAATGATGGTCGCTTCGAGTTGGTCGCGCAAACATTGGCTGGCCATTATATTAGTAGTGATTGCGGTTTGGATCGTGTATGCATTTATCGCTCCAGGGGATGATTACAAACGCTGTTACACCTGGATGGTCATGGAGCCCGAGCGCCTGGAGAGCGTAGCGATCCGTCCGTGGACGCTCAACCCGCCCTGGTTAGCGCCCTTCATGGCCCCATTCGTCAGCTTGCCGGGGCGCGCTGGCTACCTGGTATTTCTGCTCGCCACCCTGGTCGGGACCGTTTACGGCACCTACATGCTGGGTGGTAAGCCAATTCCGATCCTGCTCTCCGCCCACATGATGTGGGTCCTGTGGTGGGGCCAGATCGAGGTGTGGGGAATATTGGCCGTGGTCATCGGCTGGTTCGCCTTGCAAAAAAAATCCTGGCTGTTGATGTTCCTGGCCCTGACCCTGGCATCCTTCAAGCCACAAATTGGATTCATCACGGTCGTGGCCTTGTGGTGGTGGAGCGGGCGAGATCGCTGGAAATCCCTCGTAGCTATGCTGGCCCTGTTCGCCCTCTCGATCCTCATTTGGGGCCCCTGGCCTGTTTGGTACTGGCAGGGCATCTTTGGCTTCGTGGGCGACCAGCATCACGGGCCTTGGAATGCATCCCTGGGAATATGGGCGCTACCGCTGTTCATCCCTGCCGTGTTGGTGCCTCTGAGCCGTGAACAGCGCCTGATCGCGCTGACTGCTACGGCATACCTGGTTTCGCCTTACATGCCCTACTACAGCACGATCCTGTTGTTATGTTTTGCCGTCCCCTGGTGGGCTTACCTGTTCGGCTTCCTGGGCTACCTGCCTTCATTGATCGGCACCCGCCTGGCCTGGAATGGCATCGCCTTAATGTCCATCCTGATGCTGATCTGGCTGTACTGGCCGGTTGCACGCACCTGGCTCCAAAAGCGCGGCGTCCCGCCCTTTTCCAGACCATCACCAGAATGACCCCGGCCATGGCAAACACGCACAATATCCAATCCAAACACATCGTTGTCATCGGAGCCGGACTGGCGGGACTGGCCGCCAGCTACGACCTGCTGCGCGCCGGGCTGTGCGTCACTCTGTTGGAGGCGGCTCCTTTCCTGGGTGGGCTGGCAAGCTCCTTCCAACTGGAAGGGCAGAGCATCGAGCGTTTCTACCACTTCATCTGCCGCTCCGATTGGGACCTGACCGATTTCATTCATGAATTGGGGTTGGACGATAAGCTCCATTGGCGACAGACGCATACTGCCTTCTTCCACAACAACCGCTTGTATTCGTTCGGCACTCCCTTCGATCTGCTGCGCTTCTCGGCTGTGCCCTGGCTGCAACGCATGCGTTTCGGGCTGCACATCGTGCAGTCGCGCTACCGCTCTCAATGGCGCTGGCTTGACCAGATCCCCGCCAAGCCCTGGTTGATCGAAAATATCGGCGAACAGGCTTATAATGTTATCTGGCATCCCTTACTGCGCATTAAGTTCGGCGAATATCACGACAGGATTTCCGCCGCCTGGGTCTGGCACCGCATCTGGCGAGTGGCGCGCTCGCGCCGCCGCCTGTGGGAGCGCGAGTCTTTCGGATATCTCGAGAACGGCTCCACCACCCTGGTCAATCATCTGACGCATTGGCTGGAATCCCAGCCATCAGCAGATCTGCACCAGCAGGTCCCGGTACAGTCCATCGAGATCCTTCAGGATCGGGTTACCGCGGTCAATTCACAAGCCGGGCGCTTTGAATGCGATGCGGTTCTATCCACCCTGTCGCTGCCCGCTATCAACCGTTTATTGGATGTACCCTCCATCCCGTATTTCACTAAAGCCAGCCAAATCCAATACATCGGCGTGGTGTGCGCTATAATGAGCCTGAAGCGCTCCTTCAGCCGTAACTTCTGGATGAATATCAACGATCCCCACATCAGCTTTAACGGCATCATCGAACAAACCAATTTGAACCGCAACCTGCAGAACGCAGGTCTGAACCTGATTTACATCCCATTTTACCTGCCCACCAGCGAACCCCGTTATGGCTTCAGTGATGCAGCCTTGTTCGATGAGTATATTCCCATGCTGAAGCAGGTCAATCCCGCCTTCGATGAAAGCTGGATCAAAGAACGCTTCGTCTTCCGCACACCCTATGCTCAGGCGATCTGCACCACCGGCTTTGCAGAGCTGATGCCAGGCATACGCTCACCCCTTCAGGGCCTGTATTTGACCGACTCCACCCAGTTCTACCCGGAGGACCGCACGATCAGCGCCGCTATCCGCCAGGGGCGCGCTGCGGCTCAGGCGATCCTCGAGGATCTGCATGGCGCTGCTTGAAGCTGCCTGTGATCTGTGCGGCGGGACAGCCTTCGAGGTACGTTATCACGCCACCATCCCAGCCACTTCCAGCGATCCCGCTCTCTATTATTCCTCATCACGCCTGCACGCCGGGCACTTGCAGATCGTGCGCTGCCAGGAGTGCGGCCTGGTAATGACCAACCCACGCGACGATCCGGAGACCCTGCGCCAGGTATACACCGCCTTGCAGGACCCGGTTTACGATATAGAAGAACACAATCGGCGGCGCACCGCGCTGGATCATCTGAAATTCGTCAACCGACACCTTTCGCCTGCTGCCAGGCTGCTGGATGTGGGCTGTTCGACGGGCTTCTTCCTGGCAGAGGCACAGGCCGCCGGTTGGCAGGTTACCGGGATCGAACCTTCAACCTGGGCTGCTCAGCTCGCCCAGCAGCGCCTGCCCGGCGCCCAAATCCACCCAGCAGCCCTGGAAGAAATCGACTTCGCTCCACAGGCCTTTGAAGCCGTCACCCTGTGGGACGTCCTGGAACATGTTGCCAGTCCCACGCAGGTTCTGCAACGATTGGAGGCCTGGCTGTCGCCTGGCGGCTGGCTTTTCCTGAATGTTCCCAATATCGATAGCTGGCAAGCGCATTGGATGGGCCGGCGCTGGGTACTGCTGCTGCGCGAACATCTCTGGTATTACTCGCCCGCTACTTTACAAGCCACGTTAGCCAAAACGGGGTTCGAAATGATATCGGTGCGTCCAAACTACGTGTGGTTTTCTATAGAAAACGTACTCAGGCGCGCCGCCCAATACCCTGGGATACTCAAAAGCAGCGCTCAGGTGTTCCTGAAAAGCGACCGCTTGAAACGCCTGTCGATCCACTTCGCCATGGGCGAGATGCAGGTGGCCGCGCGCAAACAGTGATCGCACGCGAAAACCGGCAGCCTGATTGGCAGGCCGCCGGTCCCTATTCTCGGATCTTGCAGGTTATCCCAGGTACTCGCGCAATTTGCGCCGGATGGCCGGATGGCGCAGGCGGCTTAGCGCCTGGGCCTCGATCTGGCGCACGCGTTCGCGGGTGACGCCCATCTTGCGGCCCACTTCTTCCAGCGTGTAAGCCTGCCCATCCAATAGACCATAACGTAACTGCAAAATGCGCACTTCGCGCGGCGGCAGTGCGTTCAAGACGCTCTCCAGGTGCTCGCGCAACAGGTTATAAGTAGCCGTCTCGTCCGGCGCAGGCACTTCCTCATCCTGGATGAAATCACCCAACACCGAGTCTTCTTCATCGTCCGTGGGGGTTTCCAGGGAGAGAGGCCGGCGCGCCACCTGGATCATGTTCTCCACCTTTTGGGGAGTCACGTCCAGAGCTTCCGCCAGTTCTTCCACTGAGGGGTCGCGCCCCAGGCGTTGGGTCAACTGGTGCTGCACGCGCAGCAGCTTGTTGATCTGATCGCCCATATGCACCGGCACCCGGATGGTGCGTCCCTGATCGGCGATGGCACGCGTCACAGCCTGGCGGATCCACCAGGTAGCATACGTGCTGAACTTATGGCCGCGGCGGTAATCGAACTTCTTGGCAGCGCGGATCAAACCAATGTTACCTTCCTGGATCAAATCCAGAAATGGCACCCCGCGCCCCATGTATTTCTTCGCCACACTGATCACCAGGCGCGAGTTGGCCGTGATCAGGTGTTCGCGCGCCGCCCAACCGTCTTCGATCAAGCGCTGCAGTTCCTGGCGGCGGCGCGGACTGACATTACCTTTGGCCAGTTCCTCACGTGCCAGCCGGCCACGCTCGATACGCTGCGCCAGTTCGACTTCTTCTTCAGCCGTCAACAAAGGCACCCGACCGACTTCTTTCAGGTAAAGTCCAATCGTATCATCCGTATCGATATTCGCCAGGTAGTTTTCTTCTACAGTAAGGTCCGGGCGAATCTCATCCTCGGTCTCATCTTCTTCGACGAGCTCATCATCACTGGGGCCGCCAGCCACAGTCTCGTCCAGATAAGGGATCCCCGCACTCAGGAGAGCCGCAAAGGCTTCCTCTAGTTGATCCACATCCTGTTCAGCATCCGGGAAGAAACCCAGGATATCATCAATGGTCACATACGACTTCTGCCGACCCAACTCGATCAGGCGCGCGATGGCCGGATGATCATCGTGGTCGTCAATTTCGTTCAAAAGTTCTTCGTCAATCATCTACACTCCAAAACCCTGGAATTTGGAAACAAGACATATTCAGAATACACTCTTTTTGACTCAAAATCAATACCCAATTTCCACTTTTACGAAATCATTATGTCTGGAGAGTGATTCGATGCACCGGCTTCATAAGACAGGGTATGATTACAATCAGGTGCGACGCGGGAAGTACGCCGCACCTGAACGTCTTTGATTCTCGCGAACCAACCTTTCTATGGGGTCGGGATAACCTCAGGCGTAGCTGTCGGGGCCAATGGCGGTACATCCGCCAGCTTGGTAATCGCATCCACACCATACTTACCCACGATGTGGACGATGCGATCAGGCGCCAGCACATAGTAACCGCTACCCGTGGGTGTTGCCTTACCAATGTTCACAGCCACCTGCTTACCGTCATCCAGATCGATCAAAATCCGGTATGCAGGCGCGTCCAATCCCACAACATCCAAACTGGGAACTGAACTCGGCGTAGACAGAATTCGCAGCGCCAACAGTTGGGTGATGCCGGCATCGACCGCTGCACCGTCGGCTGCGGCTACCTCAGGCTGCATGATCCTCCAGGTTCCTTCTTCGCTGCGCTCCAACACAACCGTCGCTCCTTCAGCGTTCTGCACCGTCAGACGCGCAACCGCAGCGTTCCCCAGGTTGAGCAAAAACTCGCCTTCAGTGGCAGCAACTGGCGTGGGTTCCGGTGCGTTAGCCTGTTTGGTCCGCTGCCAGAACAGCATCGCCGCCAGCAGAACTACAAAAACACCCAGAACGATCCAGGTAGTACGTCGCATCATAGGATTTATCCTCTACGTCTGCGGATGATCCACACGACAATGCCTGCCAGCAATGACAGCCCAGGCAGGATGATAACCGTCGCCAGCATGATCAAGTTCATGGCCGTGCGTTGCGGCGGCGCCAGGAAGCGCTGTGTGTTCTGTTTGGCAGTCAGGCTGATCAACTGCTCTTGGCCGGCAGCCCAGTCTACCGAGTTGATGAACAGATCACTGTTTCCATATGCAGCGTAATTGGCATCGATCACAAAGTCCGCATCTCCGAAGACCACCACCCTGCCCTTGGTGTTGAAATCTTCTGCGGCTGCGGCCAACGAGATCGGTCCCATCTGATCCTGCCCATCGTCGTAGGCTACCTGAGGCGGGTTGGCCAGCAAGCCTTCTATGTTGGTTTCGGCCCAGGACTGCGGCGCGGTCAACACCAACTGCACCGCGCTAACCCCTGAGGGCGCTTCGGTGACGGTTACGCTGCGCACCGTCGGAAATACGGAAGTGATCCGCTGCATTTTCTGCGTGATGGCGTGGCTTCCATATTGAGCAGCATACGGTGCGTAAGGTTGCTGCGAGGTTGCATCCATAACCATATCGTCCGCAAGTTTGATGCCCCATACCTCGCCCAGGTAATCTGACAGCGGGTCATCTGCGCCATTGTAATCGGTGACTACCACGGGCTCTTCCATCACCACCAGTGTACCGCCATTATCAACATACTGTTTGAGCAGTTCCACTTCCGTAGCAGCCAGTGGTTTGCGGGGCCCGGCGATCACGACCACCTTGGCATCCTCTGGAACCTGGTTGGTCGCCAGCAGGCTCAAGAGGTCCACAGAATAATTCTTGCTTTCCAGGGCGCGCTTGACCTGCGCATAAGCCCGGTCGCCAGTATCTGTTGGGCTGTATTCTCCGTGCCCGGTCAGGAAGTACACATGCCTTTTCTCAGGGCTCATCAAGCGCACGATGGCTCCAGTAAGCTCCTGCTCACTGGCCATAGTCACCGGTTCTTGATTACCGCCCATCTTCAGCACGATCGTGCCGTCGCGGCTGATTTTAGCTTCTTCGGCAGCTACCGGGTTATCATTCGGATCAACGAACTCGTAATCGAACTTGCCGTCAGCGTTGTACTTGTACTGCTCGAGCAAACTCTTGGCCTGATCGGGGTTGTAAGACGATGTAAAGAAAGCCACCGCCTGAACCGGCTCAGGCAGGCTCTTCAAAGTATCCAGCGTTTCCTGGGTAAGTGTATACTGCTTATCTTCAGTCAGATCCCAACGTTTGGAATTCTGATACACAAAATAGTTGATCAAGACCAGGATACCTACAAAGGCAACCGTCAGCACCAGGGCATTGCTGCCGTAGCGCGCCTGCCGGCCGGTAAAAGCCATGCGTACCCGGTCGGGATCCAAAAAAGCGAACAAAGCCAGGCCAACCACAATCAGGCCCAGGCTGATTTGCAGGGGCAGCCCCCATTCGCGCAGAACGATGTACAGCCCGGCCGAAACCAGGACCGCCAACAATGCCAGATACAGCCCCAAAGGGGCAAAACGACGCCATTCGGGTTTCATTAGCGCCACCTCCGCGTTTCTACCAGCACCGAGCCTACGAAAAGAGTCAGCACGGTAACACTCAGGAAATAAACGATATCGCTCAGATCGAGCACCCCTCGCACCAGATTACTAATGAAGTGCTCTTGGAAATCCAGGTAAGTCAACAGGCTGGCGTTCTTGGACATCGGACCCGCCACCTGGGCAATCGGTCCAATGATCCACCAAACGAAGACCATCACACCCATCGTCGTCAGAAACGCGGCGATCTGGTTATTGAACATGGCCGATACCGCCACGCCAATCCCCACCAGAGCCGCGCTGAGCAGTACGATTCCCAGGTAACCGCTGATCACCGGACCCATATCGATTCCAGGGTCAACCAATTGAAAATGCAAAAGGGCTGGATAAATTGCCGTAATGGCAATGATGACCAGGATCAGCATGAAAGCCCCCAGCCACTTACCAACCACCAGTTCCCAATCGCGCACCGGTGCAGTCAACAGCAGTTCGATGGTGCCCAGGCGTTGTTCTTCTGCCAGCAGGCGCGTCGTGATCCCAGCCATAAGCAATACCAGCATGGTCGCCAGAGGGATCAGGGTAGAGTCGGCGCCCGGCACGAAACCTTGCTGCTGGGAAGCCACCTGCACGTTCAGGAAGAAGAAAATTCCCAAAATCAGCAGGATTACGAAGGTGACCACGTAAGCCACCGGACTCGAGAGATATAGTTTGAACTCTCGCTTTGCAATCACCCAAATGTTTCGCATAAGATCACTCCTCCCATTACTGCGCTTCTTCCTCATCGGAAAGCGCTTCCAGGTATATCTCATCATCAGCCATTTCAGCCATCTCAGGCGGTTTCGGCTCGTCGCGAGTGAGCTGCAAGAAAATATCCTCCAGGCTCATCCCCACCGAGCGCATTTCGAGCAATTCGTAGCCAGCGTTCACCAGGGCCCGCGCCACTTTAGGACGTGGGTCCAGGCCTGGCTGTGTCTCGATTTCCACCCGCCCGGCCTCAGCCACCAGCAACTGCGCCACACCCTCGACCTGAGTTACCAGGCTTTCCAGGCCATCGGTATCGCCACCCACCTGCAGCACGATCCGCTGCGCCCCCGCCAGGTGAGACTGCAAGCGCTCCGGGGTATCCTCGGCCACAATCCGCCCGCGGTTGATAATCAACACGCGATTGCACACTTGCTGTGCTTCCGAAAGGATGTGAGTGGAGAGCAACACGGTATGCTGGCGACCCAGTTCCTGAATCAACTTACGCACCTCAATGATCTGGACCGGGTCCAAACCAATAGTTGGCTCATCCAGGATTAAGACATCAGGGCTGTGCAGAACCGCCTGGGCCAGGCCAACTCTCTGGCGCATGCCCTTGGACAGGTTGCTGATATAGCCTTCGGCGCGGTCTTCCAGGTGCAGCATCTCCAGCACATCGTCAACGCGATCCTCTGCCTCCGGTACACGACGTAAATCGGCCATGAACTTCAAGTAATCGAAGACGGTCATATCGGGATACAGAGGGACTGTCTCGGGCATATACCCAACCCGGCGGCGCACTTCCAGCGACTGGTCGACCACATCAAAACCAGCTACTTCTGCCTTGCCAGCCGTGGGAGGCATAAAGCCAGTCAATATACGCATGGTGGTCGTCTTCCCAGCCCCGTTCGGCCCGAGGAAACCTAAAATCTCCCCTTGCTGCGCGTCAAAGGATAGATTATCGATGGCGCGTCGTGGGCCATAATCCTTTGTCAAACCTTCAACTCGGATCATGAATTCACTCCTATATCTACTAAACTATGCTTCAGACAACAAAAAGCACGGCAGCCGTCAACGGCGGCAGTGCTGGTGTCTGACAATCGATACAATAAACTACTCGCTATACATTACTTGATTCAGGGTAATCACTATACCCGAGTAAGGTTATACATTAAGTAATCTGGCAAAGTCAAGTAGGTTTACAAGTTCTAATTAAATGCTAATCTTAAATCCTCCCTGCAAACAGAGCAGTGCATTGGCCTGGGCCAAGGATAGCCCAGGCCAATGTGTTATCGAAGTAAATTAATCCCCAGAATCAACGGGAGCACTGAGTTTAGGAGCAGATCGCTTGCTCTGCAGAATACCCCAGGTCACCCCAGCCGCCAACAACACGACCACAGTCCAACCTACCCAACCCAGGTCGGTATATTTGACCATGATCGGCGCAGCCAACAGCGAAACCATGTTGACCACTTTGATCATTGGGTTCAAAGCCGGGCCAGCGGTATCCTTGAGCGGGTCGCCAACCGTATCGCCCACCACGCCTGCCTTATGGCGTTCAGAGCCTTTACCAGTGTTGTTCTCCAGGTCACGCGGCTCATCCTCGATCGCCTTCTTGGCATTATCCCAGGCGCCGCCGCTGTTGGACATAAACACCGCCAGGAGCTGTCCGCTCAAAATCACACCCGCCAAAAAGCCGCCCAGCGCCTCGACGCCCAGGATCAAACCGATGATCAGGGGCATCAATACGGAGATCACCGCCAGCGGGATCAGCTCTTTCTGCGCGGAAGCGGTTGAAATACCCACTACACGCGCATAGTCCGGCAGCACTTTGCCTTCCATCAAGCCCGGGATGCGGAACTGGCGGCGTACTTCGAGTACGATTTCGCTGGCTGCACGGCTGACTGCCCGGATAGATAACGAACTAAACAACCAGGGCAGCGCCCCACCCAGGAGTAAGCCGATAAATACATTGGTCTCAGATACTCGGATCGATTCCAATACAGGCATGCCCAAAGATACCTGCACGCGCCCAACGTCAGTTATATATGATGCGAATAGGCTCACGGCCGCGATCACCGCCGAGGCAATCGCCACACCCTTGGTAATCGCCTTAGTGGTATTTCCAACTGCATCCAGGTCGGCCATAATCTGGCGGGCCTTGAGCGTGTTTTCATCCTCCATGCCATGCCAGGCCATCTCACCAATACCATTGGCGTTATCCGAGATCGGCCCGTACGAGTCCATCGCCACATTGTTCCCCGTGTGGCTGAGCATACCAATGCCCACCATGGCCACAGCGTACAATACATACAGCGTGCCATCGGCTCCGTACAACATCAAGCAGAATACAAACGAAATCGCAATCACCACTAGGGCCCAAACACTCGATTCCATCCCCACTGACAAACCAGACAGGATGGTGGTAGCAGGGCCCGTCTTCATTGATTCCACGATTTCACGCACGGGCGGGCGTTTGGTAGAAGTGAAGTAAGAGGTCAGCGGGTTGAAAGCCACCGCCAGACCAACACCAATCGAGGTCAACATCGCCAGGCGCCAGTCCTGGGCATAGAAGATCGCCACCAGGAACGAAAACAGGATCGTGTTTACACTGGAGACTTCGTAGGAACGGAACATCGATTCTTCAGCATCGTGGGCCCGCAAGAACTTGATCGGGAAGCGCTCCCAGATCGGCACGGTAAAAGTGCCCAGGATAGAGCTGATCACGCCAATACCGCGGATAATCAAAGGATAGACGATCCACTTGAGGCTGTGTGCAGGATCGAAGGCCACCAGGGCAATACCCAAAAGCAGCGCCGAAACAATCGTCACTTCGTAGCTTTCGAAGATATCGGCAGCCATGCCGGCGCAGTCGCCCACGTTGTCGCCCACCAGGTCAGCCACCACAGCCGCGTTGCGTGGGTCATCCTCGGGGATATCCTTCTCCACCTTGCCGACCAGGTCCGCGCCCACATCGGCTGCTTTGGTAAAAATACCCCCGCCCACGCGCATAAACAAAGCCAGCAGCGTACCGCCAAAACCAAAACCTAATAAAGCATCTGGAGCAGCTCGGCCATAGATAATAAAGATTGTTGTTCCGCCCAACAGGCCCAGGCCATCTGTCAACATGCCGGTCACTGTGCCGGCATAATAAGCAATCGACAAAGCCTCATTGAAACCACGACGTGAGGCGGCGGCGGCGCGTACATTTGCCTGAATCGCCATACGCATGCCCAATTGGCCTACCAACAGCGAGAAGGTTGCCCCGGCAATAAACGCCAGCGTACGCCCAATCGCGACGATCAAAGTAGTGTTCTCAGGAAATTCCTCGACGGCTTCAGGCGTGGGCGGCACCACGTAAACGCTCAAGAACAAGACAGCTGTCAACACCAAGATTACTGGCATAATCGTCTTCAACTGGCGTCTCAGGTAGCTGTCAGCGCCGATGCGGATCGCGTTCCACACCTTTTGCATTTCTGGAGTGCCTTTATCCTTCTTCATCACGATTCCGCGCAGCAGCCAGGCGTAAATCAGACTGATGAAGGCAGTGATAATCACACCGACTACCATGATTTGCTCGAATGCGTTCAAGCCATGTCGGGCAAGTCCTAAAATATCCATCGCTTATTCTCCTTGATTGTCCAAAAAGTTTTATATAGATTCATTGATCGGGTGAAGCAATCTCTTCGTTTTATATAGTTCAATTGTTAAGGCGTAACACTCCCTCCTCAATCAGATGATTCCCTGCGAGGTGATTCCCACTGGCTTCGTATTGAAGAACCGCTTTAGGGGATTGAATTTCGATGAACACACTTTGAATGCCGCCAATTTCAGGATGACTATCTGAATTACGGGGGGAAATTATAACACGGTTGGTAGCGTTCAATGATTAAATGAATAAAGACGCGACCATAGAGTACATGTCTGGTAATCGAAACACCTGCCAAAACCGGCATGGGAATTGCAAAGAAAACCTAAAAATCACTTGCAACTTTGAGAAGAATAGGGCATACTATTAGGGTAGGGAGCACGGACTATGGCAAAGATATCCTTAAGATCATATATCCAGGACATCGAGAGGCAGGTCGAAAGCGGGCGTACCGAAGAAGCGATGGCTCACTGCCGATACATCTTGCAATCCTACCCTCGATACATAGATGTCTATCGCTTGCTGGGCAAAGCTCTCTTGGAAAGTCAGCGTTACGGCGACGCGGCTGACATCTTCCAGCGCGTGCTTTCATCGCTGCCTGAGGATTTTGTGTCTCATGTAGGCATGAGCATCATCCGCGAAGATGAGGGCAATCTCGACGAGTCGATCTGGCACATGGAACGCGCCTTCGAAGTTCAACCTTCCAACGGCGCCATCCAGGATGAGCTCCGCCGCCTGTACGGCCGTCGTGACAGCGTAGAACCGCCTAAGATTCGCCTGACACGTGGCGCCCTGGCGCGCATGTATCACAACGGCGACCTGTACACCCAGGCGATTGCTGAAATACGCGCCGCCCTGGCCGAGGACAAGAACCGCCTGGACTTGCTGGTTCTGCTTGCCAGCGTGTACGCCAAAGCCGGCCAGCGCGTCGAAGCAGCGCAGGCAGCCGGCAACGTACTCCGTAAACTACCGAACTGCATGGAAGCCAACCGCATCATGGCTGAAATCCTGGTTGGCACCGACCGTGAGCCCGAGGCCCAGGCATACCGACAGCGCCTCAATGTACTGGAACCCTACTATACACAAGTTTCCGCTAGCATGCTGTCCCCTGATCGGGTTCCAGACCAGGCACTCAGCATCGAAAAACTATCCTGGAAACCTGGACAGGCAGCTCCAGGAATGAGCGGTCAACCCACCTGGGCGGCATCATTGGGCATTGACCTGGATGATTCGGCCGATAAGAAAGAAGCCCTGCCCGAGTGGCTGACCGGTCTGCCCAGGGAAACGCAGACTGGAAAAGGCACCCCCGCCCTGCAAGCACCAGCTACTGCCGCATTTAGCTTTGACGCAGATGAAGAAGAAGCCTCGCCCGATTTCATGAGCGGCCTCACATCGGAGTCCCCTGCCTCAGGAACTGCGGAAGATCAAATCCCAGACTGGATGAAGAGCGCTGGCTGGGAGTCAGGCACAGAAGAAGGAGAGGCGCAGGAAGCCAGTTTCCACTTTGATGAGGCCGAGCTTCCTCCCCAGGAGGATCAACTGGCTCAGGCCGAAATCCCGGAATGGCTGCGCGCCATGGCCCCCTCCGAGAAACCACCCACAGATCAGCAGGAATCAGATGACTCAGGCGGCGAAGAAGATGTTGCTCCCTGGCTAGACAAAATCCTGCCCGAGGACGCTGCCTCGGCTGCTGCCGGCTTGGCAGGCCAAGAAATCCCAGATTGGCTACAAAGCGAACAGGCTTCAGGCACGCCTGCGGCCGAACAACCCGCCTCAGGCGCCCCCGGAGAAATCCCAGATTGGTTAACGGGTGCGGCCTCACCGGACAATCAAGCAGCCGATGAACTGCCAGATTGGCTGGCAGGAGAACAAACAGAAGATACGGTTTCGGAGCTGCCCGATTGGTTGATGGGGGAAGAACCAACAACTGAAGCCGCTGAGCCCACTGCCGAGGCTGCACAGGAACTACCCGATTGGTTGACAGGCGCAGAACCTGCGGTTGAAGCTGCTGAACCCGCCGCCGAGGTCGAGCCGTCCGAAGAGATGCCTGCCTGGTTGGTAGAAGAACCTGCGGCCGAAGCCGCGCAAGAATTACCCGACTGGCTGATGGGTGAAGAAACCACGGCCGAAGCTGCTGAGCCCGCTGCTGAGGGTGAGCCTCCCGAAGGATTGCCCGCCTGGTTGATGGAAGAAGAACCCGCTGCGAAAGCTGAGGCTGAAACCGTTGAGCCCGCTGCCGAGATCGAGCCGTCTGAAGAGCTGCCTGCCTGGTTGGTAGAAGAACCTGCGGCTGAAGCCGCGCAAGAATTACCCGACTGGTTGATGGGTGAAAAAACCGCGGTCGAAGCCGCTGAACCCAT
Source organism: Chloroflexota bacterium (assembly GCA_040752025.1). GTDB lineage: Bacteria > Chloroflexota > Anaerolineae > Anaerolineales > UBA4823 > JBFMFR01. The sequence continues at coordinate 102,919 of JBFMFR010000010.1, read as the reverse complement.
TGCCAAGGTTGAGCCTTCCGAAGGACTGCCCGCCTGGTTGGCGGAAGAAGAAACTGCGGCCGAAGCCGCGCAAGAATTACCCGACTGGTTGATGGGTGAAGAAACCACGGCCGAAGCTGCTGAGCCCACTGCTGAGGGTGAGCCTTCCGAAGGACTGCCCGCCTGGCTGATGGAAGAAGAACCTGCGGCGAAAGCCGAGGCTGAAACCGTTGAGCCCGCTGCCGAGATCGAGCCGTCTGAAGAGCTGCCTGCCTGGTTGGTAGAAGAAGAACCTGCGGCTGAAGCCGCGCAAGAATTACCCGACTGGTTGATGGGTGAAAAAACCGCGGTCGAAGCCGCTGAACCCATTGCCAAGGTTGAGCCTTCCGAAGGACTGCCCGCCTGGTTGGCG
>JBFMFR010000010.1:0-102428 GCA_040752025.1 Chloroflexota bacterium | reverse complement strand
GATGGGTGAAAAAACCGCGGTCGAAGCCGCTGAACCCATTGCCAAGGTTGAGCCTTCCGAAGGACTGCCCGCCTGGTTGGCGGAAGAAGAAACTGCGGCCGAAGCCGCGCAAGAATTACCCGACTGGCTGATGGGTGAAGAAACCACGGCCGAAGCTGTTGAGCCCACTGCTGAGGGTGAGCCTTCCGAAGGACTGCCCGCCTGGCTGAGGGAAGAAGAACCCGCGGCGGAAGCTGAAGCTGCTGAACCTACTGCCGAGGTCGAGCCATCCGAAGAAATGCCCGCCTGGCTGATGGAAGAAGAACCCGCTGCGGAAGCCGAAGCCATTGAGCTCACCGCCGAGGTCGAGCCGTCCGAAGAACTGCCTGCCTGGCTGATGGAAGAAGAACCTATTGCTGAAGCCGAGGCCGTTGAGTCCACTGCCGAGATGGAGCCTTCCGAAGAACTGCCCGCCTGGCTGATGGAAGAAGAACCCGCTGCAGAAGCTGAAGCCATTGAGCCCACCGTCGAGGTCGAGCCGTCCGAAGAACTGCCTGCCTGGCTGATGGAAGAAGAACCTATTGCTGAAGCCGAGGCCGTTGAACCCACTGCCGAGGTCAAGCCATCCGAAGAAATGCCCGCCTGGCTGGTGGAAGAAGAACCCGCTGCGGAAGCTGAAGCCATTGAGCCCACCGCCGAGGTCGAGCCGTCCGAAGAACCGCCCGCCTGGCTGATGGAAGAAGAACCTGTGGCTGAGGCCGAAGCCATTGAGCCCACTGCCGAGGTCGAGCCGTCCGAAGAACTGCCCGCCTGGCTGGTGGAAGAAGAACCTGTGGCTGAAGCCGAAGCTGTTGAACCCGAGGTCGAAGCCGCCGAAGTTGAGCCCGTCACAGAGCCCCCAGCCTCGCCAATGGAAGAACCCGTAGCGGCCGAAGCCCCCGCCCTCGACGATGTCGACGCGGCCTTCGCCTGGCTGGAGAGCCTGGCGGTCAAGCAAGGCGCAGACGAAGCCTTGCTGCTGAAACCCGAAGAGCGCCTGGAACAGGCCCCCGAATGGGTTAAGGCTGAAGCTGCTGAGCATGAACCGCCCGTGGAAGAACCCCCTGTCGAAGCCCAAGCTGCTGAACCCGAGGTCGAAGGCGAGCCTTCTGAAGAACTTCCTGTAGGGCTGGTGGAAGAAGAGCCCATCGTTGAAGCTGAGACCGAGGCCGTCGAGCCCACGGCTGAGATCGAGCCTTCTGAAGAACTGCCTGCCTGGCTGGTGGAAGAAGAGCCCACTGCTGAAGCTGAAGCTGTTGAACCCGAGGCCGAAGTTGAGCCTGCCGCAGAGCCCGCAGCCCTGCCAGCAGAAGAGCCCGTGGCAGCCGAAGCCCCCGCCCTCGACGATGTCGATGCGGCCTTCGCCTGGCTGGAAAGCCTGGCGGTCAAGCAAGGCGCCGACGAAGCTCTGCTGCTCAAGCCTGAAGAGCGCCTGGAACAGGCCCCCGAATGGGTCAAGGCGCAAGCCGAAGCTGCCGAACATGAACCACCTGCGGAAGAACCCCCTGTCGAGGCTGAGGCCGTTGAGCCAGTAGCCGAAGCTGAGCCATCCGAAGAACTGCCTGCCTGGCTGGTGGAAGAAGAACCCGCCGCAGAAGCCGAGGCCGAAGCCGTTGAACCCACTGCTGAGGTTGAGCCTTCCGAGGAGCTACCTGCCTGGCTGGCGGAAGAAGAACCCATCGTTGAAGCCGAAGAACCGCCAGCCGCTCCGCCGGAACCTGAACCGGCAGCCGTTGAGGATACCCAGCCAGTCAAGGCTGTCGCCCCTGAACCGAAACCTGCACAGGAAGAAGAAAAACCCGCAGCGGAAGAAAAACTGCCCGAGACCGCTCCACTTTCGCCGCTGCCATTCAAGAAACCGGTCTTCCCAATATCGATCGCCCGCCGGGCTGCGCAGCGCCTTTCTCCGGAGGAAAAAGCGCCACCTGCCGAAACAGAGCCCGCTCCGGAAGAAGTGCCTGCACCCCCGCCTGCTGAAGAGAAGCTCCCCGCTGCAGAGAAAGAAGCTGCTCCGGAAGATGTGGACGCAGCCTTCGCCTGGCTGGAAAGCCTGGCAGTCAAGCAAGGCGCCGATGAAGCCTTGCTGCTGAGACCCGAAGAGCGCATCGAACAGCCCCCGGAATGGGTCAAGGAACAAGCCGAGGCCGCCCGGGCAGTGGAAGAAACTCCACAGCCGGTCGCGGAAGAAATTCCGCCGGCGCCGTCAGAAGAACTCCCGCCACAGCCAGAGGCCGTGGAGCCTGCCCCCGAAGAGCCTCAACCCGAAATTCAGGAAGCTCCGCTTGAACCCGCGCCCGCGGCAGAAGTTACCGGGCCCGCGATTGAAGAGGCCCCGCCTGTAGAGCCCCTGGCGGCTGAGGAAGAACTGCCTGAGCTGCCCTCCTGGTTGGAGGGTGAAGTTACCGAAGCGCCGGAAGAACTCGAATGGACGCCTCCACCGATCCATCCGCTCAGCCCAGTGGAACTGAACCGCGCCTCCCTGGTCGAACTGGAACGGTTGCCAGGCGTCGGCTTCATCATGGCCCAGCAGATCATCGCCTACCGGGACCAATACGGCCCCTTCAAGCAAGTCGAAGATCTGCTGCAAGTGCCCGATTTCAGCAGAAGTACTCTGCGCGGCATCCAGGAATGGATCTTCATTGAGTTGCCGGAGGAATCGCCTGAGCCTGTCGTTGAGACGTACAGCTTACAACTCCCCGAGGAGGATGGCACCTCGCCCGAGATTACCAGCGCCCACCAGGCCTTAAGCGCCGGCGACCTGGATCAGGCCTTGCAAACCTACGCCAGCCTGATCCGCGCCAACCGCTCCCTGGAGACCATCATCCGCGACCTGCAGGAGGTCCTGGCTCACTCGCCGGAGAATTTGAACGCCTGGCAGTTTCTGGGTGACGCCTACCTGCGTACTAACCAGATCCAGTCGGCTCTGGAGGCTTACGTCAAAGCCGAACAACTCTTGCGTTGATCTGCGCCTGCCCGGCCTATGATCGCTCGCCTTGCCCGCGCGGCAGGAGCGCCAGGCCGGGCAGTACGCGGTAATTTCATTATCTGGAGGAAATTGTGGAACGTACCCTCGTATTGGTAAAGCCCGACGGTGTCCAGCGCGGCCTGATCGGGGAAGTAACCAGCCGCCTGGAACGGCGCGGTCTGCGCCTGGTGGCTGCCAAGTTCATGCAGGTCAGCCAGGAACTGGCCGAAACCCACTACGCCATTCACAAAGGCAAGCCCTTCTACGATGGCCTGATCCGCTACATCACCTCTGCGCCGGTTATGGCTATGGTCTGGGAAGGCCCCAACGCCATCGCCGCCGTGCGCCAGACCATGGGCGCCACCCGCCCCACCGAAGCCGCCCCCGGCTCGCTGCGTCACGATTTTGCCCTGGAAGTCGGGCGCAACCTGACCCACGCTTCCGACACCGTCGAGAACGGCGTCAAAGAAGTCGCATTATGGTTCAAACCCGGCGAACTGGTGGCATGGGAACGCGCCACGGATCCCTGGATTTTCGAATAACCCCGCAAGGCTTATTGGCTTTACCAGTGCCCTCGGGAAACCGGGGGCACATCTTCTCCAATCAGTGAGAAGATTTATTCTCTAAAGGATCTTACTGGTGAACACTTCCGAAGAAATCCAAGCACGCCTCGAACAAATCCTGCCCCTGGTGCAAAAGCCGGGGCGCTACACCGGCGGCGAACTCAACCAGGTCGTCAAAGATTGGGGGCAGGTCGCCACCCGCGTGGCGCTGGTCTTCCCCGACCTGTACGACCTGGGCATGTCCAACCTGGGGATGGCAATCCTTTACGACCAGATCAACCAGCGCACTGACTCGCTGGCCGAGCGCGCCTACGCCCCCTGGTCCGACATGGAAAGCGCCATGCGCCGCGCCGGTATCCCGCTGTATTCCCTGGAAAGCCAACACACCCTGGCCGATTTCGACATCGTCGGCTTCTCGCTGCCCTACGAAACGCTCTACACCAACACCCTCAACCTGCTCGACCTGGCCGGCATCCCGGTCTGGTCATCCGAGCGCAGCGCCGAACATCCGCTGGTTATCGCTGGTGGTCACGCCACCTTCAACCCCGAGCCTATGTACGCCTTCATCGACGCCTTTGTGATCGGCGAGGGGGAAGAAGTCATCCACGAGATCGTCGACGTCCACCAGGCCTGGCGGCGCAGCGGTGCGCCGCGCCCGGCGCTGCTGGCGGCCCTGGCGCGCATCTGGGGCGTGTACGTACCCGCCCTGTACCAGGCGCACTATCAGCAGGATGGCAGTTTCGCCCGCATCGAAAAGCTGGATGAAAACGCCCCGCTGCCGGTGGTCAAGCGCATCGTCGCCAAGCTGCCGCCCCCGCCCACGCGCTTCATTGTGCCCTACATCGACACCGTCCACAACCGCGTGCCCGTCGAAATCATGCGCGGATGCACGCGCGGCTGCCGTTTCTGCCACGCCGGTATGATCAACCGCCCGGTGCGCGAGCGGCCGATAGATGAGATCGTCCAGGCCATCGAAGACTCGCTGAAGAACACCGGCTACGAGGAAGTCGGTTTGCTCTCGTTATCCTCGTCCGACTATACGCATATCGTCGAGCTGGTCAACGCCGTCAGCCAGCGCTTCAAAGAGCATCATCTGTCCGTCTCCCTGCCCTCCCTGCGCATCGAATCCTTCTCAGTCGACTTGATGGATGCTCTCAAAGACGCCCGCCGCAGCGGTTTCACCCTGGCTCCAGAGGCCGCCACCGAGCACATGCGCGAAATCATCAACAAACCGGTCAGCACCGCCCAGTTACTCGAGACCGCCCGGGCCGTCTTCGCCCGCGGCTGGAGCAACCTCAAGCTGTACTTCATGATCGGCCACCCCTCCGAAACAATCGAAGATGTGCAGGCCATCGTCGACCTGTGCAAAGCCGTGCTGGCCGAAGGCCGCAAAGTGATCGGCAAGCGCGCCCAGGTCACTGCCGGAGTCAGCACCTTCGTGCCCAAGCCGCACACCCCTTTCCAATGGGTGCCCTGCGACACTGTCGAGCAGATCCTGGCCAAGCAAAGCCTGCTCAAACACAGCCTGCGTGGTCCTGGCCTCAAGCTCAACTGGAATTCCCCTGAGGACACCCTGCTGGAAGCCTGGCTGGCGCGCGGCGACCGGCGCATGGCCCAGGTGGTCTACCAGGCCTGGCGCAATGGAGCGCGCTTCGATGCCTGGAAAGAACATTTCCGTTACGATCTCTGGCTGCAAGCCTTCGATGAGACCGGCCTGGACCCGGCTTTCTACACCCACCGCCAGCGTCCCATCAACGAGGCCTTCCCCTGGGATCATATCAGCGCTTCGCTGCGCAAGAAATTCCTCACCGAAGATTACCTGTGGAGTCTGCAAGGCAAGACCCGCAGCGACTGCCGCCAGCAGTGCTTCGCCTGCGGCATCCTGCCCACCTTCGCCGATCTGCGCCGCGCTAACCCTGGCGAGGTCTGGCAGTGCCCCGAAGTCAAATCCAAGCGCATCCCCCTGGAAAAACTCAAACGCCTCCAGGAACTCGCCCCCCAGGCCTGAGAATCACCATGCGCATCCGCATCACCTTCGCCAAAACCGAGGCCATGCGCTTCACCAGCCATCTGGATCTGCACCGCGCCTGGGAACGCGCCTTCCGCCGCGCTGGCCTGCCATTGGCCTACACCCAGGGCTTCTCCCCCCACCCGCGCCTCAACCTGGCCTCGGCCCTGCCCCTGGGCTTCACCGGCGATCAGGAGATTATCGACGCCTGGCTGGAACACGAACTGTCTATCCCCGAAATCCAGTCCACCCTGTCCGCCGCCCTGCCGCCCGGCCTGAAAATCTCGACCATCCAGCCGGTTGACCTGCGCGCCCCCACTCTGCAGACCGAGCTGTACGCTTCCGAGTTCCGCATCACCTTCCTGGAGCCCCTGCCCGACTTAGCCAACCGCTGTGCAACACTATTATATGCCAGCCAGCTCCCCCACCAGTGGCGTGACAAGCCCTACGATCTGCGCCCGCGCATCCTGGGTCTCGAAATGCTGCCCCCGGATGAAGACGATCGCCCGCGCCTGCTGGCGCGCCTCTCGGCGCGCCAAGGCGCTACCGGACGCCCCGAAGAAGTCATCGCTGCCCTGGGCGCTGTCCCGGAGAAAGCACGCGTGCACCGCACGCGCCTGATCTTCCAACCGGCGCAGGCTCCGGCTTAGCCGGCACATCAGGAGACGCACATGCCGCTGCTGCTCTCGCTCTTCTTCGGCTTCGTGCCAGTTTTCTTCCTCGCCTGGGTAGTCTATTGGCTGGACCGCTACGAGAAAGAGCCCAAGCTGCTGCTGGGTGGGGTCTTCCTGTGGGGCGCGGTGGTTGCTGCCGGTGCGGCCTACGTGATCAATTCTGTCCTGGGCCTGGGCGTCTTCCTGTTGACCAACTCAGAAATCACCACCGACCTGACCACCGGCTCGATCGTCGCTCCGCTGGTCGAAGAATCGCTCAAGGGCCTGGCCGTACTGCTGGTCTTCCTGGTCTTTCACTCGGAGTTCGACTCGCTCCTGGACGGTGTAATCTACGCCGGCATCGTCGCCCTGGGCTTTGCTGCCACCGAAAACGCTTATTACATCTACACCCTGGGCTTCAAAGAAGCTGGCTACACCGGCCTGTTTGGCATGGTTTTCGTGCGCGTGATCATGGTCGGCTGGCAGCATCCCTTCTACACTGCCTTCATCGGCATCGGCCTGGCGGTGGCGCGCCTGAACCGCAGTTGGCTGGTTAAGGCTGTCGCCCCGCTGGCCGGCTGGTCGGCGGCTGTCTTCACCCACGCCTTCCACAACACCCTGGGCAGCCTGCTGGCTGGCGGCCTGGGAATGTGCTTCGCCTCACTGCTCGACTGGAGCGGCTGGCTCGTCATGCTGGCCTTCATCCTGTGGGCCACCTGGCGCGAGCAGCGCTGGATCATCCAGCACCTGCGCGAAGAAGTTGCCCTGGGCGTGATCAGCCTGCCGCAGTACCGCACCGCCTGCTCGGGCTGGGCGCAAAGCGTGGCGCGCTTCACCGCCCTGCTGGATGGACAATATCGCAACACCCTGCGCTTCTACCAGTTATGCGCCAGCCTAGCCCACAAAAAACAGCACCTGGCCACCCTGGGCGACGAAGGCGGCAACCGCGCCGCCATCGAGCGCCTGCGCGCCGAACTCAAACGCCTGTCCCCCTACGCCCACGCCTGAGCGCTCAACGCGAGTATTGGCAACCTGACCCCACCCGTGGTAGAATCCAGGCGATCAGAAATCTTGCCCCCATAGCTCAGTGGATAGAGCGTTGGCCTCCGGAGCCAAAAACGACGGTTCGAGTCTGTCTGGGGGTACCAGAGAAAACGCATCTCGAAACCTGCACGTGCAGGTTTCGAGATGCGTTTTTATGACTTCAACTAATTGAAAGAAGGGCTGTGGCAGCAACAGGGCGGCGCTGCCAGCAGCGCTGGGTAGAACGAAAAAGCCTCGGGGTTCTATAATCCCCGAGGCAATCGTTCAACTTCCTCAATCAACTTACCACGCGCCCAACTCTCCTGGTCTTTGGTCTCGTATTGGCGATAGGTACACTCGATGATCATGATCAGCCACAAATAGATATTGTAGAGGGTACGGCGGATCCTGGCGCCCGGCGTAGCCAGCAAATCCACACCATAACCTTCCAATGCAAAAAACACCCCAAACACCAGGAGAGTTTTAGGCTGGTTATTTGAACTATATGCGCGAAGATTTGTCCACAATTATGTCGCGTTCTGACATAATCCCGGCGTATCATCAGGGCACAAGATCATCACAACACAAGTTCAAGAAAGGCACCTCCCATGAAAAAGATCATCTGGATTGTACTGCTCGTTACTCTCGTTGGCATCCTCGTCGCCGCCGGAGCTCTCTGGTACATGAGCATGCAGCCGCTTTACCAGCCGGGCTTTGTACGCCAGGGCAAGAACCTGCGCGCCGCGCTAACCCCGCTAGCCCAGGGGAACGATCCCGATTACTGGCAGATGGAGCCCGACATGCGCCTGTATCACTTCGCCCATGGTCAGGGCCGCAACGTGCTCATCGTTCACGGCGGGCCAGGCATGCCTTTCCGCCAGGCGCTGAGCGGGTTAGAGCCATTGGCTGAAGAATATCGCTTCCATTACTACGACCAGCGCGGCTGCGGCAAATCGACGCGCCCCTTCGACCGTTTCGAGTCGAGCAACATGTACGCCAACATGACCAGCCTCGACCGTACCCTGGGCCTTGGGGCGCAAATCGCTGACATCGAGCGCATCCGCCAGATTCTGGGCAACGAGAAGCTCATCCTGGTCGGCCACTCGTGGGGCGGCTTCCTGGCCTCTCTGTACGCCGCCGAATTTCCCGAGCGCATCCAGGCATTGGTGCTGATCTCGCCCGCCACGGCGCTGGTCATGCCGCAAGAAGAAGCTGACCTCTTCGACACAGTGCACCAGCGCCTGCCCGAAGCGCAGCGCAGCGAGTTTGATGCTTTCATGCAGGACTACATGGACTTCAACAAGCTCTTCACCCGCTCGGAAGCCGATTTGATTGCCTTGAACGAACGCTTCGGCGAGTATTACGCTTCTGTGGTCGACTTCTCTGGCGCTTTCCCTGAACAAGGCGAACCCGGCGGTTGGATGAGCTGGGGCATGTACGTCAGCATGGGGCAGCGTCACGATTACCGCGTTGCCCTCCAGCCGGTCACCGCCCCGGTGTTGGTATTGCATGGCGCCGACGATTTGCAATCCGAAGCCGCCAGCCGCCAATACGCCGACTTGTTCCCCAACGCCAGGTTCGTAGTAATCGAAAACGCCGGGCATTTCTCATTCGAAGAGCAGCCCGAACAGTTTGCTGACGCGGTTGCCGCTTTCCTGAAAGATAAATGACGCCGCCCCAATGCCCGGGGTGAGCGAAACGAGGCTGGCGGAAACATGTTATACTGTCGCCATGATTGGCCGTCCCGGTCATGATCGCAGATTGTCGCAAACGCCAGCCTTCATCTCACCCCACACCGGGCTGCATCCTTATTCGCGGGCGAGGGCGCGCCTCACTCAGGCCTTGCGCCACGCCCTGACTCCACTGTTTTGCCTGCTCCTGCTAAGCTGCCTGCCCCGTCCGCCGCTCGCGCTGCTGGATCCCTGGAACTACACTGATCTGCGCCAGTTGGATGCCGCCGAGGCCAGCCTGCCTTCCCAGGATTTACTGGCGATCTACACACGCACTGCTGGGGATGAGCTGCAGATACGCCTGGACTGGCTCGACCATGCCCCGCTGCCGGATTATGACCTGTACCTGGCCCTGGACACCCATCCGGGCGGCACGCGCCGCCTGCCCATCGCCGCCCAGGCCGGTCTGGAATGGGATACCCTGCTGGTTATCCCGGCCGCCGGCCCTCTGCAGGCGCTGACGCCCGAGTTCGCCCTGCGCCCCAGCACGGCCCTGGTGGTGCTGCGCGACTCCGAGCTGGACACACTCAGCCTCAGCCTGAGCCGCGCCGCCCTTGAGCCCAGCGTGCCGCCGCAGGGGCCCCGCCCTGCCATCGGCTTGCAGGCTTTCATCACACCTGCCGGCTTGCCAGCCACACTGGCCGACCAGACCAGCGTGGCGCGTACGGATGGGCGTCCGCCGGGGCGCGCGCCGGTATTGCTGGCCTTCTGGGATACCTACCCGGCTTACACGCCGGCCCTGGCCCTGCGCCGCTGGGATGGCGCCCACACCGGGCCGTTCGGCGGCCGCCACGGGCTGTATAACCTGCTGCGCACCGCGAATGCATCTCATATACCGCTGGCCTTGCTCGACCTGAAAGCGCCCGCCTCGCTGTCTGCCCTGGATTACCAGGGCGGTCTGGGTCTGGTGCAGGAGATGCAGCAGGCCGGCCTGCTGATCCTGCCCGAATACCTGCCGCTCACCGGGCTGACCAGCGACCCGTTGCTGGGCTGGTACACCCAACGCCTGGTGCAAACCAACCACCAGGCGAGCGCCGCCTTCGGCCTGCCAGGCAGCACCCTGGCCTATCTGCCCAACGGTCTGGCGCCAGTGCCAGGCGCGACGCGCCTGGTCTTCGCCCGGCTGCCTCTCCCCGAAAGGCAAGGCGTTTTCAACCCTGTGCCACTGGTGCGCTGGAGAGCGCAGGGGTTGCTGCCTGTCTTCCCACCCTCCACCAGCCAGGCTACCCTGGAAGGCCCCACCCTGGAGCTGCGCCGGGCGCTGGTCGCTGCCGCCCTAGACCGGAAGCCTTCCGCCGCCCCCGCCGCTCCGCCCTGGATCGTGTTGGGGGGCAGCCTGCCAGCCAGCGAGTGGGGCGAGCCACAGGCCGCCCGCGCCACCTTCCGCTACCTGGCCAGCCGCCCCTGGATTTACCCGCTTTCGGACAGCGACCTGCTGTCTGCCATGCCCAGTGCGACTGGCTGGCCCGGCGGTCTCTCGCAAGATTCGGCGGCTGGATACGGGGGCACAGCCTTACTGGAAGCCCTGCGCCGTTCGCCCGTCAACGAATTGGGAACGGCTGCCTGGCAGGCTTACCAGGCCTTTCACACCCCGCTCTTTCCTGCTCCGCAGGCTTTGGATGAATTGCGCGCTGTTTACCTGGGGCAGGTCTGGTCGCTGCTCGCCGCAGCAAGCTGGGCTGAGGCAGACGCCAGCGCGCCTCAGGCTACCTGCCAGGCCGATCCCGACCACGATGGGCAGCCCGAGTGCATTTTATCCAACCCAAACCTGTACGCCCAGTTCGAGATCCAGGACGGCGCCCTGGTGTACCTGTTCAGCCATGACGCCACTGGCGTGCACCAGATCGTCGCCCCGTCATCGCAGTTCATCGTCGGCTTGGGTGAAGCGAACACCTGGAGCCTGGCGAATGGGCTGGCCGCCGACCCGGGCGTGATCCCCGGCGCCTTCGCCGAACCCGGCCTGAGCTACCAGGCCAGCCCGGAAGGCAACTGCCTGGTCTTCAGCACGCCGGACGGGCAGCGCCAGAAAATCTACACCCTGTCAGACAATGGCCTGCGTCTGGAATATCGCGCCCCTGCCTCTGCCCAAGTGAATCTGCGCCTGCCCCTGGCGCTGGATCCCTGGGAGCGCTTCACGCCAGGCTGGGCCGGTCACTACCAGTTCAGCGCTGCTCCGCCGGCCTGGCGCTGGAGCCTGTCAGGCGGCCCAGGCGTAGAAGTCCACACGAACGCCGCCCTGGCCGAGAGTGATTTCAACGCATCTTCCCCCTTCATGAGCCTGCCGGAGAACCCCGACCGCGATTATCCCGCCGGGCATTTCCTGCCCATGCCCCTGGCCTTAGTGAATTTCAACGCTCTGGGCAGTTTTCAGATCGAGCTCTTACTCATTTCACCCTAGGGAGGACCAATCTCGCCCCAAGCTGGCCAAATCTCGTTATAATCCTCACAAAGGTCGCCTGATTGCAGGACCAGGGTAGCTCGGAGGCCCGAGCACCGGCGACCATAACCATCTTTGCATCCAAATAGGAGACAGGTATGTTTGAATCTTTCGACCAGGCTCAACGATACGTCGATGAAGGCGGCATCCAGCTCATCGATCTCAAGTTCTGCGACCTGTGGGGGCGCTGGCACCACCTGACCGTGCCAGCCAGCCAGTTTACCCCGGCTATCATGGAGGATGGCATCGGCTTCGATGGCTCAGCAGTCGGCCTGAAAAGCGTCAAGGCCGGCGATATGGTCTTGGTGCCCGACCTGAGCAGCGGTGTGCTCGACCCCTTCTGGGAAGCCGCTACCCTGAGCTTCATCTGCACCACCCTGGAGGCTGATACGCACGATGTTTTCACCAACGATCCGCGCAACATCGCCATCCGGGCCGAGGCCTACCTGCGCGGGACCGGCATCGCCGACCGCAGCCTGTGGGGCCCCGAGTTCGAGTTCTACATCTTCGACGATGTCGCCTTCGACAGCGGCGTGAACCACGCCTTCTACCGCCTGGAATCGGACGAAGCCGACTGGAACAGCGCCACCGGCGGCCACGGTCATTACATCCCCCTGCACGGCGGCTATCATGCCATACCGCCCAAGGACCAGCTCTACAACCTGCGCTCCGAGATGGCCCTGCACCTGGAAGCTATGGGCGTACCGGTCAAATACCACCACCACGAAGTCGGCGGGCCGGGCCAATCCGAGATCGAGACCCCCATGATGGGCCTGCTCGCCGCCGGCGACGCCACCATGCTGGTCAAGTACGTCACCAAGATGACCGCTACACAGCACAGCAAGACCGTGACCTTCATGCCCAAGCCCCTGTATGGCGAGGCGGGCAGCGGCATGCATTTCCACCAGCATCTTTTCAAAGACAAACACAACATTTTCTACGATGCCAAAGGTTACGGGTGCATGAGTCAGGCCGCCCTGTATTACATCGGGGGCATCCTCAAGCACGGCGCCGCCCTGTTAGCCTGGACCAACCCCAGCACCAACTCCTACCGCCGCCTGGTGCCCGGTTTCGAAGCTCCGGTGAACGCCTTCTTCTCGCTGGGCAACCGCAGCGCGGCAGTGCGCATCCCCAAGTACGCCAACCAGCCCAACACCGCCCGCATCGAGTTCCGCCCGCCGGATGCCACCGGCAACGTCTACCTGGCGCTGGCGGCCCAACTGCTGGCCGGCCTGGACGGCATCCGCAACCAGATCGACCCAACCGCCCTGGGATACGGCCCCATCGATGCCAACATCTTCGCCTGGACAGACGCTCAGCGCTCCACCATCCAAAAGCTGCCCGCCTCAATGCGTGAGGCCATGGAAGCCCTGCAGGCCGACCATGACTTCCTGCTGGCCGGGGATGTCTTCAGCGAAGAGCTGATCCAACAGTGGATCGACTACAAGATGGAATCCGAGTATTACCAGGTGCGCAATCGCCCTCACCCCTACGAGGTGACCCTGTATTTCGACGTGTAGCGCCCGTAAACACAAACTCCCGGAGTCTTTAGTCTCCGAGAGTTTCGTTTGGTCAACGATACAAACCGCGGCGCTGGATCACCTGGTAGACCGCTTCTGGCAGATAGTAGCGGAAAGGCTGGCTGGCAGCAACGCGCTGGCGTACCTGCGAAGAAGCGATTTCCAGCAGCGGCGCTTGCAAAAAGCGCGTCTTGGCGGCGACCCCAGGCAGGGCCAGCTCCAACGCCGACAAATCCACTTCCCGCCCCGGGCGGTACATCACTCCCAGTTCGTCGCAGGCGTCTACAAAAGCCTGGGGGTTGTGCCAGGTGGTCAAATCATTCAGCGAATCGCCCCCCAGCAGGTAAACCAGCCGGGCCTGCGGGTGTTTCTGGCGCAGCAAGCGCACCGTATCCACGGCGTAATGCGGCGCTGGCCGGTCCAGGTCCACCGTGGAAAGCTCGAAGCACGCCGCCCCGGCCAGGGCGGCGTGCAGCATGGCCAAACGCTCGCCGGCCGGGGTGATTTCCCGGTCGGTTTTGTGCGGCGGATTGGGCGTTAGCACCCATAACACCCGCTCCAGTTCGAGTTGGTAGCAGGCCTCTTCAGCCAGGATCAGGTGCCCGATGTGCGGTGGGTCGAATGTTCCCCCAAAGATGCCCAGGCGCGTCAATCCTGCCACTCCAATTCGTAATCCCCGATGAAGACCGTGTCGCCGTTCTGCACGCCCGCCTTGCGCAGGGCGGCGTCGATCCCCAGGGCCTCCATAATGTGCTGGAAACGGCGCACCGACTGGAAGTGCTCCCAGTAAGTCATCTGCGCGGCGCGTTCGATGGAAGCGCCCGCCACGCGCCAGCCTTCTTCAGTCTGGGTGATGGTGAACTCGCGCGGGTCGCTCTCCATGCGATAGACCGGCAGCGCCGCCACTTCTTCCACCGTCGGCGCTTCCTGCAGCAGTTGGGCCGCCCGGTAGAGCAGGCTGCGCACGTTGCTGCCCGCCACCGCCGAGATGGCGAACAGTTCGGCATCAACGTTGATCTCTTTCTTGGCCTGCTTGATGCGCTGCTTCAGCCCGGCCTCGATTTCCGGCCAGCGCGCCTGCACGTCCGGCAAATCCATTTTGTTCAGCGCCACCACCTGAGGTTTGCTCGCCAGCGCCGGGTCGAACAGGGCCAGCTCGCTGTTGATCTGGGCGAAATCCAGCAGCGGGTCTTCGGCCATGCCATCCAGCAGGTGGATCAGCACGCGCGTGCGCTGGATGTGGCGCAGGAAATCGTGCCCGAGCCCCACGCCCATGTGCGCCCCCTCGATCAGGCCGGGGATATCAGCCAGCACCAGGCTGGTCTCCAGGTCCAGGTCGGCTACGCCCAGGTTAGGTTCGATCGTCGTAAAGGGATAGGGGGCGATCTTGGGTTTGGCGTTGGTCACCGCCGCCAGAAAAGTAGATTTGCCCGCATTGGGCACGCCCACGATGCCAATGTCAGCGATCAGCTTGAGCTCCAGGCGCAGGTTGAACATCTCGGCCGGGGCGCCGCGCTCTGCGATCCTGGGCACCTGACGCACAGAGCTGGCAAAACGGGCATTGCCGCGCCCGCCGCGCCCGCCTTTGGCGACCACCAGGCGCTGGCCCGGCTCCACCAGGTCGCCCAACACTTCGCCAGTGTCGTCATTGTAGACCACCGTTCCGGGAGGCACCGGGATCACCAGATCTTCGGCAGAACGCCCGGTCATGTTACTCTTGGCGCCGTTGGCGCCATCCTTGGCGCGGAACTTGGCCTGCTGGCGGAAAGTGTACAGCGTGTTCAGCGTGGGCGCTACTTCCAGGAGCACGTTCCCGCCATGACCACCATCTCCGCCATCTGGCCCGCCGCGTGGCACGTACTTCTCGCGGCGGAAATGGACGGCTCCATCGCCGCCCTTTCCGGATTGCACGTAAATTTTTGCCTGGTCGATAAACATGCCGAGATTATACCGCGTCGCCCAGCGAACCTCGCCAGCAACTGCCTAACTGGCAGGCGCACCCAGGGCGCGGGCCAGGTCGACTCCTAGGTTGGTAATTTCCTGCACCTGGGCCGGCAGGCGCAAATCGTTGGCAAAACCCAACAGCAGGCCGCCCGGGTAAGCCAACACGAAAAGCGGTCCGTACTCACCCGGTTTCATCACCTGCAAGCCGCGCGCCGGGTAGCGTTCGGCCCACGCCACCAGTGGATTCACCACCCAGGGAGTGAGCAACTGGTGCATCCCATAGGCATCGTTAGTCAGGGTGATAAAGTTCTGCTCCAGGAGCGAATCCACGCCCTGCACGGACTCAGCGCTCGCCAGCCCGGGCAAATCGCTGGGGTCCACCTGGTACATGCGACAATACTGCTGGGTTGTGAGCTGCATCACTGAGTTCATCAGGCCGCCCAAGGCTGGCATCGGCTTGCCACCCGGGCTCTGCATCATCATGACAAATTGGCCTGGCAACTGCACCGCCTCACTGAGCCAGCGCGTCGTTTTGCCGCCCGCACCGGAGGTGCTCCATTCCATCCGCCAGGGCACTCCAGCAGTGACATCCTCCTGGCTCTCCACGCTGGTTGGGCGTGAGACCAGTTGCCGGGCCTGCTCCATAATGCTCGGCTGGCCCAGGAAAGCCTGGATTTTATCGGCTGTACGCTGCTTGGAGAGGTAGCCGCTCGACAAATAGCTGGTCAACGGCACTTCCTCGCCTGCAATGGTCACCAACGCCACCCGATAGGTGCGGCTGCTGCTCCGGGTAGAACTCGAACGCGAATGCTGCAACCGCGCACCCTGGATATCGCTGAGCAAGAACTCGCGGCGCTTCTTACCGAAGATCGTATAGATCTCGACTACCGCCGAATTATTTTGCCGGTCCAGGATGCAGGCACTGCCCAATCCAACGATCAGGAGCATCACCAATCCAATGATGAGCACAGTCACGCTGGCCTGCCAGGGCACACCCACGCCGCTGAGCGTCAGGTAGATGCTGATAATGATCATCCCTGCAATGAAGAGCCAGCTTATCCAGGGGCGGTCACGTATTTCGAGACGGTCAGAACGGTCTTGTTCCATAAGAGCCTCCACAAATGACCCAACATCTCTTCCAGTTTTCCAGTTTTCCAATCCATTGTCCCCAATCTGGCAAAACACATTGTACCATGCTTGTTGCATACTTGTGGGGAATTGCACAATTAGCGCTTTTGTGGTAAATTCATACGGAGCAGCGTGGAATCCTGTTTTTGTTGGAGGCAGAGTGATGGCAAAGAAAGAAATTCCCGATATCGTAGTTGGGCGTTTGCCCCAGTATTTACGTTCCCTGCAGCGCATGGCTAAAGAAGGACGTGTGGTAACTTCTTCGCAAGAGCTAGGCGAACGCCTGGGCATCTCGGCCGCCCAAATCCGCAAAGATCTTTCGCAGTTTGGCGAGTTCGGCAAGCAGGGCACGGGTTACAATATCGAGTTTCTCATCCAACAACTGCGTGAAATCCTGCACGTGGATCACGATTGGCAGGTGGCGGTGGTCGGCGCAGGCGCCATCGGCAGCGCCGTAGCGCGCTACAAAGGCTTCGCCAACCGCGGCTTCCTCGTTACCATGATCTTCGACAACGATCCAGAAAAAATCGGAACTCGGGTCGGAGACGTCACCATCCGCGATATTGCCAACCTGGTCACAGACATCCAACAAGCGGGTATAAAAATCGCCATGCTCGCTGTACCTGCGAACATGGCACATGAAACCGTCGAAAAGCTTGTCCAGGCTGGCGTTCGCGCCATCCTGAATTATGCCCCCATCAGCCTGAACGTGACCCCGGAAGTGCGAGTGCAGTATATCGACCCCTCTCTGCACTTGCAGCGCATGACCTACTATCTGGAATAGAACTTGGGATATTTTTGGCGGGCTTCACCCGCCAAAAATATCCCAAGTTGATTTACACCGGCGGCAGGTTGCGCCGGATGAGCGGGTACATGCTCAGGCCGCGCGCCGCGCCTTCAGCCGTGCAAGTCGTCGGGTTGTCCACCAGGTAAGCTGGCACACCTAATTCTTTGGTCATCAATTTATCGATGCCGCGCAGCAGCGCCCCGCCTCCGGTCAGCGCCACGCCGCGGTCGATGATATCCGATACCAATTCGGGAGGCGTCTTTTCCAGCACGCGCCGGGCGGTTTCCACAATGTTGCCCAACGGTTCGCGCAGCGCCTCTACCACCTCGCCTGTGGTCAGCGTCACCGGGCGGGGCAGCCCGGTCACCTGATCCTGGCCCTGGATCTCCATCGTCTGTTCTTCGTCTTGTGGCACAGCCGCGCCGATGCGAATCTTGACCTGCTCGGCGGTCAGTTGCCCGATGATCAGTCCGTATTTCCTACGGGCGTAGGTGACGATGGCCTCGTCCAGGGCAATGCCGCCAGCGCGCAGCGTGTCGGCGGCCACGATGCCGTACATGGCCATCACCGCCGCCTGCGTGGTACCGCCGCCCAGGCAAACCAGCATGTTCCCCGAAGGCGTGCCGATGGGCAAATCCACGCCCAGGGCAGCCGCCAGGGGCTGTTGGATCAAAAACGCCTCACGGCTGCCCGCCTGCAGCGCCGCCTCGTGCACCGCCCGGCTCTCTACACTGGTGACGCCGAACGGCACCGTCACCATGATGCGCGGGCGGAACAATCTCAGCGGGCCTCTGACCTTGCCAAGCAGGTCTTCCAGGATCGCCTCGGTGACCTGGTAATCGGCAATCACGCCGTTCGAGAGCGGGCGGGTGACCTCTAACGACTCGGGCACCTTGCCGAGCATGTCCTGCGCTTCTTGCCCCCAGGAGACCATCTTCTGCTCGTCGATGACGATAGCAGCCACGGTCGGCTCTTGCAAGACAACCTGCCCGCCTTCGACCACGCGTAAGAAGAGCGTGCCCAGATCGATTCCCAGTTCCTTGGAGAACAATGCCATGAGCTACTCGTTATCTCTGTGCTGCATACTTGACAGCCGCCCCTGTTCACGGCGGTAGCGCTGCACAGCATCCAGGCGCAGGTAGGAGCGGCGCAAAGCCGCTTCCATCGCCAGGTAAGTATCCGTATCAGGCGGTGGGCCTTGCCTCAGGAATTCCTCGGCCCGTTCTTTGGCCGCCGCGGCTCGCGCCACGTCGATCTCGGCTACATTTTCAGCCGCATCCGCCATCACCGTGACAAGGTCCGGCTGCACCTCGACCACGCCGCCCGCCACGGCGAAATGCTCTTCATGGCCCTCACGGCGCACGGTCAGGATGCCAAATTGCAGCGTCGAGAGCAGCGGAGCGTGGTTGGGCAGGATACCCATTTGGCCCTCTGTACCCGGCACAATCACAATATCGGCATCGCCTTCAAAAACCATGCGATCCTGAGAAACAATCTCACATCGAATCGGCATTTTCCTTATCCTCGCCGGCCTGCAACTAGGCCCTGGCCATGCGCTCTGCCTGTTCCACAGCTTCCTCAATGGAGCCCACCATCATGAAAGCGCCTTCAGGCAGGTCATCGTGCTTGCCATCCAAAATTTCACGGAAGCCGCGCACGGTTTCCCGCAGCGGCACGTAGCGCCCGTCGCGCCCGGTGAACTGGGCCGCCACGAAGAAGGGCTGCGAGAAGAAGCGCTCGATCTTGCGGGCGCGCGACACGATCAGTTTGTCGTCTTCGCTCAGCTCATCCACGCCCAGGATGGCAATAATATCCTGCAAGTCCTTGTAGCGCTGCAGCACCCGCTGCACTTCGCGCGCCGTGTTATAGTGCTCGTCGCCCACGATGCGCGGGTCGAGGATGCGCGAAGTCGATGCCAGCGGGTCCACCGCCGGGTAAATACCTTTCTCCGAAATGGCTCGCTCCAGGGCGATGGTCGCATCCAGGTGAGTGAAGGTAGCGACCGGGGCGGGATCGGAGTAATCATCCGCCGGCACGTACACCGCCTGCATCGAAGTGATCGAACCTGTGCGGGTGGAAGTAATCCGTTCTTGCAGTTCGCCCATCTCGGTCGCCAGGGTGGGCTGGTAACCCACTGCAGAAGGCATGCGCCCCAACAGCGCCGATACTTCCGAGCCAGACATGCTGAAGCGGAAGATATTGTCGATGAACAGCAGCACGTCGCGGCCCTGGTCGCGGAAATATTCCGCCATCGACAGCGCCGAAAGCGCCACGCGCAGGCGCACGCCCGAGGGCTCGTTCATCTGCCCGTAGACCATCACGGTATCCTTGATCACGCCCGACTCGAGCATTTCACGGTACAACTGCGTGCCTTCACGCGTGCGCTCGCCCACACCGGCAAATACCGAGTTGCCCTGGTGCTCGATGGCGATCGAGCGGATCAGCTCCATGATGATGACCGTCTTGCCCACGCCCGCACCGCCGAAGATGCCCGTCTTGCCGCCCTTGGTGAAAGGCGCAATCAGGTCGATGACTTTGACGCCGGTCTCGAAGACCTCCACGCGGGTGGCCTGCTCCGAGAATGGCGGTGCAGGGCGGTGGATCGGGTAATGCAGCCGCGCCTCGACCGGCCCCTTGCGGTCTACAGGCTGGCCCAACACGTTGAAGATGCGCCCCAGGGTTTCCGGCCCGACCGGCACCAGGATCGGCGCACCAGTGGCGTAGGCCGGCTTGCCGCGCGCCAGGCCATCGGTAGCGTCCATAGCCACCGTGCGCACCCAATTGTCGCCCAGGTGCTTCTGCACCTCCAGCACCAGGGGCGCGGCGCCCTCGCGCGGCACTTCGATCGCCTCGAAAATCTCGGGTAACTGCTCGGCAGGGAATTCCACATCCACCACGCCGCCCAAAACCTGCACCACTCTACCTTTTACTCTTGCCATTCTCGCCTCCGTCGATTAGGTCGCAAAACGGTGTCCTTTACCGTCACGGTATGCTACCATCAGGGTGTTCTATAATCAAGCGCTCCTCGTCAGTTATCTATTCAACTCTTTGGCCAGCGCTTCTGCGCCGCCGGCGATATCCAGCATTTCGCTGGTGATCGTCTGCTGGCGAACCTTGTTGTATTCCAGTTGCAGCGCCCCTGCCAGAGCTGTGGCGCTGTCGGTGGCGTTCTTCATTGCCACCATGCGGGCCGCGTGCTCGCTGGCCAGCGATTCCATGATCGCCTGGTAAACTTGCAGCGCCGTAAAGCGCGGCACGATTTCATCCATAATCTCGATCTGCCCCGGCTCGTAAATATAGGCCGCCGAAGCGCCGCTGCCGCCCTGCCCGAAAACAGCTACGCGATCTTCACCCTCATCGACTTCCAGAGGCAGCAGCTTCTTCATCGTGGTCACCTGGCGCACCAGGTTGATGAAATCCGTGTAGACCAGGTAGACCTCGTCCGCCCGCCCCTGCAAGAACTCCTCCACAGCCAGGCGGCCGATGGCCGAAACATCGGCGAAAGACGGCGCGGCCGGCAGGTTGCTGAATTCAGCAATGATCTGCTGGCGGCGGCGCAGCATCAAATCGCGCCCCTTGCGCCCTACGGTGATATAGCGCACCGGCACCGGCGAATTAAGGAAGCGTTGGAGCACGAAACGCACGATGTTGGTGTTGTAGGCCCCTGCCAGGCCGCGGTCGCCGCTGACCAGCACCACCAGCACGTTGTTCACCTGCTCGCGCCGGGTGAGCAGCGGGTGCAGCGTATTCCTGCCTGGCTGGCGGGCGATGTGCGTCAGCACCTGCCAGGCCTTGGTAGCATAGGGACGTGTGTTCATCACCGCCTGTATCGACTTGCGCACCTTGCTGGCGCTGACCGCCTGCAATGCGCGTGTCACCTGGGCGATGTTCTTCACGCTCCGGATGCGAAGCTGTACTTCTCTTGCATTCGCCATGATTCTATCCTTGGTCTAACGCCTGGGGTTACTGCCAGGTGCTGGTGAAAGCGTCCAACGCGGCGCGCAGCCGGGCGGCAGTCTCATCGGTCAGGCGATTCTTCTCCGTAATATCCTTGCCAATCTCCGGATGTGAAGTATCCAGGTAGCGCAGCAGCGAAACTTCCCAGGAGCGCATGTGCTCCAACGGCACCTTGTCGGCGTAGCCGTTGGTGCCGGCAAAGATCAACGATACCTGGTTCTCCAGCGACATCGGCTCGTACTGCGGCTGCTTGAGCATCTCCTGCAAGCGCTGTCCACGCGTCAACTGCGCCTGGGTGGCTTTATCCAGGTCCGAGCCGAACTGGGCGAAAGCTGCCAGCTCGCGGAAGGCCGCCATCTCCAGGCGCAGGCGGCCGGCTACCTGCTTCATCGCTTTGGTCTGGGCGTCGCCGCCCACGCGTGACACCGACAGGCCCACGTTCACCGCCGGACGGATGCCGGCGTAGAACAGGTTGTTCTCCAAATAGATCTGTCCATCCGTAATCGAAATCACGTTGGTGGGCACATAAGCCGAAACATCGCCCAGCAGGGTCTCGATGATCGGCAGCGCCGTCAGGGAGCCGCCCGAGCCGCGCCGCTTGAGCACTTTGTGCGCCTCGGCGTCCTCCATCTCCTTCAGCGCCTGCTCGGCCTCGTGCAGAGCAATCGGCCCGCCGTAAACTTTACCGTCCACGGCATCGCCCGCTTCAGCCTGCTGGCCTTCATATTCTTTGGATACGATCACGTATTCGTCCGCCAGGCGGGCAGCGCGCTCGAGCAAGCGCGAGTGCAGGTAGAACAGATCGCCAGGATAGGCCTCACGACCGGGCGGGCGGCGCAGCAGCAGCGAAACCTGGCGGTAAGCCCAGGCATGCTTGGACAGGTCATCGTATATCACCAGGGCATCCTGCCCGTTCTCCATGAACTCCTCGCCCATGGCGCAGCCGGCATAGGGTGCGATGTACTGCAAAGCGGCCGGTTCGTCCGCGGCAGCCACTACCACCGTGGTGTATTCCATCGCTCCGTAGCGCTCCAGGATGGCGACCGTGCGGGCGATGGCGGCTTTCTTCTGCCCGATGGCTACGTAGATGCACGCCAGGTTCTTGCCCTTCTGGTTGATAATCGTATCAATAGCGATGGCGGTCTTGCCCGTCTGCCGGTCGCCGATGACCAGCTCACGCTGCCCGCGCCCGATGGGGATCATCGAGTCGATCGCTTTCAGACCGGTTTGCACTGGCGCGTCCACATCTTTGCGCTGCACCACGCCGGGAGCGATGCGCTCGATCGGGCGGTAGGCGGCGATCTTGATCGGGCCTTTGCCATCCACCGGCTCGCCCAGGGCGTTCACCACGCGCCCGATCAGGCCTGGGCCCACCGGCACCGAGGCAATGCGCCCGGTTGAACGTACTTGCATGCCTTCTGAGATCTCGGAATATTCACCCATAATGATCACGCCCACGCTGTCCCGCTCCAGGTTGAAGGCGATGCCTTTCACACCGTTGGCGAACTGCACCAACTCCTGAGCGCGTACGTCGGCCAGGCCATGCACACGCGCAATGCCATCGCCCGCTTCGATGACCGTACCCACATCCCTTACTTCCAACTCTGGTTTGAAAGCTTCGATCTGCTTCTGAAGATCGGCGGTAATTTGACTAATCAGGTCAGACATTGTGCCTCCGGGAAATAAATTGTCGCTGGCTTTCACACCTGGGAGCGCCATGCAACCTGCATAGCCCCACCATATTTACGCATCACGGCCCGGATAGAGGATTCATATCCGGGCACGCCTTGGTTTGACGTTCGTCCCTCTTTCGCATGTCGAGAGAAACCCATCGGGTAACCTTCCCTGCCGTGAAGATGGCCAAATGATACCTGAAAGCGCCTATCTTGTCTAGTTTTAATTGCCATTGTTCAGCGGCCGTTCCGGCACGTGGCTCTTGCCGCCCTTGCCCAGCTCCTGCGAGCGCTCGTAAGCGGCCCAGATGGCGCGTGAGATCGCCGTGCGAAAACCGGCTTTCTCCAGGTAATACAGCGCCGCGGCAGAGGTGCCGCCCGGCGAAGTCACTTCGTTGCGCAGGCGCGCCAGGTGCACCGGATCTTCGCGCTGCTGGTAGTAATCCACCGAGCCGCGCACTGTCTGCGCCACCAGGCGCTCAGCGATGCGCCGGGGGAAGCCCAGGTGCACGCCTGCATCCACCATCGCCTCCATGAACAGGAATACGTAGGCCGGTCCGGTTCCCGAAAGCGCCGTGGCCATGTCCAGGTAGCTTTCTTCTTCTACGAAGACCTCCTCGCCCAAAGCGCCCAGGATCTGGCGCGTGCTCTGCAACTGCTCTTCAGACACGCCCTGGGAGGCGGTCCACACCGTGATGCCCTGCCCGATCTGCGCCGGGGTGTTGGGCATCGAGCGCACCACCAGGGGATGTCCCAGCCCGGCGCTGATCTTCTCGATCGAAGCGCCCGCTACGATCGACAGCACCAGCGCCGAAGGCTTGATCGAACCTGCCAGGCCTTCCAGCACCCGATCCAGGCGCTGCGGCTTGACCGACAGCACCACCACATCCGCCTGGCGCGCCACCGCGGCGTTGTCGAGATCGCCAGCAATGCCGTACATCTGGCCCAACTGCTCCAGGCGCTCGGTGCGCGGCCCGGCTGCCAGGATCGCCTCCGGCTGCACCCCGCTGCGCCGGATCAGGCCATAGATCATCGCTTCTGCCATCGCCCCAGGACCAATAAACGCAATCTTCTTATCTTCGAACATACCCATCTCCATAATTAAGTGAAAAATTGCAAGGCAGCGCGCAGGCGCGCTTCCACCTCTTGCGGCGTATCGCGCGGGATGGCTTGCAGCGCAGCCTGCGCCTCCACCACGCTGTAACCCAGGGCGGTCAGTGCTGCCAGCACCTCCACATCCACATCGCTGGTCGCCGCCATCGGCTCCAGCCCAGGCACCGCCGGGATACGATCCTGCAGTTGCAGCAGGATCTTTTGGGCAGTCTTCTTGCCTACCCCCGGCACGCGGTTGAAGACCTCGGGCTGCTCGTGGAACACTGCCCGGCGAATAGCGTCCGGCGAGAGCACCGAAAGCACCCCCAGCGCCATGCGCGGGCCAACCCCATTGACCCCCAGGAGCAGCAGGAAGAACTCGCGCTCCTCACGCGTCTCGAAGCCATACAGCGTCAGAGCATCCTGGCGCACCACCAGGTAAGTGTGCAGAAACTTGCTCTCGCCCGACCGAACCTGGTCGCGCTGCGCCGCCGGCACGAAAACCTGCAAACCCACGCCCCCGACTTCGATCACCAGGCTGTCCGGCAGCACTTCCAGCACCCGCCCGCTCACACTCGCGATCATCGCACCACCATCCCTGCGCCTAAGGCGCTACTCACGTAATAAACGCCGCGCCTGTGCGCTGTGTAAATGACAAATTGCCACCGCCAGGGCGTCGGCAGCATCGTCCGGGCTGGGCGCCTGCTCCAGACCCAGCAGCGCCCGCACCATCTGCTGCACCTGGTGCTTGTCGGCGCCGCCATAGCCGGCCACGGCCTGCTTGATCTCCATCGGCGTGTATTCCTCCACATCCAGCCCGGCCTGCGCCAGGGCCAGCAGCACCACGCCGCGCCCCTGCCCTACACTGATCGCCGTGGTCACGTTGCGCTGGAAAAACAACTTCTCCACCGCGCCGCTTTGCGGGTGGTGGAGAAGCAGGATTTCAGTTAAACGCCGGTACAGTTCCAACAGGCGCTGCGGCATCGGCAGCCCCGCCGGCGTGAGGATCACACCAAAATCAACCGCTGCCAGGCTCCCATCTTCATCTTCACGTACCAACCCATAACCTGTGGTTGCCGTGCCGGGGTCGATGCCGATCACCAACATCCTGAGGCGCTGCGCGGCTAGGCTTCTTCGAGCTGCGCCCAAACGCTGTCGGAGATCGCCACGTTGGAGAACACCTGCTGGACGTCATCCAGCTCCTCCAGCGCGTCGATCACCTTCAAGACCTGCAAAGTCTGGTCGTCTTCCAGCTCGACTTCGTTGGTGGGCGTATAGCGCAGTTCGGCCTCCTCCGGGACGATGCCAGCCGCGGCCAGGTGATCGCTGATCTCCTTGAAAGCCTCGATCGGCCCGACGATTTCGGCCGTATCTTCCTCGAAAGTCACATCGTCGGCGCCAGCTTCCACCGCCAGTTCGAAGATCGCGTCTGGATCGTGCTTACCCAGCGGGAAAGAGAAAAACGAGATGCGCTTGAACTGCCAGCCCACCGCACCCGCCTCCGCCATGCTGCCGCCTGTGCGGTTGAGCACGTGGCGGATCTCGGCTACCGAACGGTTGCGGTTATCGGTCATCGTGGCGATCATCAGCGCCACGCCATGCGGGGCGAAACCTTCGTAAGTAATCTCTTCGATTTCAATGCCGTCCTTGGAATCGCCCGTGCCGCGCTTGATGGCGCGCTCGATATTGTCCTTGGGCATGTTCTGCGCCCGGGCGCGATCGATGGCGTACTGCAAATGGATATTGGTGCCGGGGTCGCCGCCGCCTGCGCGCGCCGCGATCACGATCTCGCGCGCCAGTTTGGTGAAAACCTGTCCACGCTTGGCATCGGCGCCCTCCTTCTTGCGACGGATGGTGGCCCAGTGTGAATGACCAGACATACAACACTCTCCTACAAAATTCACCCAACAGGGTTATAGATTCTCTGGGGATCCAGGGCTTGCCCGCCCTGGGGGTAAATCCTTTAAGCGGGAGAATTATACCACTCTATTCCGGTTCTTCGCCCTTGATGAAGGCCTCGGTCATGGCGCGCGCCACTTCGTCCTTGAACTGCTTGGGCGGGGTCTTCATAAAGTAGGAAGACGGGGCGATCAATGGCCCGCTCAGCCCACGGTCCAGGGCCAGCTTGGCGCAGCGCACCGCGTCGATGATCACGCCCGCCGAGTTGGGTGAATCCCACACTTCCAGCTTGGCCTCCAGGTTCAAGGGCACCTCGCCAAAGGTTGTGCCTTCCATGCGCACGTAGCACCACTTGCGGTCGGTCAGCCAGGGCACGTGGTCGCTGGGGCCGACGTGCACATCATCCGCCGGCAGAGCGTAAGGCAGCATGCTGGTCACCGCCCCGGTCTTGGAAATCTTCTTCGACTCCAGGCGCTCGCGCTCGAGCATGTTCAGGAAATCGGTGTTGCCGCCGAAGTTGAGCTGGTAGGTGTGGTCCAGGCGCACGCCGCGGTCGACGAACAGGCTGGTCAGCACCCGGTGCAGGATGGTGGCCCCCACCTGGCTCTTGACGTCGTCGCCGATGATCGGCAGGCCGCGCTCGCGGAAGCGCGGGCCCCAGTATTCCGAGCTGGCGATGAAGACCGGGATGCCGTTGACGAAGGCGCAGCCAGCGTCCATCACCTGCTCCACGTACCACTTGGTCGCCATCTCCGAGCCCACCGGTAAGAAGTTGACCACCACGTCGGTCTTGGTTTGCTTCAAAAGGCCGACGATATCCTCGGTGGGGCCAGGGGCCTTCTTGAGGATCTGCGACAGGTACTTGCCCAGCCCATCGTGGGTCATGCCGCGCGCCACGCGCACGCCCAGGTGCGGCACGTCGGCGAACTTGATCGTGTTGTTGGGATAGGCGGAGATGGCTTCGCTCAGGTCCTTGCCCACCTTGGTGTCGACGATGTCGATGGCGGCGCTGAACTCGATGTCGCGGATGTGGTAGCCGCCCAGGTTGGCGTGCATCAAGCCAGGCACCTGCTCGTCGTCCCTGGCCTTACGGTAGAAGTTCACCCCCTGCACCAGCGCCGAGGCGCAGTTGCCCACTCCGATGATCGCCACGCGAACTTTCTTGCTATTAGCCATACAATACTCCTTGAAATTGGGATAAGCTTCGCGCCGATTATAATCGCAATCCCAGCGGCTGGCGAAATTCACTTGCCAAAGGACTGCCTCTCGAGTATAATGCACACGCCTTACAAAACAGGCAACGGGGCGTGGCTCAGCCCGGCTAGAGCGCACGGTTCGGGTCCGTGAGGTCGGCGGTTCAAATCCGCCCGCCCCGACCACACAGCAAACCTGGCAGGTTCGATAACTTGCCAGGTTTTTGTATTGTTGCCAGAGCGCAGGCCCGGGTCCCGTGAGCGGCTGCGCTCTGCGGTTCAAATCCGCCCGCCCCGACCACACAGCAAACCTGGCAGGTTCGATAACTTGCCAGGTTTTTGTTTAATCAAGCCGCCAAATCGGCCTCGTATTGCTCAAGCAATTCGCTGAAGGTGCGCAAGGCGTCTTCGAAGGGCTGCGGGGTGGTCAGGTCGACGCCGGCCTCCCGCAGCAGCTCCAGCGAGGGGCGCGACGAGCCGGCTTCGAGGAAGGCCAGCCAGCGCGCCACGGCCGGCTGGCCCTGCTGGCGGATGGCACGCGCCACCGCCAGGGCGGCCGAGATGCCCGTGGCGTACTTGTAGACGTAGAAGTTCCACTGGAAATGCGGCACGATCTCCCAGAAGAACGGGTCGGCCATTTCGCTGGAGACTTCGCTGCCGAAGTACGCCAGGTGGATATTGTGGGCGGTCTCGTCCAGGGCGTCCGCCGTCAGCGCCTCACCAGCCTGCTTGCGGCGGTGCGCCTCCAGCTCGAACTCGGCGAACATGGTCTGGATGAAGAGCGCCCCGTAAAGCTGGCCCAGGCGCTTTTCGAGCAGCAGCAGGCGCTGCTGAGGGTCGGTGGTGGTGTCGAGCAAATGGTCGAAGAGCAACTGCTCGTTGACGTTGGAGGCTACCTCGGCCACAAAAAGGGTGCATTCGCTGTAGACGCCCGGCTGGTTCTTCTGGGAATACCAGCTATGCATGGCGTGGCCCAGCTCGTGGGCCAGGATCGACTGGCTCCACAGCGTGCCCTGCCAGTTGAGCAGGATAAAGGGGTGGGTGGTGTAGCTGCACCAGTTGTAGCCGCCGCTGCGCTTGTGCGGGCGCTCGAAGGCGTCCACCCAGCCCTGCTCGTAGAGCGCCTGCTCCAGGACGGCCGTGTATTCTGCGCCCAGCACGCCCAGCGCCGCCAGGGCCCGCGCGCAGGCCTCTTCGTACGAAACTGTAGCCTCTACCCCCGGGGTGAGGGTGGCCGACAGGTCGTAGATGTAAAGCTGTTCGACATCCAGGGCGCGGCGGATCAACTGCATGTAGCGGCGCAGCAGCGGGGCGTGGGCGCGCACCGTGTGGAGCAGCGCGTCATACACTGCCTGGGGGATGCCCTCGGCGTCCAGGGCGGCCTCCACCGCCGATGCGTAGCCGCGGGCGCCCGCCAGGAAGTTATCGCGCGCCACCGCCCCGGCCAGCGCCGCGGCGAAGCTGTTGCGGTGCGCCACGTAGACCGAGACGTAGGCCTGCAGCGCCGCCCGGCGGATTTCACGATTCCGGTTCTCCAACAGGCCCCAGATGCTGGCGTGCGTCACCGCCAGGGCCTCGCCCGTCCCGGGGTCGGCGATCTCGGGGAAGTGCAAATCGGCCTCGTTGAGCGCCTCGTAAATCGTCCCGGGCGTTTGCAAGACCTCGCCGGCCTGGGCCAGCAGGGCTTCCACCTCCGGCGAGCGGGCGTGCGGGCGCAGGCGGCGGGCCTCGTCGATGTGGAAGCGGTAGGTTTCCAGCCCGGGCTGCCCGGCGTAGAAAGCCGCCAGTTGGGCCTCGTCCAGGGCAACGATCTCGGGTTTGATAAAGGCGGCTGCTTCATGAAAGCGCGCCATCAGCCGGTCGGCGCGTTCGGCGCGCGCCTGGCTGGCGCTGTCGCGGCGGTCCAGGTCGGCCTGCAGGTGCGCCGACATGTGCAGGCGGTCGACCAGGACGAAGAGCGCATCGCGCTGCTCCAGCGCCCGCAGCAGGGCCGCCCCCGACCCGCCCAGCGCGCCCTGCAGGGCGCCCAGCTCGGGCAGGCCGGCCTCGGCGCGGTGGAAGTCGGCTTCCCAATCCGCCGGGCTGGCGTAGATTTGGCTCAGGTCCCAGGTGGATTTGGCTTTGCGAGCCGTAGGGGGGGTGGGGTTGGCTGGCGACATGTTTCCTGTTCCTTTACGGAATGTCCGATGGGCGATTTTAACACGGAGAGCACGGAGAAGAACCACGGAGTGCGCAGAGAAAAAATGCTGAGAAGGTTTATAAAAAAGACTCTGTGCTCTCTGTGTTTGCTCCGTGATCTCCGTGTTCTAGATGGTAGATCACTATTTATTTACTTGCAAACCCGGCGCAATGTTCAGGAAAGGCCGGCCTGCCTCAATCGCCCCGCTCCGCCGATAAACCGCCGATAAACGATAGCGCCGCCCCTTGCGCGAGGCCACACTCATCTCCAACCAGCCTTGCGCCAGCCATTGAGCAATCAGGTCGCGCGCCTGGCGGTCAGATAATGCCAGCGCCCGGGCAATCTCGGAGGTCGTGACCTCATCCTGCCGGGAAAACAACCCCAAGTAGAACTCCTCCAAAGCGTAGAAACGCCCTTCGATGCGCGTCGAAAAATGGGGCGAGCGCGCAGGCGCAGGTCCTCAGCCAAGCCGGGTGGAATAACAGTCAGTTTCACTTCGGCCCAGGCGCGCTTGATGGTCTGCAAACAACGCACAATTTCTGGTGTAAACTCAAAACGATAGCCCATAGGTTGGCCTTCTACTTACCCTGAGTATATCAAGTAAATCCGTGAAAACCAAGCCTTTCCTGTGCGCTATGAAATTGTAAAGGTGCGAGGGGATTTGGAGATTGGGCGAGGTCGGCATCGCCAACACCAGACCTGACAGGTTTGCATAGAGCCCCAATCGACCAGGGCCCTGCCCGGCAGCGGACTCGCCAAAACCTGTCAGGTCTTGAGGCATGCTGCGCCTAGAATAGCCTTGCGCAGACCGGTGGTGTTGGCGTGGCGGGCGTGCTCCACCCAGCCGCGCAGGCTGGCGTTGAGCGCCTCGAACGGCAGGTCGCCGCGGGCGCAGGCTGCCAGCAAAAAACGCAGGCGGCGCTGGTAGTGCAGGCCCTTGCGGCGCTTCAAGCGCCGCCGCCAGGGGTAAACCACGAAGCCCAGGAAGGGGAAGCCCTGGCCCACCGGACGCGGCTGGGCGCCGGGGTGGATCACCAGGCGCAGGCGTGCCAGGCGCTCCTGGATGGCCTGCTTGCAGGCCCACAGCCAGGCCTTGCTGTTGCCGAAGAGCAGGATGTCGTCGACGAAGCGCAGGTAGGCCGGGCTGCGCCCCTCGCAGCGTAACTCACGTTTGATGAAGTGATCCAGGGGATTGAGGTAGACATTGGCCCAGAACTGGCTGGTCAGGTTGCCGATGGGCAGGCCGGTTGGCCGCAGCGCGGCGAACAGATCGTCGCCGGGGAAATAGACGGGCGAGGTTTCACCAGCCGGCAGGTTCGCCCCGCCCTCCAGGATGCGCTGCACCAGCCAGAGCACGCCGGGGTCGTCGAGCTTGCGGGAGAGCAGGCCGTATAAGATTTCGAGATCGATGGACGGGAAAAACTGCACCACGTCGCACTGTAAAACGTAGGCGTAGCGCCGGGCGAAGCCCTGGGCGCGATCCAGGGCGCGGTGGGTGCCCTTGCCGAGGCGGTTGGCGTAGGAATCGGCGATGAAGCTGCGCTCGAAAAGCGGCTCGATCTGGCTGCACAGGGCATGGTGCACCACCCGGTCGCGGAAGGGGGCGGCCGAGATCAGGCGGCGCTTGGGCTCGTGCACGTAGAAATGATCGTAAGGGCCGGGGCGGTAAGTGAAAGCCAGCAGTTCGTCCTGCAAGGCGAACAGGTTGTCCTCCAGGCGGTGCTCGAAAGCGGCCACGTTGGGCTGGCCGCGCTTGCCGCGCCCGGCCTTGTGGAAGGCCAGCAGCAGGTTATCCCAGGAGTATAGTTGGGTGTACATGGGCCAACTCGAGGGGGTTGGCCCCGCGCCAGGGACGTACCCAGGGCGCGGGGCCGCGGCTATATGCCCGGACCCTCACCCCGGCCCTCTCCCTGGTAGGGAGAGGGGGAAGATGGTCTCGGCCAGGAACGCGCCCCGCCATTTTTCGCCTCGGCGGTGAAGCCTTTCAGCCGCACCGCAATTCCGGCCGCCGGGAAACGACCCCGCCAGCGTGAAAAATGTGACGACCCCCGCCCGGAAACCCCTGTTCATGTTCCTGTTGTCTGGGTTGTTCCTGTTCCGGTGGGCGCAGCGGGCGTTCCTACGATTGTTATCGAAGGAGCCGCCCCGCAGCACGCGCAGGTTGAATGGGCGCGCCCCCGCAACTGCGGCGCGAGGCCGCCAATTGCCGTTCTCACAGCGTTTTCTTCCAGCCGCCCAGCAGCCGCCCGATTTCGGTGACCATCCTGGCGGCGTGCTGGTACTGCCCGCCCGTCAGCCAGTCCCATTTGACCGCCAGGCGCAGGTACAGGCGCACCCGGTCGAGCGATTCGTCGGCGGCGTTCAGGTAGGCCAGGCGCTCGCGCCCCATGCGGTGGTTGGCGGCCTCCAACTGCTCGCGCAGATCGAAGGCGGCGTTGAGCAGGCGCGCCGTCAGGGTAAGGCGGTGGGCGCGCGGGAAATGGTTGGTGGTGGGCAGCAGCCAGGTGAGGAAATCGAAAGTGCGGGTGAAGATGGGCATTTCAGGGTTGGACATTGCGCTTCTCCAGAGCTTGCACCTGCTTCGATGCAAGAAGCGTGCCAGGTCACCCCTCGCCTACACGCGCCGCGGGGGACGGGGGCGCTGCGCCGCGCCCCCTTCCCCAGACCCCATCCCCCGTTCAGAGCCCCAGAGAACCAGAGCCTCCAGAGCCCAGCGGCAACGGGACGACCCCCGCCCGGACACCCCTGTCCATGTCCCAGTTGACTGGGAGGTTCCTGTACCGGTGGGCGCAGCGGGCGTTCCTACGATAGTTACCGAAGGAGCCGCCCCGCAGCACGCGCAGGTCATTGCCCTTGAGCGCCTCACGTCCATCGCCCGGATTGTAAGGATAATCCTTGAAAATACTGCGCGTCCACTCCCAGACGTCCCCGCTCAAGTCCAGCAGCCCGTAAAGGCTGGCCCCGGCGGGGAAGCAGCCCACGGTACTGGCGCCCCCGATGCCGGTCTCGACGGTGTTGGTCTTGTCCGGGTCGAAATCGTCCCCCCAGGGATAGGTGCGCCCATCCGCGCCGCGGGCAGCTTTCTCCCATTCGGCTTCGCTGGGCAGCGTGACCTGCAAATTCCCCTGCGCCAGTCCCTGCCAGAAAGCCAGGCTGATCTCATCCAGCGCAGGCCCGCCGCCCTGCAGCACCCGCCGGGCCTGCGCTTGCAGTTTGCCGCTCAACCACTGGCAGTAAGCGATGGCATCGTACCAGGTTACATACACCACGGGGTGATTATCGAGGCCTTCCAGGCTGCGTTTCTCCTGCGGCCGGTGGCGGCTGTCCTGCACGAAGGCGCGGAACTGGGCCACGGTCACCGGGAAGCGCCCCAGCCAGTAATCCTCCAGGCGCACTTCGTGCTGCGGCAGTTCGTCATCGTCAGCCTGTGAGTCCCGGCGCTTATCGCTGCCCATCCGGAACGGCCCGGCGGGGATATGCACGAAGCCCAGCAGCGGCTCGGCGGGCAGATACCAGCGCGCCGGGTCGAAGCGCGGGTCGCCCAGGCGCGCCAGGCTGTCGCCGGCGCGGGCGCGCTCCAGCGCCGGCAGGGCCCCGCTGCGCAGGAGGTGCGCCAGCCAGCGCTGCGTGCGCTGCACCTTGGGCCGGTTGCGCTCGGAGACGCCCTCCAGGTTGACCGTCTCCACCAGGGCCTGCCCGGCCAGGTGCGCCGCCCACTGCGCAGTCAAGTCACCCTGCAAGTCACCCGGAGACTGCCAGTCTCCGGGTGACTGGGGCGCATCCTGATAACACAAGGCGTCCACCAGCGACCAGATGGCCGAGGCGGTGCCGCGGGCGGCCTTGGCCCCGGCCAGCAAGACCACCTCGCGCCAGCGGTTGAAGTCCTGGCAGACCAGGTCGGCCGCCCCCTCGGGGAAATCGTGGTCGGTCAGGTAGCAGGCCGCCAGGTACTCTT
This sequence comes from Chloroflexota bacterium, assembly GCA_040752025.1. Classification (GTDB taxonomy): domain Bacteria; phylum Chloroflexota; class Anaerolineae; order Anaerolineales; family UBA4823; genus JBFMFR01. Next base: position 69,704 of record JBFMFR010000010.1, on the reverse strand, counting down.
GAAAGGTGCGGTGCGGGAAGGTGTACACGCTTGCGCCGCGCGGCAGCAGCAGCCCGGCGCGGGCGCTGAGGTACTCCACCAGGCGCGCCGGGCGGGTATCCGGGTTTTTACTCAGCTCCAGCAGGCCGGTCACCAAATCGCCCTCGGCCACGTCGGCGGTGCCCTGCAAGTCCGGCTGGGCAGCGTGGGCCTCGAAGGCCAGGCGGTTGAGCAGCTCGCGCACCTTCTGGCGGTCGACCTTGAGCCACTCGGCCAGGCTGGGCTGGCTGTCCAGCACCTGGCCGCGGGCGTCGCGCACCACCTTGGGGCTCTCCCACCAGTCCAACAGCAGGTCGACGGTGTCGCTGTAGAGTTCTTCGCGCTTCTCGGGCAGCGAGCCGCCGCGCCAGGCGTGCAGGCTGGCCATCAGGGTCAGCAGCAGCGGGCGCTCGGCCAGGGCGTACAGGCGGTCGCTGGCGACGATGGCGCGCTTGAGCAGCTCGGCGCGCCCCTGGGCGTCGGCGGGCGGCAGGCCGCGCAGCCCGCCGATGTGAGCGTACCAGCGCTCGACGAACTGCTCGATCTGCCCGCGGCTGAAGGGGGCCAGCACGGCCTCGGTGAAGCCCGGCAGGCGCCAGTCCTGCTTCTGGTAGGCGTAGGTGCGGCTGGTAACCAGGATGCGGCAGCGCGGGAAGGCTTTGGCGAACTCATCCACGCACGCCTTGATCTGCGCCCGGCGCTGCCCGGCCTCGGGCACCTCGTCCAGCCCGTCCAGCAGGAGCAGGCCGCCGGATTGGCGCAGTTCGCGCACCAGGTGCTTCTCGAAATCGCCCAGGGCGGCGGCGCGCAGCTCGGCGGCGATGAAATCCCACAGGTGTTTGGCGGCGGCCGGCTGGCCTGGCTCGGGCAGGCCGCGGGCGGCGAAATCGCGCAGGATGACGCGCACGGGCAGCAAGGCGGCGTGGCTCCAGGGCTGGGCGGCGGGCTTTTCATCTCCCTTACGGCGCTCATCCTCGTCCGGCGGCAGGGGGGCTTTGAGCAGGGCCAGGTTGGCGTCCGGGCGGCCCAGGGCTTCGCCCGCCAGGCACAGAGCCACGAAATTGACGAAGGTGCTCTTGCCGCTGCCGGGGTCGCCCAGCAGCACCAGGCGCGCCTCCCGGTCGAGCAGCGCCAGGGCCGACAGGCGGCGCGGCGAGCGCTCGGGGGCCACCTCGCCGCGCTCCCCGCGCGAGTGCTCTCCGCTGGTGAGGGTCAGCAGGGCAGTGTAGACCGCCCCCAGGTCGAGGCGCTGCCCGGCCTCGCTGGCCGCCTTGGGATCGATGCCGCTGAGCGAGAGGTGGCTGGTGGCGGCGACGATGCGCTCCAGGTAGGCCCGGCGCAGGGCGGCGGGGTCGTCGCCGGGCGAGGCGTAGTTGTGGATCACATCTCGTCCGGCCAGGTTGACCTGCCCGCCGCTGACGTTCGAAATGCTATCTACACGCAAATTGACCTGGATGGCGCCGCTCTCCAGGTAATCGCCTTCGACGATCTGCAAAGCGCTGCCGGCCTGCTGCAGCTCGGCGCGCAGGGCGTTTACAAACCAATCCCGCTCCGCCTCGCTCAAACGAGCCCCTGCCAGGGAAATGGCCTCCAGCTTCTGCAAGACGGCATCCAGTTCGTTGCGCAAGTCGGGCTGCTGCGAGGCGGCCTCTTGCAACTGCCGGGCCGCATCGCTTTCGTCTTTCCAGTTCTGAATCTGGTTGGCAAGCAGGTTGGTGCCCACCGCGGCGGCCACCTTCCCCAGCTCGGCCAGGGCGGCCCATTCGCCGCCCCGGGCGGCCTCGACCACCGGCCACAGGGCGGCGGCCGAGATAAAGGCATAAACTGAATCCACGCCGGCGCGCTGCATGCGCGCCCGCCAGCCCGGCAGGCGCTGCGCCAGTTGTGCTTTCCAGGTGTCCAGGTCGAATCCCATGGGTTTTGCCTCCTGATCCAGGCGGGATGATGTGGGGGTATTTTATCATTCAATGGCGGTGGATGGCGTGCACAAGAGCGGGTCGAGTCGCCGGAAGCGCGCTGCAGGCCAGAGGAGAGGTTGGGAGGATGGGGTAAGCTTGCCAGAGCTGGCAGACCCGCCCCTACCATTATTCGATGGGGAGGTTGGTTTGCAGCCAGCTTTTAGCACAAACCATAGTAAAATCGGCTTACCCAGATTTCCGAAATTCAAAGGCCCCGCAATGACTATTGACCACACCCAGGCTTATTTTTGGACCCCGCGCTGGCAGCAAGGCGAGCAGGCCGCAGAAGAGGATTTGCGAGCCGGGCGCTACCAGGATTTTGCCAGCATGCCGGCTTTGACCCAGGCCTTGCAGGATGACATGCGGGAAGTTGGCGATACTATGTATGAGCATGAATTTCAAGAATAAGAATCGGTGCTCATCCGGTAAATCCGTGTACAAAAATCTCCCGGTTTTTGTACGATCCGCCATCATGCGCCCCGTGCTAATCCTGGCCCTGCTCATCACAACCCTGTTCACCTCACCCTCAGCCAGCCTCGCCGCCCCGCCCTACCCCAGCGCCGAGCAACTGCGCGCCGCCTACCAGGAGGCCCAGGGCGACCCGACGATCCCCGAGCGGGCCAAGGTCGAGAACGCCATCCAGACTTATTTCCAGGTGCGCTACGAGAGCCTGCGCCTGGGGCAGGCCGTGGATTTGGACTTCCTGGCGGGCGAGAGCGCCGAGGCGCAGGACTGGCTGGGCGGCGCCCGGGAGCGCCAGGCGGTCGAGCTGGCCCTGGCGGAAGCCTTCCAACTCGGCTACCAGGATTACCACTTCTGGCTGGATTACGAAAGCGTTGAGATACAGGGGACCCTGGCCCAGGCGCGCCTGTACGAGAGCCACGCGGTGGTCTTCCAGGCCCTGGCCCCGCAGGAGTCGCGCCTGGGGCGCCTGGCGCATACCCTGCGCTTGCAGCGCCAGCCCGAAGGCTGGAAGCTGGTCGGCGACGCCTACGTCGACGAGCTGGCTTTCGTCCTGGCGGGCGTGCCGGCCGAACGCCTGCTGGGGCGCATCCAGGCGCGGCGCCAGGTAAACGATCCGGCCCTGGCCCGCCCGGGGGGCCCGGCGCCGCGCCAGCCGCCCGGGCTGAGGCTGGCGCGCTACGACCGGGCGGCGGCGGCGGCCTACGCCGAGGCCTGGGGGAACTGGAACACGGACCCGGAGACCTGGCGCAACCCGGCCTACCATGACGAGCCGGGCTACGACTGCGCCAACTTCGTCTCGCAGGCGGTCTACGCCGGGGCAGGGCAGGTTATAACCCCGCCCGGGGACTACGCCCGCGGCTGGTACTACGATTCCTTCAGCCACAGCGGCTCGCTGCCCTGGGTGCGGGTGGACGCCTTCGCCGCCTTCCTGCGCTTCCGGCGCGGGCCGGGGCCGGTCGGGCAGGCCGTCCGCAGCGCCTGCGCCCTGCAGCCCGGGGATGTGGTGCAGCTTTACGGCCTCTCCGGCTGGTTCCACGAAGTCATCGTGGTCGCCCGCCAGCCGGGGGGTGAATGCGCCAGTGGGGGCAGCCTGCTGGTGAACGCTCACACCACCGACCTGCAGCACTACCCGCTGTCGTATTTCAGCTTCACCGCGCTGCGCTACCTGCACATCCAGGGCGCGGTGAAATCACCCCCCGCGCCTCTTGACTAGAATATTTGTTCTAATTACAATACTGGCGACAGATTGGCGCAGCATCCCTCACCACCAACAACAAATTCGGTATAATCTGCGAGCGCGCTGCGCCAATCTGTGGACAAAATCTGGATGTTGAAACACCGTTTTTCCCTGTTCCTGTTATTCGGCCTGCTGCTCCTGGGCCTGCCCTGGCGCGGCGCACTGGCCGCGCCGCCGGGCGTCACCATCCCGCCCGGCTTCGAGCTGCTGCTCTCGGCGGAAGGCGCCGAGCTGTATCAGAAAGATTACCCCAACGGCTCGCCCGATTACGTCCAGGTGCTGGACCTGCGCGCCGGGGCGCGGGTGAGGTTGCAGTACGCCCAGGTGATCGAGCCGCGCCCCAACAAGGGCGTGTACGGCGGGGCCGACCCGCGCTTCAGCTTGCAGCCCCTGGCGATGTTTTGGCGGCAGGCGGTGGCCGAGCACCCGAACACTTTCTGCGTGGCCAACGGCGGCTTCTTCTACATGCCCGAGGCCCCCACCCGCCTGGCTTTCCCGCTCAAGGTCGACGGGCAGGTGATCAGCGACGGCTGGGCGATCGAACAGTACCCCGAGCAGAAACTGATGCTCGAGCTGTGGGGCGAGCGGGCGGACATCACGCCCCTGACCCAGGAGGCGCTGTACGGCTCGTCCGCCCCGGACATCCTGGCCGGGCTGACCGAGGAAGCCAACAAGCGCGCCAAGTACGCCGTGGGGCGCACCTTCGTCGGCCTGGCGGACGGGAACGGCGACGGGGCGTTCGAAATCTTCCTGATGCTCAACACGGCCACCGCCGTGCAGAGCGAGGTGGCCAGCGTGCTGCGCGACTTCGGCGCCGAGAAGGTGATGATGCTGGACGGCGGCGGCTCGGCCCAATTGACCTGCCAGGGCGAGGGCTACCTCAAATCCGAGCGCCTGATCCCCCAGGCGCTGGCCATGCGGGCGGCCTCGCCCGCCCGCACCGCCGCCCGCCCCACCGCCCTGCCCACGCCGGCCGAGGTCAACCCGCCGGTCTCAGCCTCCGCAGCCGGGGCGCCGCCCTGGCTGGTGCTGGTCGCCGGGGACCCGCTGGAGCTGGAATTCACCCTGACCAACACCGGCAGCCAGGTGTGGCTGCCCGAGGAACAGCGCTTCGTGCTGGAGAAGAACCCCCTGGGCGCCCAGCAAGCGCTGGCCTTCGAGCGCCCGGTGGAGAGCGGCGGGCAGGCGCAGTTCAGCCTGCAACTGGGCGGCTACGCCGAGCCCGGCATCTACAGCCTGCCGCTGCGCTGGCACATCGCTGCCGGCGAACAGGTCTACCCGGGCGACCCGGCCCTGCTGCGCGTCGTGGCCCTGCCGGTCGAGATGGCGGCGCGCCGCGGTGAACTGGAGAGCTTGCTGAAAAGCTGGGCCGGGCTGGGCGAGGCGCAGATCGAAACTAACGTCGAAGACTGGCTGGACCAGAGCGAAGAAGCGCTCCCACCGGCCGAGGCGGCGCCCCCAACCGACGCCATCCAACCGGCGGCGGCACAGCCCGCCACGCCGGACGCCGTGCACCTGCGCGACCTGCTGTGGATCCCGCTGCTGATGCTGCCCTTCATTTTCCTGGTGATGTCGCTGGTGGCCAACGCCCAGCAGAGTGCCTATCGCGATTAGACCGGCTCCAAATGCTCGTCCAGGTAGGCCTGGTAAGCGGCCATCAAGCGGCGCGTCAGCGTACCCGGCTGCCCGCTGGCGATCACCACCTGGTCGATATGCGCCAGCGGCAGCACTGCCCGGCTGGAGCTGGTGATAAAGGCTTCTTCCAGTTCGGGGATCTGCGCCCGGCGAACCGGCTGCAAGTTGATCGGCAGTCCCAGGCGCTGGACGTTTCCCATTACAATGCTGCGCGTCACCCCGCCCAAGACCCCCTCCCCAGCCGTCCACAACACGCCGTCCTTTACGGCGAAGAAGTTGCTGCTCAGGCCTTCCATCAGCCGGCCCTGCGGGTCGACCATGATGGCTTCGTTGACCTCCGCAGGCAGCCCGGCGCGCACCTGGCCGGCGCGGGCGATGAAGCGTGTCAGCTTGGCCTGCGGCAGCCAGCGCTGCAAGTCACAGGTCACCACGCGCGCTCCCTGCTGGTAAAGCGCGTCTGGCAGGGCCTGCAAATCCTGGGCAGTCAGGTAAACCTGCCCCGGCTGGTTTTCGAAATCCACCGTCAGGCGCAGGCGCAGATCGCCGGCGGCGGAGAGCGACTCCAGCGCCCGGCGCAGCGCCGCCCGCAGCAGGGGCGCGTCCAACTGCCAGGCATGCCCCGCCAGCCGGGTAGTGTCTTGCAGGCGCTGCAAATGCGCTGGCAGGCCCAGCGCCTGGCTGCGCCGGTAGGTGCGCAGCGTGGTGTAGGCCCCGCCCGGCAGCCGCGCCGAGACCTCATCCAGGCTGGCCGCGCCGGGTAAATCCAGGCGCTCCAACTCGAAGGAGCCGGGCTTGAGATGTAGCTTCCAGGTGTAAATCGACATGCTGTTTGCCTCGCGTAATCAAGACCTGACAGGTTTTTAGAAACCTGCCAAGTCTGGTCTCAACCAATTATGCCCCAATCCAAACCAGAGTCAAGGGGGGGCAGTTTTGAGATACAATATGCCACTGTGCAAGCACGCATTCATACTCCCGGAGGAACTCTATGCCCCCTGGCAAAAAATCCTTACAAGCCCTGGCCAAACTGCCCCAAAAAGCGCTGGCCTGGCACCTGACCATCCGCCAACTGCACACCTGGATCGCTGAAGAAGGCGAGCAGCCCACTCGCCCGCTGATCTTCCTGGTCACCATCCCCGAGCAGAAGCAAATCCTGTTCAACGATATCGTGCTCCAGCCGCCCGACGAGGCCCAGGTGCAGAACTGGCTGTTGAAAACCATGCGCAAGCCGGAGAAGAGCTCCGGGCTCGAGCCCCACCGCCCGCAGCAGGTGGTCTTCGAAGAAGCGCAGTTCGCCCAGGCCCTGGCCCCCCTGCTCGGCGAGCTGGGCATCCAGGCCGTCCACCAGCCGCCCTCGGCGGAAGTCGACGAGCTGATCCACCTGTTCGACGAATACTTCGAAAGCGAGCAGCCCGACCTGCCCGGCCTGCTGGAGGTGCCCGGCGTGACTCCCGAGCAGGTCGGCGCCCTGTTTGCGGCGGCGGCCGACTACTTCCGCGCCGAACCCTGGGAGTACCTGGCCGACTCACAGCCCGTGGGGGTGGTCTTCTCGCCCTCCGGGGAAGAGCGCTTCGTGCAGTTGATGGGCAACGCCGGCATGCAGTACGGCCTGATCGTGCACAGCGATTGGCAGAGCGTGCTGCGCTCTTACCAGGAATTCGAAGACCCGCTGGAGCGCCTGGGCCCCGGCGGCTGGCGTTCGTTCTCCTTCGAAGAAGCCAGCCTGATCCCCGCAGCCGACCTGGACGGCATCGAACAGCACGGCTGGCCGGTAGCCGCCCTGAACGCCTACCCGCTGCCGATCACCTACACTACGGACGACCTGCTGCGCCCCAGCCGCCCGGAGCTGGTGCAGTACGAGGCGCTGCTGCGCGCCATCCCGCGCTTCGTCAAGCTGCTGGTCGCTGAGCAGCAGGATTACCGCCCCATCGAGACCAGCCTGAAGGTGGATACCTGCGATGGCAGCCTGAGCCTGGCGCTGCGCTACCCCGCCGGTGAGCTGCCCGAGGACCTGTTCGAGGGCCAGGATTTCGAAAACGGCTTTTTCATCGATTTGGAGGACATCGAGGAAGAAGATTTCGAAGACGATGCGGACCTCATCGAGATGCTGGCAGCCCTGGACCCGGCCCTGGAAGAAGCCCAGGAATTGGTCTTCCAGGCCTGGGAATCGGACGATGCCGATGAGCGCCTGCGCCTGGCCCGCCAGGCGTTGCAGGTCTCGCCCGACTGCGCCGACGCCTACGTGCTGCTGGCAGATGAGGAAGCCGAGAGCGCCAGGGAAGCTTATGAATATTACCTGAAAGGCGTGCAGGCCGGCGAGCGCGCCCTGGGAGAAGCCTACTTCCGCGAAAATGCCGGGCACTTCTGGGAGTTGGTGGAAACGCGCCCTTACCTGCGCGCCCGCCTGGGCCTGGCCGAATGCCTGCTGTACCTGGAACGCTACGCCGAAGCCATCCAGCACCTGGCCGAGATGCTGCGCCTCAACCCCAGCGACAGCCAGGGCGTGCGCTACATGCTCTTGACGCAGTTGATCGGGCAAAAGCAAGACGCCCAGGCCTGGCAGCTCCTGGATGAATACCCCGATGACAGCACCGCCGCCTGGGCCTATTCTCGCGCTCTGCTGGCCTTCCGCAAGAAAGGCGATTCGACCCAGGCCAGCGCCGCCCTGCGCCGCGCCCTGCGAACGAACCCGCACGTGCCGGCTTTCCTGCTCGGTGATAAGCCCATGCCCGAAGAGCTACCCGATTTCATTGGCCTGGGCGATGAAGACGAGGCAGTAGAATACGTGGCCGGGAATTACACCAACTGGTGGAACACGCCCGGCGCCGTGGCCTGGCTGAAAGCCCAGACGCGCGGCGCGGCTCACAGCCAGCCGCCTCGCCGCCGCAAGCGTAAATAGGCGCAACATTCAGGGCGCACCCAAATGGAGGTCGCCCTGTAAGCACATTTTTCCAGGCCCGCGGTATAATCAGACGCATGCGTGAAATCTTCCACCCACCCCGTTGATCTAGAAGCGCTTCACCGGGGGCGCGTGCCCCTCCTTGTCAATTCGCTGGGACAGAAACCAGGTTTTTGATAGAAACCTGGTTTCTAAGAGCGATTTCTGACAAAGAAATTGGAATAGTGACAAAAATCCAATTTCTAAACCACAATGACAAGGAGAAACGCAATGTTCAATCGCTGGTTACCCCGCCCCCGGGTGGGTCCCAAATTGGCGCGCCGCGCCATTTCCCTGACCCTGCTGTTCCTGCTGATCGAGTTCTTCGACGAACTGAATTACGGCATCCAGGGGGCCGTTCTGCCCTCCCTGCGCCGCGACCTGGGGCTGGATTACGCCCAGATCGGCCTGCTGCTGGGGGCGCCCCACGCCCTGAACACTTTCATCGAGCCGGCGCTGATGCTGTTGGGCGACACGCGCCTGCGCAAAGGCCTGGTGATCGCCGGCGGGCTGGTCATCGCCATCAGCCTGCTGCTCATTGCCGGGGCGCACACCTTCCCGCTGGTACTGCTGGCTTTCATGATCGGATTCCCCTCCAGCGGGGCCTTCGTCACGCTGTCGCAGGCCACTCTGATGGACCTCAACCCCGGGCGCGAAGCGCACATGATGGCGCGCTGGACGGTGGCCGGCTCGCTGGGCAACCTGTTCGGGCCGCTGCTGGTGGCTGGCGGGTTCGCCCTGGCGCTGGGCTGGCGCTGGTCCTACCTGGCCCTGACCGGGCTGTGCCTGGCCCTGGCGCTGCTGGTCGTCTGGCAGCCCTTTCCCGCCCGGCGCCAGCATGCAGAAGACCCCGCCCCGGGTAAAAACGACTTCGCCGCCCTGCTGCCCAATTTGTGGGCGGCGGTGCGCAACCTGGGCCTACTGCGCTGGCTGGCGCTGCTGGAGTTCTCCGACCTGATGCTGGACGTGTACGCCGGCTACGTGGCCCTGTACTTCGCCGACGTGGTCGGGCTGAGCCCGGCGCAGGTGGGCGTGCTGCTCAGCGCCCTGATGGCCGCCAGCCTGTGCGCCGACCTGCTGCTGGTGCCGCTGCTGGAGCGCGTCCCCGGGCGGCGGGTGGTGCGCATTTCGGCGGCCATCACCGCCCTGCTCTACCCGGCCTGGCTGCTGCTGCCCTGGCTGCCGGCCAAGATCGCCCTGGCGATCGCCCTGCGCCTGTCGACCCTGGGCTGGTACCCGGTGCTGCAGGGCGAGGCTTACGCCGCCATGCCCGGCCGCTCTGGCACGGTCATGGCAGTCAACTCGCTGGCCGGGCCGTTGAGCGGGGCGCTGGTCTGGCTGGTGGGCTGGGTGGCCGAACGGAACGGATTGCCCGTGGCGATGTGGCTGTTATGGCTGGGGCCGCTGGTGTTGCTCTTCGGCCTGCCCAGGGAGTGTAGTAAAATTAACCCAGCCACGCCACCCGCGGCGTGATCCCAACCACAACGGCTGATTTTGCCGCTACCCCGTTCGATGCACATTCTCGGAGGCCCTTATGCAAGATTTGACCGAACCCATCCTGGAGCTGGTGCGCCTGGCGTCCACCGACCTGCCGCCGGACGTTGAAGTCGCCCTGCGCAAAGCTGTGGAGCAAGAAGAGCCCGGCTCGGCAGCGCGCGGCGCCCTGGAGACGATCCTGACCAACGTGGAGCTGGCCCGCGCCAACGCCACACCCATCTGCCAGGATACCGGCACGCCCATCTTTTACGTGCACTACCCCGCAGGCTGGAGCACACGCGCCCTGCGCCAGCAGATCGAGGCGGCCGTGGTCGAAGCTACCCGCCGCGCTTACCTGCGCCCCAACTCGGTGCACTCGATCAGCGGCAAGAACAGCGGGGACAATCTGGGCGACGATTACTTCCCCACCGTGCACTTCGAAGAAGTCGAAGGCGAAGCCCTGACGATCGAATTGATGCTCAAAGGCGGCGGCTGCGAGAACGTCGGCGCCCAATACTCGCTGCCCAACACCGCCCTGGGCGCCGGGCGCGACCTGGCCGGCGTGCGCAAAGTCGTGCTGGACGCGGTGCACAAGGCCCAGGGCAAGGGCTGCGCCCCCGGCATCCTGGGCGTGGCCATCGGCGGCGACCGCGGCTCCTCTTACTATGCATCCAAGGAGACTCTCTTCCGCAAGCTGGACGAGAGCAACCCCGACCCGCAACTGGCCGCCCTGGAAGAGCGTCTGACGAGCGAAGGCAACCAGTTGGGCATCGGCCCGATGGGCTTCGGCGGGCAAACCACCCTGCTGGGCGCCAAGCTGACCAGCCTGCACCGCCTGCCTGCCAGCTTCTTCGTCACGATTTCCTACATGTGCTGGGCTTACCGGCGGCGGCGCATGACCTGGCAAAACGGCCAGGCCCACTACGAGTAAAGGCAGGTGCCACATGAAAAAGATTAAACTTCCCCTGGACGCCGAGCTGGTACGCAGCCTCAAAGTGGGCGACCCCGTGGCGCTCTCCGGCGTGATGATCACCGGGCGCGACAACGTGCACAAATGGATGATCGACACCTTCGTCAGGCACACCCGCCAGCCGCAGGGCGATGACCAGCAGGTTTACGAAGCCATCTTACCGCTGCTCAAAGGCAGCGTGATCTACCACTGCGGTCCGGTGGTCGCCGGCCTGGACACGGGCGATTACCGCTTCGTTGCCGCCGGGCCGACCACCAGCATCCGCGAAGAGCCCTACCAGGGCGACGTGATGCGCTATTTCAACATCATGGGCGTGATCGGCAAGGGCGGCATGGGCCCCAAGACCCTGGCTGCCTGCCAGGAAGTCCCGGGCGTCTACCTGCACGCCATCGGCGGGGCCGCCTCGCTCATCGCCCAGACGGTCAAGCGCGTCCTGGGCGTCTACAAGCTGGATTTCGGCGTTCCCGAGGCTATGTGGGTCATCGAGGTCGAAGATTTCCCCGCCGTGGTCACCATGGACGCCCACGGCAATAGCCTGCACGCCGAGGTCGAAGCGCGCTCTAAGACCGTGCTCGACAGCCTGCTCGCCCAGGCCTGACATCTGAATACCTGGCAGCCTGAGAGCTTGAATCTCAGGCTGCCACACTTAACCCGTCGAAGCTCTCAGCCAGCTTTCGTCGCCGATAACGAATACACGCCTGTGCCGCGCGGCCGGTAGTGGCGGATGCGCACGAAATAAGTGCCCGGCTGCAAATCGATGGCAATGCGGGCGTTCAGGCCCTTGCCGCTGTCGTCATCTTGCGCCAATTGGTTGGTGCGGCTGTCCGGCCCGTACAGCGCCATGACCACGTCCGTTGGGCCGCTGGTCTCGATCACGTAAGACCCGGCCTGCTCGGCCCGGAAGCGAAACAGGTCCTCTTCGCCGTGGGCGCCGATATCGGCTGGCGCCGGCGGCGCACCCACGACCACGTCCACCACCGGCGTGCCCTCGAACGGGTAGATCGCGCCGATGTAGGATCTATCCAGGTCCGAGAGCGCCCGGTTCATGCCCACCTCGAAGACCCCGTCGGTCAGCTCTCTGGGGATGGGGTAGAGCATGATCGAATGCCGGTCAAATTGAGAGAACTGCGTCTGGTCCTGGCTGTACTTTTCGAACAGGTTGGTGTCCACTTTCTCGGGAGGCCAGTTGTTGGGCGGCCCACCGTACACGCTGTACACCAGCGGTTTGTTCCAGGGGATGTCCGTGGCCGGGCTCTGGTGCTCGTGGATGCAGCCCAGGGCGTGCCCAAACTCGTGCAGCACCACCCGGTTGTATTCTTCGTTGGGCGTGTTCACCTGCAGCCAGCCCAGGTTCAGCGTCGGCTGGTCCTTGGGAATGCCCAGGGCATCCGTGCCCAGGTATGACCACGACCCGGAGTTGGGGATGAAGGCCACACGGATCTCCGCATCGGGATCATTGCCGAAATCGAACTTGATGTTGGCGTACTGCTCCCAGGTTTTGGCCACCTGCGCCACCTTGGCCTGCACGCGCGAGTCGCCTTCCAGGAAGCGCACTCGCAGCACCCGGCCCGGCTGCCACAACGTGCGCGTCAGCAAAGCCAGCTCGAACGGCTGCGGCGTCGCCAGCCCCGGCCCAACTGCCGCCATCGGCACGTTGGCCAGGCTCTCCTCCACCGCCCGCCGGGCCGCCAGGATGCGCTGCTCCCGGTCCAATACACGGTCGAAACAAATCTTCAGCACTTTCTTGCGAGCCATTTTTCGCCTCCTTCGTCTACATCCATTATAGAGAAAGGCCTGCTAAAAATCAACTACCCCCGGCCGGCCGCCTGACGAAAAACTGGCGGAGTCGCAACCCCGCCAGTTTTGGCCATTCTATCGTTGTGGTAAGACTTCGCTATCGCCCAAGCTTTTCGATCTCCCCGATCACGTGGATCGGCACCACGCCCACTTCCGGGAACTCGTAATCGTAGAAAGTGGCGTTGTAATCCACGCAGGCCGTGTCATCCGTCCAGACGTTCTTCAAACACAGCGTCATGATCTTGGTCTGGTCCAGGGTGACTGGCAGGGGGAACCAGCCTTCGTATGCGCCGCTCTTATTCGTGCGCAGCCGCCCGATGCGCTCCGGATTATACGGGTCGTTCTTGGTATAGACCTTGACGTAATAGGTGATGTACTTGGGGAAGTTCGTCACCTGGACGAACACGTGGCGCAGGCTGGAGACGATCGTCACCGTGGGCTTGGCCTTCTTCGTTTCTCCCGTGGTGGTTGTGGTCGTAGTGGTGCCGGTCGGCTTGGTGCCGCCCGGGATGCACAGCACCTGCCCGACAGTCAACACGTACGGCTCCTTCAATTCATTGGCCTCGGCGATCTCTTTCCAATCGTAATTGTACAGTGCGGCGATCGAGGTCAATGTTTCGCCGCCCTTCACTTTGTGCTTGAACTTGCAGGCCGCCGCCTGGGCAGTATTTTGGGGCACCAACGCCAAGACCAGGGCCAGCACGATCAGCAGGTTGACGGCCCGGGAGAACCAGCGGCCGTCCAGACTCCAAAATCGGTTTGTTTTCATTGTTTAGACTCCTTTCGGTTTCGCCCTGCGGAATGCGGCCAAGAGCCAGCCATCCCATCCGCTTGGGGCCTGGTGTCGTCCATCTTACACACCACGGTTAAGTATAGCACTTTTTCGAACCATTTTTCCTTAGAAAACGCCGCGCCGCTTTTGACAGATCGCCCGTTTCAGGATAGACTCTCCCCCTAGACGTTGACACCCACCTGGAGGTTCCCAGCATGCAGCTCTACTTCATCCGCCACGCTCAATCCGCCAACAACGCCCTGTGGGATCAAGTCGGTTCAGGCCAGGGCCGCAGCGCCGACCCCGGCCTGACGGAAACCGGCCTCAAGCAGGCCGAAATCCTGGCCGCTTACCTGTCCCGCCCCGGCCCGGGCGCGCCGGATGGGCAGGAAATCCAGAACCAGGACGGCTTCGCCCTGACCCACCTGTATTCCAGCCTGATGGTGCGGGCGGTCGCCACCGGCGCGATCCTCAGCCAGGCGCTGGGGCTACCCCTGGTGGCCTGGCCCGACCTGCACGAAGGCGGCGGCGTCTACCTGAACGATGAAGACAGCGGCGAGCCCACCGGCCTGCCCGGCAACCCGCGCTCCTTCTTCGAGGCCAACTACCCCGCCCTGACGCTGCCCCCCGAACTGGGCGAAGACGGCTGGTGGAACCGCCCCTACGAGACTCGCCCCGAGCGGCGCGCCCGCGCCCGGCGCCTGCTGGCCGAGCTGCGCCAGCGCCACGGGAACGACCACGACCGCGTGGCGGTGGTCAGCCACGGCGGCTTCTTCAACCACTTCATGGCCGTGCTGCTCCACCTGCCCGACCCGGCGGCCGACATACCCGGCGCCCCGGCCGCCCAAAACCCCGCCGCCGACCTGCCCGGCGGGCCCCTGCCCTGGTTCACCATGAGCAACGCCGCCATCGCGCGCTTCGACTTCACCCCGGACGAAATCAAAGTCAGCTATCTGAACCGCGCTAATTTCTTGCCCGGTGAGCTGGTCACCTGAGGGCGCACTGCACCCTTCTCACAGGTTCAACTCGTCGATCCAGTTGATTTCCACGAGTTCATCCGGGTCCCCCCGGATAACACCCGGCCTGGAGATCAAGTTCTCGAGTTTGTCTACCTGTTCGACCGGGATGATCCTCAGCCGCCTGTCTCCCTTTTTGATTTCGAGCGGCAGGCCCATCTTCAGCACTTCGTCGAGCAAATTGTAGATGTCGGCTCTTAATTGGGTCGGGGTGACTGTTTTCATCGTAACTCCGTACGTGTAACTATGAAACGTACAGTATCGCCCTCAAAAACTGCCCGGTATACGAGCCCGGCGACTGGGCCACCTCTTCGGGTGCGCCCTGGGCCACCAGCCTGCCGCCCGCCGCGCCGCCTTCCGGCCCCAGGTCGATGACCCAGTCGGCGGCCTTGACCAGTTCCAGGTTGTGCTCGATGACGATCACGCTGTTGCCAGCCTGCACCAGGCGTTGGAGCACGCCCAGCAGCCGGGCGATATCCGCCAGATGCAAACCGGTGGTGGGCTCGTCGAGCAGATACAGCGTGTGGCCCCTGGCGCGGCGGCCCAGCTCGCGGGCCAGCTTGACGCGCTGCGCCTCGCCGCCCGAAAGCGTGGTGGCGGGCTGCCCAAGCTGTAAGTAGCCCAGGCCAACGTCGGCGAGCACCTTCAAGCGCGAGCGCACAGCCGGCACGTCTGCGAACAGCGCCAGGGCCTCTTCGACGGTCATCTCGAGCACCTGGGAGATGTCGCAGCCGCGGTAGTGCACCGCCAGCACATCGCCGGTAAAGCGCCGCCCCAGGCAGGCCGGGCAGCGCACTTCCACGTCGGGCAGGAAGTGCATCTTGACCGCCAGCACGCCGGCGCCTTCGCAGCGCTCGCAGCGCCCGCCCGGCACGTTGAACGAGAAATGCCGGGCGGCCAACCCGGCGCGGTGCGCTTCGGGGGTGGCGGCGAAGGCCGCCCGGATGGGGGTGAAGGCCTCCGAGTAGGTGGCGGCGTTCGAGCGCGGCAGGCGCCCGATGGGCTGCTGGTCGATGGTGATGATCTTGTCGACCTGCTCGCAGCCTTCGATGGCGGCGTGCTCGCCGGGCCCCTCAGCGGAAGCGTACAGGCGCTGGCGCATAGCGCGCTCGAGGATGTCGAACACCAACGAAGATTTCCCCGAGCCGGATACGCCCGTGACCGCCACCAGCAGGCCCAGCGGGAAGCGCACATCAATATCCTGCAAGTTGTGGTGGCGCGCCCCGTGGATGGCGATGGCCTTATCGGTGGGAGCGCGGCGCTGCGCAGGCGCCAGGATGGAAGCCCGCCCGGCCAGGTAATCCCCGGTGAGCGAGGCGGGCTGCCCGGCGATTTCAGCCGGTGTGCCCAGCGCCACCACCTGCCCGCCGTGTTTGCCCGCTCCCGGGCCAAAGTCGATCACGTAATCCGCCGCGGCGATCACCTCCAGGTCGTGCTCGATCACCAGCACGGTGTTGCCCAGGTCGCGCAGGCGGCGCAAAACGCTGATCAGCCGCTGCGTGTCGCGCGGGTGCGTTCCGATGGTCGGCTCGTCGAACACGTACAGCACCCCGCTCAACCCCGAGCCGAGCAAGGTTGCCAGGCGCAGGCGCTGCGCCTCGCCCGCCGAGAGCGACGGCGAGTCGCGCTCCAGGGCCAGGTAACCGGCGCCGACCTCCACCAGGCGGGCGATGCGCTCGTACAGATCAGCCAGCACCGGCCCGGCGATGAGCATTTCGTCAGCGCCCAGGGCTGCTGGCAGCTCCTCTAGCCAGGCGCCCAGCTCGCTGAGCGGCAGGCGCGCCAGCGCCACGATGGTCTGCCCGTTGAGCGTCACCGCCCGGCTTTCGGGCCGCAGGCGCGTCCCGGCGCAGTCGGGGCAGGTTTGCGTCACCAGGAACTCTTCCAGCTTGTCGCGGTAATCGGCATCCTGGATGCGCTCGGCGTAGCGGCGCAGCAGGTTGGTAGCCACGCCTTCGAAGCGCCCCCGGCGCACCGTGGCTGGCGGCTCGATGTCCGGGAAGTGGCGGCGGAAGCGCGGGCTTTCCGCCCCGAAGAACAGCAGGTCGCGCAGCGGCGGGCTGTAATCCTTGACCGGCAGCGAGGGATCGAACTCGAAGCCGTAATACGCCGCGGCCGCCTTGAGCGTGGTCAGGTGGTAGGCGAGGTAATTCCCATCCCAGCCGTAGACCGCCCCTTCCAGAAGGCTCTTTTGCTCGTCCACCAGGCGCGCCAGATTGGCCTGGTGCAGGCTGCCCAGCCCGGTGCAGGTTGGGCAGGCCCCCTCCGGCTTGTTGAAGGAGAAATGCGCCATGAGCATTTCCGAGACCGGCGCGCCGCAGTGCGGGCAGGGGAAGCTCACCGCCTGGCCTTCCTCATCGATGCCGGCTTCGCCCTGCCACCCGGTGTGGGCCAGGCTGCTGGATGGCGGCACGTCTTTCCCGCAGGCCGGGCAGGGACGCCGCCCCAGGCGGGCGAACAGCACGCGCAAATACGTGTACACTTCGGTGGACGTGCCCACCGTGGAGCGCGGGCTGTGATGGGTCAGGCGCTGATCCACGCTGACCGTCGGCGAAAGCCCGCTGATGGCCTCCACCGGCGGCTTGGCCAGGCCAAAGGAGACCATCCCGAGCGCTTCGATGTACTGGCGCTGGCCTTCTTTGTGCAAAATGTCGAACCCCAGAGTGGATTTGCCCGAGCCGGACAGGCCGGTCAACACCACCAACTGTTCCTTGGGGATAGCCAGCGAGATGTTCTTCAGGTTGTGCAGCCGCGCCCCGCGCACGGTGATTTGGGCGGTCATCTGGGCTTCCCGGCAGGCAGGTTGGCGGCGAAAAACGCCGCGGTCCTTTCCCAGGCCAACTGCGCCGCTTGCGGGTTGTAGGCATCTTCACGGTCTGCCTCGAAAAACCAGTGCCCCGTGCCTGGGTAGGTATAGAAAGAAACCGGGCGGTTGGCGGCCCGCAGGCTCTTTTCGAGCTTCTTCACCCCCGAGGCTGCCACCCACTCGTCCGTCTCGGCAAAATGCCCCAGGTAGGCCGCCTGCGAGCGGATGTAATCGGCGTTGCGCGTGCCATAGAAGACCGTGACCGCGCCGATGGTTTCGGGCGCCTCCAGCGAGAGCCACAGCGCCCAATGCCCGCCCAGCGAAAAGCCAACCACGCCCAGCGGCCCGTCCACCGCCGCCGGCAGCTTACGCAACTGCTCGACAGCCGCGAGGATATCCGCGCTGGCCTGTTCCCGCTTGAGCTTCGAGCGCAGCCGCTTGGCTTCTTCAACCGTGGTTGCCGTTTGGCCATGATACAGGTCCGGCGCCAGGGCGACGAAGCCGGCTTGCGCCAGGCGCTCACACAACTCCTTGAAGAAATCGTTCAAGCCCCACCAGGCGTGCAGCACCAGCACCCCCGCGCCTGTACCTGATTTGGGTAAAGCCAAATAATGGTTTTGTGATTTGTCTGTCATCTGATCCCTTCCTCCTCCACCCACCCCACCAGATCCCCAAAAGCCACCTTCCACCAGTAAGTCCCCTTGGCCAGCACTCCGTTCAGGCCGTTGCTGTGCTCCACCACCACGCCCGTGCTGCCGGCCGGCAGCGCCGCCAGAACGGCGTAATTATCCCCCGGCCCCAGGCGCAGGGTCGTCTCGCCGGTGGTTTGCAGGGCCTGCCCGACCTGGAAGCGCCCCGACAGCTCCCTGGGCAGCACCACTGCCATGAACATGCCGTTGGCCACGGCGCGCTCGATGCGCCCCTCCTGCGCCGCCGGGTCCTGCACTTCGGTGTTGGGGCGGTTCTTCAATTCACCGTTGACGATCATAGTCGAGGAGCCGCCGCCGTCCAGCGCTACCCCCGAGCGGGCCCCCAGCCGGTTGCGGGCGAAGAGCGCCAGCTCCACCATGCTCATCCCCAGGCTGCTGAAATCGTCGCGCCCGTCCACCACGATGAAGAAGATGTAGCGATCGTTGAAAGCCAGCGCGGTGCGCGGGCTGCGCAGCACCGCCCCCAGCTCGCCCAGCGCCTGCACGGCTCCATCCTTGAGGAAATAGAAGCTGCCCCCGATGGCGGCGTAGGTGCCCGACCAGTCCAGCAGGTTGGGCGTGCGGCAGTCGGGCTGCAAGTGGCGCATCTCCTGCGAAATGCCCACCCGGGCGCCCACCTGGGCCAGCTTGCGCAGCGGCTCGGCCGCCGCGCCGCTGGCTGACAGCGCCACGTGGTCGAACGGTAGGGGCATGTTTCCCTGCCCGTCCCGCACCACCCGCACCACGCCCTCGACCATGGCCGGGGCAGGGATCAGGCCCAGCGGGCGCTCCAGCTCCACCAGGGCTTCGAAGCCCTCGTCGCCGGTCAGCGTGCTGGCGTCGTACTGCGGGGTGTAGATGACCAGATCATCATCGCCGCGCGGCGTGTTGAGTCCGTCGAAATTCAGCTCTTCGCCGGCCTCCAGGAACTTCACCAACTGCTTGTTGCGGGGATGCACCACGCACCCGCCGATGAAAGCCTGGCGCTCCATCGTCCAGGCGAAGCCGCTGGCGTTCTCGCGGTCATCGAAGCGCCTGGCGTACCAGCCCGACTGCACCTGGCCGCGCCTGGGTATGCCGCTCTCGGTGTCGTAGAAATAGCCATTGATCGCCGCCACCACCTGGTAGCGCGCACCCCACTCCCCATCCCAGTAAGCGATCGACTGGTCGTAGCGCGCCGCCATGTCGCGCACCGTCTCCAGCCCGCCGCTCAGCCGCCCCTGGGCGATGCTGCTGTCCAGCGTGAGGTTGGCCTGATCGCGCTGCATGCGCGTCACGTACAGGTGGTTGGGGTGCTCCAGGTAGAACTCCTGGTAATCGATGCCCGCAGCCAGCGCCTGCCAGGGCGAGTCGCCCCCGGCGGGCGGCGGGATGCGCTGAAAGGCTGCCCCGGAAAGCAGCGACCAGGTCAGTGCGAAGAGGAGCAGGTTGCGAAATTTCATACCCCCATTATATCCGCGCTTGCCCCCTGGCGTTAAAAGTAGGCGGTGATCAGCTCCCAGTTCGAGATCAGGTCGTACAGCGCCAGGCCGACCAGCAGCAGCCCGCCGATCACGTTCACCAGCCGGGCGCGGCGGGCGATGGTGCGCGTGATCCAGCGCTGCGCCGCTCCCGACAGGAACGAAAGCAGCAGCAGGGGCAGGCCGAAGCCCAGCCCGAACCACAGGAACACCGCCAGTTTGCTCAGCGCCTCGCCGGCCGTCAGCGAGAAGGCGAAGATGCCCACCACCAGCGGGCCGGAACAGGGCAGCGCCACCGGGCCATAGAGCAGGCCGTACACGAAGGCGTTGGCGAAGGGGTGCGAGAGCACCGGCGCCTGGATCTGGGGCAGCTTCTTGAAGGGGTTGATATCCAGCAGCAGCAAAACCCCCAGTCCCAGGATGAGCGCATCCGCCAGCGGGATGAAGATCGACAGCGCCCGACCCACCGAGACCGAGAGCAGCGAGATCAGCCCGCCCAGCGCCACCATCATGCTCAGCACGCCGGCCAGCACGAAGAAGCCCAGCCAGTAGCGCCTGCGTCCCAACCCCTCGCCCCCGCTGCTCAGGTAAGCCAGGAAGCCGGGGTACAGCGGCAGCACGCACGGGCTGGTCGTCGCCAGCAGGCCTAATGACAACGAAGTAACGATCGTTTCCAAAGACATCGCGCCTCCAAAAAAGGATTCAACACGGAGATCACAGAGATGACACAGAGAACACGGAGTCTTTTTTTACGCTGAGAACTCCGTGCTCCGTAGTAAAGCCGCTTATACTAATCCTACATCCCCTCATCCAGGAACGGCTGCAAAGCCTTGAGCAAAGCCTCGGCGCTTTTGATGCCGAACGGCAGCGGGTGCACTTCCCCATGCCGGTCGATGATCAACATCGGCGTGGAGGGCGGGTTGAGGAACTGGTCGCCGTACAGTTGGCCCAGTTCCCGGCTGACCTCGGCGGGGGCGATGGCGTACTTCCAGTTGAAGCCGTTCTTCTGCGTGTAAGCCTGCAAAGCCGCCCCATCCTCGTTCGGATCGATGTCCAGGCCCAGGCTGACAAAATCATCCCGCTCGCCAAGCTGAGCGTGCAGCGCCAGCACCTGCTTCTGCTGCTTGAGGCAGTTCGAGCACCACATCGCCAGCGTCTCGACCAGCACCACCTTGCCCTTCAGGTCGCCGATGCTGAACGTCTCGCCGCGGTTGACGTCGGTCAGGGCCGCGCCGAACCAGGCTGGCACGGACATCATTTTATCATCCTTCATCGTCTCGGGCACAGGCGTTTCCATCATGGTCTCGGTGGGCTTGTCCATCATCGCTTCCGTGGGCTTGTCCATCATCGCCTCGGTGGGTTTCTCCATCATCGCCTCGGTGGGTTTCTCCATCATCGCTTCCGTGGGCTTGTCCATCATGGCTTCCGTGGGCTTGTCCATCATGGCATCGGTGGCGGCTGCCTTCGGCTGCCCAGCGCCAGCGCAGGCCGACAGCGCCAGGGCAAAAACTGTGATCCAGATCAAAAGATGTTTGTGGTTGGACATGGTTTCCTCCGTCAAAAATTGGTCTTCACGACAGCCGCAATTGTGACACAACATTCTTACTAGAAACCTGTATCGAAATTACGAGACTCTGAACGAAACCGTTGGCGCCGTAAGGATTTCGTAATGATTTCGTTGGCTCTACGTAACCAGTCCTTTGTATGATATATTTGCCGACAGGAGAGGCAGCCATGAGTAATAACCAGATTTTGATCGTAGAAGATGAACCCAGCATCGCCGAAGTGGTCGAGCTGTATTTACGCCGCGCCGGCTACCAGGTGCAGATCATCCCGGACGGGCAAAGCGCCATGGACGCCCTGGCGCGCCAGCTCCCCGACCTGGTCGTGCTGGACTTGATGCTGCCCAAGGTCGACGGTCTGGCAATCACGCGCTGGCTGCGCGACCGCAGCGATGTGCCCATCATCATGCTGACTGCCCGCCGCGAAGAAGCCGACCGCATCGCCGGGTTGGAGATGGGCGCCGACGACTACGTGGTTAAGCCTTTCAGCCCGCAAGAGCTGGTCAGCCGGGTGCGCGCTGTGCTGCGCCGCGCGGGCAGCGCCGAGGGCAGCACAAGCGAACGCCCGCTGGCCTTCGGCGAGCTGGAGATCGACCCGCGCATGCACCTGGTGACCCTGGGCGGAGGCGAGGTCACCCTGACCGCCAAGGAATTCGACCTGCTCTACCTGCTCGCCAGCCACCCGCGCCAGGTCTTCACCCGCGACCAACTGCTGGAGCGCGTGTGGGGCGTGTCTGACTTTATCGATCCCTCCACCGTTACCGTGCACATCCGCCGCCTGCGCGAGAAGATCGAGCGCGATTCTTCCAACCCGCAGCGCCTGGTAACCGTGTGGGGCGTGGGCTACAAATTCGAGCCCTGAGTCATGCCGGAGCATCCCATGAAAACCCGCCTGCAAGCCTCTCGCCTGCCATTTCTGGTGCAGTTATCCCTCGGCGTGCTGCTGGTCATCGCCGCTACCCTGTTAGCCTTCGACCTGCTCATGTCTCCGCCGCTCAGCGAAATCCTGCTGATGGTCGGCTTCCTTTCCATTACGGCCGTAATCTCCATCCTGGCGGGTTACGCCGCCTACCGCTCCGGCTGGATGCAGCGCTCCCCCACCATCCGCTGGACGCTGTTGGGCGGCTACGCCCTGGCCAGCCTGTTGACCTTCCTCAACGTGTGGGTGACCGCCCGGCTGATGTTCGCCAGCCAGCACGACCTGCTGCTGGCGACCGTCCTGCTCCTGTTCGCCGGCGGAATCGCCATGGCGCTGGGGCTGTTCCTATCGAATGCCATCACCGACCGCGTCCAGGCCCTCAACCAGGCCGTGCAGCGGGTTTCCCAGGGCGATCTGGAGGCGCGCGTCGCCGCTGCCGGGCGGGACGAAATCGCCGCCCTGGCCGAGAGCTTCAACAGCATGGCTACCCAGCTTCAAGATGCAGCTCGCCAGCAGCAAGAGCTGGAGGCCCTGCGCCGCGACCTGATCGCCTGGGTCAGCCACGACCTGCAAACACCGCTGGCTTCGATCCGCGCCATGGTCGAGGCGCTGGCAGACGGCGTGGTCGAAGACCCCCAGGTGGTGCAGCGCTACCTGAACACCGCCCGGCGCGACATCGGCGCCCTGTCGGCCCTGATCGACGATCTGTTCCAAATGGCCCAACTGGATGCCGGCGGCCTGACCCTCAATCGCGAGGACAGCTCGCTGACCGATCTGATTTCGGATACGCTGGAGAGCTTCTCCGCCCTGGCCGCACAGCGCCAGGTGTCTTTGCAAGGCCAGGTTTCCCCGGGAATCGACCCGCTATTCATGGACGTAGCACGCATCGGGCGCGTGCTCAACAACCTGGTCAGCAATGCCCTGCGTCACACGCCCCCCGGCGGGTCGGTGCAGCTCAACGCTCGCCCCTTGCCCTCCGGCGTCGAGATCGAGATCAGCGATAGCGGCGAAGGCATCCCGGCCGAAGACCTGCCGCACATCTTCGAGCGCTTCTACCGCAGCGAGAAATCGCGCAACCGCGCCACTGGCGGGGCCGGGCTGGGCCTGGCCATCGCCCGCGGCATCGTCCAGGCTCACGGCGGGGACATCCAGGTCGAAAGCCGGCCCGGGCAAACCCGTTTCGCATTTATCCTGCCCCGCCGCTCATAATCTGAGGAATTGCCGGATTTATATCCCCGGCAGGGCACATTTATTGGTATTGGAGGAAAATGATGAAATATGGATGGATCGTTTTACTGGTAACCGTTCTGGCCGGCTGCGCCCCGCTGCCGGCAACCACGCAGCCAACCGCCGTCCAGCCTGGCAGCGCCCAACCAGGGGTTCCCACACCCATCCCCACCAGCGACAGGTCAGAACCTGCCGGCCTACCCGACCTGGGCCCGGCTCCCGAGCTCAATAACCAGGTCTGGCTGAACAGCCCGCCGCTGCGCCTGGCTGACCTGCGCGGCAAGGTCGTGCTGCTGGACATGTGGACCTTCGGTTGAATTAACTGCCAACACGTGATTCCCTCGGTGAGGGAATGGCACCAAAAATACGCTTCCCAGGGGCTGGTAGTAATCGGCAACCACTTCCCGGAGTTCAGCTACGAGCGCGACCTGGAGAACTTGCAGGCCGCCCTGCAGCGCCTGGATATCCCCTACGCCGTGGCCCAGGACAACGATGGCGAGACCTGGCGCGCTTACAATAACCGCTACTGGCCAACGCTGTACCTGATCGACAAGCAGGGCCGCATCCGCTACCAGCACATCGGCGAAGGCGGCTACCAGGAGACCGAAGCTGCTATCCAGGCTTTGCTGGCCGAATAAGTTAGTGGCTGCCTCACCCCTTTTTAGCGGCGATTCCAACGAAACCCACTGCCCCCGGGCCGGTGTGCACGCCGATCACCGGGGTGATGTCCACAACAAAAACCTCTCCAAGCGGCAGCAGGCTGTGAGCGCGCTGCTGCAACTGTTCGACCAGCGCCGGCGCATGGCTGTGCAGCAGGGCCACGCGCTCCAGCGGGCCGATCTCTTCCATGATCTCCACCAGCTTTTGGGTAGCGCCCTGGCGCGTGCGCATGCTCTCTGCTTTGACTTCGCCATTGTAAATGCGCAACAGGGGCTTGAAACGCAGCATGGCTCCCAGGCCAGCCACCGCCCGGTTCAGGCGACCCGAGCGCTGCAAGTATTCGAACACATCTAAAACCGCCGCCGTGTGCGTGCGCGCCGTCTGCTCCTTGAGCAGCTCCAGGATTTGCTCGAGCGTAGCCCCGCTGGCCGCTGCTTTGGCCGCCGTTTCGGCCTGGAAACCTATCCCCAGGCTGACCTGGCGCGAGTCGAACACCGATACTGGCACATCCGTAAAAGACCGCGCCGCAGCGCGTGCCACATCATAGACCCCGCTCAGGCTGGCGGCAATATGAATCGAAAGAATCTCTGTAGCACCCTCGCTCGCCAGCCGGGTGTAGACCTCGCGGAAAGCATCCGGGCCAGGCGCACCGGTAGTGGGGTAAGGATCGCAGTCCGGCAAACACTCGTAGAACGAGCGCCGCGAGATATCCACTCCATCCCGGAAAGATTGCTCGCCGATCTGGATCATCATGGGGATCACCGAGATGTTATGAGCGACTACTGCCGCTTCGGGCAAGTCGCAGGTGCTGTCGGTGACGATGCGGATGGTCATTTTTCCTCCAAATAAGCGCCTACAATCCTCGGCGTTGCCCGCTCCAGGGATGCCTAACACCAGAGCGGAATTCTTCCGCTCGATTTTTCACGAATGCGCTATGATTATAGCACGGCAAGTCCCGCTTTGCCGTAAACCACGCCTATGCCTGACAAACCCGTGAGGAGGCCGGCCCGAGTTCTTCAAGGTTGAACAATCGTGGTAAACTTTGCTCGTTGCCAGGCCCCGCCTGGCCCAATACGCATACAACAAGGAGTCGCACATGAAAATCTTGATCGCTGCAGATATGGAGGGGATCACCGGAGTCGTCCATTGGGACCAGGTGGATAGCAGCCACCCCGAATATGCCCGCTTCCGCCGCCTGATGACAGGCGACGTCAATGCCGCCATCCGCGGCGCCTTCCAGGCCGGGGCCGATGAAGTCATCGTTGCCGATGGGCACGGCTACAGCCGCAACATCCTCATCGAAGAGCTGGACCAGCGCGCCCATTTGAACAGCGGCACGCCCTCGCCGCTATCCATGGTGCAGGGCATCGACAGCGGCGTGAATGGCGTCATCTACGTGGGCTACCACGCCCGCATCGGTTCGCAGAACGCCATCCTCGATCACACCTGGTCGGATGTACGCGTGGCGAACCTGTGGATCAACGGTGCGTTGTTCGGTGAAATTGGCTTGAATGCCGCCGTATGTGGGCACTTTGGCGCGCCGGTGATCATGATCTCAGGCGATCAAACCGCCTGCGCCGAGGCAGAAACCCTGCTTGGTCCGCTCGAGAAGGCAGTGGTCAAGCGTGCCAGCGGGCGCATGTCCGCCGAACTGTACCCACCAGCCGTCACCCAGCTGTTGATCCAGGATGCGGCGGCGCGAGCGGTCGCCAACCTGCGCCAGGGGCAGTCTCCCCAACCGCTGCGCCTGCCCACGCCCATCACCATGGTGATCGACTTCCCCCAATCGGAGATGGCCGATAAAGCCGCCTGCCTGCCTGGCTCGCAGCGCTCGGGTCGCCGCCTTGCTTACACCGCCCCCGATATCGTCACCATCTACGCCGCCTTCCGCACCGTTCTGGCCCTGGCGAGGTAAGCGCCTATGCCGCACATCTCGATCAACGGCGCACAAATCTATTACCAGGCCTTCGGCCAGGACCAACCCGGGCAGGCGCCCGTCCTGCTGATCCACGGCTCAACCCAAACTGGCCAGGAAAATTGGAACCTGGTGGCCCCCTTGCTGGCGCGCAACTGGCGGGTGATTGTGCCCGACTGCCGCGGCCACGGACAGAGCAGCAACCCCAACAACTCTTACAGCTTCCTTGAAATGGCCGCCGATATGGCCGCCCTGGTGCGCGCCCTGGGTTACTCCAGCGCCCACATCATCGGGCACAGCAACGGCGGCAACGTGGCCCTGGTGACCTTGCTGGAGCACCCCGAGATCGTCCAAACCGCCGTCCTGCAGGCCGCCAACGCCTACGTCAGCCCCGACCTGGTGGAAAAAGAGCCCGCCATCTTCGACCCCGAACGCGTGGCGCGCCAGGCGCCGGACTGGATGGAGCGCATGATCGCCCTGCACGGCCCCACCCACGGCCCGGACTACTGGCGCGACCTGCTGCGCATGACGGTGCAGGAGATCATCACCCAGCCCAATTACACCCCCGCCGACTTACAAGCCGTGCAGCGCCCCACCCTGGTGATCCAGGGCGCTGAAGACCGTGTCAATGCTCCAATGCGCCACGGGCAGTTCATCGCCGAGCACATCCCCCTGGCCGAGGCCTGGCTGCCGCCGGGCGTCGGTCACACCGTGCACGCTGAACGCCTCTCCGAATGGATCGAGCGCGTCCAGGATTTCCTCACCCGCCGCGGCGACCCGGCCAACGAAGCCCTCTACCGCCTGCGCAAAGAGCGCTTTGACGACGGCCGCCTGACCGTGTTCAACCTGCACGCCACCCACCAGGCCAGTGGACTGCAACTTTCCGGCGAAGTGTTAACTGCCAGTCAGCGCCAGCAGGCCATCGAGCGCCTGGCGGATACCAGCGGCCTGCCCGCGGCGCAGATTTCGAGCGAAGCCGTCCATGTTCTGCTGGACGACAGCGCCAACCCGGCGCCCTGGGCGCTGGTCAACCGTCCAGTCACCGATTTGCGCCGCCAGCCGCGCAGCCTGTCCGAGCGCTTCAGCCAGGGACTGCTGGGTGAAGCCGTGCGTATCCTGGAAGCAGGGGGCGAGTGGAGCCGGGTGCAGATGGTGCGCGACAGCTACATCGGCTGGATGCACACCGCTGCCCTGCATGCATGCACCGGGGAGGAAGTCCAGGCTTACCAGGCCGCCTGCCAGGTGTTCGTCACCGCCGAACTGCTGCCGGCGCGCCTCGACCCGCACAGCGAGGCGGAAAACCAGGCCGGCAAGCTGCCCTTCGGCTTGCGCCTGCCCGTCGCAGCCCGGCAAGACGGCCTGGCGCAGGTGCGCCTGCCGGATGGCCGCGCCTGGTGGGTGCAGCAGGACGGCTTGCTCGACCTGGAGCGCTGTCCCAGCCCAGACGCCGAGGGCATCGCTTTCGCCCTGGAACTGTTCCGCCGCTTCATCGGCATACCCTACATGTGGGGCGGTCGCACGCCCTTCGGCTACGACTGCTCCGGCCTGGCAGGCGCTTTTTGGGGCTTCCTGGGCGTTACCCTGCCGCGCGACGCTGACCAGCAGTTCGCCGCCGGGCAGCCCGTGGAGGGCCAGCCCCTGCCCGGCGACCTGCTTTTCTTCGGCGAAGTGCGCCCAGACCAGCCCAGCCAGCGCTTCGCCCACGTCACCCATGTGGCGATTTCCCTGGGCGGCGATGAAATCATCCATTCGAACGGCACAGCCTGGGGCGTCTCATACAACAGCCTGGATCCCGCCAGCCAACACTACCGCGCCTGGCTGCGCGATAACCTGCTTGGCGTACGGAGGTTTGCATGACTCTTACCTGGGAACCCTATACCCTGCAACTGCGCACCACCTGGCGCATCGCCCACGGCGCCACCGATCAGCGCCACAACGTGCTGGTGGACATCGATGGAGGCATGGGCGAGGCGGCCGGCGTGCCGCACCACGGCGAATCGCAGGCCGGCATCATCGACTACCTGCAAGCTCTGCCCGAGCGCCTGTGGGACCCCTTCCAGATCGAAGACCTGCTCAATGGCCTGCCTCCCGGCTCGATGGCAGCCCGGGCCGCCGTTGATATCGCCCTGCACGATCTGCTCGGCCAGCAGCTTGGCCAACCGCTTTACTGCCTGTTGGGCCTCAACCCGCACAACGCCCCGCCCACCTCGTTCACAGTCTCAATAGATGCGCCGGAGTTGATGGCACAGCGCGCCCAGGAATCTGGCATGCCCATCATCAAAGTCAAGCTGGGCAGCGCGGATGACGAGGCCATCCTGGCAGCCATTCGCCAGGCCACCCCTGCCCGCCTGCGCGTGGACACCAACGCTGGCTGGAGTCGCGAGCAGGCCGCCATGCTGATCCCGCGCCTGGCGCAGTACGATCTGGAGTTCTTCGAACAACCCCTGCCTATCGGCGATGTCGAAGGCCTGCGCTGGCTGCGCGCCCAGAAACTGGGTGTGCCCATTTTCGCCGACGAGAATATCAAAACCGCCCGCGACGTGGCCGCCCACGCCGGCGCAGTGGATGGTGTGGTGATCAAGCTGATGAAGACCGGCGGGATCCGCGAAGCCCTGCGAGCCATTCACGTAGCGCGCGCCCTGGATATGCAAATCATGCTCGGCTGCATGGTCGAAACTTCCGTGGGCGTCACCGCCGCCGCTCACCTCGCCCCGTTGTGTGACTACATCGATCTGGATGGGCCTCTATTGATCCAAAACGATCCCTACCAGGGCCTGCTTTACCAGCAGGCGAATCTGATTCTACCAGAGCGCCCGGGACTGGGAGTCACCCGGCGCTAAACCGCCTGCACTGCCGCCTTCCCGGGGATCGATCTCCGGGAAGATTTTCTTTCCCCACGCTGCCCCAGCCTTACAACTAAAATATACTTTCTGCGTATATCATACTGAAAAAGATTATCACGCAGGTGCATTAGCGCTGCGCGTTCACGATAAATAAAAAGGAGTGTCTACCATGTGTCTGATAAAAGCGATCCTGGGGTTCATCGGTGGGGTGATTGGCCTGGTCTTTGGCATTGTTGGAGCCGTTGTTGGTGTCGTAATGGGCATTCTGGGCCTGGTGCTCGGGGTGGTCATACCGGCGATCATACTGCTCGTCCTGGCAATTCCGCTCATCCTCATCCTGATGCTGATCTTCTAGCCAACCCGTAACCGTAACCGCCAGGCTCCCGGCATTTTGACGCCGGGAGCCTGTTGTTATCTACGATGCTCAACGCATCATGTTCACGCCGCATACGGCAACAGCCGTTCGCGACGCGTGAAAGCCATCTCTGCGCAGGCGCTTGCCACAGCCTGCCTGACATATGGATCGAGGGCTAGCAAGAATTCGCGTGCGCTGCTCTCCCCAGCCAGCAGCTTCCTGGCGGCTGAGAGCATTTTCTGGAGATCTCCCGGCGCAGCTACCTTGTATAGGAAAAGCGTCAATGGTGCGGTGCGCAAATCGAAACCAGCGTTCCCCTGCCAGCCCGCCTCCAACAGGCGATAAATCGTCGAGGATGTATCCAACCATTCCGGGTCAGCCACCTGGGGCAAGAAATTTTCCAGCCTCTGCGACTCCTCGCCTTCCCTGGGCAAGTCTCCCATGAACAGGGACAGTGGCGCATCCCCGCCGCTCATCTCTGCCAGCGCGTCCAGAATCGTCTGGGCCAGCAGCTTGACTTGCAAGTATTGGCGAGCAGTTTCGATGTTCCGATGTGCGCGCTGCGACAACCGGTTGAATTCGCCATCGTCGGGCACACCCGCATACTGGTGGAAAACGTGATCCGGGTTCAAATTGCTTAGAAACGCCTCCATCTTCTGGATGGCTTGCCGGTACTCACGAACCGTGTAAATCTCGCGGGAGCGCAGCGCCACGTTGGTTTCTGGCAGCAATTTCCAGGTGTTGTCCAGGAAACACACCGGGTCGTCTTCCGCAAAATTCTCCACATCCTTATTGGCGAACGCCACAGCCAGCCGGATGGCATCTTCGATCTCGTCATCGCCGAGCAAGGCCTGCCATTTGTCACTGATGCGCCGTACGCGCTCTGCCAGCCGGTCGAAAGGACACTCTCCACTCGTCTCCAGGCTCCTGAACGGGATAGTCGCCTCCACACACAGAGTCATGGTCAGCAAATTCTTCTCGCTTACCACTCCTTCCAGGCTTTTGTTCATCACAACCGCGCTCAAGAACTCGTTTAGCCCCGTCCAGGGAGAAATCAACTCGCCACATTTTAGATCGAAGACATCCAACGCCAACCACACTGGCCAATCATCCCGGGGAATCTGGTCTAAGATATAAATGTTCCCTTCCCCCTCACGGATGTAAGGAGCCACGATCTTTTCGATCTCCGGCAGGAACCCCTGGTCAACCTGGAAATAGACGATATCGTGGAACAGCGCCGCCAGGGTCTGGATCGGATCGCTAGGAATGACAAAATTGAATACGTGCTCCAGGTTATGGAAGTTCCTGGCCTGCACGGTCATCGCTTTGTGCACCATCACTGCCAAGCTTTCCAGTTTATCCAGGGCTACCTCGTACCCTAACTGGTGAAAAGCATCTTCAAATAGCTCAATTAATCGATGAATCGTACCCTTTCGCATCCCGCGCTTCTCCTCAAACAACCAACAAACCTGGGTGCGGTCACTACTATAATTTCAATAATTATACCCCCTGCGAAAGCCTCTTTCCGCTCATCCAGCGCAAAGATTTCATAAAATCGTTGGCGTAAAGCCTAAAATCCGGTAAAATAGAATTCTTCAGGTTATTGGGATTACAGGACAGATCGCCATGATAAACTTTCACCAAATGATGATCGACTACCTGGTTCGTGAGCTGCAGAAAGCCTACCAGCAAACCTACAGCTTGATGGAACCCCAGTATGCCAACATCTGCGAATGGACGGGCCGGCTGGCGCTGGAAAACCTGGCGAATTCCGATATGCTTTACCACAACGTTGAGCATACCGTCATGGTAACTCTGGTCGGCCAACTGATCCTCAAAGGCAAACACATCAGCGAAGGCGGCATTACTCCGCGCGATTGGATGCACTACACCATGGCGTTGCTGTGTCACGATATCGGTTACGTGCGTGGGGTTTGCCAGGCTGACCGCCCCGGCGAATACGCTACCGGGATTGGTGACCAGATCGTGAAAATCTCCGATGAGGGCACCGATGCAGCCCTGACCCCTTATCATGTCGACCGCAGCAAACTGTTCGTTTACGAACGCTTTGGGAAAAACACCCTGGTGGATGTGGACGCCGATGTGATTGCTGCGTATATCGAGATCACGCGCTTCCCGGTGCCCGACGATCCCCTGCACCAGGATACTTGCAGCCTGGGCGGCCTGCTGCGCGCCGCCGATTTCATCGGCCAGATTGGCGACCCCGATTACCTGCGCAAGATCCCGGCGTTGTTCTACGAGTTTGTAGAAACTGGCGCCCATGAGCGCATCGGCTACCAGAGCCCCGGGCACATGCGCCGCACCTTCACCAAATTCTACTGGAACAGCGTCGTGCCTTACACCCAGGACGCCATCCGTTACCTGAATATCACCCAGGAAGGTAAACAATGGGTGGCGAATCTGTACTCTCACGTTCACCGGGTCGAGCACCATACCGAGTAATGCAATTATGAAAGCCGAAATCCTCCCAGGCCAGAGCTATCCCCTGGGTGCGACGATCTTCTCCAACGGCGTCAACTTCTGCATCTTTTCCAAAAACTGCCAGAACGTAGAGTTGCTTCTGTTCGACGACGTGCTCGATTCCCGCCCCAGCCGCGTCATCCCCCTCGATCCGAAACGCAACCGCACTTTTTACTACTGGCACGCCCTGGTGCCAGGGATCACAGCCGGGCAGCTTTACGGCTATCGCGTCCACGGGCCTTTCAATCCAGGCCAGGGTCTCCGCTTCGATGGCGCCAAAGTGCTGCTCGATCCCTACACCCGCGCCGTCGCCGTTGGGCCTAATTATTCGCGCCAGGCTGCTGCACAGCGTGGCGATAACTGCGCACGCGCCATGAAGAGCGTTGTGATGGATGTGCGTGGCTACGATTGGGAGGGCGACTTTCCAATGCGCCTGCCTTATGCCAGCTCGGTTATCTACGAAATGCACGTGGGCGGTTTTACGCGCCATCCCAGCTCAGGGGTTCCCTCCGAACTGCGCGGCACCTACGCTGGCCTGGTCGAAAAAATCCCCTACTTGCAGAGCCTGGGCGTGACTGCCGTCGAACTGCTGCCCGTACAACAATTCGATGAGCAAGACGCCGTGCCGTCTTTGACCAACTACTGGGGTTATAACCCGGTCGCCTTTTTCGCCCCGCACGCTGGTTATTCCTCCCAACGCACGCCGCTTGGGCCGGTGAATGAATTTCGCAACATGGTCAAAGCTTTGCATCGCGCTGGCATCGAAGTCATCCTGGATGTCGTCTTCAACCACACCGCCGAAGGAGATGAAGGCGGGCCAACCCTCTCACTGCGTGGATTGGAAAACCGTGCTTACTACATGCTCGAATCCAACCCGGCGCGCTATGCCAATTACACAGGCTGCGGCAACACCATCAACGCCAACCACTCCATCGTGCGGCGCATGATCATGGACTGCCTGCGTCATTGGGTCTCGGTGATGCACGTGGACGGCTTCCGCTTCGACCTAGCCTCCGTTCTCGCCCGCGACGAGCAGGGCCAGCCCTTGAAAAACCCGCCCATCCTGTGGGATATCGAATCTGATCCCATTCTGGCCGGCACCAAGATCATCGCCGAGGCCTGGGACGCCGCCGGCCTGTACCAGGTTGGTTCGTTCATCGGCCACCGTTGGGCGGAATGGAACGGCCCGTTTCGCGACGATGTGCGCCGCTTCGTAAAAGGAGAACCTGGGGCTGTCCGCAACCTGGCCGCCCGCATCACCGGCAGCCGTGATCTGTATCGACAGCCGGACCGCGAGCCCAACCGCAGCATCAACTTCGTCACCTGTCACGACGGCTTTACCCTCAACGACCTGGTTTCTTACAACACTAAACACAACCAGAACAATCTGCAGGATAACCTGGATGGCAGCGATTTCAACTTGAGCTGGAATTGTGGCACAGAGGGCCCCAGCCAGGAACCCGAAATTGAAGCGCTGCGCCTGCGCCAGATCAAGAACTTTCTGACCATCCTGTTTCTCTCCCAGGGAACGCCGATGATTCTCATGGGCGACGAAGTCCGCCGCACACAGCAGGGCAACAACAATGCCTTCTGCCAGGATAATGAGCTTAGCTGGTTCGATTGGTCTCACTTGCAGGATCACGCCGGCTTATTGAACTTCGTACAAAAGCTGGTAGCCTTCACCCAGGAGTGCCAGGTTTTCCGAGAGGAACGCTTTTGGAACACAGATGGCCCGCAGCCCCGCCTGACCTGGCACGGCGTGCGCCTGGGTGAGCCAGATTGGGGGAAGGACTCGCATAGCCTGGCGTTCACCCTGTACCATGCCGGCTACGGCGACCGCCTGCACATCATGATGAATGCCTATTGGGAACCTCTGGCTTTCGAATTGCCGCCTCTACCGCCCGGCTTCAACTGGCATCGCATGCTGGACACTTCGTTTCCCTCACCAGACGATTTTCACTGCCCCAGCGACGCCCCGGTGGTAGGCCATCACCAATACCAGGTCGATACACGTTCAGCCGTCATGCTAATCGCCTTGCCCGAGACAGATTCATCGCCCTAGCGCCAGCGATTTTCCCAGATAGTTCAAAAATCGTTTTCCAAACCAGTTATTTTGGAGTAGAATTCCTGGAAAATTCCTAATAATTTTTCTATGGAGGTTTATCGTGGCAAACATCAAAAAAACCAAAGGCGTCATTGGTATCCTGACCGGAGGCGGTGACGTTCCCGGGCTGAACCCGGCTATCCGCGCGGTTACCATCCGCGCCTTGCGTGAAGGTTACCAGGTGATCGGTCTGCGGCGCGGTTGGGGCGGCATCACCAGCCTCATTCGTGATCCCAAGGCCGACAATAGCGAACATTACCAGGTATTGACCGAAGAAATCGTCAACAAAGCCGGCCGTACGGGCGGCACCTTCCTGCACACCTCACGCACCAACCCCAAGGCCGTCAAGAAAGATGCTGTTCCCGAGCACCTCAAAGACACCTACAATGCCGAAGTCAATGATTTGGTGCCCGAAGTGCTCAAGAACCTGGATTTCCTGGGCATCGACTATTTGATCCCTATCGGCGGTGATGACACCCTCAGCGTGGGTGTGCGCCTCTACCAGGAAGGCTTCAAAGTCGTGGCCATTCCAAAGACAATGGACAACGATGTTCCCGGCACCGATTATTGCATCGGCTTCAGTACCTGCGTCACTCGCACCATCCAGATGACCAACAGCCTACGCACCTCCGCTGGCTCGCACGAGCGCTTCCTGGTTCTGGAAGTTTTCGGGCGCTATGCGGGCTTCACTGCCATGCTTCCAACGATGGCTGGATCGGCCAATCGCTGCGTAATCCCAGAGTACCGCTTCGACATCGAGCAACTGACTGAGCTGCTGGTGAGCGACCGTCTCAAGAACCCTAGCAAGTACGCCGTCGTGCTGGTTTCGGAAGGCGCCATGTTCAAGGGCAGCGAAATGATCTTCGAGAATCAAGTCACCGATGCCTTCGGGCACGCCAAACTGGGCGGCATTGGCGATGTGGTCTCTGCTAAACTGAAAGATCTATCCGGCAAATACAACAAAGGCCAGACCATCAATGCAATTAACCAAAAGCTCGGATATCTGGTGCGCGGCGGCGACCCGGATGCTATCGACTCGGTCGTGCCCATGGCCTATGGCAACCTGGCGCTCGACCTGATCCTCAAGGGGATTCATGGGCGCCTGGTTGTGCTGCGCAACGGTCGCTACGATAACATGCCCATCGATGTAGTTACCAGCACGAAGAAAGTGGTCAACGTACACAAGTATTACAATACCGAGCGCCTGCGCCCACACTACCACACTTTCGAAATGACCCCATTGTTCATCATGACCAGCGAATAACCTGACCCCTTCTACGCTAATCGACAAGGCGATGACTCCTGGGAGCCATCGCCTTGCTGTTTCCCAAACCTTACAAAATTGCAACTGGGTCTTTCCTTCCGGGCCAAAACACTCTATAATTACAATAGAGTGATTGTACGCGACAATTATAA
Organism: Chloroflexota bacterium; assembly: GCA_040752025.1. Classification (GTDB taxonomy): domain Bacteria; phylum Chloroflexota; class Anaerolineae; order Anaerolineales; family UBA4823; genus JBFMFR01. The sequence goes on along the minus strand of JBFMFR010000010.1, from coordinate 34,988 downwards.
GAATCTAACCTTGAAAGGAGGTGAGATGGATGCACTTTGCTCTCGACGACAGGGGCCAAGGCATGCTAGAGTATGCGTTGATTATCGTGCTCGTTGCCGTTGTTGTTCTGGTTCTTATCGCCATATTTGGTCCCGCAGTAGGCAACTTGTTCAGCAATGTCGTAGCAACGATCTAGATGTCCCCTGAAACCCACGCACGAAAACTTCAAAAATTTGATCCCCCAGTTTTTACCTTTTTATCTGAGAAACCGCTCTTGCGAGCGGTTTTCTTCTTGGCGCTTTGCCTCATTTCCAGTATGATTAACTTATGGAAACGAAAAAAACCTCCTTACTACTTACCTATTTGCTTGTCCTGGCGGTCGGCCTGGCCGCCTGTACAGCTCAAACTGGCACGCCGCTGCCTGCTTCACCCATCCCTGCCGGACCAACCCAACCCCCAGCTACAGCCACTCCCCTACCCGCCGGTGTGCTGGCCGCCCAAAAGGCCGCGGCCGCTCGCCTGAGCGTTTCTCCAGGCGTGATCACAGTGAAATCCTTCGAATCCGTGGAATGGCCGGATAGCTGCCTGGACTTTCCCGCCAGGGATGAAGTCTGCGCCCCAACCGTTACACCTGGCTACAGCGGTTTGCTGTTCTCCGAAGTGGAACAGTTCGAGTTCCACAGCGACCTGCAAGGTCAACAAGTGCGCCTGATCCCTGGATCGGCCCTGGCTGCCCGCCATGTGTTGGCCAGGGAGCTGGACATTTCCGAAGACCAGGTGCGCATTGTGAGCGCCGAGCCCATGGAATGGCCTGACGCCTGCCTGGGCTTGAAAGTCGCCGAGTTGGTTTGCACACCAGGCGCCACGCCAGGCTACCTGGTTCAACTCCTGGCAAATGACAGCCAACACGAATACCGCACCGACCGCGCGGGCTTCAATATCCTGCCTGTGGTAGCGCAGAACACCACGCCCAGCCTGTCCTGGACGCAAACGGGTGCAGACGGTTGCGAACAGGCTACCATCACCGACGATGGCGTGGCTTACGCCGCCTGTGAAAGCCAGCCTGCCAGCGCGCCCTTCATCGATCCCCAGCGCGCCGTCGATCTGGCTAAATTCGTTGAATTGTTCGCTGCCTTCCAGGCGGATACCGTCGCCGGGGCAATTCAATTCACTGGTCGAGGCCAGGTCACCGCCACTCCCTGGCAGCAGCGCATGCTCGCCGAGTGGGCCCGGCTGGTGGTGCAGGAAAACAAGGCTGGCCGCAGCGACCCGACCCAGGGACTGGTGATCAAATGGCGTACCCAGAACAGCGCCGGGGATAGCTGCAGCAATGTGCGCCTGTACCTCAGCGGAGAAGCGATCGTCGATAATTGCGCTGACCTGGACACTGCTCGTTTCTGGCTGGTGACCAGCCAGCTTCAGACGCTGTACAACTGGCTGGCCAGCCTGTCCAGCTTCGAACTGACCCAAACCGAGTTCCTGGCGGAGGGTAGCCAGACCACCACGCTTAACTTTTATAGCCTGGGGCAGGTCAGCGCCAGTGAGCTCGACCAACGCACCATGGCTGGCCTGGCAGGTGAAATGCTCACCCGGTCAACCTTACAACCCGATCCCGCCGATCTGCCAGCAGCTCGCCAGGCGCTCCAGGATTACATTCTGGCCCTGGCAGAGCAGCGCTACGCCGACGCCGCCAACCTTTACGCCGGTGACTACCAGGTTCTGCGCAACAACAATTCCAACATTCCTGCGGATGACTCGGCAGCCCTGTTCCAGGCCGCCTGCACCCTGAACGGTTTCATCTGCAATGTAAGCTGGCGCAACGAAGTCCAGGCGGCCCCGATTGCACCAGACAAATATCGCTTTAGCATTGAACTGAGCGGTGCAGATGGCAATATGTTTGCCCTCGGCCCCTGCTGTGGCGCGGACCCGCAAGTCGAGCCGCCGCTCACCCAGTTCGATTTCATCGTGGTCAAAGTGGATGGCCGCTTCCTGATAGAGAGTTTGCCGGTTTACACCCCATGAGCCTGCCTGAGCCCCAGCGCCAGCAATTACTCGACCAGGTGCGCCTGCTCATCCAGCGCCTGGAGCGCATCTCTGTTGACTCCACGTGGGCCAGGCGCTCCAGCGGGCAGCGCGGCGCCCTCCTGCGCTGGGCAGAACAACTGGAAACTCCAGAAAGCCTGGAGACAGGCTCTCTGGAGCGTCTGCAAGCCCTGATCGCCGACAGCTTCAAGATGTTGGAAAGAGCCGCCCGCGAAGTACCGGACCCATCCCAAGCGCGCCGCCAGAACTGAACGCTCTACAGTCAGTTCACCTTGCAACGGTGCGCTGCCAACACAGCCACGATGGTGTGGGACAGCGCCTCATAGTCGATTTTCTCGAAATCGGTTGTGTCTACCTCAACCAACTGGCCGCCAATCGGTAGAGGCTCAAGCCTGCCTTTGAGCAAAGTTTGCGAGAGTTCAGCGTAGTTCAAATGATCCACGTGCCCCGGGTGGCGTTCGCCCGACTCCGAGCGCCGCTTGAAGCGCTCGACTAAAACCGCGCCATCCGCGACGCACAGGATTTGCACCGGCTCGAAACGGTAAGTTTGCTTGAGCGCCAGGAAGTGCGGGGCGGCGCCTTCCGGGTAGAAATTACCTTCCAGTACGCAGGGCTTGCCAGCTGCCAGTTGCGCCGCCAGGAAATAGTATAGCAGTTCGTAACAGGCCGGTCCCAGGCGCTTCGACCATTGGCGGTCGTGCCAGCCCAAGGTATTGAAAAGCAGTTCCTTGATACCATCCTTGTAGACAAAGGGTAAATGGAACTGTTGTGCAATCCACCTGCCCAAAGTGGTTTTACCGGTACAGGGCAGGCCATTGACAATTACGACAGGCACATTGAACATTCACGATCCTCGATGAATAAAAATGGCCTCGGATCGTTTGTCCGAGGCCAATCACATCTATTTACCAGACTCCATCCGCGACCCATCGGGCCCGATCAGATCAGGTCAGGTCTTGTTCGTAGTTGCTTACGATCCCAGGAATAGCTCGCCTATAGCAAGCCCAACCACATTAGGGCGTGGTGTTGTTCCAGAACCAGTTGTAGCTGTAATAACCCGTTGCCAGGTTTTGCGTACGGATGGCGATCTTCTGCGAACCGTGGAGCGGCGCCGGGATCGAGAAAGTGGCCGTCAGCGTGCCACCCGCGCCTGAATTCAGTGTGCCCACATGGTAGCCGCCCACGCCGCGCGTCCCCATCGGCCCCATCAACACATCGAACACCAGCCCCGGAGGGAAGCTGTTAGTGGTGATGGTAACAGATGAGTTGCGCACGACGCCCACAATCCAGATCGTCGGAATAGTGCCGTAATACCAGCCACCGCCAGGCCCGCCCGTGCCGATCGTGCTGTCATAGTTGTTGAACCAGCGATCCACGGTCGTGCCCTTCTTGGCCTGTACCATGCGCACTGCCAATCGTGAGGCGCCTGCGAAGGCTGGCGGGATGTTGAACACCTGCTTGAACTTCCCACCGCGATCCGAGTCCACATCAGCCACCTTGACCCAATCCACGGTAGCCCCGGACTGCCGCCCGATGAAAGCCTCGAACTTGACGTTGGATGGGAAATTGGAAGTCTGGATGGCAACGGTTGTATCCTTCACTATCCTGGAAACTGTATAGCTCCACTGGTTAGAATAACCGTAATAACCTGTGCCAGTTCCCGTGAGGCAAATTTTCTGCCCAGCATAAATTGTATAGGGTGCCGGGATTCCGTTGATCGACGCCAGGGTCTTCCAGTTGATGCCGTAGTAACGGCCAATCCACGAAAGGCTCTCACCGTACGAAACGATGTGATAGTAGGCGCAGCCAGACGCTTGAGCTGGCTGAAACGATATGCCCGTCCCACCCAGCACGATCACCAATGCGAGCAAAATCATGAAAAAACGTCTCAGGTTGTTCATAAACTCCTCCTTGCCAAAACAATGGAACCCAAAATGACACAATTACCCAGGCTTTCCCACTTCACCGACTCGCCTTTACCTGGGGGCAACTCACTCACACCTCAACTAATTTTTACCGCAACGTAATCCGAATTGACCTAATTGTACATGGTAAACAAAATTTATTCAAGAATAGAACGGCAAATCCTATGGCATTTTTCTCGATTCTTTACGCTCGAACGTAGATCAACCAGCCGGCTGGCCCCCTCCCCACGCTCGAGACCAGCCTGCTGGTTTCGTTTCATGCCCCGAAACGGGGTCAATTCGAAGATTGGTTCTGATTCAGAAACTTCTTATACACTGAACATCCTCCGGAGATATTCTGTAAAGCTAGCACGATCTCTTTCGCCCGGTACAGTCCTGAGGGGATGTTGAAACTGGCGGTCACCGTACCACCCACGCTCGAAGACAGGCTGCCCACTTTGAAAGACGGGTAATGCCTGTTCCCCAGGTAAGCGCCCATCAATACATTGAAATTCTTATTGGGCGGCAGGTTGTGGATGGTCACATCCACTCGCGTATTGCGCACCACCCGGGTGATCACGATCGAAGGTACATCGCTGTATCCTTTGGGACCGCTGGTCATGTTGTAAAACCCGGTGCTGATGCCCCGGAAGGGAATCGGGTCTTTAGAGGATTTCAACTGCACACGCACATCCAGATGGTTGGCACCCTTCAGGCTGGCAGGGATGTTCACCGTGGTCTGGAACCCTCCGGTCTTGCCGGTGTTGGCCGCGCCCACGTTCACCCCCCGGATACCCTTGGAACCGGCCGGACCCATCAGGATATCCACCCTGGCGTTCTTGACTCCGGTGCGTACGGTCATCCTCACCGACTGGTCGCGCACGGTCGCATCGATGCGGATATCCGGGCCGCGCGAATTCACGTGCTTCGATACGCACACTTGCTGGCCCGGGAAGATAAACCAGGGCACTGGCATCATATTCAAGTCCATCAGATCGGCCAGGCTCAGGTTATAACGCGCCGCCACTTTTTCCAGGCTGTCGCTCTTACCCAGAGTGTAATACTGGTCGCAGGTATCGAACAAGGCAGCCGGGCTGCTCATGCCCATCCCGCTGACCAACACAAGCAGTGCTAACGAAATGATTTGAATTTTCTTAAGCGCAGACATATTCACACTCCTTACCATCCTGGCTCATTCGATTTATGATCGTGCGCCGAGGGGTATTTCCCCCGCAGCGTCCTATCGAAGCCATGACGTCAAGGCCTGGTGAATTGTTCCCCAGACTCTACGATTCAGGCCAGTGGAAAGACGCTCAACACGATCCAGCTTACGAAAGCCGCTCCGCTTAGCCCGAACGACCAACTGCTGCGCTGCCTGGCAGTCCCCAGCAACTGCGCGCCCAGCACCAGAGGGAACATCGGCAGGATCAAGTTCAAGAAACTGAGTTCAGGGTTGAGCATCAGCGCCAGTGACAACCCCACCACCAGCAGCAGCGTTTGCCCCAACCACCAGGCCAGTCGCCCGGCCCATCCTGACCGGCGCACACCTTCCCCAACCAGCATGAACCAGGGCAGGCAAACGACCACGCCCAGCGGCCACCAAACCAGGCGCGGCCAGGCCAGCAGCCAGTGCAGCCAGACGTAATGCCCCAGCCAGCCCACCCCGGCCCACAGGGCCAGGAACGCTACCAGGCCGCCTGCCAATGCCTTGCGAGATGGCAACCCGGGTCGAAAGCCTGCGGCCAGCCAGCCCAGGCCACCCGCCAGACCAAACCACACCAGCAAATAGCCTCCAACCAGCAAGCCCAGCATCGATCGCAGTTCCAGGCCAAGCCTGCCCGCCAGCCACAACAACAACCCGGCTCCCAACGCCCCACCCGCCAGCGCGGCCAGCAGGCGCCAGGCTGAAACAGCCAGACCTGGCCGGGCGGCGTTCCCCTCAGCCGAGGGCGCCAGGGCGTTTGCCAGCAGCAAAAAACCCAGGATAGCCACCCCATACCACAAGATGCGCAGGTCACGGTAATCCTCCGCCCCGGGCTGAGGCCCAAAAGTCTGGTCCAGCCAGCGGCGAGCAGTCTGGTGCGTGAGCGGCGCGAACAAAATACTGACGTGTTCCACGTTAGGGACCACCACCAGCGCCCGGCCCGTTCCCTGGGCCGGGTCTCCGCCCGCGCCGCCGGCCTCCGCCAGACGCAGTTGGGCGTTGCTCAAAAAAGGCGCTTCCAGGCTGCCAGCCATCAGCAGTAAATTGTGCGGCAGTTGTAGGGTAACCTTCTGGTCGACCGGGGACACTGCGATGGTAGCGGCGGCCTCCGGGTGCTCCTGCCCGAATGCCAGCGCCACGCCGCTGCCCATCGAGTGCCCCAGGATCGCCACCCGGTTCGTATCCGCCAGGCCCTGCGCTTCCACACGCTCCAACACCTGCTCGGCGTTTGCCAGCAGGTCAGAGGCCTGCCAGGAGCGGGTATTGCCTCCATGTCCATCGAAATCCCAGGCGGCCACCACGTAGCCGGCCCTGGCTAATGTGATCGCAAAGCCGCGCATCACGCTGGCCGACCCGGCAAAGCCATGCCCCACCAGCACCAGCGGCCGCTCGCCGGGTTTGACGCCAGCCGGTGACGTCACCAAAACCGGCAGCCCTTCAATGTCCAGATGTTGGCTTACCAATCCAGCGCCGGCCGCCCAGATTTGCCAGACCCCCACGAGCACCAGCGCCACACCCGCCAACCCCAGCCATACGCTCAAACGCACATTCGCTTTTTCGTTCATAGCCTCATCTCCTTCCTGAATTATAAATCCAGGAATCAAAAACCGGCGGTTGCCCGGCCGGTTTCTGATCGTCAGAGCTTACGCCATCTTGAAAAAGCTGGTCAGTTTCATCGCCAGGTTCAGGTCGCCGGCAAGTTTGAGCTTGCCCATCATGAAATACTGCATCCCATTGGCCTTGCCCAGCAAAACATCGCCAAAGTCGCGTCCGTCTGCGCTCAGCGTCATCGCCGGGTTTTCAGCAATGCCCTCACTGACCGTGCATTTGCCTTCCTTGATCGTGATAATGTAATCACCGCCTTCTTCACCGCTCAGTTTGTACTGGATCACCGCATCGACGCCTTGAGCCAGCTCCGGTTGGAAGGCCTTCTCATGGTTGTAGACCATCTGCTTGACCGTGTATTCAGACATGTGTGCTCTCCTTATGATGTTTGACTGATTGCCGCTGCACTGGCCATCCACCTGCACAGCGGCAAAAATTTTACGCCAGATTCTCGAAAATGCCGGCCGCGCCCATACCGCCGCCGATGCACATCGATACCATCCCAAATTGTACCGCGCGGCGCTTCATTTCGTAAATCAATTGCGTGGTCAATTTAGCGCCAGTACAGCCCAGGGGATGCCCCAGGGCGATTGCGCCGCCGTTCACGTTGGTGATCTCCGGGTTCAGGCCCAACTCGCGGATCACCGCCAGGCTTTGCGCCGCAAAAGCCTCGTTTAGCTCGATCAGCTCGATATCCTTGAGCTCCATGCCGGTCAGCTTGAGCACCTTCGGGATAGCCACAATCGGCCCAACCCCCATAATCTCCGGCGGTACGCCGCCCACGGCGTAGGCCACGAAGCGCACCAGCGGTTTCAGTCCCAGCGCATCGGCCCTGGCGCGCGACATGATGATCACACCGGCTGCCCCATCCGACATCTGTGATGAGTTGCCCGCCGTGGCTGTACCGCCCTCTTTGAAGGCCGGTTTGAGCCTGGCCAGCGCCGCCAGGGAGGTATCGCCGCGCGGGCCTTCATCGCGTTTGAAAACGAATGTCTTAGTCAGCGTTTTGCCGTTCCCTGGCTGGGTGATCGACACTTCAACCGGCGCGATCTCCGGGTCGAAGCGCCCGCTTTCCACGGCCTGGGCCGCGCGTTGGTTGCTGACCAGGGCGAAAGCGTCCTGGTCTTCACGGCTGACGTTATAGCGCTCTGCCACGTTCTCGGCCGTCAGGCCCATGGCGGTGAAAGCCTCGGGCATGTTCTCCGCCAGGTAGGGCATGGGCGCAAATTTCAAGCCGGTCATCGGCACCATGCTCATCGACTCGGTGCCGCCAGCCACCACCACCTGCACCTGCCCGGCCATGATGGCAAAAGCCCCGTGGGCGATGCTTTGCAACCCTGAAGAGCAGAAACGGTTGATCGTTTCCGCAGGCACTGTTACAGGCAGCCCGGCCCGCAGCGCCACCATGCGCGCCATGTTCATGCCCTGCTCGCCCTCCGGGAAGGCACAGCCCAGGATCACATCGTCGATATCGGCGGGGTCCAGCCCTTCAGCCCGCTTGAGCAGTTCCTCGATCACCACCACAGCCAGATCATCCGGCCGCGTCGTCGCCAAACTACCTCGCTTGGCCTTTCCCACAGCCGTCCGCGCCGCTGCCACAATTACAGGTTCGCGTGAAGGATCAATCGTACTCATAGTCATCTCTCCTTTGTAAAGTTAGGAGTTAGAAATTAGAAGTTAGAGCAGTCAACGTTTCGAGAGGTTCTGGCGGTGGCTGGAGATTGTGCTCGCCAACATGGCGACAATCTGGGCAAGCAAATCAGAACGGCGCTGGATTAGATCAGCAGGCAGAATTTGCCTGGAGCGAAAAAACCAGCCCTGCGTTTCTCGAACTTCACCCAGGGCGATGCGCATGATCCGCAGGTAATCCGCTGAGCCCACACCACGGCCATACGCTTCTTCGATGTTGGCACAGATGCTCCCCGCGCTGCGAACTAACTGGTGAACAATTTCACGCCCTCTGAAATCTTTTTGCAACAATTCACAATCCTTCCAGGCCAATTCGTACAGGTACATCGCCATGCGATAGTAAGTTGAGCCCCAAAGCGGATCAGATCGCACCTTTTCTGGCACCGTCTTCAGCCACTCCTCCAGACTCAACTCACTCACCATCGTCCTCGCCTCTCAATTCCTAACTTGCATCTCCTAATTCCTCAACACCTTTCCGGTTTGCAGCAGGTTCCACATGCGCTGCTGGGTTTTCTCTTCACCGCACAATGACATGAAGGCTTCGCGCTCCAGCTCCAGGATGTACTGTTCGTCCACCCAGGTCGGGCTGCTCAGCTCGCCGCCAGTGAGCACATAGGCCAGCTTGTTGGCGATCAGCGATTCGTGCTCGGTAATGTAGCCGCCCTCTTTCATCATGTAGATGCCCACGCGCATGGCTGCCAGCCCATCTCGCCCGGCTGCGTAAATCTTCTCCGGCATCGGCGGGTGGTAACCCGTAGCAACCAGGTGCAGCACCTCTTTCTTCGCCTCGCTGATCAGCAGGTCGCGGTTCAAAATCACGCGGTCGGCCGGGGCCAAGATCCCAAACTGGCGCGCTTCCTCGGCGCTGGTTGCCACCTTGCCCAGGCCAATCTGCTCGAAGATGCGCTGTAAGATCGGCAGCGGTTCGACGCCCTTGGTGCGCATGCACGGGTTGAGCACCCGCCGCAGCATCTCCTTAGTGCCGCTGCCCGCCGGGATCACTCCCGCGCCCACTTCCACCAGCCCGGCATACAGTTCGCCAGCAGCCACCACGCGGCCAGCGCTCATGATCACTTCCGTGCCGCCGCCCAGGGCCAGCCCCGCCGGAGCTGCCACGACTGGCTTGGGGAAGTAGCGCACGTGCATCAGGATATCCTGCATGTTCTTAACCACCGCCTCGAGCTGCTCCCACTGCCCGCTCTGGGCGTTCATCACCACCAGGAACAGGTTGGCGCCTGCGCTGAAATTATCCGCCTGGTTACCGATCACCAGACCATCGAAATCGGTCTCTGCCCGTTCCAATGCTTCCTGCAGGATGCTGAAGATATCCACGTCCAGCGTGTTCATCTTGGTGTGGAACTCCACGCAAGCCACGCCGTCGCCCAGGTCGACCAGCGAAGCCCCCATATTCTTCGCTACCACCTTGCCAGCCGATTTCAGCTCGCTGAGCACCAGCAGCCCTTCAGGCCGCTCGATGCGCTCATAAGCCGCCTTGGCCGGGTTATATACCCCCACCTGGGTATTGCCAGCGTACTCGTAGAAAGTCGTGTGCCCGGCTGCCAGCATAGCTTCCACCCAGGGGGCCGCCGGGAAACCGGCCGCTTTCATCGCCTGCAGCGTTTCTGCCACGCCCAGCATATCCCAGGTCTCGAACGGCCCGGCCTCGCGCCCGAAACCCCAGCGCATGGCGTCATCGATCGGCTTGGGCGTATCGGCCACCTCCGGGATGCGCTCCGAAGCGTAAGCCAGGCTCTGGTAGGTCAGCGCACGCACCAGTTGCCCGGCGCGATCCTCGGCTGCCAGGATGATCTTCAGGCGTTCGCCCAGGTCATCCTTATCCCTGGTCTTGCCGATCGATTCGAAGCGCACTTTAACAGGCGCCTCGTATTCCAGCGTCTTGAGATTCAAGGACCAGAACTCCTTGCCCCCTTCTGGCTGGCGCACTTCCTTATAAAACCCTTCTTTCACCTTGGTGCCCAGCGAGCCGCGCCCCACCAGCGCCCCGATCATGGCCTTGACGCGCTCCGAATTCAGGTAGCGCAGGGCATGCTCATCGTGCGGGATGGCCGGTGCCAGGTTGTCGCCCACGTGCTTCCATACGTCGATGCCCACCAGATCAATCAGGCGGAAAGTGGCCGTCTTCGGGTTGCCGATCGCCGGACCGGTAATGGCATCGACTTCGTCCACACTGTACTCGTTCTCCAGGATGTAATCCAGCGCAAAGGCCGCGCTGCCAAACGCCAGGCGGTTGGCGATGAAATTAGGCGTATCCTTGGCTGGCACGATCCCCTTGCCCAGGCGATACTCACCAAAGCGGCTGAGGGTCTCCACCACCTCCGGCAGTGTATCCGCCGTTGGGATGATCTCCAGCAGCTTGAGGTAACGCGGCGGGTTGAAGAAATGCGTCCCCAGGAAATGCTGCCGCAGTCCCTGTGAGAAGCCCTCGGCGATGGAGGCCACCGGTATTCCGGAGGTATTGGTGCTGACGATCATGTGCGGCTTGCGCACCGCGTCGATGCGCTCCATCAACTGCCGCTTGATCTTCAAATTTTCGATGATGACTTCGATGACCCAATCCGCGGACGTGATCACGTCGAAATCATCTTCCAGGTTGCCGATCTGCACCAGGGCGGCGTGTTCGGGTGTGTAGAAATTCGCCGGGCGAGACTTCACCGCCCGCTCCAGCCCTTCTCGGGCGATGCGGTCGCGCACGGTCTTATCCGCCAGACTCAATCCTTGCTTTTCTTCCTCCGGTGTGAGCTTATTGGGCACAATATCCAGCAAGGTCACCGGGATGCCAGCGTTCGCCAGCAGCGCCGCAATGCCGCCCCCCATCGTCCCGGCCCCAATGACCACTGCCTTATGTAGCTTGTACGTCATAACGCCTCCTTTCGACTTACTTCTGCCATAGCGCCCAATGCGGGCCGCATCTCGCCTCTCAGGCAGACTTTGCCAGTCATACCTGCGCATTTCGCTTCAAACGAAACGCGATCCGCGAGACACCAGCCCGCAAAGTGCAAAACGAACTGTGTGTGCCTGTTTCAGGCACAGGCTGGGCCGCGCCTCAGCCGGTTTTCACCCGCCAGGCGCTGCTCGCAGCTCTTACTCTGGTACGTAGATCGAGAAATCGTCGAACAACGCTTCGTAGTATGGGTTCTTGCGAGTCCCAACTGCCAAGCCAACTGCGCCGCCCGAGAAATCCTTATCCTGCACTTCGGCTACTTTGATGCCATTCACATACAGCGTGAGCGTGTCGTCGATGCAATCGGCCCGCACCAGGTTGGGGAAATTGCCGGTGTACACTGCGCTGGTATCCACTCCCTCTACCAGGAAATTCAACACGCCGCCCTTCTGCTTGCCGATCCCATACCAGCCGTCCGACCCCACGCCAAAGAGGTAGTAGTTGCTGCCATCCGCGAACCGGCAGACTACGCCATAATAGCCATCGATCGAGCCCTTGACCCTCGAGCCGCGCACTTCCACCCGCACGTTGTGGTACATCATCTCGACGTCCCAGCGTACGCTCCACACCGCGTCCTGGACCACGCGATTTTCGATCGCATAGCCGCCCTGTGGGAAATGGAAGTGGACCTCCTCGGAGTCCTGCTTGTACCAGCCGGAGTAACCCTTGGCAAAATCATCGAAGAACGCCAGGCGATAAGCCGGCGTGGCCGTGGCGACAGGTGTGGCCGTATCCGTCGGCGTCGGGGTATCCGTTGGGATGGGCGTATCCGTTGGCAGGGGGGTATCTGTCGGCAGGGGCGTATCCGTGGGCGCCGTGGTGCTGGTCGGCGGCAACGGCTCTAAAGTTGCCGTCGCTTCAGGCAACCCTGCCGCTGCGACCGGTGTGGCTGGGGCCGCTGTGGGAGCGTTTTGCGTCAGCCCGGCGATGATCGTCTCCGCCGCTTGAGTAATCGCAGCGGAATCCACTGCCGCGGGAGTCGCTTTGGCGCCCCCCAGGCAGCCCGTCAGTGAAAGCACCAACAGGATTGAAACGACAAAGGTGATTTTGCGGAATCGTACGCTCATTGCTTCCTCTCCTTATTAAGGGTTTTTTGCCGGGCTGGAAAAAGCTGCTGGCTTTTCCTGAACCAGGACCTTGTCTACACGCAAGCCATCCATATCCATAACTTCGAACCTCAACTCACCCCACTCAAAGTGATCACCCGATGTAGGGATTTGTCCCAGATAATTTACCACAAAACCGCCCAAAGTTTGGTAACTGCGTTCATCTGGAAGTTTTGCCAGCCGGAAAAGTTCTTTGAACTCATCTGCTGGCAGCATGCCATCCAGCAGCCACGAGCCATCTTCCCGCTGGACGATTTCTGCTTCATCTACCTGACCAGGTGCAGGTAGATCGCCCACGATTGCTTCCAGGATATCCTGCGCCGTTACCAGGCCCTGCAACCCGCCGAATTCATCGATCACCAGCACCAGATGTGGGCTGGACACCTTGAAGATTTCCAGCACTTTCAGCGCTGGCATATTTTCCGGCACAAAACACGGCTCTATCATGCATCCCGTCAGGTTGAAATCCCTACCCGCCAGGCAGCAGCCCAACACATCTTTGGCCAGCACAATGCCTTCGATTTTGTCCAGGCTTCCCCGGCCCACCGGAAAGCGAGCGTGTATGCTCTCCGCTATCTTACGCAGGTTAGTCTCCACAGATTCGTCCAGGTCAAGCCATTCGATCTCCGTGCGAGGCGTGATCAACGTTCCGACACGCCGATCTGCGAACCGGAAAACGCCGGCCACCATCTCCTGTTCAACCTTTTCGAAAACGCCGGCCTGCGTGCCCTGATCGATGAGCACTTTGATTTCATCTTCAGTGACCGGGACATCTTGCCTCGTATCCTGGCGCGCAGCCCGCAACACAGCGTTGGTAGAAGCGATCAACAAGCGCACAACCGGGGCTGCCAGATGCGCCAGGCGCTGCATCGGTCGCGCCACAGCCATGGCAATTCGCTCCGGGTTGTTCAAAGCTAACCGCTTAGGAGCCAGTTCTCCAAGAACCAGGGAGAGGTAAGTAATGGTCAATACCACTACTCCAAAAGCGAGCTCTTCGCTGTATGCAGCCAGGGCCGGTATCTGGCGCAAGGCTTGCGCCAGGAATTCGCTGATAGTTGCGCCACCAACTGCCCCTGCCAGTATGCCTACCAGGGTAATGCCAATCTGCACTGCTGAAAGGAATTCGGATGGCTGCTTGAGCAGGTACAAAGCCGCCTGAGCACGCCCATTGCCTTCCCCGGCTTTTTGCTGTAGCCGGGCCCGGCGCGCCGAAACCAGACCCATCTCAGCCATCGCCAACCAGCCATTGAGCAAGATCAACACCAGGATCACCAGAATCTCGATCCATAACATAAGATAAGTTTACTGGTGTCTGTAAGGTTGGTCAAGGACTTTTTACCGAAAAATCGCACAAACTAGCCTTTCCTGAGGCCAGTTCGTGCCGCCGACCCTTGATTTGGCGTTGTTAAGGTACTAAATGTGCAAATTTCGTACGAAAACGGGGCGCGCTTAGCGCAGCTCGCGCCCCGAGTAACCCAGCACGTGCCGCGCCACGATCAGGCGGTTGATCTGCCCGGTGCCCTCGTAAATGTCGCTGATCTTGGCATCTCGGAACCACTTCTCCAGCAGCAGCTCCCGGCTGAAGCCCATTGGTCCCATGATCTCCACTGCTCGCTGGGTGATCTTGGTGACGATGTCGCCGGCGCGTAGCTTGCACATTGAGGCCTCCATCGAATTGGCCTTGCGGTTGTCCGCCATCCATACTGCCTTGAGCACCAGCAGCCAGGCCGAGCGCAGCATCACCTCCATGTCGATCACCTCGCGTTCGATGTTGGTCAGCTTCTGCCGCGGCAGGCCGTAACGGATCGGCGTGCCCTGCCCGGCCAGTTGCTCTTTCAGAAACTCCAGGGCGGCGCGCGCTACCCCGACCGCCATGGCCGCCACCAGCGGGCGCGTGGCGTCGAAAGTCGCCATGGCCTTCTTAAAGCCCTTGGTGGTCGCCTCCTCCCTCTTGATCACCTCGGCGCTGCCCAGGATGTGATCGAAAGGCACGCGCGCGTCTTGCAGCACAATCGAAGCCGTATCGCTCGCCCGGATGCCCAGCTTATGCTCCAGCTTGGTGACCGACACCCCTGGCGTGCCTGCTGGCACCACGAAGGCGCGCATGCCCGCTCGCCCGGCGCTTGGGTCGATCGTCGCCCATACCACCACGAAACCATCGCTCTCCACCAGCGACTTGTGCCCGGCGGTGACGAAGATCTTTTCGCCGTTCAGCACCCACTCCTGGGTGTCTTTGTCCAGCACTGCCGTAGCCCGGATAGCAGATGTATCTGATCCGGCCTGCGGCTCGGTCATCGCCATGGCCCCAAAAACCGGCTTTTCGCCGCTGAAGCGCGCCAGGAACTTGGCCTTCTGTTCGGGTGTCCCGGCTGCCTCCACGGCGGCTGCTCCCAGCCCGCCGCCAGGAGTCACCAGGTACATGCCCGTATCGCCCCACGAGAGCATCTCCAACATCGAAGCCAGGCGTTGGTAGCCGATCGGTGGGCGCGGCTTGCCGGATTCGTCCGTTTTCTTCTTGCCTTCGTCCGGCGCCAGCGAACCCGCCCCCATCTGGCTCATCGCCATGTGCATAAAGTTGATGTAATCCCAGGGGATCTCGTGTTCGTGCTCGTCATAATAGCGCGACTTAGAGCGCATCATATTGATCGCCACCGACTCCAGGGCGGTATTGATCATCACAATCGGTTTCGGACTCTCAAACTCGATCATCGCTTCACTCCTATCCTCGTTCGTCCACCATCTCTCACACCATCGCCAGCCCGTTGAGCATGGCGATGCCGCGCCCGTCGCGCATCCAGCGCTCCACCGGGTGCTCCCGGATGTAGCCATGCCCGCCCAGGATTTGCACAGCCCGGTCAGTCACCATCATGGCCATGTCCGCCGCGCCGGTCAGCGCCAGGTAAGCCTTTTGGCTGGCATCGGGTTTACCCTGGTCCAGCGCCCAGGCCGCCTCCCACACCAGCAGGCGAATGGCTTCGACTTCGGTGGCCATCTCGGCGATCATGAAAGCGATCGCCTGCTTCTGCGCCACCTTGACCCCGAATACATCGCGGTCCTTGGCGTACTCCACGGCGTAATCCAGCGCCGCCCGAGACACCCCCACTGCCATCGCCGCCAGGGCTACCTGCGCCGAGTCCATCAGCGGGGAGAAATCGTGGCCCTCCGGCCCGCCCAGGCGGTTCTCCTTGGGCACCTGCACATCCTTCAATGACACCCGGTAGAGCGGTAAAGCATACAATCCCAGGGTCTGGTCGCGCTCACCAACCTCCAGGCCCGGGCTGCCCTTCGACACGATGAAACCCTGCGTTTGCTCGCCCAGCCGGGCATACACGATCATCGCCTCGGCCTGGTCGGCGTAGGGTACGTACATCTTCTCCCCATTCAGCACATAAGCGTCCCCCGCCTCCACCGCCGTCGTGCGCAGATCGTTGGGATCGAAATCGAAGAAAGGCTCGATCAAGGCGGCTGTGTAGGCCTGCCATTCGGCTTCCACGATGGCTGGCAGGTACTGCTCTTTTTGCGCCTGGCTGCCTACCAGCAGCACCGGCAGGCTGAAAAGCCCGGGCGCCATCACCGCCAGCGCTCCCGCCAGGTCGCCATAGGCCATCTCCTCGGCAGCCAGCACGCCCGTCACCGCCGAGCGCTCCCCGAAGCCGCCGTAATCCTCCGGGATCGAGGCCTGCAAGAAGCCCAGTTCCCAGCCCTTCTCTACCAGGGCCGGCGGCAGCGCCCCCTCTTCGCTGGCGTCGTGCGCCTTGGCTCGCAGGTCGTTCAGCGCGTAGCGGTGGATGGCATCGACCAGCATTTGTTGTTCTTCATCGGGTTCAAAAGAATACATGGTTTCCTCCTTACGGTTTCAATCGACACGATTCCTGATCTTCAATCACGAGTAAACGATCACACCCCCGTATCACGCCGCACTAATCCCAACAGGAACAGGTTGGCAAACTGCTCGGCGATTTGCTCCGCCGAAAGCGGTCCATCCTGGCGGAACCAGGTGATCGCCCAGTTCATCACCCCCAGCAGAGCCCTGCCCGCCATGCCGGTGTCGGCGCAGGTGTACAGGCCGCTGTCTGCCCCCTCCTGGATCAGATCCCGCCACAGGCGTTCCAGGCGGTCGCGACGTGGGATGTGGTCGGCGTGCAGCTCGGGCTCCAGCGAGCGATGCTCCAGCAGCAGCACCGAGGCCAGGTCGCGATGCTCCAGCAGTGTGGTCAGGTAGACCCGCATCGCCTGGCGCAGCTTCTGGTCGCTGGGGATTTGCAGTTCCATGACGGCCTGCATGCGATCGGTCAGCAGGCCCAGGGCCTGGTTGAGCAGCGCCAGCAAAATCTCCTGCTTGCTGTCCACGTGATGGTACAGGCTGGCCTTCTGCAAATTGACCGCCTGGGCAATATCCTGCATAGAAGTGGCATGGAAGCCTTTCTGGCTGAAGATCAGCGCGGCGGCCTCCAAAATGTCATCTTTTGTCATCATTACAACCTACCGACCGTTCGGTAGTTTTATCATAGCAAATCCCAGAACGTTTGTCAAGTAGGTTCACAGGTATAATCAAGTGCATCGCATCTGGTAACTGCTCCAGCAGTAAACCGAGCCGGCACCCTCAAGGATCAGCATTTGACCAATTCTCCTGCTACCCCAAACGCCATCACCCTGCGCCGCATTTTCGCCACCTGGTGGCCGCTGGCTGCCAGTTGGCTGCTGATGAGCCTGGAGATGCCCGCCTTGAGCATCGTCGTTGCCCGCCTGTCCGACCCTGAAATCCACCTGGCGGCCTACGGCGGGGTGGTCTTCCCCCTGGCCCTGATCATCGAGGCCCCCATCATCATGCTCCTGGCGGCCTCCACCGCCCTGAGCAAAGATTGGGCCTCCTACAGCCTGGTGCGGCGCTACATGAACGCCGCCGGCGCCAGCCTGACCTTGCTGCACCTGCTGGTGGCCTTCACCCCGCTCTACGACCTGGTGGTGCGCGGCCTGCTCGGCGCGCCGGCAGAGATCGTCGAGCCGGCCCGCACCGGTCTGCAGATCATGCTCCCCTGGACCTGGACCATCGCCTACCGGCGCTTCAACCAGGGCGTGTTGATCCGCACCGGGCGCTCGCGGGCCGTTGGCCTGGGCACCTTCGTGCGCCTGGTCGCCAACGTCAGCGTTTTGATCATCGGCTACCTGGCGCGCCTGCCCGGCATCGTCGTCGCCAGCAGCGCCGTGGCCACCGGCGTGACCACCGAGGCCATCTACGTCAGCCTGGTGATCCGCCCGGTCTTGAACAGCGAAATCAAACCCGCCCCACCCGTCCAGCCCGCCCTGACCTGGAGCGCCTTCTGGGCCTTCTACATCCCCCTGGTGATGACCTCCCTGCTCTCCCTGATCGCCAACCCCATCGGCAGCGCCGCCATCAGCCGCATGCCCGAGGCCCTGGCCTCCCTGGCCGTCTGGCCGGTGCTCACCGGCCTGATCTTCATGCTGCGCAGCCTGGGCATCGCCTACAACGAAGTCGTTGTCGCATTGCTGGACAGGCCCGGCTCGGCCCCTGGCCTGTGGCGCTTCAGCCTGTATATGTCGGCTGCCACCACCCTGGCCCTGCTGCTCATCGCCGCCACGCCGCTCTCCCACTTCTGGTTTGGGGACGTCTCAGCCCTGCCGCCCCACCTGGTGGAGCTGGCCCAGGCCGGCATCTGGCTGGCCCTGCCCCTGCCCGCCCTGAGCGTTTTGCAGTCCTGGTACCAGGGGGCAATCCTGTACGGGCGGCGCACGAACGGCATCACCGAGTCGGTCGTCATCTACCTGCTCACCAGCGCCGTGATCCTGGTCGGCGGGGTGGTGTGGGGCGGCCTGTCCGGCCTGCTCGTCGGCCTGCTGGCCATCACCGCCAGCGTTGCCACCCAGACCAGTTGGCTGTGGTGGCGTGCCAGGCCGGTGCTGGCGGGCCTCAGAGAGGCTGGCGAGGAAAAGGTGAGCATCGCCAGTTGAATCTGAGCGGCAATTCCTGTAAAATTAGAGGGTGAAATATAGCGCGGGTTTGAGCAACCAGATTGAAATGTGGGAAGGGTAAAGATGCAGCAAGATGTTGAGAGGAAAAAGCAACGCACTTTGGGCGGGCTGAGAGGAAAATCGTTGTGGGTTCGGCTGTCGTTGCTGATTGCACTCGTGGTGCTGGCAGCGGGGGTGCTGTGGTACAAGCAAGCGCGCACCCTGGCTGTTGAGCAGGACAGGAACAACGAGCAAGTTTTGCAGGCCTATTTCGATGACATGACAGCGCTGATGCAGCGGCAAAATCTGCGTGGCGCAACCAAAGAATCTGAGGTAAGGGCAAGTGCCAATACGAAAACGCTGGAAACGCTGAAAATTCTGGATAGCGAACGCAAGGGGCGACTGGTGCAATTTCTATACGAAGAGAAGCTGGTAAAAGGAAAGGATGCTATCATTTCCCTCGAGGGGGCCGATCTGAGTGGGGTCAACTTGAGCGATGCCTACTTGAACGGAGCGGACCTGAGCGGGGCCGACTTGAATGGAGCCAACCTGTCGCATGCCAATTTGGTTGTGGCCGATCTAAGGTATACCAACATGAGCAGTGCTGACTTGAGCGAGGCCGATTTGAAAGGAACCAACCTGAGCAAGGCTAACCTGTCTCATGCCACCCTGGCCGCGACCGACTTGAGGCTTGTAGATCTGAGCGAGTCCGATCTGAGCTATACCAACCTGAACATGGCCAATTTGGGCTATACAAACCTGAGCACGGCCAACCTGAGTTTTGCCGATCTGAACAGAGTCAACCTGCGCGGCGCAGTGATCGATGAGTCAACCCTGTTGGATGACAAATGGCAATTTGTGTGGGAGATTGTGAACCAGGGCGTCGCTGGCGCGGATTTGTCTGGCAGAGATTTGAGCTATACCAACCTGAGCAATGCCGATTTGAGCGGGGTCAATCTAAATGATGCCAATTTGTTTCGCGCCAACTTGATCGCGGCCAACCTGAGATATGCCTTCCTGAGCAGTGCTGACCTGAGCGGGGCCAACCTGAGCGATGCCTACATGTTCCATGCATACCTGCGCGGAGCCGATCTGAGCAGAGCGACAATCTCTTACGAGCAACTTGCCTTGGCCTATTCTTTGGAGGGGGCGACTATGCCGGATGGGGAGACGTTCGATCCGGCCGTGCACGTGCTGCCGACGGTGGTGGTAACACAGACGCCGCCTCCTACGCCCGCACCATAGAAGGTGCGGGAATCGTTTGAAACCTCTTGAAGGACAAGGCCATGCCGTATTTCAAAAAACTCGCCGGACAGAAATGCTATCTATCGCCTTGCCAGGCAACCGATGCAGAGAAATGGGTGGAATGGTTCAACAACCCCGAGATCAGCCTTCCGTTGGGAGACGAAGTCTACCTGCCTTATTCCCTGGAAAAGGCCAGGGAAGACCTGGCCGGGATCATCCGAGACCAGAGTTACATCTTCACCATCGTGGCGCTGGAAAATGACTTTCCGATCGGACGCGGGCTGCTGTTTGCGATCGATCCCATCGACCGGCGCGCCATGTTAGGCATGGCTATTGGAGAAAAGAGCTATTGGGGGCAAGGCTATGGCACAGAGGCCACCCGGCTGCTGGTGGACTATGGCTTCAACCTGCTCAATCTGAACAGTATCATGTTGGGAGTTTTTGCTTTCAACGCGCGGGCGATTGCCTGTTATAAAAAAGTGGGCTTCAAAGAAATCGGCCGGCGCCGGCAGGCCCGCATCATCGCCGGGCAGAAGTACGACGTGCTGCTGATGGACATCCTGGCTGAAGAGTTCCAGGGTTCCTGTGTTGGGGGGATGCTGGCGGCTGCGACCAGCGCCGATCAAGGGAAGTGAGGCGCGCTGTTAGAGCCCTGCATCCAATGGAAGGCCACCGTGGATTCCAGGTCGCAGCGCAGAGCCAGGATAGTCAGCGGTGCGCCCATGCTTCACTCGCTTTCCACTGCCATAATCTCAGATGTTCCCACAATCGTCCCATATCATCCCAGAATCTTCCCATAATGTTCTATTGAAATTATAGTCCCCCTGTTCTGGAAACTCTAATAAAACTACCAGGGTCATAACTCCCCACGAAATGCCCGATCCAACACCGCCGGCATCAACTTCTCCAACTCCATCCTTTGCAGCGCATGCCGCTTCCTCAACTCATCCACCCGGCGTTTCATTTCGCGCAGCCGGAGCTGCGTCTTCATTGGCGGCAGCGGCATCTCATAAGCCAGGAAAGCCGAAGGGTGCAGGCGCTTGCGCCGGGCATTGGTCCCGGTGCTGATCTCAGAAATCATTGGCCAAACCGAAGGAGTCTGGAAATAAACATCGAGTGTTTCAGGCAAGATGCGCTCCTGCCTCATAGCCAACTATACCCCAGAATTGCACCGCGTGCAATTATTTTACAGCAGGTTTTGAGCTTTGGCAGCATAGCATCAAATATCAAGCCCATTCCGTATGTAATCTGCCCTGGCTTTCCTCCTTGCGGTGAAAACTACTTTGGAGGGTGAACCTGGTTTCTCGGCGTCCAGATGTACTTTTACCCGGTGGTCTTCCGCGCCGGCCTGGATGGAACGCACGAGGTTGCCTGCTTTTACATTCAGTTCTGCAACATTTCCCCTGCAATTCCTGTACTTAAATTAATGCACCGCGTAATCTGCCTGACGATCTTTGCCTTGCTGCTGGCCGGGCTGGCGTGCGGCGGAAACCTGCAAGCGCCTGCCCGCTCCCCAGCCCCCTCCCAACTGCCCGTGCGCACGGTTCCACACGAGGGCAGATGGGGCATCTACGCCCTGGATCTGAAAACGCAGGAGATGCAATTGATCTACACTTCTCCCCGGGAGATTCAGGCGTCCGCCTTGCGGCTGAACGGCCAGGGAGATCGCCTGGTTTTCGCCCAAAAGGTCGAAGGCGATGGCGACGAATATTCCGAAATCTGCACCGTCAGGCTGGATAGCAGCGGATTCGAAAGGCTCACGCAGGATCGCTTTTGGGACCTCTATCCGGCCTGGTCCAGCGACGGGAGCCAGATCGCTTTCCTTTCCCTGCGCCAGAACGATCTCGATCTATATGTGATGCAGGCGGATGGCAGCGGCCTGCGCCGGCTGTACGACTCCGGTGGCCACGACGCCGACGTCGATTGGGTTGGGAACCGCA
The DNA here is from genome assembly GCA_040752025.1 of Chloroflexota bacterium. Classification (GTDB taxonomy): domain Bacteria; phylum Chloroflexota; class Anaerolineae; order Anaerolineales; family UBA4823; genus JBFMFR01. The sequence goes on along the minus strand of JBFMFR010000010.1, from coordinate 13,340 downwards.
TCGTTTTCACCGCGGACAGCCGCATCTGGGTAATGCAGGCCGATGGGAGCAACCCGGCGCCGCTCACGCTGCCGCCGCACGCCGGGGAATGGGGCCAGGCCAACCTGCCCTTCGGCGACTACGACCCGCGCCTGAGCCCCAACGACGACCGGGTGGTCTTCGAGCGCCTGGAAGGCGACGACAGCCCGCACGGTAGCTATAATTTCTTCATCATCAACGCCGATGGCAGCGGCGAAAAGCGCCTGACAGACACTGGCTATGCCCAGGGCCTGGCAAGCTGGTCGCACGCCGGCGACCGGCTGGTCTACACAGTCGCAGCCATCCACGATCGAGGCCAATACGACCTGTACATCATGAACGCCGATGGCACCCATCAGCACAACATCACGCCCGACTACTTCCCCAACGAGTTCTTGGCCCACGCCGCGGTTTTCTCCGGGGATGATTCCAGGATATACTTCATCGGAGAGTGGTGGCAATGAAAGCAGTGGTTTGCACGCATCCCAAGCAGCGGAACCTCGGCCCCCTCATCGTTCTATTATTGTTGAGCCTGGCCTGCGGCCAATCGGTGTCCCCTGTTCCCTCCTCTCCCACGGCCAGCGCCGTGACCGAGACCGCCGCCACACCCACGCCCGCCGACCGCCTGGCTTCCATCCCCGCCGGCGCCGTCAAGGTCGCCCCCGCTGAGGATCGCTGGCAGCCGCTCATCGCCCCGGGCTGGAGCCGGCCGCAGCCGCTCGGCGCGCCCATCAACACCGCCGGCGCCGAAGACAGCCCCTTCATCCTGCCGGACGGCCAGACCCTGTATTTCTTCTTCACCCCCGATCTGCACATCCCCGCCGAGAAACAGCTCTTCGACGGCGTCACCGGCATCTGGGCCGCCAGGCGGAGTGGTGGTGGCTGGGCGGACCCGCAGCGGGTGACCCTGGCTGCCCCCGGCGAGGTGCACCTGGACGGCTGCCCCTTCGTGCTCGGCGACCAGATGTACTTCTGCTCGGCGCGGGCTGGCAATTTCCGCGATGTCGACCTCTTCACCGCCGTCTTCGAGAATGGCCGGTGGAGCGATTGGCAAAACGCCGGCCAGACCCTCAACCAGGAATACCAGGCCGGCGAGATGCACCTCACTGCCGACGGCAGCGAACTGTACTTCGGCTCGAGTCGCCCGGGCGGCGCAGGCGGGTACGACCTGTGGGTCTCGCCGCGCGCTTCCACGGGCTGGGCCGCGCCGCAAAACCTGGGGGCGGCGGTCAACACCCCCGGGGACGAAAACCGCCCCTTCGTCAGCCCTAACGGGCAGGAGCTGTGGTACGATGCCGGCAGCCGCCAGGGAGCGCCGGGGCCGGCTGTCTTTCGCTGCCTGCGCCAGCCGGACGGATCGTGGAATGCCTGCACAGAAATCGTCTCGTCCTTCGCCGGCGAACCCACCCTGACCGGCGACGGGCGCACCCTGTACTTCGTGCACCACTACTTCACCGCCGACATGCGCCAGATGATCGAGGCGGATATCTACGTCAGCACCCGCCAGTAGACAGCCCGCCTTTACTCCCAGAACCTGCTATAATTTATAACTGACCCTGGTCTCCGAGCACACGCCCGGTGAACCCATCATCCACTCGCTCCCAAATCCTGTCCAGCCTGCGCCAGGCCCTGCCCGGGCTGCGCCATGAGTTCGGCGTGCAGGGCCTGGCGCTCTTCTACTTAGAATAAGCCGGTTTTCACTCGATGATTAACTAGATTATAGGAAAGTAGAGGTAAAAGATGCAAGAGAACGAAGCCTACCGCCGCCTGGCACAGCGCCTGGATGCCCTGCCCAACGGCTTCCCCGCCGCCCCGGATGGCGCCGAGCTGCGCCTGCTGGCGCGCCTGTACACCCCCGAGCAGGCCGCCCTGGCAGCCGAGCTGCGCCTCAGCCTGGAGACGCCCCCCCAACTCGCCGCCCGCTTGCCGGGCGACCTCGACCCGGAAGAACTGGGCGCACAGCTCAAGCGCATGGCCCGCCAGGGCCTGATCACCGCCGGGCGCACCCCGGATGGCCTGGGGTACGGCCTGATGCCCTTCGTCGTTGGCATCTACGAGGCCCAGGCCGGGCGCGTCGACGCCGAGCTGGCCAACCTGTTCGAAACCTATTATCAGCAAACCTTCGGCCAGGTTTTAGCGGTCCAGCCTGCCATCCACCGCGTCGTCCCCATCGGCGAGAGCATCCAGAATAACATGGAAGTGCAGCCCTTCGAAAGCGCCAGCCAGTTGGTGCGCGACGCCCAGGCCTGGGGCGTGTTGGACTGCATCTGCCGCGTGCAAAAAGCCCTGATTGGCGATCCCTGCCCGCACCCTGTGGATGTGTGCATGACCCTCAGCCAGAAACCCGGCGCCTTCGATCACAGCCCCGTGATCCACGCCTTGACGATGGAGCAGGCGCTGGAGACCCTGAACCGCGCCGCCCAGGCTGGCCTGGTGCACTCGGTCAGCAACACCCAGGAGGGCATTTCCTACATCTGCAACTGCTGCACCTGCTCGTGCGGCATCCTGCGCGGCATGGCCGAAATGGGCATCGCCAACGTGGTGGCGCGTTCAGCTTTCGTCAACCAGGTGTTCTCTGAGCTGTGCCTGGGCTGCGAAACTTGCATCGACTACTGCCAGTTCGATGCCTTGAGCATGCAGGACAGCCACGTGCAGATCAACGCCCTGCGCTGCGTGGGCTGCGGTGTGTGCGTGCCCGCCTGCCCCGAAGGCGCCCTCAGCCTGGCGCGCCGCCCGGAGGAGGAAGTGCTGCCCGTGCCGCCCACTGAACACGACTGGCGCTTGCAGCGCTCCCAGGCCCGCCACATCGACCTCAACCAGGTGCTGTAGATGAAAGCCATGCTGTTGGAGCGCATCGTCGATCTGGCCAGCCACTCAACGCCCCTGCGGCTGGCCGAAGTGCCCACCCCGCAGCCCGGCGATGGCGAGATCTTGATCGAAGTGCGCGCCTGCGGCGTGTGCCACACCGAGTTGGACGAAATCGAGGGCCGCACGCCCCCGCCGCGCCTGCCCGTTATCCTGGGCCACCAGGTGGTCGGGCGCGTCGTCGAGTTGGGGCCAGGCGCCAGCGCTTTCCAGGTTGGCGAGCGCCTCGGCGTAGCCTGGATCTTTTCGGCCTGCGGCGAATGCGCCCACTGCCTGGCCGGCGATGAGAACCTGTGCGAGCAGTTCAAGGCCACCGGGAGGGACGCCAACGGCGGCTACGCCGAATACATGAGCGTGCCGGAGGGCTTCGCCTATCGCATCCCCGCCGCCTTTAGCGATGTCCAGGCTGCCCCGCACCTGTGCGCCGGGGCCATCGGCTACCGCTCCCTGCGCCTCACCGGACTGCAGGACGGGCAGAACCTGGGCCTGACCGGCTTTGGCGCTTCAGCCCACCTGGTGCTCAAGCTGGTGCGCTATCAATACCCCCAGGCCAAAGTGTTCGTCTTCTCGCGCAGCCCCTCCGAGCAGGCGTTCGCCCGCCAGTTGGGCGCCGTCTGGGCCGGGGAAATCACCGATACCGCCCCGCAGCCCCTGGACTGCATCATCGACACCACTCCAGCCTGGAAGCCGGTCGTCGAGGCCATGCGCAACCTGGCCCCCGGCGGACGGCTGGTGATCAACGCCATTCGCAAAGAAGATGGCGATAAAGACGCCTTGCTCGCGCTCGACTACCCGGCCCACCTGTGGATGGAAAAGGAGATCAAGAGCGTTGCTAACCTGGCCCGCCGTGACGCCATCGAGTTCCTCGAGCTGGCTGCCCGCATCCCCATCCTGCCCGAAGTCCAGGAGTTCGCCTTGCAGGACGCCAACCAGGCCCTGCTCGAGCTGAAGAACCGCCAGATCCGCGGCGCCAAAGTCCTCAACTTGCACCCATAAAGCCGCTCCGCCAGATTGGTAAAACGCCATGAACACAACCATCCGCCCCGCCCGGTTGAGCGACGCCCGCGCCCTGACCAGCCTCTTGCGCCAGCTAGGCTGGTTTGAAGTGTTCAAGACCGAGGATGAAGCCGCTTCCCAGGCGCGCCTCCAGCGCCACCTGCAGCTTTGCCTGGCGGATGAAAGCCACACGATCCTGATCGCCGAGGATGAACACGGCCAGGTGCTGGCCTACGCCGCAATCCACTGGCTGCCCTACCTGATCCTGTCCGGCCCCGAGGGCTACGTTTCGGAGTTGTTCGTCGATGCAGCCGCCCGCGGCCAGGGCATCGGCAGCCGCCTGCTGGCTGCCCTGGAAGACGAAGCCCGGCGCCGTGGTTGTTCGCGCCTTTCCCTGCTGAACAACCGCCAGCGCGAGTCCTACCAGCGCGGCTTTTACACCCAGCAGGGCTGGGAACAACGCCCAGGCATGATCAATTTCATCAAGAAGCCAGGTTATCAGAATTGATGAATCGCAGCGGGATGAAATACGGTAAAATAGAAATATGGAGGCGCCGCAGGTCGTTTGCTACGACATTCGTTCGTACTTTAGGGAGAGCCCCTCGCTTTCCGGTTGTCCTCTATGCGCTGCACAACTGCAAACCACCAGCCTGCCGCCATCCGCACCCGGCATTGAGTTTCGCCAAAAAGCCACCATCCCGCTGCTTGAAACCACGCTATACTCCTGCACCGCTTGCGGCTGGTGGGCCATTCGCGAACTGCGCGTGGAGTGCGAACTGATCGACGGGGTATCCGATTACCTGGTCACCCTGAACATCATGCGCAAACAGATGAGGCCTCTGCCATCAAGCAACCCGGATGATGTCCACAGTCCCGCCTGGCAAGAAGTCATCCGCGACGCCAGGTATTGGCAACCCTGCCAGGTAATCTCCCCCCAGATAGCACGCCTGTTGTTCGGACAGGCAGGCCCCGTGCAGAGAGCAGGCAAATCCTACCGTATCTCCCTCGCCTGATCGCCTGCTGCCTGCCTCACCCGGTGAAAGTTGACCATGCAGGAGCAAAGCCTTTCTCACAAGATCTTGATCTGGCTGCCAGGGCTCTTCCTGGTGATTGCCATATTGGCCCTGTACGTTTACCTGGACAGCCAGATCGTTTGGGCAGCGCGCATCGCCAAACTCTCGGCTGCCTTCTTCCTGTTGATGCCGGCTGTCTACCTGCTGGTCAGGCCGGATCTGACCATCGCCTACGTCAACGCCCTCGGCCTGATCGCCACACGTTCCAACCGCAGCCCGCAGGCCATTTTCAGCCAGGCGAAATGGCTGCCCGAACATACCACCTGGACAAGCCTCAGAACTGCCGATAAAATAACAGTACTGAGTATATCGATACTGGCCCTCCTGCTGGGAGGTTACCTGTTCATCAACGCAATCGCCGAAGTGCTTTTGCGTTGAACGGATCGAAAAGGGAGAAAGATCATGCCATCCACCCCCCAGATCATTTCTGACTTGCGCGTGATGATGGGCGCCAACCATCAACTGGAACTGTTGTCTTCCTTTCGCGGCGTGCCGTTTGTGTGCAAAGCGAACATCGAAAGCGTGGAGGCGAACCGGGTGCAGTTGAAAGCCCTGGAGCCCAGCATGGCCTGCCTGGAATACGATAAGCATCCGCGCGTCCTGGGCAGCGACTACTTCGAGCCGGCCCTGGCCAAAGTAATCAGCTTCGATGTGCTCACTGGCACGGTCGTTCTGGAGAATTTATCCTATGTCGGCGCCAAGCTTGGCGAGCGCATGATCGTGCGCGTCGAGCCAAACGAGCCGATCACCGTGAAGATGGAGGGAGATGGCATCCACTCCGAGGGACAGCTGGCCGATATTTCCTTCAGCGGGATCGGTGTGCGCATTTTATATGCCGATTATTCCAGCAGCCTCAAGCCCGGCACTAGCTTCCAAGTCAGCATGCAATTGCCCAACGGGGATATCAGTATGCCCGGCACTGTCATCAGTGCGCTCAAAACCACCGACTTTTACCGCCTGTCGATTCGCTTTGGACCCGATGGCGTTCATAAATCATTGATCTTCCATTACCTGGTCGACCGGCGTAACGAGATTGAGCAAGAGCTATTCGGCGTCTACAATACCCTGGTTGAGGAAAAGCGCGCTGCCTCAAGCTCTTAGAGCTTCTGCTCTTCACTTATAAGCTTACTATCAAGATGTCAAGGCCTTTCTATCGAAATGGTAAGCAGAAACAGGAACAGGACTCACAAAAGGAAAACTTTTGAAGTCGCAGGCAAAGGAGATTCCCTATTTATGGCATCCTGTCGCATCTGTAGTGCGCCTGCCTCGCAGGTCAAGAATCCGGTTTACGCTGCAGATGACTTTCGCCAGTTCGTCGCCAATGGCTTCCGCCCAGACTCCGCCACATTGCAAAGCTGGGCCGCGGACCAATCGCTTTCCAATGACCAGGCGCTGGAGCGCTGGCTGGATGAGGTCGAACATACCCAGGATGAGTGGCTGGTGTGTGCACGCTGCGCTGGGCAGATCGCTCAATACCGGGAAGCGCCTGGCAAAACCAGGTCCTGGTGGCTCCTGGCCGCCGGTCTGGCAGTCTTATTGATCGCGGCCGGCGCTGCCTTTGCCATCCTGCGCGCGCCCAAGGAGAAAGCCCGCTCACTGCGCCTGCAAACCATCGCCGAGACGAATTTCACCAGCCTGTCTTTCTCACCGGATGGGCGATGGTTGGCCAGCGGCACATCCGATAGCACAATCACGCTTTGGGATGTTTCTACAGGGGAACTGCTGCGTACGCTGGCTGGCCATACCGCTCGCATCACCAGTGTTGCCTTTTCCCCAGACAGCAAGCTGCTGGCTTCAGCATCCAACAACCGCTCCGTCAGGCTCTGGGATCCCGCCACTGGCCAGTTGCTGCAAACACTTGAGGGCCACAGCCTGGCAGTGACCAGCCTGGCGTTTTCTCCGGCTGGCGACTTGCTGGCCTCCGGCAGTTACGATCAAAGCATCCTACTTTGGGATCCCATTGCCGCTCAGGAAGTGCGCCGGTTAGGAGAATTCCCCGGCGTGATTTCCAACCTGACGTTTTCCCAAAACAGCCCCTATTTACTGGCAGGCAGCCACGATCGCAGCCTTCACCTGGTGGACACGGTTTCCTGGGAGGAAGTTCGCCTGTTCACCGGGCACAGTATGGCCGTCACCTGCGTTGCCATCTCGCCGGATGGCAAATTATTGGCTTCGGGCAGCGAGGATGCCAGCGCCAGGCTTTGGTCTGTTTTTGGCGGAGAGGCGCTCTTCACCCTCAATGGCCATACTTCAGGCATCAACAGTGTAGCCTTCTCTCCAGATGGCCGCCTCCTGGCTACCGGCAGCGGCGATGGCTCCACCCGGCTGTGGGATGTACAAACCGGAGCGCTGCAAAACACCCTGATCGGTTTTGAAGGTGAGACCTTCCCCATCAGCGGCCTGGCCTTCTCGCCCAACGGGCAAACCCTGGCGGTTAGCTCGTCTTTCGACATCAAGTTGTGGGATATGGCGAATTTACCATGACCTCGAAACACTTTTTCTGCACCCGCACGATCATAGCGAACAGCGTGACTGAACGCTGGCAGGAGTAAATACCATGGCTGAACGGCGCAAGCTCTCTCGAAAATACCTGATTTTTTTCGGTCGCATCTTCGACCGCCGCACCGGTCAGTTGCTGGGCAACGTAGCCGATATCACTGCCGAGGGTGCGATGGTCATCAGCAGCCACCCCATCGGGGTGGATCAGGACTTCCAGCTACGCCTGGACCTGGCGAGCCGTATCTTTGGCACCGATCACCTCAACCTGGATGGACACAGCATCTGGTGCCAGCCGGATATCGATCCGGCCTATTACAATACCGGCTTCCAGTTCTCCGGAATCACTCCCGAGGACATCGAACTGATCGACCGGATCGTGGAAGAATACAAGATCCGCGACTGAAAAGCTCACCCACCCCAGGATACGGTATTTCTAAAAGAGCCGCCCACTACACATGGGCAAAGTGCCCGCGGCGACCCGGATTTTGTGAGAGATCATGATGAGCGAGGTACAAGCAGGCTTTCGCGAAATCGAGCACACCGCCGATTGGGAATTGCAAGTCTGGGCTCCCGATCTGGCTGCTTTGCTGGAGCAGGCTGCTCGGGGCATGTACGCCCTGGCGCAAGCGCGATTGGAAGACGGCCCGCGCCAGGCGATCAGCCTCCAGGTGAGTGGGCTGGATGCCGAGAGCCTGCTGGTGGCCTTCCTGGCAGAACTGCTCTATCTCAGTGAGCAAGACGGCCTGGGTTTCGACCGGTTTGCGCTGCGCCTGTCAGGCTACGAACTGCACGCCGATTTGGAAGGCACGCCACTGGCTTCGCTGGGCAAAGAGATCAAAGCCGTGACGTATCACAACCTGGTCGTGCGCCAAACCGGGCAAGGTCTGGTAGTCAACATCGTCTTCGACGTCTGAACCACGCCAAGCAGTTCTGCCTGACAGCCGCCCTTTTTTATCTGTAGTTTCAGAAGGAGTAAAGCGATGATATCGATACAGGATTTGGTTCGCATCAGCGATTACGAGTGGGAAATCCCCCAGTCGTTCCGTCCAGATATGCGTGTCCCGGTGCGCATCTTCGCCACCCGCCGCCTGCTGGAAAAAGTCATGGACGACCGCTCGTTGGAACAGGCCGTCAACTCCGCCACGCTGCCCGGGCTGGTGGGACGCGTCCTGGTGATGCCCGACATGCACCAGGGCTACGGCTTCCCCATCGGCGGCGTGGCCGCCACGCGCTACCCGGAGGGCGTGATTTCGCCCGGCGGCATCGGCTATGATATCAACTGCGGTGTGCGCCTGTTGAGTTCTCAGATCGAATTCGAGGCCGCCGAGCCCTTTTTGAGCGACCTGGCTTCGGCCCTCAACCGCCACTGCCCCAGCGGCGTCGGCGAGAAAGGCGCTTTGCGCATGAGCGAAGCCGAGCTGGACCAGGTCTGTCGTGAAGGCTCGCGCTGGGCGCTCAAGCACGGCTACGCCACCGAGATGGACCTGCGCCGCACCGAGGAGGGGGGGCGGCTGGAAGGCGCCGATCCTTCCAAAGTCAGCCAGCGCGCCAAGGAGCGCGGCCGCCCGCAGTTGGGCACCCTGGGCGCCGGCAACCATTTCATCGAAGTCGACGTGGTCGACCAGGTCTTCGATCCCCAGGCTGCCCAGGTGATGGGCCTGGCGCAGGGCAACCTGGTAGTGCAGATCCACTGCGGCTCGCGCGGCTTCGGCCACCAGATTTGCTCAGACTACGTGCAGGAACTGCAAGGCGCGGTACAGCGCTACAAAATCCATCTGCCCGACCGCGAACTGGTCTGCGCCCCGCTCAACTCCCCCGAAGGGCAGAATTACCTGGCAGCCATGCGCTGCGCGGCCAACTACGCCTTTGCCAACCGCCAGGTGCTGGCCCACAACGCCCGCCAGGCCTTCGAGGAGGTGCTCGCCGGGCGGGTGTCCAACTGGCACCTGAACCAGGTTTACGACATCGCCCACAACATGGGTAAAATCGAGACTCACGAAATCGAAGGCGAAACGCTGCAAGTCTGCGTGCACCGCAAAGGCGCCACGCGCGCCTTCGGCCCGGGCGCGCCCGGCCTGCCCCCTGAATACCAGGCCATCGGCCAGCCGGTGCTGGTGCCGGGCAGCATGGGCACCAGCTCCTGGGTGCTGGTTGGAACGAAGGAAAGCATGCAGCACACCTTCGGCTCGAGCTGCCACGGCGCCGGGCGGGTGATGAGCCGCTCCAGGGCCAAGAAAGAAGTGCGCGGCGAGCACCTGCGCCAGGAGCTAGAGTCCGGCGGCATCCACGTGCGCGCCGGATCGCTGGCCGGGCTGGCCGAAGAAGCCCCGCAGGCTTATAAAGACGTCGACGCGGTGGTCGAGACCGTCGCCGGAGCTGGCATCGCCCGCAAAGTGGCCCGCCTGCGACCGGTGGCTGTGATCAAGGGCTGACCTCCAGGAACTTCCCGCCCCGCCAGGGCGTCTTGTGGCTGAGAACACTACGAAAATACGGAGGTATTCACTATGAAACACAATCATCGCGCCCTGCTGGCAGCCAGCCTGCTCTTAGTGGTATTCCTGGCCGCCTGCGGCGCTAAAACCACGCCGGGCGGGCAGGCCGCCGCCTATCCCGCTCCGCAATCGCCCCCGCTTGCCACCCGCCAGTCGCCCGACACGCCGGTCACTGCGCCCGCTTATCCCGCCCCTGGGGAACCAGGCCCGGCCCCCTGGCAGCCGCTGCCCGGCGACTCGGCCATGCAGCGCGGCGAAGCCAATATCAACCGCAGCGAGATCCTGATCCTGGAGAGCTTCCCGCCCCAGTTCAGGCTGACCCTGCAGGGCGTGCTGCCCACCCCTTGCCACAAGCTGCGCGTCCAGGTGCCCGAGCCGGATGACCAGAACCGCATCCAGGTGGAAGTGTACTCCGTGGTCGACCCCCTGATGATTTGCATCCAGGTCTTGCAGGAATTCGAAGTTTCTGTCCCGTTGGAGAACCTGCCAGCCGGGCAGATCTATTCGGTGTGGGTCAACGGGATACAGGTAGGCGAAGTCAATCCTTAGCGGCTGATCTCCGCCAGCGTGGCGTGCGTCAGCGCTGCCAGGTCTTTCACCGGCAGGCGGATGTCCAGGCCGCGCTGGCCTCCCGAAATGTAGATTTCGTCGAAAAGCCCGGCTGCCTGGTCGATGACCACCTGGAAGCCACGCTTGAGCAGCGCCAGCGGCGAGATGCCGCCGGCCTGTAAGCCGGTCAGGCGCTCGGCTTCCCGCTCCGTGGGCAGGCTGACCTTCTTCTCGCCCACCGCCTTCGCCAGGGCCTTCAGGTCGACCTCGCCTGGCCCGGGTACCACTGCCAGGATCGGTTTGCCCTTGCCCTCGCGGGTGATCACGATCGTCTTGAAGACTTGCTCGGGCGGGACGCCCATGATACGGGCCGCTTCCACCGCCCCCAGTTTCTCGGCCGGTAGTTCGTAAGCCGTGTAGGGGATCTTCTTCGAGTCCAGCAAACGCGTCACGTTGTTGGTTTTGACCATCCGGCCTCCTGCACGCCAGCTACCCGCCCAGCGGCAGGCGTAAGGTGAAAGCCGCCCCGCCCTGCGGCTGGTTGGCGGCGCTCAGCGTGCCCCCCTGGGCCTCGGCAAGCTGGCGAGCGATCGCCAGCCCCAGCCCGGTGCCGCCCTCGGCGCGGCTGCGCGAGCGGTCGGCGCGGTAGAAGCGCTCGAAGATGTGCGCCAGCGCCTCCGGCGGGATGCCCGGCCCGCTGTCCGCCACTACCAGTTGCGCCTGCTGCGCCTGGCGCGCCAGTTCCAGGCGCACCTGTCCGCCCTGCGGCGTATAGCGCAGCGCATTGGAGAGCAGGTTGCTCAGAATTTGCTCGAGGCGCATCGGGTCCGCCAACACCGTTCCCGGCGTTGTTTCAACAGCCAACTGTAAGCTCACCCCCTGCGACTCCGCCTGCGGCCGGAAGCGCTCGACCATGCGCCCGGCCAGTGCAGCCAGGTCGGTCGGGAGGCGCTCCAGTTTGAGCTGCCCCGACTCGGCCAGGGCCAGCGTGCGCAGATCTTCCACCAGGCGGTTCAGCAGTTGGTTCTGTTCCAGGATGGGCTGCAAGCTCTCCGGCGTCAGCGGGTATATCCCGTCTTGCAGGGCCTCCAGGTTGGCGAGCTGCACAGCCAGCGGGTTGCGCAGTTCGTGGGCAATGTCGGCGGTCATCGCTTTGCGGCTTTCCTGGGCCTGCTGCAGCGATGCGGCCATCTGGTTGAAGGTCTGCCCCAGCAGCGCCAGTTCATCATCGCCGCTCACCTGTACGCGCTGCGCCAGGTCGCCCTGGCCCAACTGCTGGGCGGCCTCGGTCAGCGCCTCCACCGGGCGCAGCAGGCGGTAAGCCAGCACAAAGGCCAGCAGCAAAGACAGTCCTCCGGCAATCAGGCCGGCGATCAACGCCGCCCGCGTCAAACGTTCCACCAGGAAACTCTCATCCACGCTGCTGAAGGTCACCCCACCTTCCGCCCATAAATAACCCACCGTTTGGCCGCCTGCCTGCAGCACAACCGATGACTCGATCTGCGCATTCGTCAAGCGCCCGCCGGCGGCCGTGTTGCCCGAATCCGCCTGGATCACACCCGCCGCGTCGGCCACCACCAGGCGCTGGTTCATCATACCGCCCATGCCTGGCCCCATGCCGCCCGAGCCGCCCTGGCCTCGGCCGCGCCCGTGTGAACTCAACAGGCTGCCCACGCCCTGCCAGGAACCGTGCTCCTGGTAGTAGCTCTCCAGCGAGCCGGCCAGGCCCTGCGTGCCGCTCATGCCCCCTCGGAACATGAAAGCGCGCACTTCGTTCGCCGCACCCTGGCGGGCGATCAGCACCACGCCGGTCACCGAGACCAGCACGATCAAAGCGAAAGACAGGATCAGGCGTAAGCGCATCGGCTATTCACGCGGGAAACGGTAACCCACCCCGAAAACCGTCTCAACGTAGCGCGGGTTCTTCGGGTCAGGTTCCAGCTTGGCGCGCAGGTTCTTGATGTGGGCGTCGATGCTGCGCTCGTAGCCCTCGTAGGCCGTGCCCTGGCTGGCTTCGAGCAGTTGCAAGCGGCTGAAAGCCCGCCCAGGCTGACCTACCAGGCTCACCAGCAGATTGAACTCGGTGGGGGTCAGATCAATCGCCTGGCCCGCCCGCAGCACGGTGTGCCCCTCCAGGTCGATCTCCAGGTCGGCGGCGCGCAGCACCTGGGGCGCGCTCGGGGCTTGCTCGGCCCGCCGCAACAGGGCGCGCACGCGCGCCACCACGATGCGCGGCGAGAAAGGCTTGGCAATGTAATCGTCCGCGCCCAGCTCCAGGCCGATCAGTTGGTCGGTCTCCTCCACCCGCGCCGTGAGCATGATAATGGGCGTGTTGGACTTGCGGCGGATTTCACGCGCCACGTCCAGGCCGTCCATGCCCGGCAGGTTGAGGTCCAAAATCACCAGGTCCGGGCGCCTGTGCTCCCAGTTCGAGAGCCCCGTATCGCCGCGCGAGGCGCTCAACACGGTAAAACCGGCCTGCTCCAGGTAGGAGCGCAGCACCTTGACCAATTCAGGTTCGTCTTCGATAATCAGGATCGTCGTCATCGTATCCCTGATTATAGCTGATTTTCACTGCTCGGCTTTCTCGGAAATGATCAGAATCACCCCGGCGCTGCCCCAGGCTGGATGATTACCCAGAACCTCACCCTTGAAGAAAACTTTTACCAACATTCCGGCCTGCAATTCAGCAGGAGCTAACGAAGTTATCTCGCCTCTTTGTACTAGTACACCCTGGCACAAAAGAGTCTTTAGTGGTATAGCATAGGGTAATCCCAAACTGGAGAAACCAGATGCCAATACCGAAAGCCCAAGAAGTGAAATTATCGGATGCCGAACGACAAGGACT
>JBFMFR010000001.1:0-286705 GCA_040752025.1 Chloroflexota bacterium | reverse complement strand
TCTGGTGTTTCACCTCCTTTGCTCTTTGCCGTGCTGTTTTTTAGTTCGGCTGCTTCACCACGGCTTTTCTCATCTCACTGAACGTTTACCTGCTTTCGCGTCAACGAACTCATAGATAGAGTATTATGGAAGCCATGAAGGCCCCCGACGGCTCTTTCACCCCGGCGCTGCTGCTGGCCGTAGGTTTATTGTTGGTCAGCGTGCTGCTGGTCAGCCAGATGAAAGATGCGGAGATTTCAAATAGAGCTGGGTGATGATTTATATCCCATTAATTCTCATCGGGAGGGATGATTTTCTTGAGAACTGCAACGAGAGGGGGCAAATCCTGCCGAACAACCTCCCAAACCACATCTTCATCCACGTTCATATAGTCATGAACAATGCGATGCCGCATTCCGACGATTTAACGCCAGGGGATTCTTGGGTGTGCATCTCGAAACGCTGGTGAGACTTGTCGCGCAGCTTCACCAAGCACCTGGATGATGTGGGCTAGAGCAAGTCGAAGGGGTTCATCTTGATCATAGTCGGCCTTATCCAGACCGGTAACGAAATCCAAAGCTTTTTGACTCATATCCAGCATATGACCGATGTAAACCCAATCATCCTTGGACATACTGGGCGACTGCCTCCGACTGCACTTTGCTTCGAATCCGCTGGTTCAGAAACTTGGGAGTAACCAGATCAACTTTACGCCCGCCAAAAAGTTGGGAAAGCTCGTCCTGCATGCGTATCAGCGCCAGCCCTGGAACATGACCTGGTTCAAATTCCACCAGAACATCGATGTCACTGTCTGGGGCGAACGTTTCGCTGAGCACCGAACCAAATAGAGAGAGCTTTTGGATGTGATGCCGGCGGCAGAAATCCGCAATAGCTTGTTGAGGAACTTCAATCCTCGGTTTTGTCATCTCATACCTCACCGGAAAAACGCTTCCTCAACTCGATCATACCACAATCTTATCACTTCGGCTGGTATTGCAGCGCCCTGGCAAGATGCTGGTTGCTACCCGCTGCTGTCTCTAAATTCCGTGCTGCTCGCGGATAGCCCGGATCTCCTGGCTGTGCCCGCTGATGTGACTGGTTTGCATTTCGATGATGTCGGGGACGCTGATTTGCTCGCGCTCCCCATTCGGCCAGCACACACCGATGGAACGCTCCTGGGCATTCGGGACCTGGCGCAGTAGTTGGGTGATGTGCTCCCGGCTGGCGCGCAGCAGGGCCAGCGACGGGGCGATCTCTCGCTGGGCATAGGCCCACCAACTGCCCCAGTTCTCCTGGGGGTATTCCCAGTACCATTGCAGGTTGAGCTCTTGCGGCGCTTCCCCCAGGGCCTGCTTGAGGATCAACGCCCATAGATCGTCTCCGTCGACAATGTGGTGTACGATCTGGCGGATGCTCCACTCTTCAGGGCGAGGGCACAGGTTCAGTTGCACTTCGCTCAGGCCTTGCAAGGCGGCTTCGAGTTGCTCAGGTACGTGCAGATATTCGCTTAGCAAGTCATCCCAATCGGCCATGTTTCACCACAGTTTCCTAAAGTTGTTTCACGAGAAAGTAGCGAATATGCCCGGGAGGAAAATCCGGCAGTTCGCCAAAAATCTGGTAGCCGTGTTTTTTATAGAAATCCGGTGCCTGGAAGCTGAAAGTGTCCAGAAATGCATGCTTTGCGCCGCGCTGCTGGGCTTCCTCCTCGATGCGCGCTAACAGGCGGTGACCATATCCACGACCACGCAAATCCTCCTTCACCCACAACAGATCAACGTGCAGCCAGCCCCAAAAAATTTCGCCGACGACACCCCCTACAATGCTTTGATCAGGCGCTTGGACCACGTAACACAGGCGTTGGAACTTCTCATCGCCGGCTTGTTGTACATTGTAACTTTGCAGACTGCGCCCAATGATCCCCCAGGCAGATTCCTCCGGCTTCTCAACGTATACGATCGGGTATTCTTCAACCATGTGATTTTGTCCAGAACCTTTCTCGTGATATGCAAAGTGGTTGCTGCCCATCAGCTTATCGCAATCCTCAGCGGGGGTTTCTATGCATCGTCTTCTTTGTCACCCGTTTGGGAGGATCTGCACTTTCTTCACCCCCTCTAATCCCTGCTCGATCACTTCCATCCCGCGTTGGAAAGCCTCCAACGGCAGCCGGTGAGAGACCAGCCCATCCAGGCGGATACGGCCTGAGCGCAGCAGGTCCAGCGCCTGGTATGAGTTGCGTACCGAGGTGAAGGAGGATAACACGGTGAGGCCCTTACGGAAAATCTTGAACGGTTCCAGGGGCATGTCTTTGCCGGAAGGCGGCACGCCAAACCACAGCACTTTGCCGCCCGGGCGGGCGAAATCAAGCGACTGGCGCATCACTGCCAGGCTGCCGGTGGCGTCGATGATGGCATCGTAGCCATCCTGCTTCAGCGCACTCACATCAGCCAGGGTTACGTCGGCGCCCATCTCTGCGGCGTATTCCAGGCGCGCCTGGTTCTTATCAGCCACTGTGATGCGGCTGGCCCCCTGGGCGCGCACTCCCTGCATCAGCAGGATGCCAATCGGCCCGGCGCCCAGGATGGCGATTTTATCCGCCAGCTCCGGCCCCAGCCGCTCCAGCCCGTGCAGCACGCAGGAGAGCGGCTCCATGAAGGCGGCCTGTTCGAAGCTCAGGTCGCCAATGGCAAAGGTGACTTTCTCGGGCGCGGTGGTGTACTGCGCCATGCCGCCTGGGCGCGTCACTCCCACTGCTGACCAGTTCTCGCAGAAATTCTGTCGGTTGTTCAGGCAGGCCGGGCAGTTATCGCAGGCGATGTTGGGCTCGACCGCCACCCGGTCGCCCGGCTTGAAGCGTTTCACGGAGGAGCCTATGGCTTCGACAACCCCGGAGAATTCGTGGCCGGGGATGACCGGGTAATCGCCCAGGTATTCGCCGCGGAAGATGTGGATGTCGGTGCCACAGATGCCGCTGGCCATGACCCGGATCAACACTTCATTGGGCCCTGGCTCGGGGCAGTCCATCTCGATCACTTTCATTTGGCCTGGTCGCTCGATTTTTGCTGCTCTCATGAAATAGATCCTTTCGAAATGCATGTCAGGTGCATTGGGGGTTGTAAGGATAAGGGCTGCCTTCGACGCCAGGCAGTTTGTTTGTTGTGGCTGACCATGACTGTACATTGAACAACTGCTCTGTCTGAAAACCTAGCCGCCTGGCAAGTGCAACCGAGGCTGCATTCTGCTGCGCAGCAATCCATAATGTCTGATATCCCAATGCTTCGCATTCTCGGATGACCCAGGCGCACGTCACCGTCGCCAGTCCTTTTTGCCGGTAGGCCTCTGCGGTATCGACGCTCATTTCAGCCACGCCACGACTGAGCGGCACGGTTTCTGCTTCACAAACTATCGTTTCGCCCTGCATCAGGCAGTAGCCAATCATATTCTGAACAGCTCGCTCGAGGCTGCCATACATGGTTACGGAATACCCAACCCCTTCGAGCTTCTGTGCGATCTCTAAGTTGATTCTCTGAATATGGTAGCCTGAAGGCAGGCAGGCAAGCCGATCCAGGTCTATATCCGGTGAGCGATCGGTAAATTGAATGGCTTTTCCCTCATAGTCTGGTTGTGCAGGAAGCGCTGAAGCAAGCGGATCACCTGGCCACAGGCAAACCATAAGCTCCTGATAGGGACGCAGGATCGTGAATGCCTCCTTCAGAATTGGCGCAGTCAGTTCGCCGCCTGGAAAGATAGTGCCTTCGGTCAAATCCTGGAGGATAGCATACGTTGGCTGAGCAGGATCATCCACCAGGATGCGTCCCTGGATTGTGCCATCCAGAATAGCCCATAGACGCGTCGAAACAGGGGGCTTTTCTGAGAATAATCTTTCAAGCCGTGCCGCGATTTCTGCCGTGAAGGGAATAATTTGCATACCGCGCTGTTATAAAACAGGTGAACTCATCGTTAGGTGTGTCGTTGCAACGGAGTAGGGCCGCTTACGTTGGCGGCAGCAGCCGGCGCATGATGATCACGGTTTGAGTTTTGTAGCCAAACTGCCTCGGTTCGGTTTCGCGTACGAAATCAAATCCTATCCGGCTCCAGAACTTGTAGGCACGCCTGTTCTGCTCTACGACTCCAAGCATGACCGCCTGGCCGCCGGTTGACCGCACGAATTCATTGAAGCCTTGCAAGACGATGGGTCCCAGGCCTTGAGAGCGTACCTCGGGCGCCAGCAAGAGCAGCCCGACCCACCAGGTGGTTTCATCTGGATAGCCGCGCACTGCATCCAGCAAACCGACCAAATTGTCTTGCTGGTCAGCAATTCCGAATACGAAGTGGTCATCCTGTGATTTTCCGGGCGGTAAATCCTCGAATTCTTCCGCACCGGCGTTTGGGCCTGCCGGATGGACATCGACGAGAAGCATGAAATCCAGGCATTGGTCATGGAGCACCTGGATTGCCTGACTGTCTGCAAGCGACAACCGGCGCACTGAATAAGCCTGGCTGTTTATGTAAAAGGCGGTGTCTGTTTTCAATTGCCTCTCCGATCGAACGATGAAGCTATTTTACATCTTTTTACGCGGATAAACTTATTCGCCGGATTGGGAAACCAGAGCTTTTTGGCTGTAAGAGATAAGACCGAGCATACTATGACCTTGCCCAGGGATGATCTCCAGGTTGAAATGGCTCTCTAATCCATTTGCCTCAGCAAAGGCAGCCATATCCCGGATCCAATTCCGGGCGATGGTGTAGCGATTCTTCCCTTTTTGCCCGGGAATGAGCGCGGCAGGCAGCTCGGCAGTGTCGTTCAGCCCCACGATCACGGTCAGGGGAACCTGGGTGGCGGCCAGCCATTTTTGTTGATCGGGCACAATATCCACGCGCCTGGTGATCTCTGCATCCCACTCGATCTCTGCGTGGAGTTCGCCCATGCCAAACGGCCAGGCCACCTGCGTGGTCGGCTGCGGATAGGTGGCGGCAGAAGTAATCACGGCTCTCTTTATGGCCTCAGGATGGGCGACCAGGAAGCGCCCGGCAAACTGCCCCCCGGCTGAATGCCCGTACAAATAGAATGGCTCGCTCGCCAGCCCAAGCGCTTGCTGGTAGCCTTTTACCAGGCGCAGCACCCATTCGTCTGCGCCAATTTCTCGCCCGAACAGGCCTCGATAACCGCTCAAGGCGTGGTCGCCCTGGCGGCTGCTGAAATCCTCCTGGTTGAAAGCCGGAGCGATCAGGATAAAGCCGTGTTTTTCGGCGAAGTCGATCCAGTTGGCAAGGTAGTATTGGGCGTTCGACTCGGCAGTTTCATTTTCTGGGGGTGTGCCATGCGCCAACACCAGGATTTCGGGATGCTCTGGGACAGGGATCGGTACATAAGCGTAGAATGCCCCAAATACATCCTCTCCTTCTACCGCCTGGCCTGGCTCGAGCGCCATGGGCGGTTCAGGTAATGGCGTAGAGCCGCAGGCTGGCATGCCGATAACCAACATGAGTGCGAGAAAGACCGTAATCGTGATCCTACGCTGTTGTTGAAACCTGAACATAGACTGTAGCGAGATGCGACCCATGACTTGATGTAATCCTTCCAAATAACGTTCATGGGAATCTCCGGCGCCATCAAATTTTCTGCGTTCGCTGTCGCCGCCCTGAGCACATCCTTCTGTTCCGCCAGTTGGAATTTCACGCCGCAGAATGCGCAGTCGAGCCCTGGCGGGCCGTATATTTGCCTGCATGGACGGTATCACCCCATCATTATGCGCGATGGCAGCGGTTCAAATAGTTTACTTTCGTTTCAATCAGAATACGGCTTTCCGCGTCGATCATCGGTTATGCCGATAAAGGCGCTACCTGATATTCGATCTGGGTTGGGATGGCGACGCGCGTTGATGCATCCAGAATTTCTAGTGATACCAGGTTGCCAGCCGCATCGTAATCTAAAATGACGCCAGGTTTGTCCTCATCGCTCTCAACAATAGGAGTATTTGCAAAAATTACAGTTAGCGAATCAGTATCCTGATCATAGATAATTTTCATTTCTCATCGCTCCAATACTTTTCGAGCTTGCTCGTCCGGTAAACTGTTACAACCTCAGGTGGATTCCGGTCAACATCTAAAAATACGCGAATCAGGTAAGTTTTGGGCGGTTCGCTAGATTCTGTGCGCGCTTGATAAACTACGCGGCCCAATCTTACATTTAGGATCTGTTCTGGCGTGGCCAGGATCCTGGCAATCTCCTGCTCGCTGATCTGGCGGCGTTCCATTTCTAGCCGCGCATGATCTGTCAATCGATAGGATACTTGCGGGAATTCGTCTGCCATAGCATCATTATTATAGCACTGCGCCGAATTAACCCATCTCCATCTTCGGTCTATATTGCAGCGCCTCGGCCAGGTGCTGCGGGCCGATGTGCTGGCTGCCGCCCAGGTCGGCGATGGTGCGGGATAGCTTTAGCACGCGGTGGTAGGCGCGGGCGGAGAGGTTGAGCTGGCTCATGGCGGTTTTCATCAGGGCGCGCCCGGTCTCGTCGAGCTGGCAGTGCAGGCGCACTTCGGCGGGGCGCATATCCGAGTTGCAGGCAACTTGGGCCAGGCCGGCCGGGTCCTGCCCGAAACGCGCCCTTTGCACCTGGCGGGCAGCTTCGACGCGCGCCTGGATGGCCGCGGACGGCTCGCCCAGGCGGCGGTCGCTGAGCTTTTCGTAATCGACGCGCGGCACTTCGATGTGGATGTCGATGCGGTCCAGCAGCGGGCCGGAGATGCGCTTCTGGTACTTGGTGACCGTGGCGTTGGAGCAGGTGCACTGCTTGAGGGCATCGCCGTAGTAGCCGCACGGGCAGGGGTTCATCGCCGCGACAAGCTGAAAATTAGCGGGGAAAGTCAGCGTGCCCTGGGCGCGGGAGATGGTCACGATCTTGTCTTCGATGGGTTGGCGCAGGACTTCCAGGACGCGCAGGCCGAACTCGGGCAGCTCGTCCAGGAAGAGCACGCCACGATGGGCCAGCGAGATTTCGCCAGGGTGAGGGATGTTGCCGCCGCCCACCAGCCCGGCGTGCGAGATGGTGTGGTGCGGAGAGCGGAAGGGGCGTTGGCGGATGAGCGGCACGTCCGGCGGGAGCTGGTCGGCGACCGAGTAGATGCGCGTCACATCCAGGGCTTCATCGATGCTCATGCGCGGCAGGATGCCGGGCAGGGCACGCGCCAGCAGGGTCTTGCCCGCCCCGGGAGGGCCCACCATCATCAGGTTATGACCACCGGCTGCGGCCACCTCCAGGGCGCGCTTGACGTGTTCCTGGCCTTTGATTTCGGCGAAGTCGGTCTGCACGCTGGCGGGCAGGTCTTCGGGTTGGATGGTGGGCTGGGGCGGGATGGGGATGGCGTCCGACAGGTGGGCGTACAGGGCGGTCAGCGAGACGACCGGGATAACTTCCAGGTCGGGGATCAAGGCCGCTTCGGGGGCGTCGCTGGGCGGTGTGTAGATGCGTTGAAATCCCTGGGCTCGGGCCAGGGCGGCCATGGGCAGCACGCCGCGCACGTGGCGCACCAGGCCATCCAGCGAGAGTTCTCCGACCACCAGCGCACCGTCCAGGCAATCGCGCGGCAGTTGCCCGGTGGCGACCAGCACCCCCAGGGCGATGGGCAAATCGTAGGCCGGGCCTTCCTTGCGCACCGCGGCTGGCGCCAGGTTGACGGTCAGGCGTTTGCGCGGGAAGTACAGC
Source organism: Chloroflexota bacterium (assembly GCA_040752025.1). Lineage (GTDB taxonomy): Bacteria > Chloroflexota > Anaerolineae > Anaerolineales > UBA4823 > JBFMFR01. Next base: position 279,018 of record JBFMFR010000001.1, on the reverse strand, counting down.
CCGGCGTTCTTGATGGCCGCCTGGACGCGCTCGCGGCTCTCCTGCACGGCGGCGTCGGGTAAGCCTACGATCGTTATGGCGGGTAATCCATCGCTGAAATCGACTTCGACTTCGACGACGACGCCATCCAATCCGATAACTGCGCAGGAGAAAACGCGAGCAAGCATGTGCTAAGTTTAGAGGCGCTTCACAAAATTGTCAATGCCTGGCGGAGGATAGTTCGTTATAATTTCTGGATATTTCACGCGGCTATCTGCGCTTTCAGCTAGGAGACAAGGTGACTCTCATGGGACCCAGGGATAAAGTCGATGAGGTCATGCTCCGTTTTGAAGCGCTGGATTGAAACGGATTCGTGTTTGTGAAAGGGAAAAAGTATGACAACCCGAAGAATGAAGATTGCCACCCTGGATGAAGCTGGACTGGAGAAACTGCGCCAGATGGAAGCCGCTATGGGAACTTTGATCCTGGCATTGGAGCCGCATTACCCCATGGCCGCGCTCAGCGATGAGCAGATAGAGAAGTTGCAAGCTTTGGAACAGGAATTGGGAGTGGTGTTGATCGCCTATCAGACCTGAGCGTCCAGGCGCAAAAAAGGCCTTTGTATCTGGGTCGGATTTTACCAATCAGGTTGGCGCCTCGGTGGGCGGCGCTTCCGTGCCTGTCGTGGGCTGGATCAGGTTGCACCGTTTGAGCAGCGAGGCCATGCTCGTGCCCTGGACCAGCAGCGTAAATAGTACAATGCTGAAAGCCATGGCCTGTAACAAACCCAGGCTGGAGCCCACTTCTTCGTGCGTCAGGCTCAGCGCCAGCGCCAGGGAGACTGCGCCGCGTAACCCGCCCCAGTTGAGGATGTGTTGAAAATTGAGCGGGATGCCTTTGGCGAGGCGGGAAAGCCCATAGATCACAATGGCTCGCGAGATCAAGACGGCCGCGATGGCCAGCAAGCTGTATCCCAGGTTGTCCAATATTGCTCTAAAATCAATCACCAGCCCAATGATTAAAAAGACAAAGGTGTTGGCCAGGAAAGCAGCATAATCCCAAAATTCCAGGAGCCTCTTGCGGGTGTCTTCGGCCAGGGCGGTTGAGCTGGCATTCCCGCAAATCAAGCCAGCAGCGACGACTGCCAGCACGCCTGACAGGTGGAAATGCTCGCTGACCAGGTAGGCGCCATAGGCTGCGATCAGGCTGAACGAAATTTGGATAAAATCGTCTTTTACGCGTGAGATCAGGAAGGCTGCAAGTGTCCCAGCGCCCCAACCAATGAGCAGGCCGCCAAGAGCCACGCGAAAGAAATCGAACAAACTTTTAATCAGGTGAACTTCCCCGGTAGCCGCGATCGCCAGCATCATGTGAAACAGCACAATCGCTGTGCCATCATTGAACAGGCTTTCACCCTCGAGTAAGAGTACCAGCCGTTTGGGCGCCCCCAAAGAGCGGAACAGCGCCACCACAGCTACCGGATCGGTTGCAGAGATCAGCGCGCCAAAGACCAGGGCGGCCGGCCAGCTTAGCTCTGGGATCCAGGCCAGGGCTGTTCCCACGAGCAGCATCGTAAGGATCACACCTGGGATGGCGAAAGCCAGGATTTTTCCCAGTTCGGAGCGTAATTCTTTGAGCTTGATATGGAAGGCGGCCTCGAAGACCAGCGGTGGCACGAAGAGCGCCAGGATTAAGTTGGGGATCAATAACGTACGGATGTCTTCCGGAGAGATCACCTGCGCCTGGCTGCGTAGATAGGGCCCGATGATTGCCAGCAGCATTCCGGCTACCACCAGGCCGACAGTATAGGGCATACGCAGCTTTTTGACGAGGATACCTACCAGGTTCGCGATGATCAACCAGGTTACAAAAATTTGTAGCAGGTGATAAATGATCATGATGTTCTATCCCATGGAGAAACAAGCCCTATCAGGGTAACCGGGTCTGGTACAGGCCCAATTGTACTACCGTATTCGGGGTATTATGGGGTACACAACGGTTAATACAAGACGAGACAGGCGTAACCTGTCTCGTCTTGTATAGCATTTGCACCCATTCTCAATGAAGCAGCGATGAGGGGTGGCTCATAGATTTTGCCTGATGTATCCCCGACCGCAGGGGAATACCCAGGTTTCCCGTTCGTGAGGCCGTAGTGCAACAGCCGCTCTCAGATGGTATTATCTCAGATTTCGGTTAAAATAACAGTTACAGAAAATACCAATTGTATTCAGTACAGTTTCGAATCCCGTGAGCTGTACCGATATATTTTGTGTCAAATTGTACTGGAAAATGCTGCATAGAGGTGAGTTATGACCGATCGGAATCGCCTGGATAAGATATCTGAACAAGACCGGAAGAAATATGAAAGTTTGGCGGCGAATCTGGCGCGCATGATCGAGGGGGGCACGTTTCGCCCTGGGGAGCGCATACCCTCTGTTCGTCAAATGAGTCGCCAGCACAGAGTGAGCATTTCAACTGTGCTTCAGGCCTATTATCTACTTGAAGACCGAGGCTTGATCGAGGCGCGCCCACAATCAGGATTTTATGTGCGTCCTCACCTGCCAGCGAGTATGCCTGAGCCTGATATATCCTCGCCAGAACCGGATCCGACCCAGGTGAGCGTGCATGAACTGGTGATGATGGTATTGCAGGATACGCGCAACCCCCGGCTGGTTCAGTTAGGAGCGGCTATCCCGCATCCGGATTTGTTAGCAACGGATAAGCTCTACCGCATCGTAGCCAGGATCGCTCGCCGAGGGGGCCAACAGATGGGCCAATACGACATGCCGCCAGGTTGTGAGCCGCTGCGGGTGCAAATTGCCCGGCGCGCGGCTGCCTCGGGCTGCAACCTGACTCCAGATGACATCGTGACCACATCAGGGTGCCAGGAGGCTATCAACTTGTGCTTGCGCGCCACCTGCCGCCCGGGAGATACCGTGGCGATCGAATCCCCCATGTATTACGGCATCTTGCAGGTGATGGAATCGCTTGACCTGCGGGCGCTGGAAATTCCTACGCATCCGCGTTATGGCATTAGCCTGGATGCTTTGCAATTTGCGATCAAACAGCGCCCGGTGCGCGCCTGCATCGTGCTTTCGAATTCGAACAACCCGCTTGGCAGCAGCATTCCGGACGAGAACAAGCGCGAACTGGTCCGGCTGTTGTCCCGCGAGGAAATCCCACTGATCGAGAACAATGCTCTGGGTGAGCTGACCTTTTCGCAAGAGCGGCCCACGCTGGCAAAATCTTACGATCAAAAGGGATTGGTGCTATTGTGTTCTTCGTATTCCAAGGATTTGTGTCCTGGGATGCGGGTCGGCTGGGTGGCGCCGGGCAGATACAAACAAAAGATCGAGTGGTTGAGGTTCACTTCGAGTTTTTCTACAGCAACCCTGCCACAGCTTGCCATCGCCCAATTCCTGGCCGGAGGCAGCTACGATCACCATCTGCGCCGCATCCGGCGCGAATACGCGCAGAATGTGGGCAGGATGTCTCTTGCAATAACCCGTTGTTTTCCGGAAGGCACGCGCGTAACGCGCCCTTCAGGAGGGTTTGTACTTTGGATCCAGTTGCCGGATAAAGTCGATTCGCTCACCCTCTATAAACTGGCGCTGAAAGCCGGCATTACGATTACACCCGGCTATATTTTCTCAGCAACCGAGCAGTATCGCAATTTTATTCGTTTGAGTGCAGCCTATTGGTCGGAAAGAGCAGAGCGCGCAGTTGAGAAGTTGGGTGAATTGGCGGCTCGCCTGGCATAGCCGGGGATGCAGCCAGTCTGTGCCATATGTCTATCGTAAAATCTATTATAATGGCTCATATGAACGATGATACAACGTACGCCAATACCACGGAACGGATGATCGGGCGTATAGCTCAAGAAATGCTAGGATCGCATCGCCTGGCTTTCGCGCAGATTGGCCCGGACTTGCGCGTAGTATACGTGTCGGAGGATTTCCATGCAATACTGCCAGACGCGCCTCCGGTTGAGCAAGGCATGCACTTGGCCGCGTTGTTGTTCGAGTTTGCCGAAGTCGAACCCATACTTCGCAAGATTTTGAGCGGCGAACTCACTTCTTACCAGTTGGATCAGGTCAACCGGCTTTCTGGAAGTATGGGAGTGAAATACATTGACCTGCGAGTTATCCCCCTGAATGCACAGCAGCCAGAGCAAGGGTTATTGCTTTTGGTTGAAGATACCTCCCAAACCGGCCGGCTCGAGCAGGCGCTGGTGCAGGATCGTAACCGGCTGCGCCTGGCTCAGGAGCAGTTGGTGCGAGCGAAAGAGCGCCTGGAACAGCTGAATCGCCAGAAATCGCTTTTCTTATCTATGGCGGCCCACGATATGCGTTCTCCGTTGGCCGCTATCCGTGGGTATACGGATTTGCTGAAGGATGCCCTGGGGTCTGATAGCGCCGATGAACTTTCTCAACTGGTCACGATTATCCAGGTACAGACGAGCCGCCTCGATCATCTGATCACCGATTTTCTGGATTTGGATCTGATTGAACAGGGTAGACTGCCAGTCTACCTGGAGCGTTGCGATCTGAATGCCGTGGTGAACGAAAATATTGGGATGGTGCAAGAGCTTGTATATAGACAGGGATTAGTTTTGGAAGTGGATCTATCTGCTGAACCTGTGTGGGCTTTGGCGGACTCTGCCCGGATGCGGCAGATTTGCGCTAATTTGTTGAGCAACGCCATAAAGTACACCCCAAAGGATGGGCGAATCAAGGTTCATACCTGCCAGGAACAGGAACGGGCTATTTTGAAGGTGCAGGACAATGGGCGGGGCATCCCGCCGGGTGAGATGGAGAATCTATTTATGCTGTACCATCGGATTGAGAAATCCGAATATAGCCTGATTAGAGGCACCGGCCTGGGGTTATTTATCGTAAAATCCCTGGTAGATGCCCAAAATGGGTGTGTAGAGGTCCACAGTGATGCGAGGGATGGGACGATATTCACGGTACGGCTACCATCGGTCTTTCAGCAGGGTGGACGAGCAGTTGAATAAAGGCGAGATATGCAAGGGATAAAAGTTCTTCTGGTTGATGACGATGTTTACCTGCGCGATCTGATCCGGCGGGCATTGACGCGGGCTGGAGCAGAAGTGTGCGAAGCCTCGGATGGCGTGGAAGCCGTTGACCGGTTTTTTCAATGCCATCCGGACCTGGTAATTCTGGATATTATGATGCCGACCCAGGATGGCTGGGAGACCTGCCGCCAGATTCGCCAGCACTCATCTGTTCCAGTAGTAATGTTAACTTCTCTGAGCAGTGATGAAGAGATCATCCGAGGGTTGGAGTACGGCGCGGATGACTTTGTGATCAAACCGGTCAACGTTCAGGTACTGTTAGCCAGGGCGCGGGCTGTTTTGCGACGCGTCGAGCCTGAAACCGCTTTTCCGCTGGTTTACCAGGATAGTCACTTGAAGGTGGATCTGGAGAGCAGCCTGGTGAGTGTTGCCGGTGTGCAGACCAAATTGAGCCCTACCGAGTTTCGATTATTGTCGTACATGCTGCGCAATGCGGGGCGTTTGCTGACTTTCAATCAAATCTTGCAGAACGTTTGGGGAGAGGCTTATCAGGATAGTCCGAATTACGTGCATGTGTATATTTCGCATTTGCGTCAGAAAATAGAGACAGACCCTAAGAGCCCTCAATATATCCTGTCTGAGCACGGGGCAGGCTATCGATTCAAGCGACTGGCTCAGGCCTGATCGGGGGAGATATCTACAACGGCGCCGCGCTGTTGCATCAAGTGGTAAGTGCTCAGGAGTTGATCGCAGGGTCGCTCAAACTCGATAGTTGTGAAATGCCCCGCTGGGCGCGATCGCACCAGGTCCAAGGGGATTAGCCCATCCCAGGAATGTGTCAATTGAGGAAAAGCACCGCGCCCTGCACTGCGCAGCGCGGTGACGCCGTACTTCCCACAGGCGCTGGCAAAACGCAGGTAGCGGGTGTTCAAGGTTTGCCCGGGTTCGCCCAAGGCAACGCTGAGAGATTGCAAATTTTGGGATGGTAGCGAGCGCAGGTATTGGTTGGGGATATCCATCAAATCGCTAACCGGGCGCACGAGGATCACACGTCCCTGGCAGTCGTTGACTGCAGATTGCAAAGCGGCTGGGCCTAACGGGCGGCTATCCAGCGCGACCAGGAAGTCATCATCGTATTGGGAGAGCACCTGCACCCATCCGGTGGATTCCAATTGTTTGTATCTGTCGAAACGATCGTGCAATTGCTGGCGGGGCCAGTTTCCTCTGGGCAGCAGACCCGCCAATAGGCGCAGCTGCGTTTCCAACCGGCTGGCGTATTCAAGCGGTGAATATGTCCCGGAGTCCCCCTGTTCGACAAAGTGGATGCGAGATGACAGGCATCCATGCTGGTCCCAGAAGGCCGAGTCCAGAGCAGTCAGCAGGCTGATGATATCTAAAAGGAGTTGGTGACTGGTTGGATCGTTCAGATCCCGCCTGAGTGTTTCGCGGCTGATTGCAGAGAAACTCACTTTGTGTCCATGCGCGTGGAAGCGAGGCGATGGTCTGCCTGGTCTCTCGTTTCGAGCGATTTGGCTCTGGATCAATGTGATGGTCTCGTCGCTGGCGGCTGCGATTACCAGATCTGCCTGAGACAGCAGTTTGTTCTGCAAGAGTTCGTTTTCATAGTCCCAGATCAACACTGCGGTCGTGGCAACCAGGTCCGGATCGACTGCCTCTAAAGCGCTGAGTACCAGCGGCGTGAAGATCGGCTCACGACGGGAGTTCTTGACCAGGATGGCTGGCGGCGAACCACCAGCCAGGGTTGTGGCCTGGGCCAGAAAAGCGATTAGCAAGGCTGTGCCGGGAACGTTACCTGCGCCATAGCCAAGCACCAGTTCCGGGAGCGTGGCTGGCCCGAAGAGAGGCTGATCTCTGACAACCGGCAAGCTGGAGAGCGCCGGCTGCCAGCGGCTGGTGGGGTAGAAGCGCAGATATCCGGACAGATCGGGCAGCGCCTGCCAGCCATGTACGATCCGGTGGCCTGGGAGCCATTCGGAGGCTGTCGGCAGTCCCTGCAGGGAAATCAGATCCAGCGCGCTGAGCGTGAAACGGATCATCGCTTCGGAATAGCCAGTGTATGCAGGCAGCGCTTGTAGAGCCTGTCGGTGCAGGGGATTGTCCGGGTTGGCCAGGTTTTGGGCGGTTACTTCTAGTGCGGCGCACAGGCGTTTCCAAAAAGCCTGTCCCTGGGGAGCGCGTTGGCGGTTTTCTGACAGGCTGGCCAACAATGCCAGCCATTGTTGGTCAGATAGAATCGGCCAGCGCGCGGTTATGGCATTGCTTTCTGTGGCGGCGCAGGGCCTTCCATTCGAAAACGATAGACTGACGAACTCAGTAGGAGCACCTAGGATCTGGTTGCGCGCCTGCTGAGGCAGCCAGAAACCATCCAGTGGGGTCAATGGGATTTTCGATTGCATTAGAGCTGGGCGGCGCAGCCCGCCTCATCCATCAAATCTACGCGTTGAATCGCACCCTGGGGAAGGTAGGCGCCCGTTTCACCGCAGGGACAATCCAGGGCCGGATCGTAAGCGCGTGCACCATTGACCAGCGTCACCTGATCGGTGGTTTTGAAGAATGCCGGGAATAGATCTCCGCCACCGAAGGGATCGTAGAAAGCCAGCAAACCAGTGCTTTTGGGGGCTTCCTGGAAACGGTCATCGGAGTCTAGGGTGGCAGCGTAAACCCAGGGCGGGATATGATAATTGCCTTGCTGGCATTGCATGGCGGCCCAATTGCCTTCCGCCATGCCGTATACATCTCGCATGGGAATAGGGCTCCCATCTGCCAGGCTGAAGGCCTGCCCAAGATCGTTACGGATCTGCTCTACGCTGAAAGGATAGCGTTCTTTGAATCCGCCGCCTGTACCGATCAGGCTGCCGGGAGCCAGCGCTACGTTGCGTCCCTGTGACAGAAGTTCTCGGGCAACCAGGTGCAATTGCACCCAACCGCCGAAGAGCAGCACTTTATCGGATTCGATTTCTGCCCGCAGCAGCAAATCTTTCGTTGTGCGGACGGTCTGCGGCATGGCGTAATGATCGTTAGCCCAATTCATAAAGGGATACCAGAGACGGCGTTCGATTTCACCGCGCCAGCCTGGTTGGAAAGTGCGCCCGGTGCGGATGCGCACCTGGTCGGGGGAAGCCGAGAAAGGGATGGTGAAGTGCAGGCGTTCGTTGGGCAACCCGACGCGCTTGAAGCTGAAAGTCGCCATGCGTACCATAGCAATGCGGGTTTCCTTGGGCATGATAAAGATGGCGCGATGATCGGCTTGCATCCCCAGGTAGCGTTGGAAACACAGGTAGAAACTTTCTACGGTTTTGTCGATGCCTGCCTGGTCGCGTACCATGATGGTCGATCGTCCCGAGGTGCCGCTGGAAGTCAGTATTTCCAGGCCAAAACCCGCGAATTGCTTTTCGATTTCCTGTAACAAAGCCTCTAACGATGAGTAGCGCTGGCGAAAACGCCCGAAACGCTGGCGGGGGAGTTCTATTGAAAGCTGATCAGCCAGCCAATCCAAAAACGCGGCTGGCTGATCCTGTGGGAAGGGCGAACCCAGAACTTCGATATAGGATTTGAAAGTTTGTGCAGTGGGTCTGAGCAAACGCGGTAAATCGGCAGCCTGTATTTCGGCGCCCACGCCGCGCGCTGAAACCGTGCGCCGATAGGCGGCATTATGAGCGAAATGCCGGGCATGGGTCGACAGGATCCCATCCAGGAGGATGGCGTTTTTGTGTTCAGTTGAAAGCCCCCAAAAATCGGCGAGTTGGCGCGTAGCGACTGTCGGCTCGAGAGAATTTACCGTGGACTGCATGGGTAGGACACCAGGAATACACCTACGGGATCAAGTTCGCCGTTTTGGCAAATGATCATGCCTGGGAAAGCCTGGCTCGCAGGCTCTTTTCAGCCTGGGCAAGGGGGCTGTCCTCCATCGTCATGGCCTGCGCCTGAGAAAGAAGCGGGTAGCCAGCCTCTCGCTCGGCCTGGAACTGGCGGGCAAACTGGCCGCTGACGATCTCTTGCAAAGCTTCTCGGAAATTTCCGTCCAGGTTGGATTGCATCAACTGCATGGTGCGTATAAAGCCACCGTACATGGCGGTCGGTCCATGCACCAGCGAAGAGCGGAAGAACCCCTGCTGCCGGAAGGCGCGCCACACCATTTCCATCTCCTCGGACATATACATCTCCAGCACCATGGCTTCTGCGGGAATGCCCGCCTCTACCCCTAAGGCGAAAACATTCATGATCGCCACACCGATCACTGCGCCTATCGTCTGTTCCACCAGCAGGTCCAGATCGGCTTCCTTGCGGGCGCTCAATTCCAGCGCTCCGGCGCGCAGGATGCCGACCGCGTCGGCTAATCCGAGCAAGCGCTGCCAGGCCTTGCCGCTGACTTCCTGCTCGACGGCTACGTATGCATAGAATCCCTGTTGGTTCAAGTATCGTTGGCGGGCGTTCTCGCCAGCCATGCGCGGCGCCAGGAGCAGTACATCGATGTTGGACGGGGGTTGGATCAAGTCATACGCCAGGGTATAGCCAGACGCAAAAGCGATGGCAGAACCCGGCTTCAGGTTGGGGGCAATCTGGCTGGCGAAGATCTCGGGAATCACCTCATCGGAGAGTAACACCAGGATAATGTCAGCCTGGCGCGAGGCTTCTGCAATGGACTGTACTGTGAAGCCTTCAGCAGCGGCTTGCTGGGCGTAGGTATCGGGGATATTCCCAATTACCAGGGAAGTGATGCCAGAATCGCGCAGACTCAGGGCAAAGGGCTGGCCAAGGTTACCGTATCCCAAAACGGCGATGTGCTCGCCATCCAGGGCACCTGGAATAGCATCCTTGCGCGTAAAACAACGGATGGGGGTGGATTGTTCATTCATTATGGTTTTCCTTTCCGCTACTTGTGATATAACCCTGCTGCCTCAGCCAGGCTTCTGTGCGGCGCATGCCCTCTTCGAGGCTGATGGCTGGTTCCCAGCCTAACAGGTCGCGGGCTTTTTGGTTGCTGAAGCTGTTTGAACTGCGCAGGGATTGTACTGCGCCGCGACTGAAACTGGCGCGCTTGCCCTTCATCTTGGCCTGGATTTCAAAGAGCAGGCCAGCCAGCCAGGCGATTGGATATGGTAGGGATGGAAGCGATTGGATGCCCATCATGCGCGCGTACGCGCCGAAGAATTCGCTCCAGGGCACAGGCGGGTTCTCGGTCAGGTTAATGGCTTCGCCCACGGCAGCATCTACTCTGGCGCACAACAGCAAGGCATCTACCAGATTGTCGATGTAGATAGCCTTGCACAGGTGCCGTCCCTTATCGATCAACACCATTTTGCCGGATTGGATCACCTCTACCGGACGAATGGTGAACTGCTTTGAGTCGGGACCATAAACCTGCGAAATGCGCGCCACTACTACCGGTAGCTTATTCTGGTAATAGGCACGGAAGACGATCTCTTCCGCGGCGATTTTAGAATCGCCATAGAGCTTGCCAGTCAAGCGAGTCGGAGTACGCTCGTCGATATCAAACGCCTGGCGTGAACCATATACAGAACACGAACTGGTGTGAACGAACCGCTGCGCGTTGGCTGCCAGGGCTGCATTTACAACATGCTGTGTACCGGTCACATTGACATCCCAGACTTGCTGGCGTGTTCCACGTTCGCTGACCCAGCCGGCTGTGTGAAAGACGATCTGACAGCCCTGTACAGCTTGAGTATAGCTATCGGGTTGGGTGATGTCCCCCGGTACCAGTTCGGCGCCCAATTCAGCCAGCCAGGCTGCCTCTCCGGGGTTACGCACCAGGGCGCGCACAGCATACCCTTCCGTGGTTAGCAATCGCCGGGCCAGGTGTGAACCGATGAACCCCGTGGCTCCAGTGATAAATGCACAGGTTCGTTCCATCCGACAATCTCCCCAGAGTTTGAATTGATCATAAAACCACCACACAGGTGGTAGCTGGATATAGGTACCAAAATCTAACTATACACGATATCGATAGGATTTGCAATAGCGATTGCTGCTACTGCCCAAATGATGCAATTTCGAATTGTTGGATTGTGGGGTAAAATATATCAAGGGTGGAGGGTTTGTGGCGCATCTGCACGCAAACTGATCCAGAAAAAGTTATATCACCTTACAATCTCGTGAAAGGAGATTTTACATGGAGCAGCTACATCCTGACCTGGCTCGTATTTTGATCACGCCGGAGGCGATCCAGGCGCGTGTGAAAGAGATGGCCCAGGAGATTGAGCGTGATTATGGCGAGGTAAAGCGGCTTTACATGGTGGGGATCCTGAAAGGGGCTTTTATCTTCCTCGCCGACCTGACCCGCAACATGCGCATGCCGCATACGGTTGATTTCATGGCGCTCTCCAGTTATGGTAAGAGCACCGAATCTGGCGCAGTGCGTATTCTGATGGATTTGCGCGAGCCCATCGAAGGCCAGCACGTGATGATTGTCGAGGACATCGTGGATACAGGCCATACACTCAGTTACTTGCAACGCGTTCTCCTGGGGCGCAACCCGGCCTCTTTGCGCACCTGCGCCCTGGTGCGCAAGCAGCGCCCTAACCTGGATACGCAGGTTGATTATCTGGGTTTCGAAATTCCTGATGTTTGGGTGGTGGGCTATGGCCTGGATTACGCCGATTTACACCGTACGCTGCCCTTTGTAGCTGAGCTAAAACCCCAGGCTTATAGCAAGTAAGTAGCGGTTTTCGCAACGATTCATGCTAAAATAAGGCATTGGAAGCAGGTTGTCATGGATGAAATTGCCCCTCGACCGTTGCCGGAACGCAACCCCATTACCCATGCCAAGCACAAACACGAGGTGCTCTGGCAGATCACGGTGCCCTTGGGAGTGGGTGTGCTTGTGCTCGTTGGTTTAGCGATTGCAATGGGTTTTGGCAGCGCCGAGCAGCATAGCCGTTGGGCGGATATTTCTTTGATCTGGTTGATCTCCCCAATGCTGATCGTGGCGTTGTTGTTCCTGGTCATTTTGGCTGGATTGACCTATGGTCTGATTGTGCTAATCCAAATTCTGCCGCCTTATGCGCGCCAGGTTCAGGATTTCTTTGTGTTGCTTAGCATTCAAGTTGGCAAATTGGGCGACAAATTGGTGGACCCGGTGCTGCGGATCAGGGCATTCAAGGCTTCGTTTCAAACCCTGACCCGTAATCTGCGCTGGCGCTTGTGAGGCCAACCATTAGAAAGTTCTACCTGTAGGATATTGCAATAGAGAAAGGCAAAAAAATGAGCGAAACTGCGATTCAAACAGAGGTCGATGTCAATTGGAAACCCAAAGTGCTGGCGTTTGGCGCAATCCTGGGGGCGTTGGTTGGCGTGATTGCTGCCTATTTATTTATCCAAAATTCTCCCATGGAAGAAGAGCCGCCGCAGATGAGCGCTGGTGAGGGTGTGAAACTGGGAGTGCTGGTTTTTGGCTTATTGCGCAGCATTGCCACGCTGGGTGAGGGGCGTTAGCGATCTGGCACAACTGGCGTGAGCTCCCTCCTGGGAAGAAACTTTTTGATTTTATCATGTGCCCAACAGCCCGGCTTCAGAGCCGGGTTGTTTCGTTTTTGCACTACATTTCGCCTTGACAAAAAGTTTCTTAAGTTCTACAATATGAACGTACGTTCGTTCATATTGTAGGAAGAGTATATTATGACTGAGACCAGTTCGAGGCGTGGCGAACACACCCGGGAAGAGATCATCCAGGCCGCCCACCACTTATTTATCCAGCAAGGCTACCACGGCACTTCGATGCGCCAGATTGCCAAGAAAGCTGGCATTGCTCTGGGCGGCTTATACAATCATTTTGATAGCAAAGAAGCGGTCTTCCATGCGGTGTTATTGGCATATCATCCCTATCGTGAGTGGCTTCCAACCCTGATGAATGCACAAGGCGCTACAGTGGAAGAACTGGTACGAAACGCCGCCAGTCAGATTCTGAAATCCCTGCAGGATCGCCCCGATTTGGTCAACGTGATGTTCATCGAGGTGGTAGAGTTCAAAGGGGTCCACATCCACCAGTTATTCAACGAGCTTTTCCCATACGGTATCCAAATTGTCCAACGTATCGTCGAAATTGGAGGGGAGCGCCTGCGCCCGCTGCCGCCGCCCATGGTCGTGCGCACGTTTTTGGGGATGTTTTTCGCTTATTACTTGACTGAGGTGATCCTCGCCGAAGTGGCTCCGCAAGAATTTAGCGATAATGCTATGGAGCACTTTGTGGATATTTATCTACACGGCATTCTGAAGCCTGACCATGACCGGGAAAATACGTTGGAAACGCTGCCTGACTCTCTGGAGGTATAAGGGCTATGTTCAATTCGCGCTTGATATCGTTGATCCGCAAAGAATTTATCCAGATCTTGCGCGACCCGCGCACGCTGGTGCTCGTACTGGTAATCCCGATTATGCAGTTGGTTTTGCTGGGGTATGCGGCCACGAATGATGTGCGCAATGTGCCTCTGGCGGTTTTCGATCAGGATCGTGGTGCCGGAGCGCGGCGCTTATTAGACGCCTACCGTTCAGCCGATTACTTCAAGCTGGCCTATGAGGTGAATTCAGAAGACGAGCTGCGCGATTTAATCGATCGCGGTGTTGTCCGAGTGGGTCTGGTGATTCCTCCTGATTACACAGACCAGGTGGATCATGGCGGAATTGCGCAGGTGGCTTTCATCCTGGATGGCAGCGACCCAACGGTGGCCTCTACGGCGCTCTCGGCAGCGCAGTTGATCGGGCAGCAGCACGCAACCCAGATTCTGTCAGAACGGCTGGAGCAGCGCGGATTACCGATCAAACTGCAGCCGCCCGTAGAAGTGCGATCGCAAGTGTGGTACAACCCGGATCTGGTCAGTGCTTATTTCATGATCCCTGGTGTGATTGGGATGATCCTGTTTGCACTGACTTCCATCCTGACTGCCACCTCGATCGTGCGCGAACGCGAACGCGGCACCATCGAGCAACTCATTGTCACGCCGATCCGGCCCTGGGAATTGGTTGTGGGCAAGCTCTTGCCCTACGTAATCCTGGCATTTCTAAACATGGTGGAAGTATTGGTGGTTGGGCACTGGTGGTTTAAAGTGCCCATCCGCGGTGACCTGGGCCTGATCATGGCGCTTTCCGGGTTGTTTTTGCTCACCAGCCTGGGGATCGGTTTGCTGGCATCTACATTCGCTAACACGCAGCAGGAGGCCATGCTGACGGTATGGATGACGCTGCTCCCAGCCATTTTCCTTTCGGGCTTCTTCTTCCCGCTGGAGGCGATGCCAGTTGTATTGCGCTGGTTATCTTATTTGATGCCGCTGCGTTATTATCTGGTGATCATCCGTTCATTGCTGTTGAAAGACGTTGGGGCGGCAGCCCTGCAAAAAGAGATCATCGCGCTTGCGATTTTCGGGGTAGCTCTTATTGTGCTTGCTTCCTTGCGTTTCCGCAAGCGCCTGGATTAGGTTGCCATAATCGCTCATCAGATCATTTCTCGAAACGTGGAGGTCTAAAATGCACAATCCAAAGCGCATAATACCGGTCGTATTGATCATCATGTTAGGCATCAGTGTTACCTGGTTCTTAACCAGGCAGGGCAGCGCGGCTGCCAACGGTGCTTTGCAAGCTTCGGGCACAGTAGAGGCAGTGGAAATCTCGGTTGCCCCTGAATTGTCAGGACGTGTGGCCGAGGTGATGGTAGCGAAAGGCGATCACGTTGAGGCGGGCGATGCCTTGTTGCGCCTGGATGATGAGCTGCTGCAATCTCAACGGAAGCGCGCCTTAGCAGCCCAGGAGACAGCTCAGACGGCTTTGGTGGCTGCCCAGGTTGGCGTCGAGATGGCCCAGGCCACGCTGGACGGCGCGGAGACAGCCCTCGATGTCGCGAAGGCCAACGCTGAAGCTGAGCGTTTGGCGGTTCAGCAGGCCCTGGATGACTTATATGAAGCGGCTGATCTGGCTCGTGCTCAGGCTGAAGGCAAGGTAGCGGTGGCCAACCGGGCAGTTCGCGAAACGCAGTACTTATTGGACAACTATACCGTGCCTACCGAGCAACAAAGCATGACGGCCATGGAAGCCGTGGTGTTGATGAAGGAGCGCCTGGACCAGGCCCGGGCGGCTTTTGAGCCATATAAGTATTACTCCAGTTCTGATCCTACCCGGCAGGACCTCAAGGAAGCCCTGGATGAGGCCCAGAGCGATTACGATTCGGCTGTACGCCGCCTGGAATACGAGACCCAGGTGAGTCAGGCCCAGGCTGCGCTGGATAAAGCGCAGCAAGATTTGGCCAAACTGGCAAATGGTCCTGACCCAGATGCTGTGGCTGTTTTGCAGGCGCGCTTGAGCGCTATCCAGGCAGCACCCGAACAGGCCCAGGCAGCTGTGGAACAGGCCAAAGTGGGTCTGACGCAGTCTCAAGTCAGGCTGGATCAGGCCGTGAAAAGCTTGGACCAGGCGCAAGTAGAACTGGATGTTATCGATGTTCAACTGAAAAAGCTGGTTGTCTACGCTTCGACCGCGGGGGTCGTGCTCGGTCGCAACGTTGAGGTGGGCGAAGTGATCCAAATGGGAGCGCCAGTGATGACGATTGGGCGGCTGGATCAATTGACGATTACAGTTTATGTACCTGAGGATCGCTACGGTCAGATCGAGCTAGGTGAAAGTGCACAGGTGAGAGTGGATTCGTTCCCGGGGCAGGTATTCGATGCTTCGGTGGTGTACATCGCCGGTCAGGCGGAGTTCACCCCTCGCAATGTGCAGACGGCTGAGGGCCGCCGGACGACCGTGTTTGCAGTTGAACTGCAGATCAGTGGAGGCTCTGATGGCAGCCTGGCGCTCAAGCCGGGTATGCCGGCCGATGTGCAGTTTGGGAAGTAGCTCATCTGATCCACTCAGTAGCGAAAGGAAAAGCAGGCGATGGAATCGATGCCTTTAGTTGAAGCTTCTCATTTGAGCCGCTCCTTTGGGGATGTGGTGGCGGTGGATGATGTCAGTTTGCGCGTGTCCGCAGGCGAAATCTATGGTCTGGTTGGGCCGGATGGCGCTGGGAAGACCACCACGCTGCGCCTCTTGTGTGGGGCTTACCTGCCGACTGTACGCCCTCAGCAGCCCGCAGCTTCGATTCGGGTAGTCGGATTTGACGTGCTCAAGCAGACCGAGCGGGCTCGCGCCCAGATCGGTTACTTGCCACAGCGCTTTTCTCTTTACGAAGATCTCACTGTCATCGAAAACATCCGTTTCTTTGCCGAGGTGCGCGGCCTGCCGTCAGCTGAATGGCGGCCGCGCTGCATGGAAATCCTGGCCTTTGTGGGTCTGGACAGCTTTTTGAATCGCCCGGCGGGGTATCTTTCTGGGGGGATGAAGCAGAAGTTGGGCCTGGCGGCTGCCCTGGTACACCGGCCGCGCTTATTGCTCTTGGATGAGCCCACGACCGGGGTTGATCCGGTGACGCGACAGGATTTCTGGCAGTTGATTATCCGCCTGGTAGCAGGGGACCACGGTGGGGGCGGGAGCAAAGCGGCTGGCGCTGGAGGATTTACGCGCCAGGATGAAGGCGCTGTTGAACCCGGTACGGCGGTTTTAGTCAGCACTCCTTACATGGACGAGGCTGCCCGCTGCACACGGTTGGGCTTCATGAGCCACGGGCGACTGGTATTAGAAGGCTCGCCGGCCGAACTGCGCAGCCAGTTGGGAGAGCGCATTCTGGAGTTGAGGGGCCAACCTTTGCCCTTGTTACGGCGGCTGGTGGCAGCCGCACAGGCTTCGCCCGCTGCAGATCCTGGCGAGGATGTAGAGTCAAGGGGCGCTAATGTCGAGGATGTACAGATGTTTGGTGATCGTCTGCATCTGCGTGTCAAACCCGGGCAGGCGCAAGCGACAATGGCCTGGCTACAGGAGTATATCCCTGGCCAGGGTGGTCATATCACCAGCCTGCGCTCAATCCATCCACAGCTCGAAGATGTTTTTATGCACCTGTTGCAGCCGGAAAACGGACAGGATAGTGCCGTTGTACACGATACTCCCCGTGAGGAGATATAGACATGCAAACAGAACCTCGACCCATTCGGGATTCTCACCCAGAGAGCGAAACGAACTCCGGCGGATTGACGCCGGTGGGAAAAGCCGCGGCGGCACAAGGCTCGGTTGTAATCGAAGCCCAGGAATTGACGCGTTGTTTCGGAAGTTTTGTTGCTGTGGATCATATTTCTTTTACGATCCGGTCAGGAGAAGTTGTTGGCTATCTGGGGCCCAATGGATCCGGCAAGACAACCACCATTCGCATGTTGTTGGGTCTGCTGCGTCCCACGACAGGTACAGCCCAGGTTTTAGGTTATGATGTGGCGCGCCAATCGGAACAGGTGCGGGCGCGCGTCGGTTACATGTCGCAAAAATTTGCCCTGTATCATGAACTGACTGTTGGAGAAAATCTGGCTTTCTATGCGGGTGTTTATGGGATCGTGGATCGATCTCGCCTGATTGAGGTCTTAGACCTGGTAGAATTACGTGGCCGGGAGCACCAGCGAGTCGGCGAATTGTCGTCCGGCTGGCGGCAACGGCTGGCTTTGGCGACAGCGATCGTGCATCGCCCGCAACTGCTTTTTCTGGATGAACCGACCAGTGGCGTTGATCCGATGACGCGGCGTGCTTTTTGGGATCTAATTTACTACCTGGTGGATGGAGGCGTGACAGCTCTGGTCACAACCCATTACATGGATGAGGCGGAGTATTGTGGTAGAGTGGGCATTATGCGTGATGGATGTTTATTAGCGATGGACGCGCCCTCAGTTTTGAAAGCGAACGCCTTGCCCGGCCTGGCCTGGGATGTCTTGCTCCCAGAGGCAAATGGCGAAATTTCACTTTCGCTGGTAGAGGTTTTGAACGCTTTGCAATCATGCGATTGTGTGCTGCGCGCCGGGTTGGTGAGCGATCATCTGCGAGCGATCACGCCGCCAGATCAAAGTGCTCAGCAGACTGAAGAATTACTGAAAGCGCACCTGGCAAAGTACGGTTTTGCCGGAGCGCGGCTTGAGCAGGTCGAACCCACGTTGGAAGATATCTTCTTGGCCCTGGCTGTTCGTAATTAGGGAGATGGGAATGGAACGTGCCTTACCACGATTTCTAATTGCGGGTCAACTTACTCGGGATTATGTGGTTTTCCCCTCCGGGGAAGCGCTGTTAGATGTTCCCGGCGGCAATGCCTTGTATGCAGTTGCCGGCCTGGCAGTGTGGGAACCAGATCCCCCACCTGCGTTGATCGCCCGTGTGGGTGAGGATTATCCACAAGGCTGGTTGGCAGACTTTGAACGGCGTGGTTTGGAAATACGCGGGGTGCGTGTCTTGCCGGAAGCGGTTGATGTGCGCAGATTTACGGCTTTCACAGATCGGACTACGCGTTCGCATGACGATCCGGTAGCGCATTTCGCTCGCCTGGGCTTGCCATTCCCCAAATCCTTGCTGGGATATCGCAACGCTCAGGGAGTAGTAGACAGCCGTACTCGCCTGGCGCAGATTTCCCTGCGCCAGGGAGATATCCCGGCAGAATTTCTGGATGCCAGCGTGGCTCATTTTTGCCCCCTGGACTATCTGACTCACAGCCTGTTGCCGGCAGTGCTGCGCCAGGCTGCTTTTACCACGGTGACTCTCGACCCGGCGCCAGGCTACATGAATCCTACATTTTGGGACGATGTGCCTGCCCTGCTAACCGGCCTGACAGCCTTCTTACCTTCTGAAGATGAGTTGCGTTTGTTATTCCGAGGGCGCAGCAATGACCTGTGGGAGATGGTTGAAGCTCTGGCCGCTTACGGATGTGAGATCATTGTAATCAAGCGAGGCGAGAGCGGGCAGTTGCTTTACGATGCCGCCAGCCGTTCACGCTGGGAGGTGCCGCCATATCCGGCTCGCCTGACCAACCCGCTGGGCGCAGGCGATGCCTTCTGCGGTGGATTTTTGGCAGGCTATCGCCGTACTTATGACCCATTACAGGCAGTGCTTTATGGTAATATTTCTGCATCATTAGTGGTTGAAGGCCACCCTGCTCTATATGCCCTGGATGTTTTGCCAGGTTTGCCCCAGGCGCGCCTGGATGCATTGCAGCAGGCAGTACGCAAATTGTAAATAGATGCAGGGACAAAGTATGATCTCTGGAGGGGCTGTCCGGATGGAGACTGTGAAATGGGATAAACTGGCTGCTGAGGTGATTGACCTGGCCGTGGCGATCCAGCAAATACCCGCGCCGACTTTCAAGGAGGGGCAGCGAGCCGCGTGGGTGGAGGCGCGCTTTCGAGCAGAGAATCTGGAGGATGTGCACAGAGATGCGCGCGGGAATGTACTGGCGCGTTTGCCGGGCCGGGCAGAGGTGGCCCCATTGATCCTCTCGGCCCATTTGGATACTGTATTTCCGGCAAACACGGATTTACATGTACAGCGGGAAGCAGATAAAGTCTACGGCCCTGGGATTGGGGACAATTCGCTGGGAGTTGCCGGTTTGTTTGGTTTAGTGCGGGCTTTGCGCTGGGGATCTGGCCTTGACCTGCCATTGGCGGGGGATGTGTGGCTTGTGGCGAATGTCGGTGAAGAAGGCCTGGGCGATTTGGTTGGCATGCGCGCCATCGTGGAGCATTTCGGGGCGCAGGTGAAAGCTTACATCATTCTGGAGGGCCTGGCCTTGGGACAGGTATATCACCGGGCTTTAGGTGTCCGGCGCTACCGGATCGAGGTAACCACTCAGGGAGGCCATTCCTGGGTGGATTATGGCCGGCCTTCAGCTATTCACGAAATAGCAGCGTTGATCAGCCGGCTGTCCAATCTGGCGTTGCCTCCCCGCCCGCGCACTTCACTGAATGTGGGCGTAGTATCTGGCGGCACCAGCGTAAATACCATTGCGGCCGAAGCGCATCTGGAGTTGGATTTGCGCTCCGAAGGGGCCGGGGCTTTGCAGAAATTGGTTCAGACGGTGGAACGGCAGGTGATGCAGTTCAATCACACTGGCGTACAGGTGCGTATGGAATCGATTGGCAACCGCCCGGCAGGAAAGATTCCCATTTCGCACCCGCTCATCCAGCTTGCACAGCGCTGCTTAATAGAGCAGGGGATCGCGCCCAACCTGGCGATAGGTTCTACGGATGCTAATGTGCCGCTCAGCCTGGGTCTGCCGGCAGTTTGTGTGGGCCTGTCCAAGGGCTCGGGAGCGCATACGTTGCAGGAGTATATCTACACCGCGCCCGTGCAGTCAGGATTGGCTCAATTGGCGGCGTTGGTGCGCGGTGTTTTCCAGGAGTTGTAAGGCGAATTGGATGGATGGTGATTGCGCCAATTGCGTAGACTGGTGCGGTTCGATCCAATCGCTCAAGAACGGATAGAAGCTTGTGCGCCTGGCAGTAATCCGGTTTTGAAGTTGCCCCCCGCATAGGTTTTTAGCATGCCCAGCAGATCATCGAGAGCAGCTTCGATATCCGCACGCCCGTTGGGGTGTTGTGCTTCGATGGTGAAAATCGCCTCAGTTGTATCGATGCTGACGGCGCTGCTCAAGCTTTGTTTCCAACACCAGCGGCGAGCAACAACGTTATCTTTATCATCCGAGAAAATAACCTCGCCAGGATCAGGGCATTCGCGTTCGGCCTGGTCGTGAGGAATAAAGCTTTCGGTACCATCGGCATAGCGTACGGTGATGGCGCCGCTTACTGCCTGGGCGTCAAATGCTGCCAGGGGCAAAGCATAGCGGATGCTGACCAGGTTACAAATGTCCACAATCGTGCTGATATTAGGAATATCGCCTTTCTTAGTCAGGCGTCGTAAAAGCGCTTCGGCTGCACTGCGATATTTGGTGGGATCAACGCCGAAGGTGCGAAATGCGCCGCGCCAGGCGGCGAGGGAAGCGATCTCACTCAATGGCATCTGGCCAATCCGGGTCAAAATGGCGCGCTGTTCTTCTATAAAGGCCTGGCGAAGCGCCTCGGATGTAGGGCTGTTTCGCATATCTTGCGCAAGGATCACACCACCAGCCAGGTTGGGAAAGTTGGAAATAATGTCGGGATGGTAACGAAATTCAGACATACAGTAGACCTCAAGGAGATTATTTGCGTGGGGTTTCGTCCGAGGTGGCAAGTCGGATGCGCACATCCAGGGCAAAAGCGCCCTGACCGGCAGGTAGCACTTGCAGTGGGTTGATTTCGATCTCTGCCAGTTGTGGGAAATCGTTTGCCAACTGCGCCAGGTGGTGCAGTGTATCCAGTACAGCCTGGCGGTCGGCGGGTTGCAGGCTGCGGAAACCGCTCAGTTTGCGCCCGGCCCAGGTGCTGGCCAGCAGGTGCTCGCCTTCCTCTTCCGTCATTGGCGCCAGGGCGAAGGCCACATCTTTCAAGCCTTCGACTTCGATGCCTCCAGAGCCGAACATTACCAGAGGTCCAAACTGTGCATCCTGGACAGATCCAACGATGACCTCTTGTCCTCCAGTGATCATGCGTTGCACCTGTACGCCCAGGATTTCAGCCTGGGGTAGCGCCTGCCGGGCATTTGCGATGATCTGCTCAAAACCCTGGATGATTTCTTGCTCGCTGTGCAGGTTGAGCAGCACACCTTTGACATCGCTTTTGTGAGAGATATCTTGAGAGGCGATTTTGAGTGCTACCGGCAAGCCCAACTGCCGACCCAGTTGGGCAGCTTCCTGTGCCGAATGAGCCAGGGTTGCGGGCGGGGCAGAGATACCATAGGCCTGTAATAAATCCAGGGCGATATCCTGGGGTAGGATGTCGCCTGCAGAAGGTGGAACCCGGGAGGGCTGTGTAGGAGCTATCTTGCCAGAACTTGTTTGGACAACTTTATTTTTCTGGAGATAAGCGTGCAAGATCATCTTCGCTCGTTCTGGATCGATGCCTTCGCAAGCTGTATCATCAGCTTTTTCACAGGCCACGATAGGTTGTTGGGCGCGCCCCAGGTGTTCGGCGCGCTGTGCCAGCACTGCCAGCGCGGAAGCAGCGCGTTCTGGGAAGCGGTATTCGGGTACGTGGGCTGCTCGTAGGTGCTCGACAGCCTCCTGGATCAGGCGCTCGCCCATCAGGGCGATCACCACGGGTTTGCGGTTGAGTTCAACCGCTTCATAATTGGCGCTGTGGATGACCGGAATCAGCGCTTTGGCAACTGCTCCTGCCGTATACATTGGCGGCGGCGGTAGGATCACTAAAACACTATGCACACCCGGATCGGCGAGCAGGATTTTCAGGGAGCGGGCATATTGCTCTGGCGAGGCGGATGCCAGCATATCGATAGGGTTATTGAGACTGGCGGCCGAAGGCAGTAGTTCGGCCAGCGCAGCCTGGGTAGCCGGCTCCAGCTTTGTCAGGTACATCCCATTCGATTCCAGGGCATCGGCGGCGGTCACGCCAGGCCCACCGGCATTGGTGAGGATAGCTACCCCTCGCCCCGCAGGTGGTGGACACCAGGCCAGGGCGCGCGCCCAGTCGAACATTTCTTCGCTGGTTTCGGCGCGAATTACGCCGGCGCGGCGAAAGGCAGCGTTGAAGGCGCTCTCTTGCCCGGCAAGCGCGCCGGTGTGGGAGGCTACTGCCCTCTGCCCGCTGGCAAACCGGCCAACTTTCAAGGCGATGATCGGTTTTTGCCGGGTCAGGCGGCTGGCTTCGGCGACGAAGCGCCGTCCATCGCGCACGCCTTCCAGATAGAGCGTGAGCACCCGTGTAAAGGGATCGGCCGCTACAGGAGCGAGGACATCGGTTTCGTTGACGTCAGCCTGGTTGCCCAGGCTAACCAGGCGGGAGAGGCCAAAGCTTTGGCCGCGCGCCCAATCGATGACCGCCGCGCAGATGGCGCCCGAGTGGGAAACGAAGGCCACGTCTCCAGGCAAAGGCCCAGGCGGAGGCAAGAAAGTCGCATCCATTGGCAGGTGTGTATCCAGCAGGCCGATGCAGTTCGGCCCGATCAGGCGCATGTTGTAAGAGCGAGCAATCTCCAGGCAATCGATCTCCAGAGCTGCGCCTTGGGGGCCTGTCTCACGGAAACCGCCCGAACCGATGATGACGGCTCGCAAGCCTCGCTGCCCGCAATCGTGCAGGGCCTGAGGAATGAACTTGGCCGGGATGAGAGCGATTGCCAGGTCCACCGGGTCTGGCACTTCCTGCATGTTGGCGTACATCGGGCGGCCCAGCAGGCTGCCTCGATGCGGGTTGACGAAGTGCACCACACCCTGGTAGTTGCTTTGCACCAGGTTGCGCGCCAGGCCGTAGCCCAGTTTGGTGGGATCAGAAGATGCGCCGATGATCGCCACCCCGCGCGGTTTAAAAAAGGGCGTCAGGGAGCTGCTGGCGTCTGTACCGGGTTGGGCGGCTTGTAGGCTGTCTGCCTGTGAAAATGCATTCATGTTTGGTGATATCCGCTGGTTTTTGTTTCTATACGCTTTAGTGAAGCGGCAGCACAGCGGTAAATGTGCTGCCCACGCCCACCTGGCTTTCTACCCGGATGTAACCGCCGTGCTGCTTGATGATGCGGTGGCTGACCGAAAGCCCCAACCCGGTGCCTCTGCCCGCTGCTTTGGTGGTGTAGAATGGCTCGAAGATGCGCGTCAGGCTTTCGGGCGGGATGCCTTTGCCGTTGTCAGATACGGATACGTGAATTTCACTGCCCACCTGGCGCGTGGCAACGCGTACCTGGTCTGCATTTCTCCCAGGGTGTTTTTGGGGATCAGGTTGTTCTTGGCGCGGGGCATCGTGCGGCTGGTTCCCCTCGGCATCCAACGAATCGATAGCATTCAGCAGCATGTTAAGCCAGACGCTTTGCAAGTGGTCCTGACTGGCCAATAGAGGGGGCAGGTGTGGGTCGGGATCGAAGACCAGGCGTACGCGGCGCGAGGTCAGTTCGTGTTGGACGAGATCCAATGCGCGCTGTACGGTTTCGTTGACATCTGTCATACCCAGGCGGAAATGATGGATTCCGTCCGGGCGCGGCTCGTCTGAGCCAATTCCATCGGAATGAGCTTCGTCTGATTTGCGGGCGAAATCCAGGAGATTGCGCACTACCTGGGCGGCGCGCGCTCCCGCCCGGGCGATCAGATCGACCGAAACTTGCAGATCATCGTTGGCGGGCAGTTGGCGGTGCAGGATCTGTGCATTCGCAATGATCGCGGTGAGCGGGTTGTTAATCTCGTGGGCGATGCCAGCCGCCAGTTGGCCAATGGCAGCCAATTTCTCGGACTGATTGAGGATGCTCTCCAGGTGGCGTTTGTCGGTCACATCTTGCTCGAAGAGGATCGTCTGCAATACACGTCCATCCTCATCGCAGATGGGGTAAGTGCTGATTTCCCATTCAGTAAAGCCATCTGAGTAGGATTCATTTACTTGTGTGCCATCCCTGGGAGTCAGCGGCCGGCGCTCGTTGCGTTGTGTGCTGGTTGTCAGGTTGAACGTTTCCAGGGCGCGGCATTCAGAACAAGGCTGGTTACGATTGAAGATGGATTGGTAACACAGCTTTCCCACCAGGGCGCTTTGTGGTTGGCCGCATTGTAGTGCCTTGCTACGGTTGATCGCGACCAGGCGAAAATCGGAGTCGATAATGTAAAGTGCAGCAGGTAGATGATCGAATAAGGAACGCAGTGTGTTGTGCGATGTGAGCAACTCCCATCGACTGGCCTCTAATTCGGCATCGCTTACCTGGAGTTGTTGCAAAAGATGCGCTCCATGCATGCCACTGGCTGCTATGGTCGCAACGATGGTGAGTAGTTGTTGGTCGCGAACCTCGAACGATCCTTTTCGTTTATTTACGAGCTGGATCGCGCCAGAAATCCGGTTGCCAGTGTAGAGCGGGGCGCACAGCGTAGAATGTAATGTCAATTCGCCCAGGATATCGCTGGATGGATCAAAGCGAATCTCATTCGTGGTAGACGCATTCCCCAGCTCATCCGCAAACTGCCCATACGGGTGATGGCTTAGATCGTTTGCCAGAAGCGATCGACCACCATGCATACATTGGTTGACGATGCCCAGGCCAGCCTGTCCAGCCTCGGAAAGCGCGGCGCGAGGACTGACCTGATAGATCCAGTCGGATTCCTCGTAGGGCTCATTCGCTTGCTTGGGGCCCGACGGCATTTTGCGCACGATCCAATCGTTGGCTTCATCGATCAGAATCAAGATGCCGGTTTCGGTGTCCAGCATCCGGCACGCAGTCTGGATCAGATGCGCTTGCAGCGCCGACGGATTGTTCTCGAGTTCAATGAGCTCGGCACTGAGTTTATTGAGAGCGTCGAGCCATCCGGTTTGCGTTTCTACCGAGGTTAGGCCAGCCATTACAGGCCCCCTGTCCCTGGTAGTACCGCATAGCCTCGGCCGGGCAGGGTTTTAATGAAGGTCGGGGAGCGCGGGTTAGCCTCAATGCGCTCGCGTAGAGTTTTGATATGTACGCGCACCAGGTCTGGACTGCCTCTGCCGTTTGGATAGTCCCAAACTTCATCCAGCAAGCGCGCGGGTGAGAAGGCCTGCCCGGGATGTGTCATTAAATGGTAAAGCAAGTCGTATTGCAGGGGAGTCAGACGTATGCTGCCTCGTTGAGGGGTGTGCAGCTCAAATGAAAGGGTATCCAGAATATACTTGCCTACAACCAGGCAATGTGGGCGGTCAGCGGCAGATGGCTGGCCGGGTTGTGGAACATCTGGCGCGGCGCTAGATGGCTGAGCGGCTTCTGTATCGGAAACCACGTCTTGCGTGCGATGCAAGATGGCGCGCACTCGCAGGATCAATTCATCCACATTAAAGGGCTTGCAAAGATAATCATCGCCTCCTGCAACGAAACCGGCGATGCGGTCCTCGGTTTTCACTCTTGCAGTCAGGAAAAGAATGGGCATATCTGCCAGGCTGGGGTCAGAACGCATGGCGCGGCAAACGGCGTAGCCATTGATATCGGGCATGATCACATCGAGGATAACCAGGTCGGGGCGATCCTGGCGCGCCATGCGCAGGCCGCGTTCGCCGCTGTTGGCCAGACTTACGACGAACTCACTGCTGCGCAGGCTGCGCTCTATCGTGCGAGCAACAAACTCGTCGTCTTCAATCACCAGTATTTTTGCGGAGCGTAGCCATTGCATGATCACACCTCAACAGGTAAAACGACACGAAAGATTGTATCACGGTCAGAAGCGCTATCTGCGGTGATCTGTCCGCCATGTTGCCGGACAATCTCTCGACAGACGCTCAATTCCATACCAGTTCCACGCCCGCTGGCTGTGGTGCCAGCAGTGGTCAGGAAATTGGGCTCGAAAATGGTCGCCAGTTGGTCCGCAGGGATAGGCTCACCATTGTCGCGCACTTCCACCAAAACAGTTCCGGGCGGCCCCTGGCTGGAAAGCAAACTGATCTTATGCATTGGCTTGTCCTTGCTGGTACGCCGGCGTACGGCATCTAAAGCCAGGAGCAACAGGTTGACCCACAAGCTTTCCAACTGGCGCGCGTTGCCTCTCACTGGGGCCAGGTTTTTGCCCAGATTTGTATCCAGGCGGCAACTGGAGGCTTCGATTTGGGCGCCTACCAGAGATAGCGCACTTTGAAGGGTGTCGTTCAGGGCTAGAGCCTCCGAGACATCTGTCTCTGGTCGCGAGAATTCCAGCAGGTGTTGCACGACTTTCTGCATGCGCCAACCGGCCTGCTCAATATCTCGGGCCGAGTCGCGCCCGTTGTGGCTGGCAGGTAAGCTGCGTAGCAAGATTTGTGCCTCGGCGATGATGGTGGTAAGCGGGTTATAGATCTGGTGCGCCACTCCGGAGGCAATTTCACCGATGGTAGCCAGGCGAGCAGATTGCACCAGGTGAGCCTGGGCGGCGCGAATCTGGGCTTCCAGTTTTTTGCGTTCGGTGATGTCGCGCCCAACGGACTGGAACTCGAAGATGCGCCCTTGATCGTTAAAGATGGCCCGGTCCGTGCGCTGCAGCCAGCGCTCTTGCTGGTCGGATAATTGGACGCGGTGTTCCAGCGTGATAGATGGGCGCGTTGTGCTGAATGAAAGTAAGTGTTGGATAATGCGTTGGCGCTCATCCTCTGGAACGAAATATAGAAAGTTCAGGCCGAGCAGTTCCTGGCGTGGCTTTTCGAAATATTGGCAAAACCTTTCATTGACGAAAGTGAGTGTGCCGTTCGGCTTGAATCGGCAGATCAGTTCGGTCTGGTAATCTTCGACGATAGCGCGGTAGCGCGCTTCGCTCTCGCGAAGGGCTTGCTCTGCTTCTACGCGGCGGGTGATATCGTGAGAGATATCCATATATCCCACCACGCTCCCACTATCTCCAGACTCGCGCAGTGTCACCAGGTGCGAACTGATCCAGATTAATTTACCTTCCCGGTTGGTGCACTGGCGTACCATGTGCTGTCCGAGGTTGTCGCTCGCGGGCTGCGACTGGGCTGATTTCGTTTGATCGGGCTCAGCTTTAATGGGACCGGGCGGGTTTTTAGGCAGTGTAACGGCAGGAATAAAGGTGGGCAGGTAAAATTGAGCCACTGGACGCCCTAAGCGCTCGTCTGCACTCCAGCCGAACAGGGTAACGGCTCCTGGGTTCCAATAAGTGATCAGGCCGGACAGATCCCAAACAACGATAGCATCGCGCACATTGTTGAGCAGCATGGCCTGATAGCGAATCTGCTCCAGAGAGCGCTGGACAGACATCTGTAGCTGGTGAGCATGGATCGTTTTCTGAATGAGCGCTGGCAGTGTTAGCAGATAATCGCCGCTCTTGATCAGATAATCGGCTGCGCCGCGCTGGATGGCTTGAGCAGCAATACGCTCAGTGCCCTGCCCGGTGATCATCACTACCGGGATCTGATAACCGCGGACTTGCATCTGGTCGAGCGCATCCAGGCCGGTGCCATCGGGCAATTTGTAATCTAATAACACGATGTCAAAGGAATCTGTTTCGAGGCGTTGCCAGAGCAAGTGAATGCTCTCGACATGGTCGATGTGATAACCATTTTTGCCAGTCGGTTCTTTAAGAAATGAAGCCGGGGGTACTTTCCCGGTATGACTCTCACCCTGGCGCAGCCTGTCTGGTGAGCGTGAGCTGGAGATGGACAAGAATTCTCGCACCATCTCAGCCTGTGCCAGGTCGTCATCAACGATCAATACCCGATAAAGATTATCTCTTTGGGAGGGGGGAGAGGTGTCTTTCATGGTCTGGCGCAAAACCTCAAGCGAAGCAGCTTCGCGGATATAAAATAGTATCAACCCTGTTCAAACGGTGTCATTGCTTCCAGGCGTAGACTAAGCATAACGACTGGAAGCGAAAATTGCCATAAAATGGGCGTAAAGAATTTACGGCTGAGCTTCAGGACAAACCCAACGGGTTGTCCTTTCAAGGGCGTGGCGCCAGGTAGAATTTGTAGGGTTCATCCGGATAGTAATGATAAACCCGGCGTTCGGGGAAATGTGGGGGGATAGTGCTGTCAGTTTCAATGCCGTGCGAGATGACGAATATGAATGGGGTATCCAGGAAGGGGTTTTCCAGTTCGATCAGCGTGCCATATTCGATCCATTTGTGTGAGATGTGGACAATCACCAGTGCTGGGGTTAACTCTTGCGCTGAGGCTGTCAGAAATGGTTCGATGTGGGAGCGCTGGACATTGTACAATCCATGCATCATTTGCAGGCGCGGGGGAGTGTAGAATAAAAGGTTGATCGAAACCAGCAAGGTTACCAGGATCATGACCCCCAGGCTGCGGGTGTG
Source organism: Chloroflexota bacterium (assembly GCA_040752025.1). Lineage (GTDB taxonomy): Bacteria > Chloroflexota > Anaerolineae > Anaerolineales > UBA4823 > JBFMFR01. The sequence goes on along the minus strand of JBFMFR010000001.1, from coordinate 250,315 downwards.
CTGCCAGGGTGGAGTCGCCGGGATCGGTTGTTCCGGTTCGGTTGGTCCGGTTTGAATAGGCCAGCCGGCCAGCCAGGCGATACCGGCTGCACTCAACAGAGTCAGGCAGAAGAGACTTTCGTAGAAATATCGTGGGCCGAAGAGGTACGATCCAATCCAATAGGCCATGTAAACGATGACCAGGCTGGGGAAGATGCTGGTGACCAACCAGGAGCGGCGATCATGGCGCACAGCCAACAAACCAAGGGGTAGGAAGGTCCACGAGTAAGTGCCCCAGCCGAACAGATCGCGGTAGCCCACCCACAAGCTGAACTTGGTGTTCACCCAGGCCTGGAAGAGCGAGTGGCCCTGATCATGCCCGTGCCCTGCCCCAAAGCCAATTTTGTCGTAATCCCACCATAGGGTATAAGGATTGAGCAATGGATCGCCTGTCATGGCATACTGCCAGACGAAGTGTAAGCTGGCGATACCCAGAACAATCACGCCTAAGCAGATCAATCGCCGGCGAGTGGGCCAATCGCCACGCCAGAGCAGGTAAAGCCCGTGCAGGCCAAAAGGCAGGCCAACTGCAACGGCAGTGAACGGTCGAGTCAATGCCAGGAGCCCCAGGGAGAAGGCGGCTACCAGGGTGGGTAACCGGGGTTTGTTGTATAGCGGCGAACTTTCGAAGAATGCATCCAGCCAACCCAGGGTGAATGTTGCGCTGAGCACCAGGCCTAAGGGATGGGAGAGCAATGAGCCTGTGTTCATCAAGAAGAACGGCGACGTCACAGTCAGGGCGGCTGCGATCAGCCCGATTTTCTCCCCCATGAGGCGCTGCCCCAGGCGGTAAGTCAGCCAGACCCCTACGCCACCCAGGAGTGGGTTGACCAGAGAGCGTATTCCCAGCAAAACGCCGAAAGCCAGCACAACCGGCCAACCCAGGGGGTATTTGCCAAAGCGCTGCCCATTGTAATCCACTACGAACGGGATCAGAAAGGATTTTGGCTCTGGTGGCGAGGGCAGGCTCAGGTGCCCACGCGCGATGGCCTGAGCCTGCCAGACATAGGCCATTTCATCCTCGATATGCGCCATATCCTCGAAGATGCGATCACTGACCAGGTAACCAGCCAGAACGGCAAGTATGCTGAGCAGTAGAGCGATGATCGTGATGTAACTTTTGGATACGATCCGTTCTGGGCGTTGCATGATGAATCGCAGCCTTAGGAGGTTGAAAGTGTTGAAACTGGGCGCGTTATGCTCCGATGGCTTGTAATGCCTGCAATGCGGCCGGGTGCAAACGCCCATTGGAAGCCAGGATGCCGCGGTTATTGGTTAAAGATCGCCCGGTGGTGAAATCCAGATCTTTGCCCGACAGGTCGGTGATGCGACCGCCAGCTTCCTCCAACACCAATGAGCCGGCTGCCTGGTCCCAGATTTTCTCGCGATAATTAGGCCTGTCTGCTGACAGCAGACGCACCATCAGCTCGCCTCCCCCGGCAGCCAACAGTGCGTATTTCGCCTGGCTGTCCATGCGCACCGGTTCGGCCTGGATGTTGAGCGCCTGCGCCAAATGGTCGATCTGGTCTACGTTGGTATGACCTGCTTCGAAGGAGCGCAGTAAGCGCGCCGAACTCGGATCGATCATTTCGGAAACGTGCAGGCGTTCGAAGCGGCCGGGCTGGTTCAGTTCAGTAGTCCAGGCCCCCTGGCCGCGCACGGCAACTACCAGCGAGCCGGGCCCGGTGTGGTCGATCTGCCTGGCGCCGACCAGGTTGGGGCAGCCCAGGATGCCAACTTGCGCCAGGCCGTCGATGACCAACGCAAACGCCACTGCGTATTGGTCGCCGCGCAGGAACCCCTTGGTGCCATCGATCGGGTCGAGAACCCAGAAACGCTGGGCGGTGTCCACGCGCCCGTGATCGATCCAATCGCAGACCGCTTGCGGGTTGGCTTTCGGCGCCAAACGGGCGAGGAAGCTGGTCACTTGTTCCAGGGTGGTGGCGCCTTCCGGCTGGCGCAGGGCGCGCGAATCCTCTTCAGCAACCAGTGCATCCTGAGGAAATGCGTCGGCGAGCAGGTGGCCGATCAGGGCCTGGGCGGCGAAATCGGCCACTGTAACGGGCGAGCGATCATCCTTTGCCAGTGCAGGTGAGACCAGTTGTGCCTGCACCTGGCGTACCAGCAGGGTTGCTTGCTGGGCAGCATGTAAGGCGAACTGGACTTCAGGGAGGTTATTTGTAAAGGGGTGGCGGTTGAGGCCGTCTCGTGTCGTGGTCATTTTGTTTTTCCTTGATAGCGATTTGTTACCGTGCCAGCGAGATCGTAGGTCATTGCGCCGGTGATGCGGGCTGGAACGAGGTCGCCTACCGGCAACTCTGTTTCGATAATTACCATGCCATCGATTTCGGGCGCATCCCGGTAGCTGCGCCCGATCGATAGCCCATCTCCGACTCCTTCGATGAGCACATCCAGGTTTTTACCGACCCAGGCCTGGTTGAGAGCCAGTGAGATCGTCTGCTGGCGTTGCATCAGCTCTTCATAGCGTTCCTGTTTGATCGTGGCAGGAATGGGGTCGCCCAATACTTCACTGGCCGTGCCGGGTTCGAATGAGAATTGAAAAACGCCTACACGATCGAAACGGATTCTCTCGATGAAATCGACCAGGGCCTGGAACTCCTCATCGGTTTCACCAGGATAGCCTACGATGAAGGTGGTGCGCAAAGCCAGGTTGGGTATGGCGGCACGCATCTTTTCCAAAGTACGCTCCACCCATTCCAGGTTGGCAGGGCGGCGCATGCGCTGCAAGGTTGCCGGGTGAGCGTGCTGCAGAGGCATATCCAAATAGGGCAGGATTTGTGGGTTGCTGGCCATGATGTCGATCAGGCGGTCAGTGACGTAGCCGGGATAAGCGTACAGGATGCGGATCCAATCGATGCCCGGCACAGCCGCGACCAGGCCTTCCAATAATTGCGCCAGGCCGTCTTTCATGCCCAGGTCGTGGCCGTAATCCGTGGAATCCTGGGCGATCAAAATCAGTTCGCGCACGCCGTTTTGCTCGAGTAAGCGGGCTTCATCCAGGATCGTCTGCATCGGCCGGCTGACGGCGGTGCCTTTGATCAGGGGGATGGCGCAGAAGGCGCATGGGCGGCGGCAGCCGTCAGCAATCTTGAGATACGCGCTGGCGCCCTGAATGGAGACGCGCGGCACACCCCGTTCGTCGCGCCCAACCGTGGGGACGTCTGGCAGGTGATATAAAGGCTGTGGGCGGAATCCATCGGCGTGCTGGCTCCCTCGCACTTGCTTTACGACTTCGACGATATCCATCCACCGCCGTGTGCCCAGGATGCCATCGATGCCAGGCACCTGGCGGATCACATCGTAGGCGTAGCGCTGGGTCAGGCAGCCAGCCGCGATGAGTGTCTGGCCCTTGCGCTTGTGCTGTGCCAGTTCTGCAAGCGCCTCCAGTGATTCTTCTCTGGCCGGGCCGATAAATCCACAGGTATTTACGATCAAAACCGCGGCGTGGTTGGGGTCTTCAACTGGCTGGTAACCTTCCTGTGACAGCAAGGTGGCCATGGAATCTGCATCAACGGTGTTCTTGGCGCAGCCCAGGGATACCAGGTGGTACGCTGTGGGTTGCATCCGGGCGGGTTTTATCCTGTTGGCTTGGGCTTTGCCCGATTTTTGGCGTTGCGCTTTCGTGCTCATAGGGAGGATACCTGTAAAATAAAAGAAGCTTTATCTGAATCAAAACGGCTATGGCAAAGCCGGCGCGGTGGCTGTTCCAGGCCGGGGCGTAGCGGTGGCAGTGGGTGTGGCTGTAGCTGGCTGCGTGGCCGTGGGGGTCATCGTAATCGTTGGGGTGGGGGTCAGGATGCCTTGTATCGTGAAAACCTGGTTGACCACCTGGCCAAAAGAGCCAAGCATGCCCAGGTCGCGCTGGTTGAAGTAGATCCGTAAGGCTGCGCCATTGCTGGTGAGCACTTCGATCTGGGAGCTGCCGACGAACGGGTAAGCACTACCAGGGATCACCCGCCCTTCGAATTCGGTATTGCCATCCACGATGATGCGCATCCAGGCGCGTTGCTGCACGGCGATATATACCTGCACTTTGCCCTGAGCCTCGGGAGGAAGTTCATCCCCTAGCGCATTCGTGGAGAGAAACGGAGGCAGCAGAGCTGAGTTAGTTGGCGTGGGCGGCAGGGGGGTGTAAGACGCCGTTGCGGTGGGCGTTGCCAGTAAAACATCGGCAATCGATGGCGCAGTGGCGGTCGGGGCCTGCTCGGTGCGCATGGTGAAGATGCGTATGGCGCCCCAACCGGCGAACAAAGCCAGGAACACCACCAGAGCGACGCCGATTAGCACATCGCCAGAAAAGATGCGTCGCAAGCGCATGGGCAATCCGGGTTTGCGCACGCTCACTGAACTGGCCTCCATCGAGCCCGCGCTCTGCAGGTTTTGCCCGGGTTGGATTGCCAGGCGGGCTTGCAACCCTTCAGCGAAACGCAGCAGTACCGGATCGGGGTCCAACCCCAAGAAGACCGCATAGTTGTTTAGCATGCCTCGTCCTTGAACAGGCGAGGGCAAATTATCCAAATCGCCGGCTTCCAGGGCTTTCAGGTAATACTGGCGCAGGTGCGTATGGCGTTCCACATCATCCAGTGAGATGCCCAAAAGTTCGCGCTGTCGCTTTAGCATCTGGCCTATGTCGATGAAAGCGCGGGCTGCGGCGCTTTGAGCTGGGGGTGGGGATAGAGGCCTGGCGCTGGATGCGCTTTCGGTGAGTTCGACCTCAGAGTTGTTCCCCGGTTCTTCTTGGGGAAGCACTGCCTCGATTTCGCTTGGGCCAGACTCGGATGAGGGTGGTTGGTAGCGTGGCTGCTCGGAGCGGCCCGTTGAGCGACCTGAGATATCTTGCTGCTGAGAAGTTCTGGTTGGAGCCCGATTTACAGCCTCCGCGCTTCGCGATCCCGGTTCTAGTTCGGCCAGTAGCGCTTCGGCATCCATGCCCAGAAATTCGGCATAAGCGCGTAAAAACCCCCGCGCTTGCGTTCTGGACGGGATCAGGTGGAAATCGCCTTGTTCCATCGCTTGCAGGTAGTGAACGCGAATATAAGTTGCTTGTGCAACTTGTTCGAGCGTAAGAGCGCGTCCCTGGCGGGCTTGTTGTAGTTTTTGGCCGACTGTGGTGCTCATAAGATGGATTTCATCCGGAGAGAAAAGCAGTACCGGCCTGAGATCGAACGAAGTCCACTATCGACATCTCCTGATCGCGGGCCGGTACAAAGGGCTTCGCTTAGCGATTCTAACCCGGGCAAAATCAAGGCATGTTGCAATTACTCGCTGTGAACCTCTTCCGATCCTCAGGATTCGCTGGCAGGTACTTCGGCGATTTCTTCTGGTTCTGCGGCAGCGGCAACTTCGGCTGGCGCCTGGTCTTCGTCAGCTTGCGGTACTTCGTCTGATACAGCAGAGATGGCCTCACCTTCGCGATGAACGATCACGGTGATCTCTGGGACCAGGTCCATCGTGAGACGAATATGCACTTTGTGCGTGCCCAACGTGCGGATGGGCTCCAGGTCGATCTGGCGCCGGCTGATCTCTAAGTTGGCTTTCTGTTGGATTTGATCTGTGATCATCTGGGGCGTGATGGAGCCATACAGCTTGCCAGTTTCGCCTGCCTTGGCGGCGAAAGACAGGGTGAGTTTAGAGAGAACCTCAGCCACTCCACCCATTTCTTTGTTCAGGATGGCGCGCCTGGTGTCGGCCTGAGTGCGGATATGTTCAACCTGTTTGAGTGCGCCGGCTGTTGCCAGCACAGCCAGGCCCTGCGGGATCAGGTAGTTGCGGCCATAGCCATCGGCAACGCGTTTGACGTCGCCAGCACGGCCCAGTTTGTAAACATCTTTGACCAATAGTACTTTCATGTGAACAAGCCCTTTCAGCTAAATTGGGCGCGGGCGTGATAGTGCCGCGACCCGTGTGGATAAGTCGCTGAAGCGCGACCTGCCTGGGCGAAGGGTACAACGCCCAAAGCGGGCTGATTTTACCAGAATGAGCGCCAGGCGTCAACAAATTTGGAGCACCGCCGGGGGATTTTGATATAATCTTCCACATGCCCCCTCAAGATCATGATGCCGCAGAACAAACCCCATCACCGGGAAGCGTCCAGGCCAGCAGCATTCAGCGCCAGCGCCTCTTTCGTGTGGAGGCGGTTGTACTCCGCCACAGTGATTGGGGCGAAGCCGACCGTCTGCTCTGGTTGTTCAGCCAGGAGTTGGGGAAGATGCGCGCCATCGCCAAAGGGGTGCGTAAACCGCGCTCGCGCAAAGCGGGGCATCTGGAACCTTTCACGCGCTCCAATTTACTCCTGGCGCGCGGGCGGGATATGCCGATTGTTACCCAGGCGGAGACGGTGGATGCTTACTTAGCGCTGCGTGATGATCTGTTGCGCACAACTTATGCTTCCTATGTTGTGGAATTGTTGGACCGCTTTACTTATGAAGAGGGGGAACACCGTGGTCTGTACCAGTTATTGGTGAACACACTGTCCCGCCTGTGCCAGCCGCTTGATCTGGACCTGGTCGTGCGTTTCTACGAAGTCCGCTTATTGGACTTTGTCGGATTTCGCCCTCAATTGTTTGCCTGTGCCCAATGTGGAAATGAGATCCGGCCTCAAGACCAGTATTTCTCGGCCCAGTTGGGCGGCGTTTTATGTCCCAATTGTGGCTTACAGGTGAACGGATCCTGGCCCATTTCTATGCAGGCGCTCAAGTATTTGCGTCATTTTCAGCGCAGCAACTTTTCTAATGCGGCGCGGGCCAGGTTAACCCCTGATCTCAGCCGTGAGCTGGAAGTTATCGTGCAGCATTACCTGACTTATCATTTGGAGCGCGGCTTGAACACCCCGGCTTTTTTACGCAGGATACGAAGGGGCGTAGAAGACCCCTAGGTTTTGAGAATTTTGCTCAACGCCGCGTTGAATTGGTGTGCGGAGAAGGGCTTCTGCAGCCAAAGGACACACCCCTCTTCTAGCAACACCTGGTTTTCTATATCCAACGGATGGCCTGTGATAAATAATACCTTGAGCCCGGGACGCCTGGCTTGTAAAGCCTGGTAGAGCGCTACCCCGCCCATCTCGGGCATAACGACATCGCTTACTACCAGAGAGATTTCATCGCCGCTGTTTTCATAAACTTGCAGCGCTTGCTTGCCGTTGGATGCGGTGATAACGCTAAAGTTCTGATTTTCTAATAGCACCGTGACTGCCTGGCAGGTGGCTGGATCATCTTCAACTACCATGACAGTCTCGCCTGACCCCAGCTTGGTAGGCTCTCGAACCATGGCATAGCTTTCCTCGCTGAGCCTGGGCTCGAGTTGTAAAGCTGGCAGGTAGAGGACAAAGGTGCTGCCTTCACCCGGTTTGCTATGCACATCGATGCTGCCACGATGTTGCTTGATAATTCCGTATACTTGCGCCAGCCCCAGGCCGGTCCCCTGTCCCACAGGCTTCGTTGTGAAGAAGGGATCGAAGATGCGCGGCAAGATTTCTGCCGGCATACCGGTGCCAGTATCTCGGATGCGGATGCGGATCCACTCGCCGCTGGTTGCGTCGGAGGCTGAAAGGTCTGGCACGGGGAGTTTATCTCCTGGGGCGATGGATACCTTTTCCAGCTCGTAGTGCAGTGTGCCGCCGTTAGGCATGGCATCGCGCGCGTTGAGCGAGATGTTCATCAAAGCCTGCTGCAGGCGCGTGGGGTCGGCTTTTACCTGGTAGGTCCCGGGCTGGTAAGCCAGGGATAGGCGAATATTTTCCGGCAACAGGCGTGCCAGCAGTTTCTCCAGCTCTTTGAGGAAAGGCAGCAAATCGAGGTGGATTTCTTCCATGACGGAGCGCCGGCTGAAATCCAGGATTTGCCGGATCAGGCTGGCGGCGCGCTGGATCTGGTGCTGGACAATATGCAAACGCTCACGGTCAGTATTCGATTGGCTGGGCTCCATAGCCAGCAAGTCAACGTACACCAGGATGGCCGCCAGGATGTTATTGAAATCGTGTGCAATACCAGCAGCCAACTGGCCCACAGTTGCCAGGCGCTCCTGCATTTGGGCTTTTACCTGGTTTTCCCTCTCGATCGTCACATCTCGTAGGACGAGCACCCAACCAGCCGAGCGACTTTCAGCTTCTACCGGACGCGCGGCCACTTCGAAGATTCGCTGTGGGGCGTTAGCCTCGGTGCCTGGCAGGCTTGTCAGGGTTTGCCAGTTTTCTTCGGAACTGGCCTTCATTAAGGTCTCAATCGGCCAACCAGCTAAATGGGAGAGGCGTGGGCCTTCTCCGTTTTGTTCGAATTGTATTTGTTCCACCAGGTAGGACAGATTCTGCCAGGCGCTCGGGTTCGCCAGCATAATGCGCCTATCGGCGTCCAATAACAGCACCCCTTCCGGAACGGTATCGATGATCTGTTGAACCTGGCGAGCCTGTTCCTGAGTTTTTGCCAGCAAGTCGAGTCGTTCTACTGCGCTGCCCAGTTGCCTGCCTACGGCTTCGAGCAGGGCGACCTCGTCTTCTGTCCATTGCCGGGGTGAAGGAGAAACCAGGGAAATGGCCCCGATGCGCTTGCCGGCGATCATCACCGGAACGAACAACATGGCGCGCAGGTGGAACTGCAGCATATGGGATTTCCAGTTTGCCAATGGATCATCCGGGCGTACTTGCTGCCAGTCCCGGATCGTGATTGTTCGGGGGAAGCGATCTCCAGTGAATTGCGCGTACTGTGAGCTGGCGTAGCCTACGGATTCAGGCAAGCCGCGTAGGGCGTACTGGTCAGCGATCCATAGCCCACCTTGATTCACGTCCAATACTCCCAGGACTACATCCAGAGCCGTTTCCAACAGGCTGGGCAGGTCGGGGGCGGTAACTGCCGCGGTAATAATCTGGTTGATGGCCTCCTGCTGTGAGGCGCGCCGGCGCGTTTCACCAAACAACAGGGCGTTTTGCAGGGCTAAGCCGGCCTGTCCGGCGAAGTTAGCCAGTTGTTCGCTTTGAGCAGGCTGGTAGAAACCCAGTTGGTGCTTGTCCAGCGAGAAGAATGCAATCACTGTGCCGTTTACGATGATCGGAGCCCCCGCCCAGGAGCGTTCGCCAACCTCATCGTCGATCATAATCCAATCGGGATCGTGACTGGTATCGGGGATGACCATGGGTTGCCGGGTCTCGAACATGCGCCGGAAATTGGGGGTAGCAGCGATTGGCAGCGACATATTGGCGACGATCTGACTACACCGTTCGCTGATCGTTTCATATCCGCGCTGGCGCACCACTCTGGCCTGGCCCTCCTCTACCAAGGATACATTGGCGGCATCGTAAGGCACCAGGCGGGCAAGCTGGTCGAGCAATTGATCGAGGATTTCATCCAGGTTAAGCGAAGCTGTCAGAGCTGCACCGGTGTCTCGCAGCACTTCGGCGAACTTGCGCTGTTCACGCTCCAGCGCGAACAAACGAGCGTTTTCGATGGCTGTGACGCTCTGTTGGGCCAGCGCTTGCAGGAACAATTCCTCCTCTTTCGTAAAGTTGCGCGGCTGGCGGTGCCAGATAACGATGCCGCCGACAATTTCCTCGCCGCGCAGCATGGGTAGCGCCAGGATCGAACGAATGTTTTCCATGCTGGCCACGGAGGGAGTTGCATAGGTTGGGTCTTCACGCACATCGGGTATCTGGTATGGCCGGCGCTCTGCCACGGCTCGTCCAACGGCTGTCCCTTCCAGAGGAATTCCCTCTGTATTGATTCTGTCAATGAAAGCCTCGTTTACGCCATAAGCTGCTACCAGGAAGAAACGCCTGTTCGGATGGTAAGCGAACAGTCCACTGGCACCAGATCGGGAGATCTCGGCTGCATGGCGAACGATTGAATCCAAAACTTGCTGCTGATCCAACAAGGAAGCAATTTCGGTGCCAATGCGGGTGATAGCCAGCAGTTCTTGAACGCGTCGGTGCTCGGAGTCCTCCGCACGTAGCCGTTCAAGGGCGATGGCTAATTGGCTGGTCGTAGTAGCCAGTAGGCGCTCGTCTTCGGCAGTAAATGCGTCGATTTCAGCGCGCTCCGCAGATAGCACTCCGATAACCCGCGCCTTGGTCCTGATCGGCACGCTTAGCGCACTGCGCGCGTAAGGATGTATTTGACGATCGCTGGCTTTTTGAATATCCGGGATGTAACATAGAGCGCCCGTTTGGGCGGCCTGTCCAATACTTCCCTGGCCTGGTTCAACGGGCGCGATTGGCCGGCCACTGGTGGACTCAGTACAGACAGGGTGAGCCAATAGCAAACCGCTATTTTCATCCATCAAGAAAACCGCCAGGCTCCTGATCGCTAAGCCTTCTGAGAGCGTACGAATCACGCTGGAGATCAGAGTGCCTTCATCGCTGGCTTCTACGCAAGTGGTAGCAATGGCATGCAGGATGGTTAATTCTTCCAGCTGGCGACGCAGCAGCGTTTCTGTGTGTTTGCTGTGTGTGACATTATGCCAGATGACTAGACTGCCAACATGCAAGCTGCTGGTATCTCTCACCGGCGAGCGTGCTACTTCATAACTCTGTCCATCGTGTTCTGCCCCCACGATGATTGGTGGGTGGGGTTGGCCAGCAGGTGCATTTCCCGCCAGGCTTTCCGCAGATCGTGAACTCAGTTGTTTCCAGGCTGGATAGATACTGCCGATGAATTGACCGATGACTTCTTTCTTTGAATCCGCCAGGATTTCTCGGGCAGTTTTGTTCAGATAGAGGATGCGATCCTGGTTATCCAGAACCACAACCCCATCCAGCATCTCCTCGGTAAGCAGGTGTTGAGCCGCTGGCAGAATCTCCAGAAATCTCATCTGAATGATGGCCAGAAAAGTAGCCAGGCAGGAGAAAGAAAACGAAAACGGGGTCAGATCCAGGAATGGCAAAGGGAACAGGTGTAAAAGCGTCAGAACGTTAGCCAGCAGAGGAGAGAGGATTCCCAACAATAGAATGCGGATTTTTCGGTAAGAGATGTTTGTTTGATGAGTGGCGTTCCTGAACAACGGCACCATACTCAGGGTGATTATGGCGTAGGTGTACACTGCATGGGCCCAGAAAACAGGCCCATAGGAGAGCAGTAAACCCGAGTAAGAGCCGATCTGTTGCAAGGTGATCTGGCGCCAGAATAGGCCATGCTGTTGGTTGGTTAGTATCAGCAGGATCGTAATTGCAGGTTCGATGCATAACAGCGCGGTGAGGCGCGGGGTGATGTAGTTGCCCTGGCCGCTATACGCCAGTGCAAACAATAACAAAGTGGCGGGGAGCGGCAGAATGCCGAGATATCTTATCCTAAGCCACAGGGTTTGAACTTCGGGGATGGGGGTAGACAGTTCAAGGGCATAGACGAATGCCCAAAAAGCCAGCACCAACATAAAGCATCCAAAATAGGATGCACCTGGAGTCCGCCTGCGCTGAAAAGCGTACAGGGCAATCGCGATTGCCATGGCCGTTGTCAGAAAGAGCAGCAGAACAAAAGGTAATTGTACCCAGACCATAGAAACTAACCTGCCCTGTTATACAATGATTCTACCTGTAAGGCAATCTCCCCTGGGAAAAACTGACCTGATTGTTAGGAGATGAGAGCTACCTGGAAGTCTGTGAAGACGCACCACGTTTATACGGAGCGCGCTTCGGCGAAACTGGCCTCGCCGGAATCTCCACCTTGACCTGCGTGGAGGATACCAGCAATGTTCGGGGCTGGCAACAGCATGGCCTGCATCGACCAGGGGCCGCTCCAGGTGATGGTCACATTACGCACCTGAGCGCGCAGGTTTTCAGGCGTTTCCACAAAGACCAGCTTGTTGGTGGGTGTGCGTCCGCGCCAGCGTCCGCGCACCTTCTCCTCGAAGAGCACCGGTACAGTTTCGCCCAGGTATCGGGCATTGATTTCGCCGGCGATGCGCTCTTGTTGTTCTTCCAGGGCGCGGAAGCGCTGCCATTTTTCATGATCTGGAACATCATCCGGCATGCGCCGCTCGGAAACTGTGCCCGGGCGCGGTGAATAGCGCGCCAGGTGAGCTACATCCAGCCGCAGTTCTTCCAGTAGATCGTAAGTGTGCTGGAACTGGGCCTGTGTCTCGCCAGGGAAGCCCACGATGATATCGGTTGCGATCGAAACGCCCGGGATGCGCTCCCGGATGCGTTCCACCAGGCGGCGATAATCGTCTGCGCTGTAACCCCGGCGCATGTTCGTCAGGACTTCATCATCACCAGCCTGCACTGGCACTTCGATGTGTGGCATCACCTTGGGCAGGTCGGCGACTGTGCGCAAAAGCTCGTCCGTCATCCAGTTGGGGTGAGAGGTTAAAAAACGGATGCGCTCCAGTCCAGCTACCTGGTGCACCCGGCGCAGCAGATCGGCCAGGCCCTCTCCCCCTGGGATGTTTTTGCCATAGCGATCCACGATTTGCCCCAGCAGGGTGATCTCCTTCACGCCTTGCGCAGCCAGGGAGCGAGCTTCGGCGATAATCTCGTCCACCGGGCGGCTGCGTTCCACGCCACGCCGGTAAGGGATGATGCAAAATGTACAGGCATGTGAGCAGCCCAACACCACCGGCACATAAGATGTCACCAGTTTGCCGCGTTCCGCTGCTGGCAGGCGCAGATCGCCATTCATGATTTCAAAGCGCTGCTGAATCTCGCTTTGCACCTGGGTGCGAGTTTCACCCTGAGTCAGGAAAGCCACCAGCGGGCCGGGATCAGAAGGGGGAGAAAAAACGTCTATATATGGAAAACGTTCTTTGAGACGCTGGTAACCCTTGACGCCTACCAGGCAGCCCATCAAGTTGATCACCAGATCGGGGCGCTTTTGCTTGAGCGGTCTCAAAGAGTACAGGCGCCCGTAAGCTTTATCTTCGGCGCTTTGGCGCACAACACAGGTATTCAAAACGATCACCCGGGCCTCCTCCGCATGGCGCGTGGGCTGGTATCCCAGGTGTTCCAGGGCAGATGCCACCCGCAAGGAGTCGGCTACGTTCATCTGACAACCTTCGGTCCAAATGTGATATTTATTATCCATAATCAGTCTGATTATAACAGGCCGTTGGGGTTGCTGCAATGCAAGCCAGGCTTTCCTTACAACGATGAAAATGAGGTAGCGTTTAGTGATAAAATTGCCGCCATGCGCAAGTTAACAACAGCACGTTTTTTATTGCTCCTGGCCGGCCTGGCCCTGATCGCAGGGCTGGTTTATTGGTTCCCGCCTGTGAATCGCCGGCTTGCCTGGCGGGTGGATTTTGCCCTGGCGTATCTGCGTGGCCTGGTTGACCCGGTTCAGGCGCTGCCGACGGCCGCCCCCGAGCCGACCCGACCGGCTGCCGCTTCGCCAACGCCCACGCCTCTCGCCAGCGAAACGCCCACCCTGTCCCCAACCCTGGTTGCCACAGCCACCCCTTTGCCGACTGCCACACCGCTGCCAGGCTCGATTGCCTTGCCGGCTCCCAAGTGGGAGCAGCAGGATATCAACAACTGCGGTCCAGCCGCCTTGGCGATGTACCTGCGCTTCTATGGCTGGGAAGGAAGCCAGGTCGACATCGCGGACCGGCTCAAGCCTTTCCGCGACGATCGTAACGTAAATGTAGAAGAACTGATCTATTATGTGCGCACACGCGCGGGCTGGTTGAATGCAGAGTTCCGCGTGGGCGGCAGCCTGGATCTGCTCAAGCAGTTGCTGGCCGCGGGTATCCCCGTAATGATCGAAGAAACCTTCTACTTTGACGAGCCATACTGGACCAACGACGATTTGTGGGCGGCTCATTACCTGCTGGTCACCGGGTATGATGAAACCACGCGCACCTTTATCGGGCAGGATAGTTTTCATGGCGCCGACCAGCGCGTACCTTATGATATTTTGGATCAATACTGGCAAGCTTTCAACCGGGTCTATATCATGCTCTACCTGCCGCACCAGGAGGAGACCATCAAGGCTATTCTGGGCCCCGACTGGGATGCAGATGCCAATCGACAGCATGCCCTGGAAGTGGCGCAGGCTGAAACGCAGGCGGACTCGCAGAATGCTTTTGCCTGGTTCAACCTGGGCACAAATTTGACTTATTTCGAACGCTACCCTGAAGCGACCAGCGCTTATGACCAGGCACGCGCCCTGGGCCTGCCGCAGCGTATGCTGCGTTACCAGTTCGGTCCTTTTATCGCTTATTTCCATACCAACCAGATTACAGAATTGGTGACCCTGACGGAGTATGCCTTGAAGATTACGCCCAATTCGGAGGAAGCCTGGTTGTGGCATGGCTGGGCGATGTACCGCAAAGGCGATAAGCGCCAGGCCATCGATGACTTCGAGCGCGCTCTGGAGGAGAACCCCAATTACCTGGATGCCCAATATGCCCTGGATTTCGTGCGCACCAACTAAGGGATAGTTTGGCGCCCAGTTTGCCCGGAGGTTTAGGGTTTGTCAGAAAATCGTTTCTGCGCTATACTTTCATGCGTTGCTGTGATACTGGCTTATCCGGTGATGTTCATTCGACCGGAGCGGTCGAAGAGAAGCTAAAAAATATTCGCTACAATGGCAGACTTGAGCAATCTGCCAGCTTGCGAAGCGAGGAGTATGCAAATGAAATCAATTAAACAATTCCTGTACCGCGCCAGCCGTTCCTCGATGGCGGCTCGGCTGACAGGCAAAGGCATAAGCACCCTGGTGATCCTGGCGATCTTATTGACCGTTGTAACGCCGGCTGCCAAGGGCGCTGCCCCACAGCAGGCGACTAAAGCGCCTGCGGCCCCACCGGTGTGGGACACACCCATCATCGTGGATGCGCCGGCGCTGTTCTATGAGATGACCGACCGCAGCATGCGCTATCGTCGCCTGGATAAACCCAGTGGCGATAAGCCCGATCCGTGCGTGGCTTATGGGGGCGATCACCTGTATTTCTCCTGCTATGATAGCGACCTGGAAGTGTGGGATACCGAGATCGTGGACCCGTCCAACATGGTCGGCTCTCACGCCGCGCTGGATTTCAACAGCAATGATGCGCCGTTCATCAGTTATTTCGATGGGCTCAATGGCCGCTTGAAACTGGCCTATAACCTGGGCTTTGGTTGGGTGATCAGGGTGGTGGATGTGCCCATCCTCATGCTCCAGGCCGGGCCAACGGAAGAGGCGCCGGTTGTGGATGTGCAGGACTTGCAGCAGCAGTTCAACAAAGTGCCCTGGCGCAGCGACCTGCTGGCCTCCCCGGATCTCGATCCCACTTCCAGCTTACTCACTTACAATCCTGGCAAGGTAGGTGTCGGCAAATATTCCTCCATCGCCATCGATGCCAACAACCAGATCCACATCAGCTATCACGATGAGCAGAATGGCGCTTTGAGATACGCTTTTTCCAATGACGGGGTGACTTTCAACATCGAAGTCGTGCATGACTATCATGACCAGGGCGATACCGGCCTGTGGACTTCGATCAAGGTTTACGAACACGACCCGGTTGCGCCTCACCAACCCAATATTGCCTACATGGACGAAAAATACGACAACGTCATGTACGTCAAGAAGAAAAGCGGCTATCTTGGCGGGTGGAGCACTCCTATCCTCGTGGATGGCGTCTCCAACGTGGGCCCATGCGCTTCGCTGGCTGTGACCAGCTTCAGCAATGGCACCGCCAAGCCGCACATCAGTTACATGGATTTCGCCACTTACAGCCTGAAATATGCTGTGATGAACAGCGACCTCAAAACTTTCACCAAGACGGTGGTGGACAGCGTTGGCCATGTGGGACAGTACACCTCGATAGCCAAGGATGACGACGGCCGGATGTACATCAGTTATTACGACCTCGGCAATGGCAATCTAAAAGTGGCGTACCAGGTATCGGGCGGAGGCTGGTCCAAATCTGTTGTGGCGTCGGCAGGCGATGTCGGCCTGTTCACTTCGATTGATACCCGCCAGGGCGGCTATCCGGGCGTATCCTTCTTCGACGCCAGCGAGGGCACGTTGCGCTTCGCGCGCTGGAACGGCACGGGTTGGACAGGGCTGCCGACTGTGGCCTATTCAGGCGATGTCGGCCTATCGACCTCCTTGGCCCTGGCCTTCGACGGCACGCCGCACATTTCTTATATGAACGATACCGGGGATGATTTGAAGTACGCCCATGCTGTGGGCTGGAACTGGTATAAAGAGGTGATCCCGACCATCGATGAAGACGAGGATCCGGTGGATGCCGGCGCCTATTCCTCCATCGAACTGCTTTGGGATTCCATACCCATCATCGCGTACTATGACATGACGCATGAAGATGTCAGCCTGGCTACCTGGCTGTGGTGGTTCTGGTACGTTGAATTCGTGGACGACTCCGATGACGATGTCGGCAAGCACGTTTCCATGGAACTCGACTCACTGGGCTTTCCACGGATGACTTACTATGATGATTCCAACAACGATCTGATGTACACCTGGTGGAAGGACCTGACCGATGAATGGTGGATCGAGCGCATCGATTACGAGTTCGGCGATAAAGGCAAGTTCACCTCGCTGGCATTGAACGCCTTTGACAAGCCCTATATCAGTTATTACGAAGACACCAACGAGTGGATCAAGCTGGCTTACCTGTCTCCGATCGATGCCTGGGTGAAGATGCACATCGACTCGGTCGGCGATCCTGATGATGACTTCCCGGTGGTCGAAGCCTACACCTCGATCGATATGGACAGCCTTGACAACCCACACATCGCTTATTACAACGAGACCAACGGCGATCTGATGTACGCCTATTTCAATGGCGTCGCCTGGGTGGTCGAGCCGCCGGTCGACTCAGTCGGCGATGTGGGTAAATACGCTTCGCTGGCGATCAACCCGGTCACCGACGAGCGCCACATTTGTTATTACGATGCCACCAACGATGATCTCAAGTATGCTTACTGGGATGGCGGCTGGTCTACCTTCACCCTCGACGCCGTGGGCGATGTGGGCATGTTCTGCTCGATCGACCTGGATGGCCTGGGCCGCCCGGCGATCAGCTACTACGACGCCTCCATGGGTGATCTGAAGTTCATCGCCAGCTACACCCTGCCCCTGGCGAGCATCTTCATTCCAATCGTCTTCGAGCCATAGTTAATCTCGCTGCGTGGTGGGGCCCCGGCCCCACCACGCAGTTGTTTAGGCCCTGTTGGCGTGATCGGACAGGCGCGCCACGATCCAGGCGGCGGTCATGGTGGGCAGGAACTGCGTGCCCGGGATGATCGATTCAACGATCGTCACGCCCCGCAGCGATTCCAACCCCAGGTAGCCCAACAGCACCCAGGCAAAGGGCGCCGAAAGGAAGTCCAGCGAAAGGTCCAAAAGATCGAGCAGGATCACTACCGAGAGTGGAGTGTGGCGCAGGGTAGTCAAGAAGTCGGCGTTTGCCGGGAGTTGGATGCGCCGCACGCGCAGGATGACCCACGCCAGGAAGACCAGGCTTAGCGCCAGGCCCACACCCAGCAAAGCCAGCGCCAGGTAAGCCATTGTTTTGAGGTCGATTGGGGGAAT
This sequence comes from Chloroflexota bacterium, assembly GCA_040752025.1. Taxonomy (GTDB): domain Bacteria; phylum Chloroflexota; class Anaerolineae; order Anaerolineales; family UBA4823; genus JBFMFR01. The sequence continues at coordinate 232,796 of JBFMFR010000001.1, read as the reverse complement.
TTCCATGATTTTTTCCTGAAATACGTTGTGAAAATACGGTTTTTAGCGTTATGATTAGGGGAGCATCGTTGTTTGCCGGAAATGTGCTTATGCCTGAAAACCTTGCTGCATCGCCGATCAGTCGTGTCACGCGTTCGAAAGCCGAAGCCCGGGCTAATTATAACCGCCTGAGCCGCTGGTATGACGCCCTGGCTGGCAGCAGCGAGAAGAAATATCGCCAGTTGGGTCTGCAAGCCCTGGCAGTCCAGCCGGGGGAAAGCGTGCTGGAGATCGGATATGGCACGGGACAGGCGCTCCTGGCTCTGGCCCAGGCGGTTGGCCCAACCGGCAAAGTGACCGGCATCGATCTGTCGGATGGGATGTGCGCTCAGGCGCAGCACTGCTTGACCGCGGCAGGCCTGGCCGGACGGGTGGAATTGTTGGTGGGGGATGCTGCCCAACTGCCCTGGGCGACGGATTCTTTCGATGCGGTTTTCATGAGTTTTACCCTGGAGCTTTTCGACACGCCTGAAATCCCCCAGGTGCTCCAGCACTGCCTGCGGGTTTTGCGCCCTGGAGGACGCCTGGCGTTGGTGACCATGACCAAGAGCGAAAAACCGGCCCTGGCCGAATGCATCTACGAATGGTTCCACGCCAGGATGCCGGCTGCGGTGGACTGCCGCCCGATCTTTGCCCAGGCAGCTCTGCGACAGGCGGGCTTCGAGGTGCGCAGCGCCCGGGCGCTGCGCATGTGGGGGCTGCCGGTCGAGATCATCCTGGCCGGCGCGCCTGCCCGAGGAGGCAGTTGACTTGAAGCGCTCACTTCTCAGCCTGTTGTCGCCGCCTGTTGTACGCCGAAGCTCACCACCTAGCGCCGCCGGGCGCGGCAGCACCTTCACGATCGTTTTGCCGCTCAAGCCGGTTGCCGAACCAGCCAGGCTGGACCTGGCAGTTTGAGATTGGCTTTTATATAAGGAGAGATCATCTTATGGAGACCAAACCACTGGCTTTCGTCATCGAGGATTATGAAGACCAGATGATCGTTTTTCGCACAGCCCTGGAGCTGGCTGGCTACGAGATCGAGACGATCAGCGATGGAACCGTAGCGCAAAAGCGCCTGGCCGAGAGTCTCCCGGACCTGATCGTGCTGGATTTGCACATTCCCGGCGTGCCGGGGGACGCGCTGCTCAAGCAGATCCGCGCCGACCCGCGCCTGGCGAAGACGCGCGTTATGGTCGCTACCGCCGACGCTTTGCTGGCTGAAGAACTGCACGATCAGGCTGACCTGGTGCTGCTCAAGCCGGTCAGTTTCGCCCAGTTGCGCCAACTGGCCGAGCGTTATCTCGGCCAGCCCAGGAAAGCCAAGGGCTAACAGCCGGTGTTTTTCGCTTGACACCCACTGGCGATAACCTTACAATTTATCCGGCTCGTTTTCACCTACCGCACGATTGATCCGGACCGCCGGCCCGGGGCGAGCCTGGGGAGGCCAAAACACATGCCGCTTTCCATCGGGCAGGTCTTGCACAACCGCTACCGCGTGGTCAAGCTGCTGGGCCAGGGCGGCTTCGGCGCCGTGTACCGCGCCTGGGATACCAATTTAGAACGCCCCTGTGCCATCAAAGAAAACCTGGACGCTTCGCCGGAGGCCGGGCGGCAGTTCAAGCGCGAAGCCGGCCTGCTGGTCGAGCTGGCCCACCCCAACCTGCCGCGCGTCTTCGATTCGTTCACCCTCCCCGGACAGGGACAGTACCTGGTGATGGACTTCGTCGAGGGCCAGGACTTGCAGGAGCTGCTCGATAAGGCCGGCGCGCCCCTGCCCGAGGCGCAGGTGCTGGAATGGGCGCTGCAAATCTGCGACGCCCTGGCGTACCTGCACCGCCAGAGCCCGCCGATCATCCACCGCGACCTCAAGCCCGCCAACCTGCGCATCACCCCGGGCGGCAAGGCCTGCCTGGTGGATTTCGGCCTGGCCAAGCTCTACGACCCGGCCAAGCGCACCACCCTGGGCGCCCGGGCGGTCACCCCCGGCTACGCCCCCTTCGAGCAGTACGGGCAGAGGCCCACCGACGCCCGCACGGACGTCTACGCCCTGGGGGCGACCCTGTACCACGCCCTGACCGGGGCCACCCCGCCGGAGAGCATCGACCGGGTGGGCGGGGCGGCGCTGCTCCCGCCGCGCCAGTTAAACCCCGGCGTTACGCCGGCGGTAGAAGCCGTGATGCTGCGCGCCCTGGAGATGATGCCCGACGCCCGCTACCAGAGCGCCGCTGAGCTGCGCCAGGCGCTGGTGCAGGCGCAAGCGCAGGGAGGAGCCGTGCAGTCGGTGCGAACGGGGAGCGTGCCGCCCACGCAGGTGGTGAGCGAGGCTTCTCCACCGCGGCCAGCCGCAGCCAGACCCGTGAAACCGCCGGCTGCGGTTGGTGGGAGCAGTGTGACTCGCGGCCTTGCGCTTGGCGGTGGAACCTTGGCTTTGCTGGTTCTGGGGCTGGCCGGGATCGTGGGGCTTATCTGGTGGGTAACTAGCCAGTCGCCAAAGGCCACGCAAGCGCCTCGCCCGGCGAAGACGCTTGTTGGGACCCCCTCAATCGATGTTCCGATGGTTTTGATCCCGGCCGGGGAGTTCCAGATGGGCGGCGACGCCGATGTGGCCCTGGCAGAGTGCAAAAAACTCTACTACAAACCTGAGGACTGTTCGCGTAATTGGTTTACAAATGAGGAGCCTATCCATACGGTGTACCTGGATGGTTATTCTATCGACGCTTACGAAGTGACCAATGCGCGCTATGCCGAGTGCGTGGCGGCGGGAACCTGTGACCCGCCCACAGCGAGCGAATCCTACACACGCAGCAGCTATTATGGCAGCTCGCAATACGCGGATTACCCGGTGGTCTACGTGAGTTGGGAGATGGCGAATGCCTACTGTGAATGGCGCGGCGGGCGGCTGCCGACGGAGGCGGAATGGGAGAAAGCCGCGCGTGGCGGGCTGGAGGGCAAACTGTACCCGTGGGGGGATGATTTCGACGGCAGGCGGGTCAATTTTTGCGACAAGAATTGTGGGTTCGAATGGGCCAACCAGAGCTACGATGATGGCTATAACGATACTGCGCCGGTGGGCAGCTATGCGCCTAACGGCTACGGGCTGTACGATATGGCCGGCAACGCCTGGGAGTGGGTGCAGGACTGGTACCTGGAGAGCTTTTATGGCAGCTCGCCGCGTGACAATCCAAGCGGCCCGGCCTCGGGCGAGTACCGCGTGCTGCGGGGCGGCTCGTGGTACTACGATGAGTGGGTCCTGCGTGCGGCGTATCGGCTCTGGCGCGCTCCCGCCGGTTCCTTCAATATTGTTGGCTTCCGCTGCGTCCGCTTGCCTTGATCCTGGAGTGCTGGATGCTGTTGTGCTGGAATCCTGGAACGGGGGGTGTGGGGGCACTCCCCCACAGGGTGTGTCGGGAAAGAGCGCATGAGTAGAGGTTACGATAACCTGTGGCCGCGCCTGGCCAGCTTCGCCAACCTGGAGCAGGCCTTCCGCCAGGCGGCGCGGGGCAAGCGCGGCAGTACCAATACGTGGCCGAAAACCTGGTGGAGATCGGTAGGCTGCTGGGCGGCTGGCTCAAAACAGTTGATGGAGCGCCAGACAGGCGTAGGTTGTAGTCCCTGCCAGACCGGCAGGGTTGCAATGGGGGCGCCGGAGGGCGTGCTGCGGGGCGGCTCGTGGAACAACAATGAGAGGAACCTGCGAGCGGCGAATCGTAACAGGAACGCTCCCGCCAATTCCAACAATAATGTTGGCTTCCGCTGCGTCCGATTGCTTTCACTGCGTGGAAGACCCGGTCGTATGCGTCCGAGTCTTTCAGGGCCAGAATTTGGGCGGCCAGCCTCCAGAGCGAGTCACTGACTGCCCAAGCGTGCCTTGAAAGCAAGCGCCGGTGGTCCCCGTCCGGCAGCGCTGGCTGCCGGGCAAATACACAAAAGCCCCACCCCCCGCCGTGAGCAAGCCCGGCCTGGGGTGGGGCAGCGCAAAACCTGTTGGAAAGAACGCCTATCAGGTAGTTGGCGGCGAGGCGCGGTCACCGGATTTCGGGAACGGATTGAACGGATTGGATATAGGGGGAAAATCTGTGTAATCAGCGAAAATCTGCGGATCAAAACTACAACACAATCAACCCATTTTGCACGCCGACGCGCACCGCCTCGGTGCGGTTGGTCACCCCCAGCCTGGCGTAGATCGACGAGATATGGAACTTGGCGGTGTGCTCGCTGATGCCCAGCTCCACGGCGATCTGCTTATTGGCCAGGCCGCGCCCCAGCAGGCCCAGCACCTGGGCCTCGCGCTCGGTCAGCGCTTCGATTGGCTGGCGCTCTGCATCGACGGGAGCCCCTGCCAGCAAACGCGCCAGCCCGGCCTGCGCCCCGGCCGCGCCGGATAGCATAGCGGGGGCGGCCACCACCAGCCCGGCGTGCACGGCGCGCGCCGCGGCTTGCAGCTCCTCGGCGCTGCTGTCCAGCGGCAGCAGGCCCCAGGCGCGCCAGGGCAGCCTGAGCCAGCCGGAGGCCGCCTGCGGGTCATCGGCCAGCAGCAGCAGGGCCAGTTGCCCGCCCTGGCGCTCGGCTGCCTGGCGCAGGGAGGCTTGCGGGGGCGTCGCGGCCACTGCCAGCAGCAGGTCGATCTCGGGCGCAGCGCCCGGCAAAGCCGCCCACAGGTCTTCCCAGGCGGCTGCCTCGGCGACGACCTCGATGCGCTCGCCAGCCTCAGCCTCGCTGGCCGCGCTGAGCAAAGCGCGCAGCCCGGCGCGCAGGGCCAGGTTCGGGGCGAGGATGGCGAGGCGCATGGGTAAGGCTCCTTTATGCGGCCTGGTTCAGGCCCTGGATGGCCTGCTCGACGAAATCGACTGCCACCTGGCTGGGGATGGCAATGCCCTGGTCGCCGCCCACGATCAACGTGTTGATGCCCACCACCGCCCCCAGGGCGTCCACCAGCGGCCCGCCGGAGTTGCCCGGCGCCAGGCGGGCGTCCGAGCGGATCACCGGCAGGCCCCGCTGCGAATCGCGCGTTTGCACCTGGCTCAGGCTGCTGACCAGCCCGGCGGTGACCGAGCCGCGCTGCCCCCACGGGTGCCCGACTGCCAGGACGATCTGCCCGACGCGCAGGCGGCTTGAGTCGCCCAGCGTGGCGGTGGGCAGGCCCTCGGCTTGCAGGCGCAGCAGCGCCAGGTCGATCTCGGCTTCCTGGGCGAGCACCTCGGCGGGGATTTCGTCCCTGCCCGGCAGGCTGGCGCGCAGCCCGGCTGCTTTGCGCGGGCCGCGCCCCCATCCGCTGCGCCGCGGGTGCGCCACCACGTGGGCGTTGGTCAGCGCCAGGCTGCCCGGCCCGCGCCAGGCGGTGGAGGGCCACAGGATGCCAGCGCCGATGCCGTGCTGGCCGTTGTGCAGCGCCACCAGGCTGTTCTGCACACGTGCTACCACGGCGGCGATGTCTTCGGTCAGGATTTCGGAGAAAGTTATACCTGCATGCTCCATGTTTACTGCCTCTCCCCTATTGTAACCGCGATCGTCTGCGCCTGGCCGGCGCGCAGCACCTCAACCGGGGTAGATTGGCCCACCAATGCCCCTGCCAGGCGCGCCAGCAGCTCGTCGGGGTCGGAGACGGGCTGGCCGGCCAGGCCAACCAGGATATCGCCGACCATCAGGCCGCTTTGCGCCGCCGGGCTGTGCTCCTCTACGCCCACCAGCAGCAGGCCGACTTCCTGCTCGCGGCCCAGGGCCTGTCGCTGAGCGGCGGGGATGACCACCGGCTGGCTGCGGATGCCCAGGTAGCCGCGGCGCACACGCCCGTGGCGCGCCAGCGTCTCGGCGATCTGCCAGGCCAGCCCGGTTGGGATGGTCAGGGCCACGCCCTGCGCCAGGCCGGAGGTGTTCAGCCCCAGCACGCGCCCGGCGGCGTCCACCAGCGGCCCGCCGGAGAAGCCCGGGTAGGGGATCGTGTCGGTGCGCAGATACTGCTCCAGCAGCCCGCCGCGCCCGGTGCGGGCCGGCCCGCCCACTGCGCTGACCACGCCCAGGCTGGCCTGGATGCCCTCGGGCGAGGGCCGTCCCAGGGCCAGGGCCAACTGCCCGACGCGCGCTGCCCCAGGGGCGACCTGCGCTGGGCGCAGGCCCTGCGCCCCTACCAGGCGCAGCAGGGCCAGGTCGTTGCCGGGGTCGCGCCCGGCCAGGCTGGCCTGCACCTGGGCGCCGTCCGGCAGCAGCACGTGGATATCTTCATCGCGCTCGACCACGTGGTCGGCGGTCAGCACCAGGTCGGCGGCGTAGGCGATGCCGCTGGCGGGCAGGCGCCGGCGGGCGTCCACCATCACGGTGGAGGCTCCGGCTTTCTCGACCGCCTCGGCCATGGCGTTGGAAAGGGTTAACAAGGGGTTGTTTTCACTCGTAGACATAGGCTTCGCTCCTGTAAGAAAGAATGGTACACGGATTCGCGCGGATTTCACGGATATCTTGGTGCTGTTGGCGAGGGCAAATACCTGTTTTGCGAAAAACCCTGACACGGCTTGTTTGAAACATACCTGCCAGATGGGAATACATCCTGATCCGTTCAATCCGTTCCAAAAATCCGTTGCCAGGTGCTCGCCAACAACCTTGTTATCTTGATCATATCCCATACCATGAGCAGCCGCATCGCCGGAATGGGTGGTTTATGACCTGGAAAAACGGGCAGGTGGCGCGGTTATACAAACAGGCTGGCACGCGCAAATACGCACAGCAGGGGCGAAGCTTGTCGTTTGAGGCGCGGGTAGCATCCACGGGCCGCTTCGCCCCTACGTTCATCCTGCGCAAATGGAATCATTCCGGCCCAGGGGAACATACACCTGGGCCGGGAATATCCGGGATGTGCCTGTCTGTTAGCGGTAGCGCCCCTCCGCCGCCTGCAAAATCCTCTCGATCTGCTCCGCCGCCCCCTCCGGCAGCGGCAGCGGCTGGTGCTCATCCAAAATGCGCCCCAGCTTCTCCTGCACCCGCTGGCGGGCGCTCTTGCTGCCCTTTTTCTCCCAGATGGTGTAGGCGTTGCGGTCCATCAGCGTCGGCACCCAGATTTCGCTGCGGCACAGCGAGACGGACTGCGCCTCGGTGATGAAATGCCCGCCGGGGCCAACCTTCTCGATCAGGTCGAGCATGATCGTCTGGCGGTTGACCGGGACGCCGCGCAGCATGCGCCGGGTCATGGCGATGATCTCGTCGCACAGCACCAGCAGCTCCAGGCAGCCGATGTCGGCGCAGTCCAGGAAGCCCACGTCGTGCACCAGGCTGGCCCCGCTCAGAGCCGAGGTCAGAATCTGCACAGCCGACTCGGCGGCCGCCTGGGCGTCGAGCAGCTTGCTTTCCGAAGCCCCGGCCGTGCCCATGAAGGGCACCCCCAGGTAGCGCGACAGGTCGGCGGCGGCGGCGGCGTGCAGGCTCATCTCCGGGGAGCCGTAAGCCGGGCGGGCGGTGCGCAGGTCCATGGCCGAGGGCACCCCGCCGATCACTACCGGCGCGCCGCGGCGCTTGAGCTGCACGATCGCCAGCCCGCTCAACGCTGCCGCCAGGTAGATCACCAGGGCGCTGGCCCCGGTCACCGGCGACTCCAGGCCGACTGTGGGCCCGCCCAGGTACACCACCGGCAGGCTGTGCTCAGCTGCCCACAGCAGGTTGGTGATCTGCTGGTCGCCGTGGCGCAGCGGCGATTCGTACGAGGCGAAATAGGCGAAGTTCGGGCGGGCGTGCAGGGCGTCTTCGCCGCCCGCCACGGCCGCGGCGATTTGGAAGATGTCGTTCAGCGTGCGCGTGTCGTTGGCCCAGGCCACGACCGGCTTGCCGGTGTTGGCGATCATCTCGGCGAATTCGTACACCGGCGAGAGCATCGGCGTAACATTGTCGAACAGGCTCAGGCTCATGGCGAAATCGATGTTGGGCAGGGCATCGCACACGCGGGCAGTCAGCCCGGCATCGCCGCGCTGCGCCTTGCGGCGCTGGCCGGTTTGCGGGTCGTAGAAGAAGGTGCAGGTCGGGCCGGGGCCAAAGTGGACGTGATCGGTAGCCACCTGGATGGCCTGTTCGGGGGTGCGTCCCCACAGGGTGAAAGTGCGCGGCGCGCTGGCCAGCGCCTGCTGGATGATGTGGGCCGGGATGTAGACCCTGCCCGGCGCCAGGCGCGCCCCGGCTACTGCCAGCAACTGGCGCGCTTCCGGGTGAGTCAGGATCACCCCGACCCACTCCAGGCATTCCAGGGTGGCCAGGTAAAGCTCCTGGCACTGTGCTTCGGAGAGCACGCGGAACTGCGGGGTTTGTCCTTCGGCGTAATTACTGCGGATGGTCATGTCTGCCAGACTCCAGAGATCAGGTGGCTTACGCCTGGATTTCCAACTTCGCCAGGGCCGGCGCCAGGCGTTCCAGAGCAATATGGATATTTTCCAGCGAGTTGGCGAAACACAGGCGCAGGTAGCCTTCGCCGTATTTGCCGAAGGAAGTCCCGGGCAGCAACGCCACCCCGGCTTCTTCGAGCAGGTATTCCGCCAGCCAGTCGGAGCTGCGCCCGAAGGCCTGCACGTTGGGGAAAACGTAGAAAGCGCCCTGCGGCATGCGACAGCGCACCCCTGGGATGGCGTTCAGCCCGTCCACCAGCGCCTGGCGGCGGCGGCGGTACTCGGCCACCACGGCTTCGACCGGCTCCTGGGGGCCCTGGATGGCCTCCAGCCCAGCTACCTGGGTGAAGCTGGCGGTGCAGCCCACCGAGTGGGTCAGCAGCAGCTCGACGCGCTCGGCCAGGGCTTCTGGCATGATGCCGTAGCCCAGCCGCCAGCCGGTCATGGCGTAGGTCTTGGAGAAACCATCGCAGATGATCGTGCGCTCGGCCATGCCGGGCAGCGTGGCGATGCTGGGGGCGGGGGCATCGTACACCAGGCGGGCGTAGATTTCGTCGGAGAGCACCCAGATATCCTGGCGGCGGGCAACTTCGGCGATGTGCTCCAGGGCCGCCGGCGGCATCACCCCGCCGGTGGGGTTGCTGGGCGAGTTGAGGATGATCATGCGCGTGCGCCGGCTGACCAACTGGTCGAAGGCTTGCAGGTCGAAAGAGAAATCCTCCTCTTCGCGCAGCGGCACGGGCAGCGGGGTACCGCCGGCCACTTCGATCATGGCGGCGTAGGTGGGAAAGCCGGGGTCGGGATAGATGACTTCGTCGCCGGGGCGTACCAGCGCCAGGGTGGGGAAGAACAGGGCTGGCTTGGCCCCCGGCCCGACCACCACCTGCGCCGGGGTGAAGCGCAGGTCGCGGCGCTGCCCGGCATCTTCGGCGATGGCGGCCCGCAGGGCCTTGGTGCCGGCCGATGGTGTGTAGCGCGTGTGCCCCTGCTGGATGGCCTGCACCCCGGCCTGGGCAATGTTCTCGAAGGTGGGCACGTCCGGCTGGCCGATCTCGAGGTGGATGATGTGCCGCCCGGCGGCCTCCAGGGCCTGGGCTTTGGCCAGCATGAAATAGGCCCCTTCGGGAGCCAGGTTGACGACGCGTTCAGCAAACTGCGATTGTTCTAATTCCATTTTTCAAACTTCCTTCCTGTAATCTGCGAAACTCGGTGATTCCTCCACAAATTTCACTGGTTTTTTCTTTTTTATCTGCGAAAATCGGCGCAATCTGCGGATAGAAAGCTCCTAAACGTGCCCATAATAATCGCGATGCACAACGACCGAATAGGCGTAATCCAGCAGCGTGCCCCAACTGAAGATGGGGATTTCGATCTGGCGCTGCAGGGCGCGGGCGAAGGGCGGGAAGCCGGTGCACTCCAGCAGCATGGCGCCCATGGTGGGATGCTGCTTATAGAAGCCCACCGCCACTTCCAGGAACTCAACTTCGGCCTTGCCGTAATCCGCTTGGGGCGGGTCGCTGCGCAGCCCCTGCGTCCACAGGTGGTCGAATTCCTGGCAGCGCAGGTCGTCCATCGCCCCGCCGATAACGTAGTTGGAGCCCGGGCGGATGCCCACCGCTTCCAGGTGACGCTTGCTCAAATGGCTGGCGTTAGCCATCAGGATGCCGACCACCTGGTCGGGGGCAATCACCTGTTGGGCCAGCGGCGCCTGTAACAGGCTGGACATGAACACCGGAACGCGCACGCTGGCCGCTACTTGGCGCTGGAAGTAGGCGAAATAGCCGCATTCGCCGAGGATGGCGCGGCAGCCCATGCGCTCCAGCTTGCGCGCCGCCCGCAGCAAGGGCTCCAGGCAGGGCGACTTGTCTTCCGCCACCACCAGGGTGTAGATGTCGATGCCCTCGACGATCTCGTACTGGATCGGGAAGGGGTAGGCGCTGGCGTTGCGCACATCGCCAGGAAAGCCCGGGTAGACATCGTCCAGGAGCAGCACGCCCAGCCCCATGCCGTAGCAGCGCCGGTCGGGGCGGGCGCGAATGTGTTGGATGCCAGGGTCTCTGCTTGGATACATGCGGTTTTTATCTCAATAGATGTGCGGTCGCAAGCCGTGCGTCCCTACGTGGGGAGGCGGTCTTGCAAGATCTCGGTGAGGAGGTGGGCGTCGATGTTGCCGCCGGAGACGATACAGGCGATTTTACCACCTGCCAACCCGGCTAGAGGGCCATTTTTCAATGTTAATGCAGCCGCCAGCGCCACGGCCCCGGCGCCTTCGGCGATGACGTGGTTGCGCACGGCCAGCAGGCGCAGAGCGTCTGCCACTTCTTGCAGTGAAACCACCAGCGAGCCGTTCAGGAGCTGGCTGGCGCGCGGCCACATGCTCTCGAAGACAAAAGGCGCCCCCATGCCGGAGATGAAGCTGGCCTGGTAAGGAACGGTCACCAGGCGGCCGGCAGCCAGGCAGGCGGCCAGCGGGGCGGCGTTGGCCGCTTCGCTGGCGAACACTTTGACCCCCGGGCGCAAGGCGCGCACTGCCGAGGCGATGCCGCAGCTCAACCCGCCGCCGCCGTAGGGCACCAGGATTGCATCTACCTCCGGCAAATCTTCCAGGATTTCCAATGCGATGCAGCCGTTGCCGGCCATCACCGCCGGGTCGTTGAAGGGATGCACCAGCAAGCCAGACAAGCCCAATTCCTGCTGGCGCTGCGGATCGCCAAAACGTTGGATGCGCTGGTATTCCTCGAAGCTGGTTTTAACGATCCTGGCTCCCAGGCGCGCCACCCCTTCCAGTTTGGCGGCAGGGGCGTCCTCGGGCGCCAATACTGTACAGGGGACGCCGCCCTGGCGAGCGAACCAGGCCAGCCCCAGGGCCATGTTGCCGGCGCTGGCTGTCCATACGCCCTCGGCCAGTTGGCTCGCCTGTGCTACGGCCAATGCGTTGCCCGCCCCGCGCAGCTTGAACGACCCGACCGGCTGCAGGTTCTCCAGCTTGAGGTAGATTTGTGCGGGCGCCTCCGCCAGGTTCAGCCGCACCAATGGCGTGCGCAGCACCTGGCCTTGCAGGCGCTGGCGGGCGGCCTGGATATCTGGCAAGGGGATAGCAGTCGGAGGCAGGCTGGGATTGTCGATCATAGGGGTCTTCAGGGAACAGCAGGCCAGGTCACGTGTGCAGGTGGCGCGCCCCGATGAAGGCCAGGCCGCGCTCGGTCAGCGCCCAGGCGGTGCGGTTCATCGAGTCGAACTTGTCCTGGAAGTTGAGCGCCAGGTGTTCCCAGTCGCCGCTGGCGATGATCTCGGCTTTTTCCCGGTAGTAATCCTGGATTTCGGAGGGCCGCTGGCGGCTGGCCTCCACTTCTGGCTCGCCGCCCTCGTGCTTGGCAGACAGGTTGGGCAGGCGCTCAGCCAGGTCGAGCAGTTCTTCCCGCCGGTTATAGGGCTGGATCACCAGGCCGGTCCAGGTCTCGGTGACGTGATGCTCGAAGCGCACCAGCTCCTCCAGCCCCAGTTCTTTGCGGAACTGGGCGCTGATTTCGATGGTTTCGTTGTTCACCGAGTTGCTCCAGTTGAAGCCCACCAATGGTGTGCTGCCATCCGGGCGGGCGAACAGGCGGGCGGCCAGCAGCGTCCACAGGGCGGCGTAGGGGTTGTCGTTGCCCAGGGTAACCGAGATCTTGAATTGCAGATCAACGCCCAGACGGTACAGCAGATAGCCGGCCAGCACCGTGCCGGCGTTGACATTTAGCACCTGCTGCACGCCGTAGCGCGTGTAATAATACAGGCATTCGTCCAGCCATTTCAGCGGGTAGTGGTTGGGCTGGCCGACTCCGCCGAAATAGCCGATGAGGGTCTGCGGCCCGCCCAGGTGGATGTTGGCGCCATCCGAGCCGCGCGTGTCGGGCTGCTCAACGTAGCTGGCCCCGATGATCTGCATGGCTGCGGCAAAGGCTGCCAGGTCGCCATCCGCCTCCTGTTCTCGCATGTTGCGCACCCGGATGATGCGCCCCGGCATGATCTCACCGTTTTGGATGGCGCGCCGGGCGATGTCGATCAGCCAGGGAAAATACTGGCAGGCGCTCAGCTCCAGGGTGACGGCCTGGGGCGCGTTGAAATCCATCCGGCCGGCCTGCGCCCCCAGCACTTTGCGGCGGTAGGCGGCCAGCGAGATGAACGCGCCTGCCTGGCGCTGCGCTTGCAGCCATTCCAGGTCGGCCAGGTGTTCGGGCCGAGCCTGCCTGACCTGCTGCAGCAGATTGGGCAGTTGGCGGGCGCGTCCGGCCTGCTGGTTGATTTGCTCGGGTGTGCCGTATTTCAATACGACGTCCAGCAGGTCGTTAATGACGCGCTCGCCAGGGTTGAGCAGCACCTGGTTGAGCGCCTGCACGTCCGCTTCGGCGATGACCAGCTTCTGGCGCAGTTCCTGGCGCAGGTTTGAGTCAGGCATTGGCCGCTCTTCAACCTATAAATGGGCCAGGGCCTGGCCGAGGTCGGCGATGATGTCGTCCGGGTCTTCCAGGCCGACCGACAGGCGGATCAGCCCATCGTCAATGCCGGCTTCGTCGCGCTCGGCCTGGGTCATGTGCTCGTGGGTGATGGTGCGCGGGTGCATGCAGATCGTGCGGCTGGTGCCGAAGGTCACGGCGTGCACCACCAACTCCACGCTGTTCATCACCTTTGCCGCCCCCGTCATGCCGCCCGGCACGACGAAAGACAGCAGGCCGCCGTGGGCCTTCATCTGGCGGCAGGCCAGGTCGTGCTGCGGGTGATCCGCCAGGCCAGTGTAATTGACGTGCTTCACTTTGGGATGAGCGGACAGGAATTCAGCCACCTTCTGGGCGGTGGCGCTGTGCCGCTGCATACGCAAATCCAGCGTTTCCAGGTATTGCAGCATCAGCCAGGCTTCCAGAGGCTGCAGGATAGCGCCGACGAACTCGGTGGTGTTCCAGCGGATATCCTCTACCAGGGCTTCTGGCCCAACGATGGCGCCGCCCAGCACGGTGGCGTTGCCCGACAGGAACTTGGTCAGCGAGAGCAGGGTGATATCGGCCCCCAGGTCCATCGGCCGCTGCAGCGCCGCGGTGGCGGTAGTGTTGTCCACCATCAGCGGCACACCGCGGGCGTGGGCCACTTCGGCCACTGCGGCGATGTCGGTGACCTGAAGGCACGGGTTGCTGGGCGTCTCCACCCATACCAGGCGCGTCTGCTTGTCGATGGCCTGGTCCCAGGCTTGCGGGTTGGCGAAATCTTTGATGAAGCGAAACTCGACATTGCAGCGCTCGGGGAAGATCGTGGCGGCCTGTTTGTAGCCCTCGCCGAAGGTGTTGAGCGAGGTGACCACGTTGTCGCCCGGGCGGGCCAGGGTGAACACCAGGCTGAACAGCGCCTGCGAGCCCGAGCCGGCGCTGACGGCCGCCTGCCCGCCTTCCAGCGATGCCAGGCGTTCTTCCAATACACTCACTGTGGGGGTTTTGCTGCGCCCGTAGATGTAATCCGGGAAACGCTCGAAACTCTCGTACGGATAGGTCATCGACATCACGATGGGCGGCACGAACGCCCGGAACTGCTGCAAGTTCTTGAGCGGGTGGAATCCAGCGTGCAGGGCGCGCGTGGCGAAGCCCAGGTTGGCGTCCGGGCGCGGCGCTGGAGCGGCGTGCGCGTCATAGCTCCAGGGGGCGCGTATGAAAAAGGGTTGTTCTTCGTGTGATTTATTTTCGTCCATGGTTGTTTGGTTTTTCGCATCCTGTGCAAGTTGATAGAATGGAGCCTTGCGACGCGCAAGTCCCATTGCGATTTTGAGTATGTGCGAATCGTGTTCGCTTCGATCAGGGTTTGACCTGCGCGAGTTCTTGTGGTGACAAATGACAGTAGATCAGGTGCCCGCCGCCCATCTCGCGCTGCGGCGGTTCCTGGCTTTCGCAGATTTCTCCAATCTTAAAGGGGCAGCGGGTGTGAAAACGGCATCCGCTGGGCGGGTTGACTGCACTGGGCACCCGGCCCGACAGGCGCACTTTGGAAGGCTCCAGATCGGGGTCGGGGCGCGGCACAGCCGCCAGCAGCGCGGCTGTATAGGGGTGGTTGGGCGGCTCGTAGATCGCTTCGCATGGCCCGATTTCCACGATTTGTCCCAAGTACATCACGGCGACATCGTCGGAGAAGAAGCGCACCGAGCTCAAATCGTGCGAGATCAGAATCATGGTTGTGCTGCGCTGGTTCTGAATCTCCAGCAGCAGGTTGAGCACAGCCGCCTGCACCGAAACATCCAGGGCTGAGACTGGCTCGTCGCACACCACCATGGCCGGGTTGCTGGCGATGGCGCGGGCGATGCCCACGCGCTGCTTTTCGCCGCCGCTCAACTGGCGTGGCAGGCGGTAGTAATAGCTGTCGTCCAGCTTGACGGAGCGCAGCAGGCGCTCGACCTCGGCCTGTACCTGGTTGGCTGGCACCGTGCGGAAGCGCCGCAGCGAGGCAGCGATCTGGTCGCCGATGCTGTAGGAGGGGTTCAGCGTACCGTTGGGGTCCTGGAAGACCATTTGCAGGTCGCGGATGGTCTTCAGATCGCGCTGGTTCAGAGTCTTGGAAATATCCAACCCCAGGAAACTGACTTTGCCATCGTGGAGCGCTTCCAGGCCGACGATAGCCCTGGCCAGGGTGCTCTTGCCGCATCCCGATTCGCCTACGATGCCCAGGGTGCGGCCGCGCTGTACTTTCAGGCTGACGTTGTCGGTGGCGCGCACGTACTGGCGCTTTTCCAGGCCGAACAGGCCGGCCACCGTTTTGAAAGGTACAGGGTAGTACACTTTGACCTGCTCCACCGCGAGCATGTCCTCCCCGGCCTCCGTCTCTCGACTTGGACAGGGTTCTTCAGGCGATTCCTGCGCCAGTTGAATCCTTTCCGTTTCCAGCCACTCTTCGGCGCGCAGGCAGCGTACCCGGTGGCCCAGCGCCAGCTCGAGCAGGTCAGGATGTTCGATCGAGCACTCGGGGATGGCGTGCTCGCAGCGCGGCGAGAAGATGCAGCCGCTGGGCAGGTTGGCCGGCGATGGCACGCGGCCTTCGATCGGCACCAATTGGCGGGTGCCCTTGGGTGCGTCCACGTCCGGCAGGCAGCGCATCAGGCCCATCGTATAGGGGTGCAGCGGGTTGCGGTAGATGTCGCGCGTGGGGGCCAGTTCGACGATTTCGCCGGCATACATCACAGCCACTTTATCGGAGACGCGCGCCACCACACCCAGGTTGTGGCTGATGTACAGGGTGGCAGTCTGGTAGCGTTCTTTGAGTTCGGCGATCAGGTCCAGCACCGCAGCTTCGACGGTCACGTCCAGGGCGGTGGTGGGCTCATCCATGATCAACAGGGAGGGGTTGTTCAGCATCGCCATGGCGATCAGCACGCGCTGCTGTTGCCCGCCGGAAAGCTGGTGCGGGTAGCGCAGCATGACCCCCTCCGGGTCGGGCATGTAGACGCGCTTGAGCGCTTCCAGGGATTGGGCGTAGGCTTCTGATTTCGAGAGGTTGCGATGCACGACCAGGCTCTCGGCCAGTTGGTCGCGAATGCGCATGGTCGGGTTGAGCGCCGACATGGGCTCCTGGTACACCATGGAAATATCAGCGCCGCGCAGCTTGCGCAGCTCGCTTTCGGAGCGATCGCGCAACTGCTGCCCATTGAAGAAGATATCCCCATTGGTGACCCGCCCGTTGGGCCCCAGGAAATTCACCACCGAATAGGCCACCGTGCTCTTGCCGCAGCCTGACTCGCCCACCAGGCCCAGGTTCTCGCCGCTGTAGATTTCGAATGTAACGTCGCGCACGGCGTTGATATCGCGTTTGCGGGTCTTGTAAGTGATCGCCAGGTTCTTTACGGCAAGGACCGGCGGTGAATGGCGTTCAGTTCCTTTATCTTGGCTCATCGCATCGATCCTCTCATCACTGGTAGCGCATGCTTTCTTCGCGCAGGCCATCGGCGAACATGTTCAGGCCGATCACCAGGCTGACGATCGCCAGGGTGGCCGATAGCACCGGCCAGATGTTGGCGGTCATGTGGCTGTGACCTTCCTGTACCATGCCGCCCCAGTCAGGAGTGGGAGGCGGCAGTCCCAGGCCGAGAAAGCCCAGCGTGCCGATGTAGAAGGCGGCGTAGCCGATGCGCATCAGGAAATCCACGATCAATGGGCCGCGGCAGTTCGGCAATATTTCGCGCAGCATGATTTGCACGTCCGAGTCGCCGCGCAGCTTGGCAGCGGCCACGTATTCGCGCGTGCGAATGTCCATTGTCAGGGCGCGCACCAGGCGGGCGATGCCGGGCGCGCCGCCGATGGCGATGGCGATAACTACGTTGAACTGCGACGGCCCGACTGCCGAGATAATGATCATGTAAAGCAAGATGGTCGGGAAGGCCATCAGCGAGTCCAGGATGCGCATGACGCTCTCATCGATCCAGCCGCCGTAATAACCCGAGGGCAGCCCCAGGGCAATGCCCAGCAAGAAGGCCACCAGCACCGAAAGCGGCCCGAGCACCAGGATGGTGCGCGCCCCGTAGGCGAGGCGCGCCCATACATCGCGCCCCAATTGGTCCGTGCCCAGCAGGTGCTCGGCGGAAGGAGATTCGTTGATGTGCAAGTAATCCTGTTCCAGGGGGCCGTAGCGGGTAATCACCGGGGCGAAGACTGCTACCAGGATCCACAGCACGAAGATCGACAGGCCGACCACCGCGGTTGGAGATGACCAGATCAGTTCAGCGAAATCGCGCAGGCGCTTCCACGGGCTGGTTTGGGTGCTGGCACGAACGGAAGCCGGGGATGGTCCTGTAAGGTTTTGTGCAAAGCTGGTTTCACCGCTCATGACAGGCTCCTAGGAATAGCGGATGCGCGGGTTGAGGTAGGAATACAGGATATCGGCTACCAACTGTGTACCCACCGCCAGGGTGATCAACACCATCGCCCCAGCTTCGATCGCATAGACATCCTTGTATAGGGCCGCGTTCAAGATCAAGTTGCCTAAACCCGGGAAGCCGAAGACCGACTCGACCACCACCAGCCCTCCGATGAACCAGTTGACGTGCAGCATGATCACTGTGATCGGGGCCAGCATGGCGTTGCGCAGCACGTGGCGGAAGACTACCTGGCGGTGCGACAGGCCCTTCAAGATGGCGGTGCGCACGTAGGCGCTGTTCATCACTTCCACCACGCTGGCGCGCGTGATGCGCAGCACGTAGCCGATTTCGACCAGGCTGGCGGTCAGCACCGGCAGCACCAGCAGCCGGGGGTCTTGCAGGATGGCCGTATCGCTCAAGAACACTGCCGCGCCGGGCAGCACCTTGAGCCACAGGGCGAAGATCATAATCAGTAAAATGCCTGTAGCAAAATCGGGGGAAGCGGCTGTGATCAGGCCGCCCAGCGAAATGATCCGGTCGATCGGTTTGCCTTCGTTCAGCCCGGCTGCCAGCCCGAGCAGGATGGCAATGGGGATCGAAAGCAAGAAAGCGAAAGATGCCAGGATGAGTGAATTGGTCAGACGCCGGCTGACTACTTCTGCTACCGGGCGCTTATAGCGTAACGAAATGCCGGCATCGCCGCGCAGCAAGCCCTTATTGAGCGGGATGTAATCCACCGGAGAGTCGGTCGATTGGATCCAGCCGGAATATTCCAGGGTGAACTCAACGCCGCCCTCGCCTTTGACCCACAGGGCAGCGCGGTTGTCGTTGTCGATGCCCCAGAAATACTGTTTGCCGCCCTCATCCGCTTTCCAGCCTTGTTCATCGGGCTGCGGCACCGTGCTGCCATCCGGTTGGCGCACCAGTTTGAACAGTTCGCCGTCGATCACATCCCACTGCACCAACTGGCCGTCTGGGTCAACTGCCCACCACTGGTGGTAATTCTCCACCACCCCCTGGGATATCACGATTTCCTCGACTGGCAGGCCAACCTGCCGGGAAGCCTGCCAGTCGGCGCCGAGCAGCCAGGAGATGTAGCGGGTCACAACCGGGCGGTCCAGGCCGAGCTGATTTTCCATCGATTTTTCTTGCTCCGGCGTGGCATAAGCCCCCAGGATGTTGCGGGCCACGTTGCCAGGGGCGATTTCGACGATGGCAAAGACCAGGATCGAAACTACCAGCATGGTTAGCAGCATGGTTAGCAAACGCCGGACGATGTATCTCGCCATGGGGTCTCCTCTCTAGCTTGGGGCACGGGCCCTGTGCCCAACTGGCATGGGATGAGTATGATGTATCTGGGCCAGTCGCCTGGCACGATGCCGTTATTATACTGGCATAATGCCAGGCGACCAGGCAGTTATGCCAGGCTGTCGATACGGGCTTGTTCGCGTTCGACGATTTTGTGGATCTCGCTGCGAACTTCATCAGGCAGAGGCTCGGGTTGGTGCTTTGCCAGGATCTCGTCGATCCATTTTGAGGCGCGCCCTTCCATGCTGGACGCGCCGCGCTTCTGCCACACGGAATAAGGGTTCTTGTCGGATAACTTCGAGTAAAACGGCTCTTTGAAGTGCCGCAGGGTGTGTTCGTGACCCAGATAATCACCGGTTGGTCCTAACTCTTCGATCACATCCAGGGCCAGGGTTTCGTCATTTACTACCACCCCGGCAGTCGCTGCCCGCAGGAAGCCCAGGATGTCGTTAGCGATGGCGATCAACTGCAACGAGCCTTGCAGCCCAGAGTCCATGAAACCAACGTCGTGAATGATGTTGGCGCCGTGCAGCAGGGAGGTCATCAGGCTCAAGGTGACCTCGAAGCTGGCTTGCTGATCCAGTATTTTCGAGTCGGTAGAGCCACCTAATCCAAACACGGGCAGGTTGTAATATTTGCCCATCGAGGTGGGCACACCCTGCTCGTCGGCCAGGACGTAATTGCCGACCATGGTCTTCAGGTTGTAGGGACCGCCGTTCCAGCCGGGCACGGCCACGGCTGCGCCCGGCCGCACCAGTTGCGAGAGCACGATCCCCAGCAGGATGCCAGCGTTCATCGAAGCCATGCAGCCCGCGGTGGTGACGGGCGAGTTGACCCCGCCTGCGTTGAGCGGGATATACAGTTGCGGCAGGCCTTTCTCAGCCAGGAACATGCACTTCTGCAGCGCCTCGGCGTTGGCCACCAATCCCGAAGTGACGTTGATGTAGCAGGTTGCAAAGGGGCGGCGTTGGAAGGCTTCAGCGCCGCCAGCGACCACCTCGCACATCTCGACGGCTGTCACGCAGCCTTCGAAATCAGGTGTGACGAACACGATCGGCTTGGTGGTGTTGTTGAGCATGACTTCCATCTGGTAGCGGTCGTAGATGCGTCCATCCACGTTTTCGGGCAGAAACGCCGACATGACGAAATCGATCTCTGGCAGGGCATCCATCAAGCGGGAGGCGTTCTGCACATCCTCCAGGAGCGGTTTGCGGCGCTCGCCAGTGTGATGGTCTAACACGTTCAGGCAGTCCGAACCGCCGCCGTAATAGGAGTTATACCCGCCGGCGCGCATGGCAACTTTGCCGCTGCGGTTGTACAGGGTGATGCGCTTGGGAGTGGTCGCTAAAGCACGGCTGACCAGGTATTCGGGGATGTGCACCTGGATGCCCTCCGCCCAGGCACCGTTGCTTACCAGGATTTCGCGAGCTTTTTCATCGTGAACTTCGATACCGACGCGCTGCAAGATCTCCAGGCTGGCCAGGTGGATTTTCTCACATTCCTGCTGGCCCATGCGGGCGTATTGAGCGCTGGTCATACTGAAACCATGCGTTTCAATCATTCTTTGGCCTCGTACAAGTTTTTTAGGTAGGGGAGTGCACGGGTATCGTACCCGTGCACTCCCCGTTTGTTATGGTTTGGCGTGCAGACTTGCGCTGCGCCTGATCAGGCCTCTTTCCAGGTTTCGTGGAAAATAGCGTATTCTTCCGGCGAGGGTACAATCCCGTGAATCTTCTTATCGTAGATCTTCCACACGTTCATAAAGAACGGGATGCACACCGAGCCGCGCTCCTTCTGGATGACCTCCAGCTTGCCGACCAGTTCGCGTCGCTTGCCCAGATCCAGGGTGCCTTCAGCTTCCTTGAGGATCGAGCTGAATTCCTCATCGACCCAGCGTGTCTCGTTCCAGGGCACCGGTTTGCCATCTTCGCCAGCGATGTAGGCCAGCGGCAGCAGCATGGGCGCCAGGGTGCGGTGCGCCCACCAGGTGATGCCCAGGTTCCATTCGGTCCAGCCGTCCCAGTACTGGGAAGCAGGCATAGTTTTGAGGTTGATGGTGAAACCACCCGCTGCGGCATCTTCTTTGAGCGCCTGGGCGTAGGCCATCGATTCGGGCCAATCACTCGGCACCACCAGTTCGACCGTCACACCGTCGGCCAGGCCGGCCTCGGCCAGCAAGGCCTTGGACTTGGCGGTGTCGAATGGGTAAGGCGGAACTTCGACGTATTCGGGGTGAGCCGGTGCAACGTGGCTGTCGTTACCGATGGTGCCCTGGTTCTGCAGCGCCACGGCCAGGATTTTCTCGCGGTTTTGGCAGTGCTTGAGCGCCTGGCACACGCGGTTGTCCGTCCAGGGATCCTGGTCGACGCGCATGCGCAGGACGCGCGTGGCTGCAGTGGGGGTGGAGATGACCGACAGGTTGGGCGCGTCTTTGAGCGCTTCCCAAATCGAGACGGGCGGCTCGATGATCGTATCCACCTGGCCGCTTTGCATGGCTGCCAGGTCAGCGGCGCGGTCCTCGCCAAGCTGCACCATGATGATCTCATCCAGGTACGGCAGAGGCTTGCCATCTTCGCCGTTGCGCCAGTAATCCTTGCGAGCTACCAGGCGGCAGCGCTCGGCGGGCACGTATTCGACCATGTCGAAAGCGCCGGTGCCGACCGGCTCACGGGTGATGTCACCGCCGAAGGTCTTGGGCAGGATGGCGGCCGGGTACTGGAACAGGTGCTCGGGCAGGAAAATGGACGGGCTGCTGAAGGCGCACAGCACGGTGTAATCGTCTTTCTTGGTCACGCCTTCCTTGGTCAGGTAGCTCATCGCGCCCAGCAGGGAGGAGCCAACGTCTTTGTCCAGCCACTGCTGGAAGTTAAAGATCACATCGTCAGCGGTGAACTCGCTGCCATTGCTGAACTTGATGCCTTTCTTCAGGGTGAGCGTCCAGGTCAGCAGATCGTCGCTGGCTTCCCACTTATCCAATAGATAAGGATGGGTGACGCCCTGGGGGTCGGTATAGGTCAGGTAATCGAAGACGTGTCGCCAGGCGTGCGACTGGCTGACCAGCGAGAAGCGCGCCGGGTGGTCGACGCGCTCGACGCGCGTGGCGGCGCGCAATGTACCGCCACGTACGATTGTGGGCTTCGGTACTTCGGTCGGTGCAGGCTGTGTCGGGGCGCTGGTAGGCTGCGGCGCGGCTGTTTCTTGGGCCGCGCAGGCTGCCAGGAACCTGGCGCTGGTCAGCGACAGGCCCAGCAAGGTGGAGAAGCGCAGGAAATCGCGGCGGGATATCTGCCCCTTGCGCAGCATCTCTTGTGCTTCCGGAATCAGCGGGTGCATTTTATTGGGTTTCATTGGCATACTCCTCCAGGTGAGTTTAGAAGATTGCCCGGCGTTTTTTGCTCAGGCATAGGGAAAGGGTTGGGAAGGGGGAAGGCTCATTGCATGTATCAGAAATACGTTTAGGTATATTAATAATAGCATCTAATATATCAATTGTCAAGTATTGCCTCATCTGATATCTCAATTCTTGCAATTGGAGGTATCATGTGATAAAATAACTAGGAAATGAATCCATCGGATGCTTCATCCTCGTCACTGGGTGACACTTCAAAGACGCGCATTTACCGCGAAGTGCGCCGCGCCATTATCATGGGGCACTGCCGCCCAGGCGAGCGCCTGGATGTGGAAGAACTAGCTCACCGCTACGAAACCAGTGTCACGCCTGTGCGGGATGCCTTGCAGATGCTCGATCAGGAAGGCCTGGTTACGATAAAACCGCGTTCTGGCTATTTTGTGGCCCGCATTACGCTGAAAGAACTGCGCGATATGATGGATTTGCGTAAAATCTTGGAAGTTGCAGCGATTGAGCGCGCCGCGTTGCGCATTACTGAGGAACAGATCGCCGCCTTACACAATGTGCATGCCGGTTACACGGGGGATGATGACGAGTCTTATGATCGCTATACAGATGAAAACAGGAATTTTCACTATTTGCTGGCTCAGACTTCGGGCAATCAGGAATTGGCCATGATGCTGGGGCACCTGATGGACCGCCTGGCGCGCTTCATGGTGCTGCGCCATGCAGGTAAATCCCAGGAGGTGACACACGCTCGCATCGTTGATGCGCTCCTGAACCACGATGTAGATGCTGCTCGACAGGCCTTGCTCGATGATATCGATACTTCCCGTGATGCGATCCTCGATATGGTACTGGACGAGGAAGCGGCCTCATGGCACCTGGACACTGTTTGAAATGCAGCGGTTTTCCTCAGCGGAACTGCTGGTGACTTGAACGATAATGATCTAGATCTCACAAAAATTCAAAGCAAAACAAGAGGCAACCCCATGAGCTTGGAACAAATCTACCAAAACGTGATCGATGGACAGGCCCCTGCCGTGGAGGCCGGGGTGCGCGCCGCTTTGCAGGACGGCATTTCAGCCGATGAACTCCTGAATAAATCTTTGATCGCGGCGATGGATGAAGTCGGCCGTCGCTTCGAAGAAGGCGATTTCTTTGTGCCCGAGATGCTCATCGCCGCCCGGGCGATGCAGGCCGGTTTGTTGCTTCTCAAGCCCTACCTGGCTGAGAGCGGTATAAAGGCGGCTGGCAAGGTTGCCATTGGCACGGTCAAGGGCGACCTGCATGATATTGGCAAGAACCTGGTGGCGATGATGTTGGAAGGCGCGGGTTTCGAAGTCAAGGACCTGGGCACGGATGTCTCCCCCGACGCTTTCGTCCAGGCCGCCCGCGATGGGGCGCAGATCATCGGTATGTCCGCTCTGCTGACCACCACCATGGTCAACATGCAGCAAACCATCAATGCCTTGCAGTCGGCCGACCTGCGCGATCAGGTCAAGGTGATCATCGGCGGGGCGCCTGTCACCGATGCCTACGCTCAGCAGATCGGCGCCGATGCTTTTGCACCGGATGCCTCCAGCGCCACGCGCGTCGTGCGCCAGTTGTTAGCCTGATCGCTGCGGGGATTCCTCATGGAAACCGAACTGTCTTTCAAAGATACCAAAGTCGTGATCAGCCCGGAGCGGCCCTTCACGATCATCGGCGAGCGCATCAACCCCACCCGGCGCAAGAAGCTGGCCGAGAGTATGTCCCAGGGCGATTACTCGGTCGTGCAGGAAGACGCTCGTCGCCAGGTAGAGGCTGGCGCCCAGGTGTTGGATGTCAACGCCGGCATTCCTGGCGGCGATGAGCCTGCACTGCTGCGCGGCGCGGCTCAGGCGGTGATGGAAGTGGTCAACGTTCCCCTGTGTTTCGATACGGCCAACCCGCTGGCGTTGGAAGCTGCCCTGTCGGTCTACCCCGGCAAGGCGCTGATCAATTCAACCACTGCAGAAGAAGAAATGATGTCCAGGGTCCTGCCCCTGGCCGGCAAACACGGTGCGGCGGTCATCGGCGTGATCACTGACGAGAGCGGCATCCCGCCTACGCCGGAAGCGCGCCTGGCCGTGGCTCGCAAGCTGGTTCAGCGGGCCGGCGATTACGGCATCCCGCCGCAGGATGTGATCATCGACGGCCTGGCGCTGACGGTAGGCGCCGACCACCAGGCCGGGCGCATCACCCTCGATTCTTTGCAGCTCATCCGCCAGGAGTTGGGCGTCAACCTCAACCTGGGAGCCAGCAACGTCTCCTTTGGGTTGCCGGATCGCAAGATCATCAACGTGGCTTACCTGGCTTTGGCTATCGCCAGAGGGCTGACCATTGCCATCACCGATCCGACGGTGCCCGAAATCCAGACTACGCTGCTGGCCTGCGACCTGCTCATGGGCCGCGACGAATATGCTATGCGCTGGATCAAGGCCTTCCGCAAACGCTCTCAGGCCGCCGGGTGACCCACCCGGTTCTGTGATAACCGACATTTGATTAAGCATCGCCAAAACACGCCCCACTCCGCCAGTGGGGCGTGTTCGTAAAATGGTCAAAGGAGTAACTCACCGATGAAAACAGCGCGCTTTGAAGTTTTGAGCCAGGCTGAGGTCGAGCGCATCCACGCTGCCTCGATGCAGATCCTGGCTGAGGTAGGCGTCAAGGTCGAGTATAAAAAGGCACTCGACATTTTCCGGCAGGCAGGCGCCCAGGTGGACGAGCAGGCGCATTGCGTGCGCCTGCCAGAAAGCCTGGTGCGCTGGGCGGTCGAGCAGGCCCCCAGCCAGTTCAACCTGTACGGCATTGATGGCAGTTTCCACATGGAAGTGGGCGGCGGGCAGGTGAACTTCGCCGCTTTGGGCACACCGACCAGCATCATCGACCTGGAGACCGGCCAGCGCCGCCCCACCAACATGGCTGACACCATCCGCCACATCCAGTTGATCGATGGCTGCCAGCACATCCACAACTCTCAGATGGATATCTGGCCCAACGATATCCCCATGACCACCATCCACACCGAGTCGATCTGGGCCTGGGCGCACAACAGCCGCAAGCCATTTGGCATGGGCTGCTACGGCTACCTGCCCACCCTGGACATGATGCGCATGATGGCGATTGCGGTGGGCGGTAAAGACGAACTGCGCCAGCGGCCGCGCTTCTTCGCCATCTGCTCGGTGGTCAGCCCGCTGCAAATGGTACAGATGCAGATCGAAGGCATGTTGATCTGCGCCGATTACGGCCAGCCGCTGGCCATGTCGCCGGAGGCCATCGCCGGCGCCACCGCGCCGGCTACCCTGGCAGGGCTGGTCGCCCAGGAGAACGCCGCCATCCTGGCGCACATCACCCTGGCGCAGATCTATCGCCCCGGTACGCCAGTGTTGTATGGAACCGTCTCGACCATCGCCAACATGCGCCTGGGGACGGTGGCCCTGGGTTCGGTGGAGACCGGCCTGATCACGGCTGCTTCGGCCCAGATGGCGCGTTATTACGGCCTGCCCTGCCGCAGCGTGGGCGGCACGACCGAGTCCAAGCTGGAAGACGTGCAGGCCGGCATTGAACGCACGGCTACCCTGCTGCCAGCCGTGTTGGCTGGCGTGGATTTCATCACCTGCGCCGGGACGTTGGACAGCTCGATGATGGAAAGCGACGCCCTGCTGGTGCTGGACGACGAACTGTGCGGCATGGCGCTGCGCATGGGGCGCGGCATCGAAGTCAATGACGATACCCTGGCCGTGGACCTGATCCGCCAGATCAACTACACCGGGCACTACCTGGCCGAAACGCACACGGTGGAGCACTATCGCAAGGAACATTACATCCCCAGCCTGCTGCCGCGTGAGCCTTACGAAGCCTGGGAGAAGGCCGGCAGCCGCAGCGCCCTGGATTACGCCCGCCAGCGCGCCCGCCAGATCCTGGAAAAGCACCAGCCGCGCCAGCTTGACCCTGCGACAGAGAAAGAATTGGAAGCTTTCCGCCAGGCAGCCGCCACGCGCCCGCTGGAAACTTTCTATGGCAGCGAGCTGGAAGAAAATCAAAATTGGGACCAGTTGTAACCGGCATCCCCGAGACACCAGGAAGGTGACCCTATGCACACCAGCACTGCCACGCCTCCCACCCAAGACCGGCTGCCGCTGCGCCTGAAGCTACTCTTCAGCACCGGCGACCTGAGCACCAGCATCCCGCTGGCGATCATCATGTTCTTCCAGTTGTACTTCCTGACCGATGTGGCTGGGCTGCGCCCGGATTACGCTGGCTGGGCGGTGGGTGCCAGCCGCATCTGGGATGCTATCAATGACCCGCTCTTCGGCCTGATCTCGGACCGCATCCGCTCGCGCTGGGGGCGGCGGCGGGTGCTGCTGCTCTTCGGGGCGCTGCCGCTGGGCTTCAGCTTCATGCTCATGTGGCTGGTGCCTCCCCTGGGGGCCTTCGGCCTGGCGGTCTATTACGCCCTGACCTTCATCCTGTTCGACACGGTTTTCACACTGGTGCACGTGGGCTACAACGCCCTGACTCCCGAGATGACCAGCGATTACGATGAGCGTTCTTCGCTGAACGGCTACCGCATGGTCTTCTCGATCTCCGGCACGCTGGGAGCGATCATCCTGGCTACCGTCCTGGGTTGGTACATTTCGGAGCCGCGCCTGCTGTATGGCCTGCTCGGCCTGGGACTGGGCCTGATCTCGATCATCCCGCCGCTGGTGGTGTTCAAAGTAACCCGCGAACGGCCAGCGGAAGAACTGCCCGCACCGCTGCCGGTAGGAGAAGCGCTCAAGGCCACCTTGAGCAACGGCCCCTTCCGCCTGGTGATGGGCCTGTACCTGCTCAGTTGGACGACTGCCAGCATCCTGGCGGCCGTACTGGTGTATTTCGCCAACTACTACCTGCGCGTGCCCGACCAGGCCAACTACTTCGTCCTGGCGGCCCAGGGCTCGGCCATCCTGTTTATCCCGCTCACCGTCTGGCTGGCGCGCACGCTGGACAAGCGCCGGGCATTCATCCTGGGCACCGCCACCTGGATCGTGGTGCTCCTGGGCATTTTCGCCTTGCGCCCGGAGCAGGTCGGCCTGGCCTACGTGTTGGCAGCCCTGGCCGGGGCGGGCATCGCCACGGCCTACGTGATCCCCTGGGCGATGGTGCCCGACATCGTCGAATACGACCAGGCTCGCACCGGCCAGCGCCGGGAGGGCTCGTACTATGCCTTTGCCTCCTTCTTCCAGAAGCTGGCCACCGGGGCGGCCATCTGGGCCATGGGCCAGGCCCTGGCCTGGGCGGGCTACATCAACCCCAGCGTTGCCAATGCTTTGCCGCAGCAGCCGGAAAGGGCTGTGCAGGCTATCCGCTTCTTCGCCGGGCCTATCCCAGCTATCCTGCTGCTGCTCTCGATGGCCTGCGCCTGGTTCTACCCCATCACGCGCGCCAGTCATAAGGCGTTGCTGGATGAGTTGGCGGAAAAGCAAACAGATAATTAGGGATCAGGCAACCAGGTAATCAGGCTTCCGGATTACCTGGTTGCCTTGTTGCCCAGTTCTCCCAAGAGGTACTTATGACTGAATTCGACACCCTCGCCGTACATGCCGGCGAAGGCGCCGACCCCGAGACCGGGGCGCTGCGCCTGCCGCTGCATATGTCGACCACTTTCAAGCTGCCCGGCTTCGGCGCCAAACTGTTCGAGGCGCTGATGCTGGAGTCGCCCGACGCTCCGCACGCCTACACGCGCTGGAGCAACCCTACGCTGCGAGCGCTGGAGCAGCGCCTGGTAGCGCTGGAGTCGGCCTCGCCGGAGGGACTGGGCGCAGTCGTGACCGCCTCCGGCATGGCAGCAGTCTCGGCGCTGGTTTTGACCTTGCTGAGCAGTGGCGACCACCTGATCGCCAGCGAGGTGTGCTACGCCGGCTCGGTGGAGCTGTTTGGGCTGCACCTGCCGCGCTTTGGGATCGAGGTCAGCCTGGTGGATACCAGCGACCTGGCGCAGGTGCAGGCGGCTTTGCGTCCCAACACGCGCCTGATCTACGCCGAGACGCCTGCCAACCCGATCCTGCGCATCAGCGACATCCAGGCCCTGGCGGAGCTGGCGCACGCCGCCGGGGTACCCCTGGCAGTCGACTCGACCTGGGCCAGCCCGGCCTTGCAACACCCCCTGGCCCTGGGGGCCGACTACGTGCTGCACTCCTTGACCAAGTACCTCAACGGCCACGGCGATGCCCTGGGCGGGGCGGTCATCGGCCCGCAGGCCGGCGTGCAGCGCATCCGCCAGGCGATGCTGGTGCACCTGGGCGGGGCGCTGAGCCCCTTCAACGCCTGGCTGGTGCTGCGCGGCCTGGCGACCCTGCCGCTGCGCATGCAGCAGCACAGCCAGAGCGCTTTGCAGGTGGCGCGCTTTTTGGAGGCGCATCCTAAAGTGAGCCGGGTGTTCTACCCCGGCCTGGAGAGCCACCCCCACCACGCCCTGGCAGGGCGCCAGATGCGCGCCTTTGGCGGCATGCTCACCTTCCAGCTCAAGGGCGGGCTGGGCGCAGCCATCGACCTGGCCGAGCGCATCCGCCTGTTCGCCTACGCCACTTCGCTGGGCCACGCCCACAGCCTGCTGTTCTACTATCCCACGGACCTGTACATCGACGCGGCCCCCTACCTGGACGCTGAGCAAAAGGCGCGCATCCGCCATTGGACCGGCGAGGGCATCCTGCGCGCCAGCATCGGCCTGGAGAGTCCCCAGGACCTGATCGCTGACCTGGACCAGGCCCTCAGCGGGCGCACTTTCAAAGGGCTGGTTGGGCCGGCCCTATACCGCTTGATGAAGGGCAGGGGTTGAAAACATCCAGGCCGCGCTTTGGGCGCGGCCTGGGAGATGGGTTGATCGACTGCCAGGGGTTATTTGACTACCAGGGGCAGGTAGACGCCCCAGGGTTGCACATTGACGAAGGCCGACTGGCTGGGGATGCCGTTGACGAAAACCGTCACCTGGGCTGGCCCAGCCTGCCAGTTTTGCAGCGGCTGCGAAGCGAAGGACATCACGCTGAAAGGCTGCGCCGGGTCGGGTAGCAGCCACTGCACCTGCTCGTTATCCAGGCGGTACACCTGCACCAGGGGGTAGTTGCTGGCCGAGGTGTTCGTGCCGCCTGCGGAGGCCTCGTTGTAGGGCGCACCGCGATAACCAGCGCCAGTGAACATCAATTGATCGCCCAGTTTTAGGGTTGGTAATGGGCCATTGATGGTTTGCCGCCAGGCGGCGCTGTAACCCAATCCAAAATCATACAGTTCGGTGCTGGACAAAAAAGCAGAACCGTGTCCCCCGGCTACCAGTACCCTGCCGTCCAGCAGGAGGGTAGCGGGCATCCGCTCACGCGCAGTAGCGAGTGAGCCGGTGACGCTCCACGTGCCCGAGGCCGGGTCGTACAACTCGGCGCTGGACAGGTAACCGCTGTTGTAGCCGCCTGCCACCAGCACCTGCCCGTTGGGCAGCAGTGTGGCGCTATGGTGCTCACGCGCGGTGGCCAGCGATCCGGTGGCGCTCCATATGCCGGATACTGGATTATATAATTCAGCGCTGGAAAGCTGGCTCCCGCCACTGTATCCTGCTACGAGCAGGAGCTTGCCGTTCGGCAGCAGGGTGGTGGTGTGCCGCTCCCGGGCGATGGAAGATGAGCCGGTGGCGCTCCAGGCGCCGGATGCTGGGTCGTATAACTCAGCGCTGGAAAGCTGGATGCCAGCGCTTGTCCCGCCTACAACGATCACCTTGCCGTTTGGCAGCAGCGCAGCGGTGTGATCTTCTCGGATAGTAGCCATTGATCCGGTTGCGCTCCATGTACCCGATACCGGATCGTAAATCTCGGCGCTGGAAAGATCTCCGACCTGGCTGTTTCCTCCAGCGACCAGCACCCTGCCATCGGGTAAGAGTGTGGCGGTGTGAGATTGTCGGGCGGTGATCAGTGCGCCGGTGGCGCTCCAGGCGCCTGTTGATGGATCGTATAGTTCGGCGCCGGATAGGCGGGCGGTGCCATCATATCCACCCACGATCAGCACCTTGCCATCCGGTAAGAGCGTGGTGGTGTGGTTATTACGCGCCTGGGCCATCGATCCGGTTGCGCTCCATGCACCTGTGGTCGGATCGTACAACTCAGCGCTGGATAGGTATCCACTTCTGTAACCACCCGCCGCCAGCACTCTGCCATCCGGCAGCAGCGTGGCGGAATACAGGTCACGGGCGGTTGTCATGGAGCCGGTTGTGCTCCACAAACCGCTGGCCGGGTTGTAAAGCTCGGCGCTGGACAGTGTGCTACTGCTGCTGTTGTAGCCTCCCGTAACCAACAGGCTGCCTTCTGGTAGGAGTGTGGCCGTGTGGAAGATGCGCGCTGAGCCGAGCGCCCCAGCGCTCGACCATGCCCCGCTGGACGGATCGTACACCTCAGCGCTGGACAGGTGGCCTGGGCCAATGAGCAGCCCGCCTGCCACCAGCAGCTTGCCATCCGGCAGCAGCGCCGCAACGTGCAGGCAGCGCGCCGTAGCCAGGATGCCGGTGGCGCTCCATGTTCCCGTGGCCGGGTTGTACAGCTCGGCGCTGGAGAGCGAACTGGTGGCATTGCGTCCTCCGGCAGCCAATACCAGGCCGTTGCGCAGCAACGTGGCGCTATGCCACAGGCGCGCTACGCCGAGCAGCCCGGTATTGCTCCAGGTCCCCGTGGTTGGATCATATAACTCGGCGCTGGTCAGGGCGCTGGCGCCGTTGTAGCCGCCTGCCACCAGCACCTTTCCATTGGGCAGCAGCACAGCAGCGTGGTAGTAGCGCGCCTGGTTCAGTGCGCCGGTGCTGCTCCAGGTGTTCGTAGCCGGGTCGTACAACCGGGCGCTGGAGATGGCTGCACTGCCGGAGTACCCGCCCACCACCAGCACCCGGCCATCCGGTAGGAGGGTGGCGGTGTGGTGGTAGCGCGCCGTGGTAAATGCGCCCGCTGCGCTCCACGTATCTGTCCCCGGGTCGTACAATTCGGCGTTGGCCAGAGCGGCGCTGCCGGAATACCCGCCGGCTGCCAGCACTTTGCCGTTCAGCAAAAGCGTGGCGCTGTGATTAGAACGTGCCGTTGCCAGCGCACCGCCAGGGCTCCAGGTGCCGGTGGCCCGGTCGTACAGTTCGGCGCTGTTGAGCGCGCCGGTGTTTTTGCCGCCCACGACCAGCACTTTGCCGTTGTTCAGCAGGGTGGCAGTGTGCTCCTGCCGGGCGGTGGCCAGCGAACCGGCGCTGCTCCAGCCGCTGGGCGCCGCCTTGGCCGGCGTGATGGCTGGAAGTAACCCAATGCACAGCGCCAGAACCAGCAGCCAGCGCAGGAAGTTGATTGGTTTTTGGGTTGAAGATTGGTTGTTCATCTTATCTCCTTATCGGATTGCATTTCTTGAACGGCTTGTTTAGGGATAGGATAGCGGACGGTTGTCGCAAACCCGTCGCAAGATTGTCGCAGCTTTGTCGCAGAAACATAAACCGCAACCTGTAGGGGCGCACGGCGTGCGCCACCCTCATCACTCGTATACCTTGCCGCAACATGTGTGCCTGACCCCATCTGATATCGCTGGCGGCAGTTTGAGAGTGAAACAACTGCCCTTGCCAGGAGCGCTTTCGACCAACAAGCTGGCATTGGCCTTCTTGACCAATGCTTTTACGCGCCTGTTTACTGGGCAAATTTCACCAGCACTGCCGTGGAGGCGGATGATGACAGCCTCGGGCTGGCTCTCGATGTCGATCAGGATTACCCCACCGGGCAACTCCCACTGTATGGCAATGTGTACCAGGTTGACCAGGATTTGCTCCAGGTGCTGTGCACTGACTGTCGCCCAGGCCTGCACTGGATCCTTGTGCAGCGCCAAGTG
Organism: Chloroflexota bacterium; assembly: GCA_040752025.1. Classification (GTDB taxonomy): domain Bacteria; phylum Chloroflexota; class Anaerolineae; order Anaerolineales; family UBA4823; genus JBFMFR01. The sequence goes on along the minus strand of JBFMFR010000001.1, from coordinate 201,016 downwards.
GATTCTTCTCGCTCGCCAGGCCGCCTCAGACATGTTGGCGACAACCCGTTGGGCCAGGGCGGCGGCTTCGATTGGATTTTGCGCTGCTGCTTCGCTGCTCATGCCGGGATCCAATTCACTTGTTGGTGTAGCAATGAGGGGTGATTTTGGCCGGGCGCTTTTCGTCTCGAAGGAGTCTCCCGGAGTTTCCTAAAACTCCGGGAGACTGACGGTAAAATGGTAAGGGTTACTTGAAGCTCAGGGGCAGGTGGATGAAGTAGACCGGAGAGTTCCAATCGGCGATGGCCAGGGCGTAGCCGAAGTGGTCGTTTGCTTCGCAAACGCCGTCCACGCCGGGCGTATTCTGGTGCCAGAACTGGTTGCCGCTGCTGGCCAGCCCGGCCGCGCTGCCATACAACACGCTCACCGCGCCGGCGTCAACGACGCTGCCAACGTCCTCGTAGGGCACGCCAATGGCCAGGTCAGCGTAGCCGTCGCCGCTCAGGTCGCCGATGGCCAGCGCCCAGCCGAAGCGGTCGCCTTCTTCAGCATCATCGGCAACCCAAAGGATGTTCTGATCCCAGGATTGGGCGCCGGTCGTTGTGATCCCGCCGGCCGAGCCGTAAAGCACGCACACCGCGCCTGTATTCTCAGTAGCGCCCCAATCTTGATAGGGCACGCCAATGGCCAGGTCGGCGTGGCCGTCGCCGTTCAGGTCCCCTGCTGCCAGAGCGTAACCGAAGTAATCCTCCGCTTCAGACACCGGGAGCGTGCCGGCGATGTCCTGGTACAGGAGTACATCGAAAGCGCTGGAAAGCCCGCTTACCGAGCCGTAGAGCACGTGCACGGCGCCCTCTTTGGAGGCGTTGACGGTCTCATTTAGCACACCGATGGCCAGATCGTCATAATTGCCCGCACCGCCGAAATCGCCAGCGGCCAGCGACCAGCCGAATTTGTCCCCTGCCTCGGCCGAGTCATTCAAGGCTCTTGCTGGTCCCTGGTACCAGAACTGGCTGCTGGCAGCCGACAGCCCTTCGTTTGCATGCCCGAACAGCACGTGTACTGCGCCGACATCACTCTTCCCATCGAGATCCTCACCCGGGACGCCAATCGCCAGGTCGTCGTAACCGTCATCATTGAAATCGCCGCTGGCCAGGGAAGATCCAAATCCATCATCGGCCTCAAGGCTACCTTCGACGCCGCCAATGTTCTGATGCCAGAACTGAACGCGGGTGGCGTTCAACCCGCCGGGTGAGCCGTACAGAATTTGTACAGCTCCACCACCCCAGGAAAGGCCTGGCACACCGATGGCCAGGTCGGCGTAGCCGTCGCCGTCGAAATCGCCAGCAGCCAGCGCCCTTCCAAAATGGTCATTTTCCCAGGGACCAATGCCTGGATTTCCTATATTCCCCAAGTGCCATACAGCGCTTCCTACGGTGGATAGGCTTGCCGGCCCACCATACAGAATGTGCACCGCGCCGGCAGAACCCTGCTCGCCCAAGATGGGGATTTCAATATCCTGCCCGGGCACGCCCACGGCCAGGTCGGCGTAGCCATCGCGGTTGAAATCGGCGGAGGCTACGGCGTAGCCAAACAATTCATCGATGTCTATGGTTCCCATTCCCGGATCGGCCCGGTCCCAACTGAAGTTGCCGGCTGAGGTCAGGCCGCCGCTGGCGCCGTGCAGCTCGAGGGCTGCCCCGGCGTCCACCCCGGTTATGCCACTGCCGATATCTTCGTAAGGCACGCCGACCACCAGGTCGGCATAGCTGTCGCCGTTGAGGTTGTAGCCAGCCGGGCTCAGTCCCAGGGCCACAGCCGCCTTCACCAGAGCCGTCGGTGAGACGAATGTCAGGCCAGCCAACAGGCTGGCCATCAGCGCCAGGCGCAGCAGGGTCGAATGAGAATTTCTGTTGTGCGTCTTTGAAGTCGATTTTTGAGTGAACATGGTTTGCTCCTTCTTCTTGTTTTGAGGTTGTTCCGTCGATAAATATAGGATAGCGAACGAGTGTCGCAAACCCGTCGTAAGATTGTCGCAACTTTGTCGCAGAAACGAAAAACGGGCTCCGGAAAATATCCGGAACCCGTTTGTAGGGGCGCATAGCATGCGCCCCGCATGGCATGCGCCCTCAGCGGTTAGGATTATCAGGAGCTGGGCGCATCCATCCTGGCCAGCGGCAGGGTGATCGTGAAACAACTGCCCTCGCCTAAAGCGCTCTCCACGCCAACGCTGCCCTTCATCGCCCCAACCAATTCTTTGACCAGGGCCAGGCCCAGCCCGGCGCCCCCGACGGCGGGAGCGCCGCCGCTCTGGCCGCGATAGAAACGCTCCCAGATGCGAGGCAGGTCGTCGGGGTGGATGCCCTCGCCCGTGTCTCGCACATGGATGTTGACAGCCTCCTCTTGCCTGTCTACACTCACCACCACCACGCCGCCCGGCGGGGTGTGGCGCACAGCGTTGTGCAGCAGATTCATCAACACCTGCATCAGCCGGCCCTCATCTGCCATCACCCACAAGCGTGTGCCCGTCGTGATGATTTCCTCATCCACCTGCCCATTGCTTGCCCCCATTCGTTTATTCGTTTCCTCATTCGTTGATCCCACCACCTGCACCCTGCCCTGCCGCCAGGCCGGGTCTTGCATGGCGGTGACGGCCCGCAGCGCCAGCGCCCCGGCATCCAGGGGGGCCAGCGAGAGGGCCAGTTGGTTGACCTCCAGCCGCGACAGCGTGAAAAGATCGTCCAGCAGGGCGCGCAGGCGGTCCAGCTCTTGCAGCACGATCTCCAGGGTCCGGCGCGGCGGCGGCTGCCAGCGTTCCTCGTCCATCAGCGCCGCTTCCAGGTGGCCGCGCACCACCGCCACCGGCGTGCGCAGGTCGTGGGACAGGGTGGCGACCAGTTGGCGGCGGGCTTCCAGCAGGGCGGCGATGCGGTCGCGCTCGCCCTGCACCGCCCACATGGTTTGCTCCAGGTGTTTGCGCTGCAAGGCGTTGCTGCGGTAGCGCCAAACACCTGCCACAACCCCGGCTGCCAGCAAGGCGTAGATGGTGTAGGCCCACCAGGTCAGCCAGGGCGGCGGGGTAACGTGAATGTACAGCCTGGCCCCTTCTTCGTTCCATACGCCATCGTTGTTGGAGCCCTTGACCCGCAAGGTGTAATCCCCGGCCGGCAGGTTGGCGTAGGTAGCGAAGCGACGCGTACTGTCCACGTAAACCCACTCGGGATCGAAGCCTTCCAGCATATAGGCATAGCGATTCTTTTCGGGAATGCTGTAATCCAGCGCGGCAAACTCGAAGGAGAACACGTAATCCCAATAGGAGAAAGTCAGCCCATCCGCTTGAGTGTAGCCCTCGATCGCTTTTTGCAGTGGCGAGTCGCCGCCGATGCCCACCGGCTTATTCAAAATGCGCAGCTCCGTGATCACCACCGGCGGCAGGTGAGGGTTATCCACAATCTGCGCGGGCTGGAAGGCGCTGAAGCCGTTCACGCCGCCGAAGTACAACGTTCCATCCCGTCCTTTGAAGCACGCTCCGCGGTTGAACTCGTTGCTTTGCAACCCGTCGCGCACATCATAGTTCTTGAAAACCTCGCTGCTGGGGTCGAAGCGCGACAGACCCTTGTTGGAGCTGATCCACAAGTTCCCTTGCTCATCCTCCAGGATGCAGGCCACGGCGTCGTTCGCCAGGCCGTCTTTTTCCGTGTAGTGGGTGAAGGTTTCCGCTGCCCGGTCGAACAAATCCAGCCCATCGTCCGTCCCCAGCCACAACCTGCCGGACGAATCCTCGAAGATGGCAGCCACAGCATTGGAAGCCAGGCTGTCCAGGTTGGCGGGGTTGTTCTGGTAATGGCGGAAGGTTGCGCTTTGGCGCTCGAAGCGGTTCAGGCCCTGGGTGGTGCCCACCCACAGGGTCCGGGCGCGATCCTCGTAAATCGTCAGAACAACCCCAGGGCTGAGGCTGCCCGGATCGTTGGGGTCGTGCTGGAAACGCTCGAACTGCTGCGTTTCCCGATCAAACCGGTTCAGCCCGGCATCGAAGCTGCCGAACCACAGCGCCCCGTAGGAATCCTCGCTGATCGCCCAGACGATATTGCCAGCCAGGCTGTTTGGATCATTGGGATCGTGACGGTAATGGGTAAACTGGCCCCCAACGCCCTCCCCCGGGTCGAGCCGGTTCAGGCCCTCATCCCAGGTGCCAACCCAGATCGCCCCGATCGAGTCCCTGTAGACCGCCAGCGCGGATGGAGAACTCAGACTGCCTGGGTTTGCCGGGTCAGGTTGGTAGTGGATGAATTGACCGCTTTCACGGTCTAACTGGTTCAACCCGCCGCCGGCCGTGCCCACCCACAGCGTTCCTGCGGGGTCTGCGTAGATCGACCATACCGTGTTACTGTCCAGGCTGGCAGGGTTGTCAGGATCGTGGCGATAATGCTGGAAACGGCGTGTCTTTGGGTCCAATTTATTCAGCCCGCCGACATCGGTGCCCACCCACAGCACGCCCGAGCGGTCTTCGTACAGCGAATACACCTCGCTGGGATTGATGCTGTTCAGATCGTGGGGATTGTTTCGATAATGGACGAAGCGCTTTTCCTGGCGGTCGAATTCGCTCAACCCATTGGTTGTGCCTACCCACAACGTACCGGACGAATCCTCCAGCAATTTCGTGACCTCGTTGATTCTCAGGCTGTATGGATCGCCTGGAACATTTCGATAGTGCGTAAATTCTCCTGTGTGGAGGTTGAAAGCATCCAATCCATTCATCGTGGCGATCCACAGTGTACCGTCTCGTTCGCTTGCCAGCACCCAGGTGACATCATCGCTCGCCAGGCTATTGGCATTGGCAGGGTCGTTGCGATAGTGGCTGAATTCCCCGCTGGCGACTTCGAAGTGGTCCAAGCCGCCGCCCCAGGTTGAGATCCACAGTCCTGCCGAAGCGTCCTCGGCGATGGCGGTGATGCTGTCGGCGCTCAAACTGTGTGGGTCATTTGGGTCGTGCAGGTAGCGGGTGAATTTCCCTGTAGCTGGATCGAAGGAATTGAGTCCGCCATCCGTGCCGATCCACAGCTTGCCGGAGGCGTTCTCGTGTATCGCTGTGACCGTATCGTAGCTCAGGCTGTAAGGGTCATTGGGGTCGTGGCGGTAGTGGCTGAACTGCTGGGTGGCGCGGTCAAAGCGGTTCAACCCGCCTCCATCCGTGCCAACCCACAACACCCCGGATGAGTCTTCGTAAATGGCGCGCACCGTGTTGGCGCTCAGGCTGTGTGGGTCTTCCGGGTCGCGCTTGTAGACGCGGAAGGTGTAGCCATCGTAGCGGTTCAGCCCATCCTCGGTGCCAAACCACATCAACCCCTGGCGGTCCTGGAAGATGCTGTAAACCGTCACCTGGGAGAGGCCCTGCTCGATGGATAGGTGGCCGAAGCGCGGCGGCGCTTGCTGGGCATGTGCCTGGAGGGGCGAAGCGAATAGAGCCAGGATGATGAGCAGATACACAATGTTGAAAGGCTTTCCCTTCATAATGACCCTCCTCTTTCTTCCACAATCAGGACTTTCTCAAGCGGTATCCTACTCCCCAGACGGCTTCGATCTCCTGAGCGTAGCCGCCGCGTTCTCCCAGTTTTTTGCGCAGGCGCAACAGGGTGTTATCGACCGAGCGATCCCCCTCTACATAGGGCTGGTTCCAGACTGTATCTAGCAAGTAAGCCCGGCTGAAGACGCGCCCAGGGTTGCGCAGCAGCAGCGCCAGCAGGTCGAATTCGTTGGGCGTCAGATCGAGCGGCTCACCGCTGAGCGTCACCTGGCGCAGGTCCGGGTCTAAGATCAGGTCGCGGTAAATGATTGGGGCGCTGCCCGGCTGGCGGTCCTGGTTGACGATTTGCTGGACGTGCTCCACCCGGCGCAGCAGGGCGTGGACGCGCGCTACCAGCTCGCGCAGGCTGAAGGGCTTGGTCAGGTAATCGTCGGCGCCCAGCTCCAGGCCGATTACCCGGTCGGCTTCCTCGGAGCGGGAGGTCAGCATCAGCACCGGCACGGGAGAGTCCTTGCGCAGGCAGCGCAGCACCTCCAACCCATCCAGGGCCGGGATCATCCAGTCCAGGATCACCAGGTCAGGGCGTGCCTGCTCGCACAGGCTCAAGGCGCTTAATCCATCGCCTGCGTGGATCATCTGGTAGCCGTGCTGCTCCAGTTCTTTCAGGACCACTTGAGCCAGCCTGGCCTCGTCTTCGACCAGCAATATCGTCGTCATCGCGCCTGCCCACTTGTAAGAACGATATTCCCTTTTTCACCGGCCCGAGCCAGGCTGCTTTACACTTGAACTCTCGCCTGGTCAGAAAAGACAACTCACCCGGGTAGTACAACCAGCTTGTCTACACATCATACCGCATTTTCGTAAAATGGCAATATTTGGGAATGTATTCCAGGCGATTATTTTCTGTACTCCTGGATGCGCAGGCGGGCCAGGTCAACGTAAGCCGGGTCGATCTCGTAGCCGACGAAATGCCGCCGGCTGTGCAAAGCTGCCAGGGCGGTCTGGCCGCTGCCCATGAAGGGGTCGAGCACGATTTCCCCGGCGAAGGTGTACAGCTCGATCAGGCGGCGCGGCAGTTCGATGGGAAAGGGGGCGGGATGGCCGATCTTGCGAGCGGACTCGGCCGGGAAATGCCAGACGCTCTTGCTGTACTCCAGGAATTCCTCTTTGCCGATCGTCGCGGCGCGTTTCGAGGGGTTGTGTCGTTTGAAAGCGCCTTTGGAGAAGACCAGGATGTATTCGTGCACATCGCGCAGGGTGGGGTTGGCGGCCGAACGCCAGCTCCCCCAGGCGGTGGAGGCGCTGGCCGAGGCGGCTTTGTCCCAGATGATTTCGCCGCGCATCAGGAAACCCAACGAGAGCATGTCCTCCACGATGAAGGCGTGCAGAGGGATGTAGGGCTTGCGCCCCAGGTTGGCCACGTTGATGCACGCCCGCCCGCCGGGCACCAGGACGCGCTTCACTTCTGCCCACACCTTTTTGAGGAAGCCGAGGTACTCCTCCAGGGTCAGGTCGGCGTCGTATTCCTTGCCCACGTTGTAGGGAGGGGAAGTCACCATCAGGTGCATGCTGTGATCCGGCAGGGCGCTCATCGTTTCGCAGGAGGCGCAAAGGATGCTGTCCAGGCTTTCGGCGGGCAGAGCCGCCTCTACGTAATCGACCGGCTCTTCTTGCGGCAGGTCGGCATACAAGCGGCTGTTGTAGAACGGCGTGGCGTCATGGCTGACGCGCCCGGGCGAGCCGAAAGCGCTGGTGGAAGTGGATGAGTCGCGTTTACGTCGTGGCATGCTGCCTCCCTAACGGTCCGTGAACTGTGCGAGCGCCTGTTCATCCAGCAGCCCTGTCAGGCGCTCGAATTCGTGCTGGCTGCGCTTGCGGGCCGCCGCGCAGGCGTAGGCGAAAAGCGGGCTGCGCTGCGGCGCGTCCAGGTTCATGCGGGCGTGCGAGTCCGCCGGCAGCAGGCGCTGCATCAACGCCATCAGCCCGGGGACAAAACTGAGCACCTCCCAGGGATAATATAGCCTGCCGGAGGTCAGCGCCGGATCATTCAGGATCGCCGCATCCAGCGGGTCGATGGCTTCCGTCGCAGGTTGCTCGGGTGCTTCGTGTTTTGCCAGCCACAAGCGCACGTAATTGCTGTGGGCGTAGAAATCTTGCGCGGCGTGGATCAGGCGTCCGAAGGCCTGCCAAGCCGGTTCGGCTCGATCCTGTTGGAGCGCTTCGATTGCCAATTGGCGCTGCTGCTGCATGTAAGCCTCCCCGCCGGCGAAACAGCTTTCATCGAAATGGAACTCAGGATGCCCTGTCTGCCCGCGCAGCCCATCCTGCCCCAGGTTGGCGGCGATGATGGTTCGAAGGGCGGCCGGGCTGAAGTGCTGTTCCAGGGCCTGGGTGGTGATCTCAGTGTGGTATCTGGCTTGCATGCGGCTACACGGTGATCAAATCTTTGATCTGCTCGAAGGTTTTCGGACCGATGTTCTCTACTTCCATGATTTGCTCGATGCTGGTGAAAGGGCCATGCGTCTGGCGGTATTCGATGATTTTTTGGGCCGTGGCTGGGCCGATTTCGGGCAGGCTTTCCAGCTCGGCCTGGCTGGCGGTGTTGATGTTGAGCGGGTAGATCACTACGGGCGTGGCGGCTTTGCTGCCGCGCGGGGCGTTGGGATCGGGGGTAGATGTCGGTGGTGGCGGGGTGGGCACCAGGATGCGCTGTCCATCCTGCAAGAGCGCTGCCAGGTTGACGGTGCTCAGATCTGCTTCAGGCAGCAGGTCGCCAGCCGCCTGGATGGCGTCTTGCACACGACTGCCGGCTGGCAACTGGTATAGGCCGGGTTGCGCTACGGCCCCGAGTACGTGCACCACCAGTGGGGCAGGCGTGGGCGGCGGCAGCAGGCTGACCGGTTGGCCGCGCGGCCGGCCGCTGGCCAGCAAGATCAGGCCTGCTGCCAGCAGGCTGCATATCACACTGAAAGCGATTTTCCAGGCATCTTTCACGGCAACCTCCTGCTGGCGCGTCCCGAGTTGGGCAGGCCCCTTCCTGTCCAACTCGGGGTTTTCGTTTGGATAGCAGCCAGCTTACTCGTGAGCGCCTTCGCTCAGGTTCAGGCTCAGGCCCAGGCGCTGGCGGCCAGCATCCACGTGCAGCACGCGCACCTGGATGTGTTGCCCTTCATACATCAATTCTGTGTCCGAGTTTGCTCCATTGCCCTGGTTCATTTCAGAGATGTGGATCAAACCGTCCAGGCCTTCCTCGAGACGAGCGAAAGCGCCAAAGGGTACGATGCTGGTTACCACCGCTTCGGTCACCTGACCAGGGTGGTAGCGCATCTCGGCGGTTTCCCAGGGGTTCGGGCGCAGGCGCTTCAGGCTGAGCGCAATTCGCGCCCGGTCAGGGTCAACCTGGATCACGTGTACGTCCACCTGGTCGCCGAGCTGGGCGACGTCTGTTGGATGGTGTACCCGGCCCCAGGAGATTTCGGAAACGTGCACCAGGCCTTCAACGCCGCCCAGGTCGACGAAAATGCCAAAGTCGGTGATATTGGTGACGGTGCCGCGCAGGCAGTCGCCGGGTCGCAGACTCTCCAGCAGGCGTTTGCGGCTGCCGGGCTGTGCCTGGGCAGCGCGCTCCGAAAAAACCACGCGGCCGCGCTCCGGATCGCATTCGATCACTTTCAGGTGCAGAGCGCGTTCGACATAACTTTCCAGCCACTGTTCCGTTTCATCCTCCTCACACGGGGAGGCAACCAGGTGCGAGATTGGCACAAAGCCTTGCATGCCGTCCCCGCTCACCAGCAAACCGCCGCGGTTGTAACTGGTAACTTGCAGATCAACCACCTGGTCCTGTTCGTAGAGTTTGACCACTTTCTCCCAATCTACCTCTGATTCGGACACAACCGGTTCTTGTGGCTGGATTTCAACCGCTGCCGGGCGAGAATTCTTTGCCGGGGCAGGGACTGAATACGCCTCATCCTCTGCCAGCACAGCCTCCCACCAAGACTCGCCCATCGGCGGCGGTACATCGTTAGGGTCTTGATAAAGTTTTTTGTTCACCACTAATCCCCACCTCTCTAGGATGGTTCTACCTCTTGGGGCGGAACTTCTTGTTCCACCCGTTTCTCGATAATTGTGGATGTCTCTGCTCTTGCCAGTCGTTCCATTTCAACAATTGCTTTAGCTACCTCCTCGATCGCCACGCGCTGCTTGCGATATAGATCGGCTTCCGACATCGCCAGGCGCATGGCAACCTCACGAACTTTGCGGCCCTCCATGAATTTCAATTCCAGGATATTATACAGTATCCACTCGCCAGTGAAGCGACGTTCCCCTTCCGGGCGAACATGCTCGATGGCTTTGCGCAGGATAGCCCGCAGGGCGTTGGTTGGGCTGTCCTGGTATTGCTGGGCGAATTGTTGAACTACTTGCAGCCCCAGTAAAGGGCTTTCGGTGAGCTTGGGTCCCCCCCAGAAATGGGTCAGGGCATCTTTGACCCAGGGCGATAGCTCTTCTTCTTGCAGACCAGTTTCCGCAGCCGCCAGCAGGCCAGTGCCATCGTAGCGAGCTGCGGCGCGCATGCGTTGGATCAAATCCATTTGTGGGGTCAGCGCCTCGAGGGAACTGAATGCTTGCTGCTGGCGCATACGGTCGTGTAAAGCCAGGCTGGCGCGTTCTGTCAGGATTGCTAAGGCTTCGTGCTGCTCATGATCCAGGTTTTGCCCGGGAGTACGCAGGATGCCCACCAATCCCAGCAGGGGCAATTCTTTTGTGCCAGCCTCCCATTCCTCTTGCTCGGGCTCAAAACTCGCCGTCTTATCTTCGAAGCGCTCCGGATTGTAGATCGGCGCCAGCCAGTAATCACCCCAGGAGAACAATTCTTGATCTTTGCCATTATTGGCAACAGCTTGCAACAGATTTTCGGATAGATCTTCTTTTTGTAGGGAGGCACCTCCTCCAATTGTGACGAGCATTTCCAATCCCTGGGGACCCAGGGCAGCCAGGAAGGCCTGAGAAGCTTGCAGCCGGTCACATACGGCTGCAAGGATAGCTTCCAGGAACTGCTGTAAGTCACTCAGGGTCAGCACGCGTTCGTCCAGGGTTTGTAGTAACTGGATATCAGCGTGATCTTTGCCCAGGAACAGCCAGCGTTCCCAGATGGGCGCAGCCAGGGTGATCAGGTGCTCGAAGATTAATATCGAGGCGACCATCACCACCGGAACGATTGCGGATGGGTCCAGGCCAAACCACAACCCGCCGCGACGGATGATGGTAGTTACGGCCAGGACGGACGATGCAGTCACCGGGCCGCGCATTATCCATTTCAGCAAGCGGCGCTTGACCACCCGATCGGGCCAGGGGACGCCGAAAAAGGCTACCGCATAAGCCATCAACACCAATAAAGCGGAAACCAGCATGTTGCTCAGGGTGACTGCCAGCCAGAACGTCAGCGGGTGGCGCGCCGCAAAGCTAAAGCCGAATAGTAAGTAAGGGAAAGAGCCCAGGGCGGGAGCCAGTGCCCCAGCCAGCAAGTAAGTCATGCGCCTGCGGCTGGCGCTGGTCACTGTGCGCCGGTAGGAGCGCCATAAATTGATCCAGGCCAGAGCCATGCTGGCCGCGTAAAAGGCGGTGAACAGCCAGGTCAGCCAGGTGCGCTGCAGGTGCGGAGCGGGCTGAGCATCCGGCATCAGCGGGCCAACCAGCCAGCCGAATGGCAAGGTGATCAGGAAGACCAGCGAGCAGCCATACAGCAAGCGCACAACAAGGCGCCGCCGCCCACGCGAGGGTCGCCCGGTGGTGGCGAGCAGGGCATCTGAAAAGTGCAGGTAGACCGCTGGAAGAAAGGTGATGCCCACCCATTCCAGGCGCAGCCAAAAATCCAAAGACTGGGGCAGGGTCGCTACGCTGCTCAAGGCCTCGCCCACGAACGTGATCACCACACACACCAGGATCATGGCGAACGTACGCGCCACGTGGTCGCGCAGGTTGAACGACAAAGCATACAGCAGCAAAGAAAACGCTGTGATGGCAATGCCAGCGGTGAGAAGCTCGTTTAGGGTGCGCAGGGCGCTGACCAAAAAATCATGCATGACGATAAGGTGTAAATTTACTTTCCAGACGCTCAGAAAAGCGACTTACCGAAAAAAATAGCGGCATCGTGATTGGCATAGTATCGATCATTGTATCCGCACAGTTCAAAACCCAATTTGAGCGCCAGTTGGATGGCAGGGTGGTTCTTGGGCTGCATTTCCAGGATCAGATTCTGTTTGCCCATCTGGGTGACCCATTCCTGGGTCGCCCATTCCGTGGCTGCCAGGAGCAGGGCCCTACCGATTCCTTTGCGGCGTAATGGGCGGTCCACTACCAGGTCGCTTACCCAGGCGCTGATTGGAACAACTTGCAAGGATAAGCTGGCGTACCCAATGGGTTGTTGATCTAACAAGGCCACCAGGACGCCCGAGCGTGAGTTCCAATCCTCGATTAGAGCCTTGGGTGGGCGTGGGTACTCTACTCTCGCGGAGCGCGGCAGGCGCATTTGACGGAAGTGCACACTGCGTACTGGCTCGCTGACCAGGCTGGTGGGAGAGCCGCGTCGCATCTCTATTTGCCAGACGTGGTCGCTGGTGTAATGGTGATCCAGCTCCACTAAAGAAGGAATGTCTGATGCGATTGCCGGGCGGATTTCGATCTCTGGCATAGAAAGACCTCCTTATGGGCCTGGACTGGCTTCAGGGGCGGGCATGACCAGGACACGGATAACGCAGGGAGGGGAAGCCTGGGCGGCGTTATCCACCACCACCAGGCCCAATTCGTACTCTCCTGGGGTGAGCCGGCTGGTATCCCAGTCGCCGAGTTTCCCGGCAATCACGATACTGTTGCCGGCCTGGATGGTTAGCCAGATGGTATCATCAGGGCGTTTGATCTCGAACTTATAGAAGCCGAAATTGGGCAAGTTGGCTGTCCCTGTGACTTCAACCACCCCGCTGACTTCTTGCCCGTTGGGCGGCGTCAGGATCTCGATCTGACCAGGCACACAACCAGGTAGCGGGGTAGCTGCCACCGCTGTGGGTTGGGTAAACCCCTCGGGCGCGCCAGGCTGAGGGGTGGTTGCTGGCAAGGTGGTTGTTGGCGTTGCCAGCAAATTAAGCGTGGCGGTGGGCAGGGGAATCGCCTCCGGCAATGCTGGGGCTATAAAAGATACCAGGATAAACTCGGTTACAGTCATCGCCAAGAGTAATACCAACACACTGGCAGCCTGGTTTAGGCGCCCCTGGGCGCGCTCACGCTCCAATCCGAATACAGCTCCCCGCAGTTCCTGCCAGGCCAGGATGAACCTGCGGATGAAGATCAGCCCTACAAACCCCAGGAACAGGTAAACCCATGCTTCAACTGCACGAAAAAAACGGATGGCTTCATCCATGCAGGCCCTTGGCCGCCAGCGACGGGGCGGATCGCTTCCCAGAAACAATTAAATTGAATACCATGTAAGCCACATCCAGCGGATTGCATTCCGCAATCCGGATACATCACAGGCGGCGCAGGACGCCGCGCAGCAAGGTGATCAATTGCGGAACGATTTTGCGCCCGGCTTCCAATACTTCTTCGTGGGTTGTAATTGTGCTGCCGTCCAGGTTGGCCTTGTTGCTGATGCCGGAAATGCCCAATACGCGCGTGCCGCCATGGCGCGCCACTGTGACTTCGGGTACGGTCGACATGCCCACCGCGTCGACGCCGATAGCATGCAAGAAGCGTAAATCGGCTGGGGTCTCGAACGATGGCCCTGCCAGGCAAATGTACACACCCTCGCGCAGCAGCAGGTTTTGCTCACCGGCCACCTGGCGGGCCAGGTTCGTCAATTCCCGGTCATAAGCCTGGCTCATATCTGGAAAACGCGGCCCCAGTACATCCAGGTTTGGTCCGCGCAGCGGGTTTTGTCCGGCCATGCCAAGCAGATTGATGTGGTCGAGGATCAACATCAGATCACCAGGCTCGAAATTGGGATTCACCGCTCCCGCGGCGTTGGTGACCACCAGTTCCTGGATGCCCAATCGTTGCATGACGCGCACAGGCAGGCCAATCTGGGCTATAGAGTATCCTTCATAGTAATGAGCGCGCCCTTGCATCATCAGCACGGGTTGCCCTTCCAGTTTACCGAGCGCCAGGCGACCGGCGTGACCAATCACGGTCGATACAGGCCAATCCGGCAACTGGTCATAAGGGACCAGGGCGGTATCCTCCATGATCTCCGCCAGGCTCCCCAGGCCAGAGCCAAGGATAATTCCAACCTTCGGCAGTATGCTCGTTTTTGCTCGAATGACACCTGCAACTCGATCGATTTTTTCTAATGACAAGTATTCATCCATTTTTAAACCATCCAGCCCCAGAGAATGTGAATATTATAACATGCGCAACACTTTAGAGTACGGCGGCGAAGGCAGCCAGGGCGCGTTCCACAGCCTGATCGTCGACCCAATAATGCGTCACCAGTCTGAAGCGCCGTTCGCCCACTACGCCTACGCGCACGCCATGTTCTGCCAGGCGTTTGGCAACCTGTCTGGCATCCAGGGGAGCAGTTTCCGGTGCCAGGCCGGTGAAAACCATGTTAGTGTAGGGTGTACCGGGGTCAAGTTGCATGCCTGGGATGCGCGCCAATCCCTGCGCCAGCTTTTGGGCCCGCAGGTGATCCTCGGCCAGGCGATCGACCATCGTTTCCAGCGCCACTACGCCCGCCGCAGCCAGGATCCCAGCCTGGCGCATACCGCCCCCCAATTGCTTCCGTATGCGATGGGCGCGCTGGATGAATTCTTGCGACCCGCACAGCACCGAACCAACTGGGGCGCAAAGCGCTTTGCTCAGGCAGAAAGTGACCGAATCAACTGGTTCGGTCAGGACCCTGGCCGGGACACCCAGGGCTGCCGCAGCGTTGAAGATGCGCGCCCCATCCAGGTGCAGGCGCAAACCGAGCGAATGTGCCAGTTCGCCTACAGAGCGGGTGTATTCTACATCGAGCACCACACCGCCGCAGCGATTTTGTGTATTTTCCAGCGTTACCAGGCGGGTGATGGGGTGGTGAGCATCGTCGGGACGAACGGCGGAGCGGATATCCGCCAGGTCCAACGTGCCATTCGCCTGGTTGGGGATCTGGCAGGAGTGCACGCCGCCCAAAGCGGAAATGCCTCCAGCCTCGTACAGGAAGGTATGGGCTTTATTTCCCAGGATGACCTCATCGCCGCGTTGGCAGTGCACCAGGATGGCGATCAGGTTCCCCATTGTGCCGGAGGCGACGAACAGCCCGGCCTCTTTGCCGAGCATAGCGGCCGCCATGGCTTGCAGGCGGTTGACAGTAGGGTCCTCGCCGTAGACATCATCGCCCACTTCCGCCTGGGCCATTGCCTGTCGCATAGCGGGGGTGGGGTGGGTGACTGTATCGGAGCGAAGATCAACGAAGCTGGTTTTGCTCAATTCCATAGGAACTCCATTGGGGTGTAAGATTTTTGACGGTCGCAGCTTGCCGGGTTTTCCCGGCGCGGCGTGTTTCGAGAGTTAACTTGTATGCCGCAGATTTTCCAGGATAGCCAGCAGTTCGGGCGGCAGGGGCGCTTCGAAAGTGCGCGTTTTGGTTTCACCGCGCAATCGTATGGTCAGGCGCACCGCATGCAAGAAGTGTCGTTTGAGTGGAACGCTGCTATGCTGCCGCCCATAGATGGTGTCGCCAGCAACCGGGCAGCCTAGAAAAGCCATGTGCAGGCGAATCTGGTGGGTGCGTCCGGTGATCGGATGTACTTCCAGCAGCGTGTGATGGGGAAACTGCTCTAATGTATGGTATTCGCTGGTTGCCTGGCGGCCTTTTTGCGGGGTGACCACTGCCATCCGCTTGCGTTGTTTTAGATCGCGCCCGATGGCTGCCTCGACGCGCCCGGCAGGTGTAGGTGGGGCGCCATCCACCAGGGTGTAGTAGATTTTTTCTACCTTGCGCAGGCGAAATTGCTCTTGCAGCCAGCGATGGGTGCGATCATTTTTGGCCAGCAGGATCAGCCCAGAGGTTTCTTTATCCAACCGATGCACGACCCCCGGGCGCTGTTCGCCGCCGATGCCTTCCAGTTCGGGCGCGTGGGCCAGAACGGCGTGCACGAGCGTCCCTGAAGCATGACCGGCCGCCGGGTGCACGACCATACCGGCCGGCTTGTTGACCACTAGCAAGTCGTCGTTTTCGAAGATGATATCCAGCGGGATGGCTTCGGGAACCAGCGCGCTGGGTACAGGCGGCGGCAGGTAAACCTGCACCACTGCGCCCTTTTCGATCGATTGCCCGGCTTTATGCGCAGGCAGGTTATTTACCAGCACCAGGCCGTCTTTGATCAGGTTTTGCAGGCGTGCCCGTGAAAATTCGGGCAGGCGTGCTACCAGAAACTTGTCCAGGCGTTGCGCCTGATCTTCGTCAAAAGTGAGGCGAATGAGATCCGGCAGTTCACTCACCCTGGGTTTCCTTGGGTGGTTCTTCTGGAGAGGCTGGGATTGGCTCGGGTTGTGTTTTTTCACGCTGCTCATGCAGCCACATTCCCAACACCAGGACCGCCACCCCAACGGAGATACTGGAGTCGGCTACATTGAAGACCGGAAAAGCACCAATTGAAATGAAGTCGGTTACGTAGCCCTGGGTCAGGCGGTCGATCAGGTTCCCAATTGCGCCCCCCAATTGCAGGCTGAGCGCCAGGCGCAGGGTCCAATCATGCCAGGAAACCTGGGGAAAATAATAGATGATCGCTGCACTGACGATGAAAGAAAGCACAGTAAAGACGATGTTCATGTTCTGGAACAGCCCAAAGGCGGCTCCCGTGTTGCTCCAGTTAACGATGCGGGCGTATTGCGTGATCCACAAATCGGGCCGGTAAATTTCACTGTGCATCAGGTTCGTGCGCACCAGTTGCTTGGTCCATTGGTCCAGGAAAATCACGATGCCTGCGATAGAAAAGAGCCAGGCGTAGTCTGCAAGGTATTTTTTCAAGATCGATCTCCAAGATAGATAAGAAGTTATCCTACATTTTACCTCAGCCAGAGATAAATGCTATCCTCACCGGCTGTGTTGCCAGACGGCAAATAAGCACAGCGCGATCCCAACTGATAGGCTGGCATCCGCCACGTTGAAAACCAGGAAATTACCAACGGATACGAAATCTGTAACGTAACCGCGCGACAGGCGGTCGATCAGGTTCCCCACACCTCCCCCCAGCACCAGGCACAGGGACAGGCGCAGCATCCACTCCTGCCGCGGGACCTGCGGGAAATAGAGCAGCACTGTGATGCTGATCAGGATAGATAATACGGTGAAGAACCCCCCCATATTTTGAAAAATGCCCCCGATGGTGCCGCTGTTTTTGAGATGCAGGATGCGAACGTACTGCGTAATCCACAAATCAGGCCGGTAAATCTCGTTCGGCGACAGGTGCGTGCGCACCAGGCTCTTGATCCATTGATCCAGCAGCACCACCAGCCCAGCCACGCTGAGCAGTATCAGGTAATCCAGGAGGCGTTGTTTCAAAGGTAAACTCCAAATTCTGCATGATAAGTAGCAGGTATTTTACCTCGAAACTGGTTACCCCAAAGCCGGATATAAGCGCCAGCCGCCCAGCGCGGCAGCCGGCGCTCCGGCTATGCGGGCAAGCAGCATGCGGATGTCGAGCTGGTGGAGCAGAGGCGTTTGTGGCTCGCCCTGTGATGTGAAATGGATCAGGTGAGCAATGCAGCCTGACCGGCAGTCGCTGGCGCCGAAGCCGGCTGCGGGTATGCTTGCCCCGGGTAGCTCAGCCAGGCCTTGGCTCCAGGCGCATTCCAGGGGAGGGCGGGTTGGTTCGCCTGCCAGGTAACAAATTGCGCCCGGTATGGCGATCTTTCGCAAGTAATCGATGTGCCAGTGTAGGCGTTCCTGGTTCCCAGCCAGGTGACGCGATAAGCGGGCGCTTAGCCCGCCTGGCCCTCTTGCGCTCCCCAGGTAGATGTATTCGCCGGCAGGCAAGTCGAACTCGCCCAGCCTGCCGACCTGCAGCCGGCAGGCCGTTGTCAAACCGAGCTGGAGAGCATAACTGCCTGAGATTGCTGGGAGGTTGGCGCTGTTCATCGCGGCGTGGCCGGTGGGGTTCGCCCAAGGAAATCGATTTGGTGAGCAATATAGATCAGTTCGCCGCGCCTCACCTGGGCGTGGCGTTCAGTTACCCAGTCGGCGAAGCGATCCTCGTCCAGTTCGGGGTGACCTGACAGGGCCTGCTGCAGGGTGTCCAGGATGAAATGCAAGAAGTAAGCTTCGTCTTGGGGATAGCACCCGGACTGGGGAAAAACTACCCAATCAGACGAGCCTGCATCCAGCACCTGCGTACCGGCGCGCTGCAAATGCGTGAACAGGCGCCGCCCGGCGCGGCTGTCGCCGGACCGCTTTCCGCTGGTGATGCGTTCATCCATGCTGCGATGGTACAGCGCCTGGATGTGCTCATCCAGGGCAGGATCGATGGCCGGTTCGAACAGGGTCGCCCCGTCGAAATTGATGGTGAAGTAGAACAGCCCTCCCGGTTCAACCAGTTCGAAGAGCGCTGGCAGGGTGGCTGGGATATCCATCAAATCCAGGAAAGCGTGCGCCACCAGCAAATCCCAGCGTTGCTGCCCGCGCTGGCGGGCGATGAAATCAAACAGGTTGATGGCCTCCAGGTACAGCCTCACGCGGCACTGGTTTTGTTGAAATTCCAGCCATTCAGGGTCTGCTGCAGCCGTCTGGTAGCCCCTGGCGTGGGCCCATTCTGGCAGGCGCTGCTGAGCTTGAACGATGTTTTCAGCCTGCGCGTCCAGGCCGGTGTATTCAGCATAGTTCAGCAGGTCCCAATCCAGCATGCGCTCGAACATCGTCCCAATCCCGCAGCCAATTTCTAGTACGCGCAGCGGCTGGTCTGGATCAATAACCGGCAGTGCCTGTGACAGGCTGCGCCAGACGTGCTGGTTCAGGGCGCGGTCGTCCACGCTTTTCTTGGCTGCCAGGTAGCGCGGAAAGCTGTAAGTTATGGGTTCGTCCATTGCTCACCTCGCAGTAGATTACCTTTCACGGGTTGGCTACACCGCGCAAGAACTGAAAAATCCGCTCGGCGGTCTGCTCCCAGGTAGGATGTGCCAGGAAGCGCTGGCGGGCCGCAGCGCCCATTTCCCCCAGGCGTGGGCGCTCTGCAGCCAGGCCAGCCAGGCAGTCTGCCAGGGATTGCGGATCATTTGGAGGCAGTAGGAAACCATCGCTCCCGTGGGTGATGATTTCTCCGGCTGCGCCCGCCGTCGTGGCGATCGCTGGCAGGCCGAAGCTCATCCCCTCCAGGTAACCAATCCCAAAACCTTCGTAGGAAGATGGCACTACCAGTACCTGGCTTTCCAACAGACGTTGGGCGAGCGCCTGGGTCTTGATCGAACCCAGGAACTGCACGCGCCCTTGCAGCCCCGCTGCCGCAATAATGTGATAAAGCCTGTCTATGTAAGCTCTATCTACCTGCAAGCTGCCAACCACTTGCAAGGTGCAGGTTGCCGAGGGTAGTTGCTGCATGGCTTGCAGCACGGTGTGCAGGCCTTTGCGGGGAATCACGTTGCCCAGGAACAGCAGGCGCAGCGGGCCGGGCTGCATGGCGCGCTGCAGGATGACTGCCTCATCAACCTGGGCAGCGAAGTGATCCCCTGCCGGATGAGCCACGATCCAGGGTGTTTTTTTTAGATCTACCCCGGTCTGCGCTACAACCTGGCGGGTGGTATGGCTGTTGAAAACGAAGCCATCTACGCTGTGCAGGTAGCTGCGCTCGATCAGGCGGTATAGCCGGTTTTGCCAGGCCGGGCGCTGCTCGCTGCTGCGCAAGTGGTGTACGATGCTGACGATGGGGTAATCCACGCGCAGGCGCCGGTTTAGCCAGAACAGCGAGGGGTGGTTGAGCTCATCTTGCAAAAGAACGTCCAGGTTGGCGGTCCGTAATTGGCGGCACAGGCTGGACGACAGGTTATCTCCCAGATGCCGGGTGTAATTCCGCCAGGGCAGGCTGAACACCTCGACCGGCTGCCCCTGGCGTTTCAGATGGTCTACCAGCTTGCGGTCGTACAGGTAGCCTCCGGAAACCGTGTCCAGGCTGCCGTAAACCAACAAGCCGGTGCGCATGGCTGGTTTACCCTTTGCTGGTGAAATCAGGGGCGTGGAACCACGGGCTGTCTACTCACGGCCGTTTTTCCAGCCGGTAAGCCGCCCAGGCGATTTGGTTTTCCCACAGTTGGACGGTAACCGCGCCGATGTTGTTCGCCTGGATCTGCTTTGCCACGGCCTGGCACAGGATGCGGCTGAAATGTTCGATGCTGGGGTTGAGACCGGCGAACTCGGGCAAATCGTTGAGCGTGTTATCCCGGTAGCGCTTGACTAACGCTTCCAGGATTTCTTCGATCTGTACGATATCGACCAGGTAACCGTGCTGGTCGAGCGCCTCTCCGTGCAATTGCAGCTCGAGCTGGTAGTGATGCGAGTGTTTCTGGTTTTCCGCACCCCAGTCGCCGCCAACCAGGTAGTGTTGGGCAATGAATTCGCGTTTGACTGCTACTGTATACATAAGAACCTCGTGACGGGCATCAGCCCGGGTATCGCTGGGATGCGATCGCGCCTAGAAATCACAGCCCTGCGGCAGGGGGGGTGTTGTTGCCAGGCCCGCAGCAAAATCCGGGCCCGGGTTGGCGTTTTGAAAGCCCGCCAGCACCGAGCCGCGCAGCGCTTGCCCGCCGTAACCGCCTGGGTGCATGTGGGCGCGCACGTAGATGATCGTATCTGCCTGGATCGCTACTGGTCCGCCAGCGCGCTGGAAGGGTTGCTCACTGACGTGGCTATGGGTCAGGATGCGCCGGTAGATCAGGTTGCCCTGTTCATCGATGATCTCCCACCAGTCGGCGTACTGCTCACATCCCAGGTCCGGGCTGCGAACCTCGACGCTGAACTGGTAGGCCCCCGGCATGCCCGTGATGCTCACCGAGAGTACATCTGCCCTGGCGCTGCTGGCCTGGGTGGGGAGCGGCTTCACGCCAGGTTGGGTGGCGGCGGGTTGTGGGCTGGCGCAACTGGCGAGCAGTCCCAGGGCTAACAGGGAATACAGGGTAGATCGCAGGTGCTTTCGGTAGAACATGGGGTAATTAAACAGGATAAAGGGGTTCTCGTCAAGCCCGCTTCTCCCACACCAGGGACCGGTATTGAATCCAACCGTGCCGGGAGCAGATTTGCAGGGCCGTGCCGCCTGCCAGGTTCTGCCAGTAAGCCGAGCGGATGGCTACCGCTTGCAAATGCGTCAGCAGTGCCAGGCTCCACAGGATCACAGGATGGAAGTGGCGCAGGTATGGGCTCAGGTCGTGAGACTGAAGCAGGTGGAAGCCAGCCTCCTGCCCCAGGCGCAGCACCTTTGAAACTGGCAGCAAATTATTCAGATGCCAGCCGGTTTGGAAGCGCTGCACCCAGTGCTGCGCTTCCGGTTGGGTTTCAGCGGCATCGCTCAGGAAATCATCGCAGATCACCAGCCTGCCCCCAGGCGGCAACTGCCGGGCTGCCTGGGCGAAAAAGCGCTGCGCATCGCCGGCGTGTACGAAAGACTCGATGGCAAAAGCCGCCCGGGTGTTATCCAGATCGGGCAGTTCCAGGAAGTTTGCCAGCAGGAACTGGCAGTTTCCCTGCAAACCCAGGCTGGCAGCGCGCTCCTGAGCCAGTTGGTGCTGCACGGCGCTGTTGGTCACGCCGGTCAAGAGCCCCACACGCTTGCCGAAATGCTGCGCCAGCCAGGTCGTCGTACCGCCTACACCGCAGCCTAAGTCCAACACGCCGCCAGGCTGGCTTTCGTCAGTCCCTGTTTGCAGAGCCGGGCGGATGGCTTCGGCCACCAGGCGGTTCAGGTACAGGAAGGCCTCTTCAGGACTTTCGACGCCTGGGGCCCAGATCTGGCGGTGGATGGCGGCGATTGCTTTGCTGCCGCCAAACCGCAAGAAGCGCGGCGTGTTTTGATCGTAGTACCAGGCGACTTGTTGGGAACTGGCAGGCGGCGTACTGCGCGCTCGTACGTTAGTGTTCTGATTCATGAGTAAGTCAATACCACCTGGATGGTTTCTTCAGGATGCTGGTCGATCAACTGATATGCCTGGCTGGCCTGAGGCAGCCCAAAGCGATGGGTGATGAAGTGCTCTGGCTGGATCTGGCGCAGCCTGTGCCAGGCGACCTCCAGGCGGCGCGCCTTGCTCCAACGACCTGCGAGCTCAGGGGCCAGCGTGCTCACCTGGCTGCTGATCAGGCGTATGCGGCTGCGGTGGAAGCGCCCGCCCAGGGCCAGGCTGGCGCGCTTTTGCCCATACCACGAGCCGATGATCACCCTGCCATCGAATCCGGTCAGGTGGATGGCCTCATCCAGCGCCTGCGGCGCGCCGGAGAGCTCGAACGTCAAGTCCGCGCCGCCTGGGAGCAACTCGTCTAATTGCCCGGCAGTTTCTGGACCGGAAGGCGGCAGGCTGGCCTGCGCTCCCAGTTGCAGCGAGGTTTTCCGCCGTAGTGGGTAGTGATCCAAGGTGATCAGTTTTTCTAGCGGATATTCCACCAGCAGAGCGGTAGTCAGCAGGCCGATGATGCCCTGCCCGAAAACCACCACTCGCTCCCCGATCAAGGGCTTGCCGTCCATCAGGAAATTGACGGCTGTTTCCATATTGGGTAAGAAAATGGCCTGTTCTGGCGTGATCCCCTCGGGCAGCGGCAGCAATTCCTGTGGGTCAGCGATGTAATGGCTTTGATGGGGTTGGAAGGCGAATACCAGCCGGCCTCGCCAGTTCGCATCAACCTGCGCGCCGGTCTCGATTACCTGGCCTACGTTGCAGTACCCATATTTGAGCGGGTAGCCAAAACGGCCTTGCAGACCAGCGATATTTTCATCGATTGGCAAATCTTCAGGGAACTGGCCGCGGTAGATCAACATCTCCGTGCCCGGGCTGATGGCCGAAAGTAAGGTTTGAACCAACACCTTGTGGTCAGCTAATGCCGGTAATGGCTCTGACTGGATCGTCACCCTGTGCTTTTCCGCGAAGTACAAAGCTGTTTGCATGTTCATATCGAAATACTTTCAGTCACTTCTGTGAAATCAATGATAGGTGAGGCCAGATAACCCGATTCATGCCTGCGAACGTAACTTTCCCCATACGATGAGGTCCTCGCCAAGCTGTGTGGACCCGACCTCGTGCAGTCGAGGCATTTCGGTCAGGTGAGGTGTTCCGCTTGCAGCCAGGCTGCCCTCTGCGATGACATGCAGCCCGCCCAGGTAGACCGGAGCAATCGTCACGATCGCCTGGTCGGCCAGGGTGCGGAACAGGAAGTTCCGTTGGGCTTCGCGCAGGAAATTTGCCAGCACCTGGGCACCGCCTTCCACCATCAGGCTGCAGATGCCTTCACCTGCCAGGCGCTGTAGCATGGCCTCCAGATCCACGCGGCCTTCTGAGTCTTCTGGCAGGATCAACAGGCGCGCTCCACAGGCTTCCAGGTCGGCCCGGCGCTTTGGGTCGGAATGGCGCGTGGTGGCGATCCAGGGCTTCTGCGGGTGCTTGTGCAGCAGGCTGGCATCCAATGGGGTGCGCAGGTGGCTGTCCAGGATCACTGGCTGTGGGCTTTCCCCTTCCACCAAACGCACTGTCAGCAAGGGGTCATCTGCCAACACTGTGCCGACGCCCGCCAGGATGGCCTGGTGCGCAGCGCGCAGTTGGTGCGTCAGTTTACTGGCCTGCGCTCCGCTCAAAGGTGTCGGCTGGCCGCGCCGAGCCGTCAGGCAGCCATCTAAGCTCTGGGCATAGCTCAGGCTGACCATTGGGCGCCCCTCCCTGTGGCAGAATGCCTCTGCCTGGGTCAGCCATTCGAAGAACTCCATAGGCTCCCCCCACATAGAAATCTAGGCCTTCTTGCGGCTTTCAGTGAAGAGCAGCGCGATCAGCGCTACTTCGATCAATTTGTCTGTATAACCGATCAGGTTGCGCGAACCGATCGCCACCCATCCAACGATGGTGACGGCCGTAAAAGCCATTAGCGCCCAGCGCACCCAGTTATGCCATTTCTTGAACTGCGGCAGGTATAGGGCGGCGACCAACGCCAGGTAACCCAGGCCATTGGCAACGAACATCAGGCTGTTGGGCAGCCCAAGCTGTACGGCAATGGAGTAAGCCAGCACCAGGTGGATGATGGCGGTCGCCGCAGTCAGCAGGATAATCCCGATCTGCACGGGGCCGAATTTTGAAGTATTCATGAGAACCTCCGTAAGGTTTGGAAAAAGGATTGGCGTGTGTGGCCTGCCTGGGCAGGCGTTGAAAGATCTTGTCCGGTGATGGATCGAGAACGCAGCAACAGGGCACCTGCCCATAGGCCAAGCAATCCCAGCAAAACATCCCGGGCGCGGATCAACAGGCTGGCGCTGATGCCCAGCGCCGGGCTGAATCCCAGGGCCTGCAAAGCGAAGGCCTGGCTGGCTTCCAGCGCGCCCAATCCGCCGGGCAGGGGTGTCAGGAAAGCGATGCGGGCTGCGGTCAGAGCGGCGATGGTTTGGAACGGGCTCAAGCGCGCACCTAAAAAACGGATGCTCAGCCAGTATTCCAGGATCGAAAACAGCCAGATCGAAGCGGATAAGGCCAGGATCGCCAGGATCAGCCAGGGTTGCCGCTGGAGCAAGGGGGCAATGCGCTCTTCAGTCGCGGTAATCACAGGCAGGAGTTTGCTTAGCGCCGGGCGGCGATGCCACGCCTCTGGAAGATGGGCGCTCAGCCAGGATAAGGGCATACGCCCAGCGCTCAACAGGATCAGGTAGATCAAAGGCAAGCTCAATACGCCAACTGCCCATAGCAGCGCCTGGTGGCTGACAGCGGCGTTGGCTCCGTTTAGCAAGCCGTGGTTGAATACCAGCAGCAGGCCAGCGACCAGGAAAGCGAAATTTGTCAGTAATTCGAACAATTTATCCAGCGTCACGGCTGCCAGCGCGTCTGCGTTTGCCAGGCCGTGGCGCTTTTGCAGCAGGTAAACTTGCAGCGGCTCGCCGCCAAACTGAGTCCCGGGTGTGAAATAACTGACTGCGAAACCTGCCAATCGGTATCCCGCCAGCGAGAAGTACGGGATGGCGTGTCCCTGGGCGCGCAGGATCAGCCACCACCGGCTGCTGAACAACAAGGTAATGCCGAGATTGATGCCAGCCAGGAAGATCAACTGGGCCAGGCTGAGCGTTTGCAGCGTATTCCAGATCTCATTCAGAGGCGCCTGGCGCAGCAGCCACCATAGCAGCAGGGGCAGCGCCAACCAAATCAGGTGCCGCAGTTTCTTCACTATATGTAGGCTCCGCCCGATCATGTTTGCCCCTTCAGGTTATGCAGCTGGCGTTCGCCCGCGCGGTGGTGAACGAGATATTCCTCGGGAGCCCATAGGGAGTAGGGACCGCTGCCCAGGAAAAGGATGGCAGTGAAGAACACAACCAGCAGCATTTCTCCCGGATTCAAGCCCGTGTACACCTGGTGCAAGCCCACCAACAACAGGCCCAGTACAGCGCTGCTGCGCGCCAGGATGCCAAAACTTAGCGATAAGATCACCAGGGCATCGATGATGCTCAGCGCCAGTGGTGTGCTTCCCCACACAGTCGTGTTTTGGACCCGTTGCAACAGCACCCACCCACCTGTAATGATAACACCCACGCGCAGCAATATGGGTAGCCAGTGCAAGTGCCGCCTGGCTGGCGCGTTGGAAGATGTAGATGGTTGGCTGGGCCGCAGCACCCCGCTGATGGCCAGCCAGTCTCGCAAGAAGCCGGCCAGGAAGGGTAGGGCGAACAATGCTGCCGCGATGGTTGTGCCAGGTGGCGAGAAAACCGGCCACAAGACCACGGCGATGAACCCCATTTGCAGCCCGGCGAACAAGCGTCGGCTGGTGCTATGAGGTAGTTCGTAAATAGGTTTAGCCAGGCGTTTGCGAAGCCACAGGCCGGTGATGAAGATGTAACGCGCCAGCGCCACGGATAGATACCAGGCAGGGACTTGATTATATTGGACCGCCAGGCTGGAGGCGACCAGCACGCCTAACCCATCGAAGCTCATGTCCAGGATTTCACCCAGGCGGGTGGCATGGTTGGTGCGGCGCGCCAGGTAGCCGTCCAGGAAATCGGCGGCATCTGCCAGGGTGTACAGGATACCTGGAATCCAGGCCAACCAGCCCGCTGGGCGAGGGGAGAACAGGAAGCCTACCAACCCTGCGACCAGCAAGCCGCGCAGCAACGTCATGCGGTTGCCCCAGCCAAAGCTCGGCAGCAGTTGGGTCTCGCCCGCACGATGGTTGGCCGGCAGGCCTCGCCACAGCACTGCCAGCAGATAGGCGAGCGTAAGGCCAGCCAGCGCCAGCCAGCGCGCCGCGTTGCCAGGCGACCAGGCTGCTTTCAACAGCCAGTAAGCGCCAAACAGGGACAGCAGGCTCAACACTGCAAACTGCGCCCAGCGCAGACGCAAGCCGGACAAAACGGCAGATGGGGAGGTATGCATAAGGATCCTTGATCCTGGATTTTATCATACTAGACAATATTTATGATAATAATATTATTAATAGGGCTACGAATCAATACTCCCTGGGAAGGATATGTTCCCAGGGAGTCAACAAGGGGCGAACGATGTATGCCCACCTACAGATCGCGGCGGTTGAAACGCCAGATCGCCAGCGTGAAGGCTACAAGCAGGTACAACACCGCATAGACGATCATAGCGGTGCTGGGATAGTAAGGCGTCGAAAAAGGCGATACGCCCAGCGAAGTGATCAACGGCGATTGCAGTTCGTGCGCCGCCCGCCGCCACAAGGCCTCGCTGGGGATGAGCAGGCTGGTCAGGATGCCGATATTGACCGCGGCTTGTCCGGCAGCCTGGGCGCGCAGGTACGAGCCGATCTGCTCGATCCAGCCGCCAATGAAGGCGATCCCATACAGCCCAAAGACCAGCACACCGTTCGTCAGGGTAGACAGGCTGGCGCCTCCTACCAACGAGATGCTGAGCAGGATCAGGGCGTTCAACCATATCAGCAGCATGGCGCTCACGGGGTGTGGGGGCGTGTATCCAGAGCGCAGGTAAACCAGCAAGAGGATCCCGCCTCCCATTAGCAGCAGGTACAGGCTCAACATGCTCGCAAAGCCCAGCCACTTGCCAAGCACGATCTCCCAACGCCGGATAGGTTTGGACGCTAGCGTATGGATGGCGCCGGAACTGATCTCACCCGACAACGTATCCACGGAGGTCAGCACGGTCATCATGATGGTCAGAAAGTTGACCACGTACATGCCTGCCGTGAGCAAAAAATTGCGCATTTCGTTCACTTGCAGCATCCTCAAGCGGTCGCCCGTCTTCTCGATCTCCAGGTTGATGAAATGGAATCCCAAGGCGAACACGATCAGGAAAACCAGGCTGAGCAAACAGGCCAACAGCAGGATCCTGCGGCGAGCGGCCTCCTGGAAAGTCAGGCGAGCGATGATCAGAGCGTTCGAGAAAACGTTCATAGGCCACCGTCCGTGCCAACGATCTGGATGAACAGATCCTCTAACGAGAGGTGTTGAGGGCGTAGGGCGTACACATCCACACCCTGTTCGACCAGGTAACGGTTGAGCGCTGGTAGGTCGGCCTCGCTGTTCAGGGTCAATGTGAGTAGTTCGCCTGTGGCGCTTTCGTCGATACGAACGTCGGTTGCATCCGGACTCCAGCGCGCCAGGCCTCGGACGATTTCCGCTGACAGGTGGCGGGCGCGTATTTCCACGCTCAGCTCGCCTTCCACCAGGTCTCGTAGCTGGCTGACGCGGATCACCTGCCCGTGTTTGATGAAGGCCACCCGGTCGCAGGTGATCTCCACCTCGCTGAGCAGGTGAGAGTTCAAGAACACTGTAGTGCCATTCTGGCGCAGCTCGCGGATGATGTCGCGCACCAGGCGGCGACCTACCGGGTCAAGGCCGGAAGTGGGTTCATCCAGGATCACCAGGTCGGGCGCGTTCAGCAAAGCCTGGGCCAAGCCAATGCGTTGCAGCATGCCCTTGGAATACTCGCGCAGCTTTTTCTGGGCATGTGGCATCAGGCCAACCAGCTCGAGCAGTTCAGCGATGCGTGGGCGCGCTTGTTGGCGCGGAATGTGATATAGATCGGCGTGCAGCGCCAGGAATTCATCGGCCTGCAGCCAATCGTGGAAGCGGAAGTGTTCTGGCAGGAATCCCAGGCGCGCCCGCACGGCGGGGTCGCCCAGGGGCACACCGAACAGGTAGCCCTGGCCAGAACTGGGCGCGGTCAAACTGAGCAGCATTTTCACCGATGTGGTTTTGCCGGCCCCGTTAGGTCCCAGAAAACCGAACACCTCGCCGCGCTCTACGGTCAGGGAAAGATCTTGCACGGCGATTTTATCGCCGAAGGCTTTTCGCAAGCTGTGGGTTTCGATAGCAGGGGGAGAAGAAGCTGTCATCAAGATGTGTATGCGATTTCTTTGCTTTGGATTGATTGCCGGGGCGCAGCAATCTCGGCCAAGCTCTTGCTGCGCCCGGCGGTCCCTTTGTGGGAGGGGTTATTGGATCGTTGCCGCGATGTTCAGGATATCCTGTTTGCTGCCAGCTCCACTTAGCATATAGAGGAAGCCGTCTTTCACCCACAGCAGGCTGTGCTGCTTGCCTCCTCCAGTGGAGAATGAGACCAGCGTACCCGTGACGCCATCGACCGGTACGTCTTCGTAGTTGCTGTAGCGCGGGACGGGGATCACGAAAGTGGTAGTCCAGTCCACGTTACGGGCGAAACGGGCAGCTTCATCCTCTGTCATGCCCAGGAGTTGCAGGTAGGCCTCACCAATCTGTGCCAGGTCCAGACCGGGCGGGGCTGAGATGGTTGGGCTGGGCATCTGTGTAAGGGAAGTGCAGTCCTTCAGATCGGACAGTGCTTCCTTACTGTTCTCTGGATTCTCTGCGATGGCAGCGGCGTCTGGATTGAACTGGCAATCGCCATACAGGGCGATCACGCTTTTGCTCATCGTCAAAGTAACCTGGGAGCCGTCTAATTCGGTTGGCAGGTGAATATCCTGATAACCCATTTCGCTCAATACGGTCTGCACCAGTTCCAGGTTGATGTTGAAGCTGGCTGTCCCGCCAGGTTGCACCACCAGCCTGGGGGTTTCAGCCATATTCCCGGGCAACCGCACGGCGAAGCCTGCCAGGGCGCTGGCTTCCTCAAGATTGGCGGCCTCTTGAACTTCTCCATTCTCCTCAATTACAACCTCCTTAGCCAGGATGTTTTCCAATTGCGCTGAAGATTCGAGTTGTCCAGGCAGAGCTGATGGATCGAATTGCACGACGCGGATTTGCTCCACCCGGAACAACCCCAAGAAACTGTTGGCGATCGCTTGCACGGACGGGAAAGCCAGGGCAATCGCCAACACGGCGATCACAGCTAATCCTACCCAAAGTGGGCGGTATTGTCGAGAAGTCAACTTATTCCACATGTTTTGGTCCTCCTGTTCGACCATTTCCAGGCGCTCCGCCAGGCGGGGACGCGCCCTGTGAGGGGATGCCTGCACTGCGTTTGTTTCGGCTTGCAGGTTGGAAAGTTGAGCATGCACTCGCTGTGCCCTGGCAGACAGGTTTCGCGCTTTTTCCTGGCAGTCCGAGCAAGATGCGATGTGTGCGGAAACCCTCTGGCGTTCCGCGCCCTGTAATTCTTGATCTTGAAAGGCTCGAATTTCCCCATCGCTGAGGTGCACACTGGGGCGCATATTAGCCTCCTTCTCGTTCCAGGCGAACTGCTTTCTTCTGCATCTGGCGATACTTTTTCTCGAATTCTGTCTCAGCGCGCCCTAGCAGTGTGCCGACAGAGCCGTGGGCGATGCCCGCGGCGTCCGCGATCTCGGCATAGGACATGCCTGCGTGGCGCAAAACCAGCACTTGGGCCAGGCGAGGCTTCATGGCAGCCAGGGCGGCCCTGACCTGTTGGCGCTCCAGTAATCTCTCGACCTCTGCCTCCGGGTTGCTGCTCTGCGCGTCCGAGAACACGTGCGCCCCAGCCTGTTCTTCATAGTGCTGGCGGCGCTTGCGAGAACGCAGGGCATTCAGCCCCAGGTTGGTGCCCACCCGGTACAGCCAGCCGCCCAGGTTCTGTTCTTCAGCCGGCGGGCGGTGGTAGAGGCGTACGAAAGTTTCTAGGGCCAGGTCTTCCGCTTCATCCCAATCACCGACCAGGCGGTACAGGACACGGCACAGGCTTCCCCAGTTCTGTTGGAAAAGTGATTCAAAAGCTGTCTGGAAGTCAGCCTTGGAATCCTGGGCTTGTTTGGCTCGAGTCGGGCTTTGCCGGTTGGTCAAGGTCATGTTCATCAGCGGCCTCTGCACAGTGCGGAACAGGAAGTTCCGTGCGGAACAGGAAGTTCCGTGTTGCGATGCTCATTAAATAAACACCGCTCGCTGTGCGAATGTGACAATCGAAGCGGAACAGGAAGTTCCGTTTTACCTGGCGGCCTGGGCAGAGATCTCCTGGTAATAAGCCAGCGCCTTAGGCATCACCTTTTCGTAAGCTGCCCGCTGCGCCACCAGTTTCAGGTTGATCTGGCGGGCGCGTTGGCGCAGCGTCGGGTCTTCCAGCGCTGACAGGATGCTGGCTGCCAGGGCTTGCGGGTCAGCCGGGTCGAACAGCAGGCCGTTGACGCCCGGGGTGATCCACTCGCGGATCGATTCGAGATCGCCCGCCAGAGGAAAACATCCACAGGCCATGGCCTCCAGCAGCGTGTTGGGGGTGCCGTCGTGCGTGCTGGGCGAAACCGCCAGCCAGGCGCGCCGGAATAGCGCCGCCATTTGCGGGCGGGTCTGCTGCGGCAGCAGGTCTACGTTCGCCGCGATTCCCAGTTCATTCACCCAGCCCTGGGCCTGCGCTTCGCCGGCCATGGTGTTGCACACGAAGCGCACCTGGTGCTGGCGCGCCAGCACCAGAGGGATTGATCGGAAGAAAGTATCGTTGCGCACATAAGCGCGTATGCCGCGCGGGTTGATCACCAACGGCGTTTTATCCTGCTCGCCAGACGGTGAGAATAGATCGAGTTGGATGCCTCCTGCGCCGGGCAGCACGAAGGCCAGCTTGCTTTTGTCAAATCCCCAGCTTTGCGCCAGGCGGATGTCCCGCTGGCAGTCGGCATGCAGCGCATCGGCGCGCCGCAGCGCACGGTGGGTGTAATCGCGCATGAGCGCTGTGGCGGGTGCGTGCAGCGTGAAGTCATTACCCCACACCGAGATCAGCAGCGGCATTTTGGGATCAGCCAGGGCAGCCGTCATGCCTTCGTAAGGGATGCGCATGGCATGCACCAGTTCAGGCTGTACGGTCTCGATAATTTGCCTGAGCTTGCGCGCCGCTCCTGGCAGCGTCAGAGGCCCCAACCACTGGCGCACCTTCGTGCGCGCCTGCACCAGTGAGGCGCTCCACACGCCGCCCTGGCGGGAGCGCTGCACCCCTGCAGTCGCACTGGCTCCCGTGCTGCGCTTGGCGCTGCTAAAGGCTACCGGCGTTAGATGATAGGAAGCCAGCCGCGCGTCTGGCTGGCAGGCGAAAGTCGACGCCAGGTGCACTTCGTGGCCCTGGTCGAGGAAGAAATTCATCCAGTTCAGGGCGATTGCTGATCGCCCGTCGATATAGAAAAGCAAGCGCATCGCCTGGGTACTTTACCGCATTCTGGCTGGATTGGCAATCCCCTGGTTGTGCTTGAGATCGACAGTTTTGAAGGAGACGGGAACAGGAAACGGTTGCATTCCCATGTCCAGTGGGATGTTGTTCCTCAAAGCCTTGATCCCATAGAAACCGTTCATCGCCAACGAGAGTAGCAGCGCCCCCAGGCGCAGCTTGAAACCCGAATGTAATAAGCGTCTGAGCACGTAGGTGGGCGAAAAAGCCCTTCGCCACAGGCGGCGGTGAGCTTGCAGCAGGACTTCTGACGACATGCCGGTGGGCCGGAAGGCAACATTGTAGCCATTGTAGAACTGCCAGCCACGCTCTTCCAATAAGCGCCCCTCTGTCTGCAACTGATCGTACAGCGCTGTGCCTTTGTAAGGGGTCAACACGCTCAGAAACGGTACATCTACGCCCACTTCACACATGCGCTCGGCCATTTCTACGATGCTTTCGGGCGTGTCGCCATCGAAGCCAGCGATAAAACCCGCCATCACGGCGATGCCGTGGTTGTGCAGGGTCTGGATGCACGCCTTGTAATAATCCACCTTGTTCTGGCGCTTGTTGGCCGCTTTGAGCGAGGTTTCGCCGAAGCTTTCGATGCCCAGGAAAACTCCGATACAGCCCGACCGCTTCATCAAGTCAAGCAGTTCGGGGTCTTTGGCGATGTCCATGCTGGCCTGCGTCAGCCACCACTTCTTCAATGGGATCATCGCCCTCAGCAGCTCTTTTATATAGCTGCGGTTGGCAGTCAGGTTATCATCCCAGAACCACACCACTTTACGCTGCCACCAGTGGCGGAAGCGGTTGTATTGGATATCCCGGATCACCTCTGTAACCGGGCGCACGCGGAATCCGGGGTTAACGGACGGCACCGAACAAAACGAGCAAGAAAATGGGCAGCCGCGCGTGGCCTGTATCACTCGCTGCACGAAAAAGCCGCCCGGCAGCAGGTCATAACGTGGGGTAGGCAAACCATCCAACGGCAGTGGCTGTCCGTAATACTTGGGCCTGAGTTGGCCGCACTCAGCGTCCTCCAACAGCTCTGCCCAGCAGGATTCTGCCTCGCCTATGACCACCGCATCACAGTAGTGCAAAGCCTCATCGGGCCAGAAAGTTACATGCGGCCCGCCTGCCACCACGGTTTTACCGGCGCGCTTGAAATGGGCTGCCAGGCGATAGGCCTCCTGGGCAAAGCCGCTGAAGAAGGAGAGCGCTACCAGGTCGGCGTCTGTATCATAAGGGATTGCCTGCAACTGCTGGTGGATGACGCGCACCTGGTGCCGTTCGGGGGTCAGCGCCGCCAGGTGGATGCCGGTAATCGGAGGTACGAAGTTTTTCTCATGCCCTTTCACATAGCGCGGCGTATAGACTACGATCAAATCGATTTTCATAAGTAGTTCTCCCGTAGAGCGTGTGCAATTCAGGGGGTGTTCTACCCCAAGCGAGAGCCAAACGATATCCAAATGATGGCCATATGATCCCATTATAGAGATATGTGCGCCGGCGATCCACTTCTCAGGGGGCCAGGTTTAAGCACCTAAGTGCTTGACAGGTATCCCGTTCATCGACTATGCTTGGAGCGAACCCCTGACAGGATTTTGGTGGTGTAACATGCTCAATCTATTGCTCGTCGAGGATAATGATAAGCTGCGCAGCGCCTTGAAGGTTGGCCTGGAAGCTACCAGGCAGATCCAGGTCGTATACGATTGCGACAGCGGCGAGGCTGCCCTGGAATACTGCCTGGCCTGCCAGGCTGAGCCGGTAGGCGACAATGCCGCTCGGCCGGCGCCCCAGGTAGCGCTAATGGATGTGCAGCTTGCTGGCGCGATGAATGGCATCCAGGCTGCGGTGGCTCTCCGGCGTGAGTTTCCACGCTTCCCGGTGGTGTTTTATTCGATTCAGGATGATGATGCTTACTACCGGGACTTCCGGCGCTCAGGCATCCTCAGCCACTATGCTTATGTGCGCAAATCGAATTACCTGCTGCCCGGGATGATCGTGCCCTTGCTGAAGGACGCTTTCTCGGGACGCAGTTTTATCGACCCGGAAATTGAGGCACGGGTACAGGAAGTGCGCCACAAAGACGAAAATTCGCCCATGGCCCTGCTGGAGCCGAACGAACAGATCGTGGCGCGCATGCTCGCCCAGGGTATGACCAATGAACAGATCGCCGCCCGCCTGGGGTTCCGTGATAAACGCACCATCAGCCGCACCAACGGGCAGATTTACGTCACCTGGGGGTTGAGCGATAACGCCACGGATGAAAAAATCGCCCGCACGCGTGCCGCCTTGATCGTGCACAGCGGCCGCATGTTGGCCTGGGATGAGGATGGCACTGCCCGCGTGATGAATGAACAGGGCGAATGGGTGGTCTTCGGTTCACCATTCGTGCTTGGCGATTAACGCATGTCATCACTCGCCTATGCAATATTCACTCGGATTGGGTTAGGAGGCCTGGCGGCCATTGGCCTGTTGGCGCTGACCGCCACGGGTTTCCTGGCCTGGCGGGTGGTTGGTGCGCGGCTGCCGCATCGCAACCGGGAGGCCCAACTGGCAGCCCTGACCATCCTGTTTTTTGGCTTTTTGGACTGGGCGCTGCTATCGGCTTTACCTCACCTGGGGTTATCCTTCGGCCCGGTGGCGCCGGCTTTACTGGCGTTCAGTATGGGCCGCGCCGCGGTTTTCCTGGTGGCGCTGCTCACCTTGTTGGCCTTGAACTTGGCGCAAAGCAGGTCGACTGTATCCCCGGCTGCCAGGCGCCTCAGCCCGGCCCTGGCGGCGTTGTGGGCGCTCAACCTGGTCCTGTCGGCCTGTGCAGTTTACGGCCTGTATATCGAGCCGTTCGATTTGCATACCAGCCATGTAAACCTTCCCGCGCCAGCGTTTTTGCCAGATAGGCCGCTGCGTATTGTGCATATCTCCGATATACACGTTGAACGCATTACCCGCCGTGAGCGCGACCTCATCGAAACCGTGCGATCTTTGCATCCTGACCTGATTTTACTGACCGGCGACTATCTGAATATCGACTATACCACCGACGATTTGACCCGCCAGGATGGGCGCGCGGTGTTAGCGCAATTTTCTGCTCCGTATGGAGTCTATGCGGTAGCCGGCACACGCGGAGTGGATACCCCGCAGGCGATGCGGGTTATTTTCGATGGCGTAGAAGCCACGCTGTTACAGGATGAAACGCGGTTGCTAGAGTTCCCTGGTGGTATGATTTATCTGGTGGGTGTGAGCACATTGAACCGCCCACGTGATTCCGCTATGTTGGCCCAACAAATGGTGGATGTGCCTCGGGATGCTTATTCGGTCTTGCTCTACCATACGCCTGATCTGGCTGATGCCGCTGCGCAGGCTGGCGTTGATTTATACCTGGGAGGTCACACCCACGGCGGCCAGGTGCGCCTGCCGTTTTGGGGAGCGCTGGTGACCATGTCTGCTTACGGTAAAAAATACGAGAGTGGTTTGTACACGCTTGGCCCGATGCACATGTACATCAGTCGCGGCGTCGGCATGGAAGGACTGCGCCTGCCGCGCCTGCGTTTCCTGTGCCCGCCTGAAGTGACTCTGATCGAGCTCGGCCCGGAGGGCAGCCCGTGAGCGGCAGTTTCGTTCTCGATTGGCTCGTCCTGGCAGTTTCGCTGTTCAACACCATCCTGTTGATCTGGCTGGGCCTGACCGTCTTGCTCAACGCCGAGCGCCGCACCTGGGGATTGTGGCTCTCAGGCGTCAGCCTGCTGATGGGCGGGGCCTTCTTCCTCAGCCATTCGGCGATCCTGGGCTTTGGCCTGGATTATCTCAAGCACGCCGCCAACTTCTGGTGGTACCTGGGTTGGATTCCGGTGATTGTGGCGCCCTTCGCCTGGTATACGATTATGCTGTGGTATACAGGTTTCTGGGAGGGCCAGCGCAACCCGGTTTACCTGCGCCATAGGGTTTGGTTCTTCCTCCTGGCATTCGGCGGTATCGCCATGTTGGGCATGTTTGTCTTTGCCCGGCCCCTGCCATCTTTCTTTCAAATCACCCATTTCGATCTGAGCGCCACACCCTCACTGTGGGGCGCGCCTGTCTTGCTGCTGCTCTACCCGCCCTATTTCCTGGCGAATATCGGCCTGGCTCTGGATGCCTTGCTCCGCCCCGGTCCCACGATCCGGGTTATGGGCCACCTGGCGCGGCAGCGCGCCCGCCCCTGGTTGGCGGCGGCCTCCCTGGCTTTGTTGCTGGTCAGCCTGCTGGTAGGGGGCATCATATTCTGGGTGGTGTCCAGCGCCAGGCGTTATGCTTACAGCCCGTACCTGGGGTGGGATATCGCCGCCGCGGACCTGCTGATCTCATTGATTATTGCCGGTTCAGTGGTGCTCTCCGGTCAGGCCATGGTCTCGTACGAGGTTTTCACTGGCAAGGCTCTTCCCCGCAGGGGCTTGCTGCGCTACTGGCACCGGGCGGTGATCCTGGCGCTGGGCTACAGCGGGACGGTCAGCCTGGCGCTGATTTTGGAAGTGCACCCGATTTATAGTGTGTTGTTGAGCACCGGCTTGTTGGCTTTGTTCTATGCTTTGTTGAGCTGGCGTTCTTACGTGGAACGCGAGCTTTTTATCGAGCGCCTGCGACCTTTCGTTGCCAGCCAGCAATTGTTCGAACGCTTGTTAGCCAGCGGGCAGCCATCAGAGCAGCAGTCCGGTGCAGATAGCGCTGCGCTGACCACACGCCAGCCATTCCACGCTCTGTGTGAAGATGTGCTGGGGGCTCGCCTGGCTTATTTGATCCCGTCAGGCTCGTTGTCACCTCTGTTCGGCCCGCCGCTGGCTTTTCCAGGAGGAGAACCTCCGCCGTTGGCTCAGGTTCCGGATATTGTAGCGCAGTGCCACCCGCAAACGCTGACCGTTCCATTGGATGCAGCCGTCTGCGGCGGAGCTACCTGGGCGGTCCCCTTGTGGAATGAGCGCGGCCTGTGCGGCCTGTTGCTGTTGGGCGAGAAAAAGGATGGTGGTTTGTACACCCAGGAGGAGATCGAAATTGCTCGTTCGGCCGGCGAGCGCCTGATGGATATGCAAGCAGGGGCAGAGATGGCGCGGCGCCTGATGGGCTTACAGCGCCAACGCCTGGCTGAGAGCCAGGTGCTCGACCGGCGCACTCGACGTGTCCTGCACGATGATATCTTGCCACGCTTGCACGCTGCTATGCTCTCTCTGAGCAGCGCTGATCCGGCTGGTGAACTGGCCGAGACCGTGAACCTGATGGGCGAAGTGCATCGCCAGATCGCTAACCTGCTGCGTGAATTACCTGCCGCCACCACGCCCGAGGTGGCGCGCTTGGGGCTGGCGGGGGCGCTGCGCCAGGTGGTCGAGGGCGAATTGAATGGAGCCTTCGACCAGGTTACCTGGGAGGTTGCCCCCGAAGCCGAGCACAAAGCCGATCACCTGCCGCATCTGGCAGCGGAGGTGTTGTTCTATGCCGCTCGCGAAGCTATACGCAATGCCGCTCGCCATGCCCGTCCTGTCCCCAGTGATGGTCCCTTGCACCTGCGCATCGCTGTGAGCTGGCAGGAAGGCCTGGAGGTTCGCATTGAAGATAATGGTATCGGCATGGAACAATCGGCTGCCTCGCAGGGCGGCAGTGGGCAGGGCCTGGCTTTGCACAGCACCCTCCTGGCAGTAGTAGGCGGCTCGTTATCTGTGGAGAGTATTTCTGGCGCGTCAACCTGCATTTGCTTGAACCTTCCGGTTTCATAGCTTGTTTCCACTTCACGCATGTTACAATTTGGCAGGCAGGTTCACCCTGTTCAAGCCTGGCGAGCGCCAATTGCAGCGCGGCCTCGTTTCCCGTAGGTTTCGATTGTGTGGATAACCTGCTCTCTGATTTATGCATCGCCTTGTGCCCTCGTTTATCCTGGAAAATTATGCTGCCGGCCTGACAAGCGGGAGCTTACAGGCTGTCAGTATCTTTGTCGATATCTCTGGCTTTTCGTCCATGACCGACGTTTTGATGGGGTACGGACAACATGGCGCCGAGGTGTTGGCCGAAGTGATGCGAGCCGCTTTTGCGCCCCTCATCCAGGCGGTCTATGAGCAGGGCGGGTTTATCGTCACACATGCCGGCGACTCGTTCACCGGCATATTTCCCTGGGGCGGTGATCCAGACCAGGCTGCCTGGCGCGCTCTGGCCGCCGCTCAGAATATCCAGCAGCACGTGGCTGCCCAGCCCTGCTATAAGACGCCTTATGGCGAATTTCCCATCTCGGTCAAAACCAGCCTGGCCTCCGGTGGGACTGCCTGGGGTATTCTCACTTCTGCCAACCAACGCCGGGCGATGTACTATTTCGAGGGCAGTGCGATCGATAACAGCGCTGCGGCTGAACACCACGCTCGCCCCGGCCAGATTCTTCTGGACTCGACTTTTTATACTCAAGTGCAAGCGGGGGTCGGCGTGGAGCCGGTTGATCAATATTACCGGGTAGTTAGCCTGCCGGATCAATCCCCTGCTCCACTGCCCGTAGCTCTGCCCGAGTTGGATTTAGAGCTGGCAAAGCGGTTCATCCCTAAAAACTTGTTCACCCAGCGCATGCCAGGTGAATTTCGTCAGGTGGTCTATCTTTTCATCAGCCTGACAGCCGTCTGCGCTGGCGGCCAGTTGGAGCGCTTTGCCCAAACAGTGTTTGATCTGCAAGACCAGTATGGCGGCTTGCCCAAGCTGATTTTTGGCGATAAAGGCGCTCATATGCTGCTGATCTGGGGAGCCCCGGTAGCGTTCGAAAACGATGTCGAACGCGCTTTAAGCTTTATTTTGGAACTCCAGGCGCGCACGGCCATCCCAGTCAATGGGGGTATCACCTATCGCATTGCCCACGCTGGTTTCATCGGCAGTGATCTATCCGAGGAATATGCTGCTTACGGGCGCGGCGTCAATCTGGCGGCGCGCTTCATGACGTCTGCGCCGCGCGGCGAGATCTGGCTGGATGAGTACATCGCTCGCAAGGCCGAGGAGCGTTACTCCGTTGAATACAATGGCGAACAAAAATTCAAAGGCTTCGCCCAACCCCAGAAAGTTTACGTGCTGTTCGAGCGCAAGGAGGCCAGCGAAATTGCCTATGAAGGCGAACTGGTGGGTCGCCAGGCTGAACTCCAACAGTTGGGCGACTTCGTCCGGCCCATTTTCGGGGGCCAGTATGCCGGCATCATCGTGGTCTGGGGGGAACCGGGCATGGGCAAGAGCCGCCTGGTGCACGAATTCTTGAAAAATGTCTCGAGCGAAGCCCAAGACCGAACGCAAAAACTCCAGGTCTTCCTGGCGCAAAGCGATGCAATCCTGCGCGAGCCGCTCAATCCCTTCCGCTACTGGCTCAAGCATTATTTTGGCGTCTTGGATACTGCCGCCGAGGTGCGCAACAAGCGCAGCTTCGATCGCAAGCTCGATGGCCTGATCGCTCAAATCACCGATCAGCGCCTGGCTGGCGAACTGGATCGCACGCGCTCGTTCTTGGGGGCGCTGGTTGGCCTGACCTGGCCCAACTCGCTTTACGAGCAGTTCGATGCCCAGGCTCGTTATGAAAACACGTTGATTGGCCTGACCACTTTGCTGCAAGCTGAGAGTCTGCAAGGGCCAATGATCTTTTTTTTGGAAGATGCTCACCTTCTGGATGATGATAGCAAGGCTTACCTGCCGCGCCTGGTACGCACCCTCAAGGCCGAAGAACAGGCGCAGTATCCGATTGCCTTTTTGATCACGGCGCGTTTTGAAGGCGCCGCGCTGCCCCTGGAGGGGTTCGAATTTCAACGGATTGACCTGGCGCAGTTGAACCGCTCGGCGCTGGCCGCTTTCGTACAATCCTATCTGGGTAAATCTCCTACGGATGCCTTGCTGGAATTATTAGAGACTCGCGCCGAGGGCAATCCCTTGTTTGCAGAACAGGTTCTGCGTTATCTACAAGAAGAAAACCTGCTGAAATATCAAGGTGACGCCTGGGACGTCGCAGCCATCCAGCATTCACTCTTGCCAACGGATGTCAACGCCTTTTTGGTAGCCCGCCTGGATCGCCTGTTGCAGGCGGTGAAAGAAGTTGTTTTGACCGCGGCTGTGTTGGGGCGCGAGTTCGAGGTGCGCTTGTTGTCCCGCATGCTGCGGGATGACGAAGCCTTGCCCTATAAGATAGCCCAGGCAGAACGAGAATCGATTTGGGCGGCGTTAAGCGAGATTCGCTACATCTTCCGCCACGCCATGCTGCGCGACGCGGCTTACCAGATGCAGGTACGCACCCGGCAGCGGGCGCTGCATGCCCTGGCTGTGGAGGCCCTGGAGAGCTTATATGCCATCGACCTGGGCTCGCGCTACGGCGAGCTGGCCTATCATGCCGAACAGGCTAGTTTGATCGAGAAGGCCTGCCTGTATTTGCACAAAGCCGGTGATGCCGCCAGAGAGGCTTACCAGAACAACCAGGCGGTGGATTACTATACCCGCGCCCTGGCGCTAACCCCGGAAAGCGACCCTGAAGGGCGCTTTGAACTGTTATTCAAGCGCGAGAACGTGTATGAAATTCTAAGTAAGATGGAGGAACGCCAGGAAGATCTAAACGCCCTGCATGCATTGAGCCGCCAGCTCGCCGATGAGGGCAAACTGGCTGTGGTGCTGTCACGGCAGTCGGATCACGCCCACGACCAGGGCGATTTCACCAGCGCAGCCGAGCTGGGACAGCAGTGCGTAGACCTGGCATTATCGATCGGCAAATGGGAAACCGCCATACAGGCCTATAACCGCCTGGCCCTGGCAGAACTGCGGCAAAATGCTTTCGAAGCAGCCAGCCGGCACGTTGAGCAGGGGCTGGAACTATCTGACCAGCATGCAGAGTTCGAAAAAAGCTGGCTGCTGACTACCCGCGGGTTGATTGCGTTCGAGCAAAGGGATATCTCTCTGGCGCAGCGCACTTTCGAACAATGCTTATCCCTGGCGCAACGGTCCGGCGAGCGGCGCGCCCAGGCTCGCTCTTTGAATAACCTGGGGATGATCGCCGGTTACCAGAGCAATTACCAGGCTGCTCAAAAGTATTACGAACAGGCGCTGGCGTTGGCCAGGGAAACGGGCGTGCGCGCCGGAGAGGGCCTGGTATTGGGCAACCTGGGTTGGATCGCCGGAAACATGGGAGAATACCAGCAGGCGCGCAGTTACGCCGAGCAGAATTTACGCATCGCTCGCGAGGTGGGCAACCTGTACGATGAGGCCTATGCCTTGATCAACCTGAGTTCATACACCGGGGCCCTGGGTGATCATGGCATGGCCTTGCATTACGCCCAACAGGGGCTGGAACTCTGCCGCCGCATGGGTGAAACCTCGGGGGAAGCCTGGGCGCAAACCTATCTCGGGCATAACCAATTTGCGCTGGGCAGGTTAGATGCAGCCGCCGGCGCGTACCAGGCTGCTCTCGAAATTCGCCGCAAATTAGGGCAGCCGGTATTGGCCACAGAACCCCTGGCCGGCCTGGCGCGTACGGCTTTGGCGAATGGCGATCAAGGGCTTCGCTCTGCGGCCTGTAACTATGTGGAAGAAGTGTTGGATTATCTGGGGCGCGGCGGCTCCCTGGCCGGCACCGACGAGCCGCTGCGGGTTTACTATTCCTGTTACCTGGTGCTGGCGTACAGTGGTGACGGGCGCGCCGCGTCTGTCCTGGAAACCGCTTACCAGGCCTTGCAGGCGCGCACCGTTGCCCTGCAGGATGCAGTCTCCCAGAAAGCCTTTATCGAGAATGTCGAAATCAACCGGCTGATCTTAGCAGCCTGGAATGCAGCCGCCTCGCCGCAGGTGGATTAGGTTTCCCAACCGACAGGCGGATCCTGGATTTCTAATTCGGCCTGGACCTGGTTTTTGCCCGCTCTGCTGGCTGTCAGCGGCTGGATGTTGGCGCCATCCCAGTACACCAGTTGCCCAGGGCGATACTCTAACTTGATCGTGTATTTCTTCTTTTTCATCTCGTGGGCGGCTTTGGTGAGCTTGACCAGCTTGAAATTGCTCACCCAGGTGACGGTTGTGCCGGGGGCGCGCCCGCGGGCGGGCAGGTCGTCTGGAAAATCTTCTTCTTCGACATCGAAATCCTTTTCCATGTCTGCGCCCAATTCAACTGTCACGTCTTGCAAAAAGCGCTTCTTTGGGTTCAGCTCTTTGGGTCTGGCAGAAATTGTCACAGGTCTCATCGCACACTCCTTCTGTTCTTGTCCTCACATGCGAACCAGGAAGCTCAACACAAACATTATACAATATTCACGCTAGAAAGGGCGCGCATAAACGCAGCTACCATGTTCTCCAGGTTGGCCTCTTCGGAAACGATGCGATAAGAGGCCGTCCCCATCTGCCGCAGGCGGGCCGGGTCGGATAGAGCGATCTGCAAAGTTCCACTCAGTGCCTGTAAATCGTCAGGCGGGATAAGCCAGCCGTTTTCCATTCGCACCAGGTCATCCTGGGTGCCATCGCCCTGGGCGACGATCACCGGCAGTCCGTGTGCCATGGCTTGCTGTACGGCCAGGCCGCCGGTGCCGGGCAGGGCGAACAGATCGGCGGCGGCAAAGTACTGCTCTAACTCAGAACCGTGGCGCGCCCCGGTGAACTCTGCCTGTGGATAGATATTTTCGGCCAGTTCTTGGAATTCGGCCCGCGCCGGGCCATCGCCGACGATCCACAGGCGCGGTTGCATTGACTCTGGCAGGGCCGCGCAGGCGTGCAGCAAATTGTCGATGCGCTTGCGCGCCTGCAAGCGTCCAACGAACAGCACTCCTGGCTGGCCCAGGTAGCCCTCCGGGCGTTCGGGAGGCGGCCGGGTAGGGCGAGGGGCGACCGCATTGGGGGCCACAAAGATGCGCTGTGGTGAGAATCCCAGTGTCTGGTATTCCTGCGCACCGCGCTGGCTGTAGGCGATCAGCCCATCCAGGGATTGCAGGAACGCCCGGCGCGAGCGCGCTCGCCAGCCGGCCAGCGGGCCGCGTATCGGCGGCGCTCCCAGCCCCCAA
This sequence comes from Chloroflexota bacterium, assembly GCA_040752025.1. Classification (GTDB taxonomy): domain Bacteria; phylum Chloroflexota; class Anaerolineae; order Anaerolineales; family UBA4823; genus JBFMFR01. The sequence goes on along the minus strand of JBFMFR010000001.1, from coordinate 158,797 downwards.
CCTAGCACCGGGCGGCGGCGGGCGTGCATCCACCGCACTGCCTGGGGAGTGCTCAGGTAGCGCGGGTTGGCTTCCACGATCAGGGCATCTGGCTGCCAGTCTTGCAGCCAGCGCAGCAGGCCATCCTGCCAGCACTGGTAGAAGGGCGAGGCTGGGCTGAAGAGATGCCGGTTGTGGGCGCTAACGTAGTGCGCCACGTGCAGGCTGTCGATTGAAGCGATCGATTCTTCAGGAAGCGGTTGGCCAGCGAAAAGGCTCAAACCGCCAGCGCAAGCTGTTCCCAAAGCATCGAAGAAAGGGGCGCGGTAGGCGGGGAGGACGCGTTGTTGCAATCCCAATCGTCCTGGGAATTGAGCGGGTGGGATATCCTTTATGGAGCGTTTTTCGAATACAGCCATTGCTGGTAGAAATCATCCAACTGGCGCCCGGCTGCTTTTTCAAAGGCGTTCAAGAGCGCCTCGGTTGTACCAATCTGGTATTGGTACGCCTGATAATAAGATTGCAAGGCAGAGAAAAAGGCCTGATCACCGATTTCCTGGCGCAGTGCTTTCAGGAACAAAGCTCCCTTGATGTACACGATTCCACCGTAAACCCGCGGGTCGTTCAACGCTTCAAAGTAGGCCAGGCTTTCAGCAACGGGCTGGTCGCCATCCTCTTGCGTGAGTTGGTCGTAGCGGGTTTGCCAATAATCAAACAACGGACCTGGCAGGCCTCCGCCCACGCGGAACTCCCAATACAGGCTGGATAAATAGGTAGCCAGTGATTCATCTAGCCAGGGCTCATCAAAGACATCGTTGCCGACGACATTGTACCACCACTGATGTGCGGTCTCGTGCGCCACAGTCGTGGCGAAAGTGGGATCCTGTGGGTCATTATATAGATCGGAGGCGATCAAAAACACGCCGGGGAACTCCACCCCCAGGACATCTTGCATCGGCGCCTGGACCACATCCAGTTCGGAATAAGGATAAGGACCGAATTTCTGGTTGAAGATTCGCAGCGACTCTGCAGTAGCCGCGATCGCCACTCCGGCTGCGCTGGCGTAACTTGGCAGGTAGTATGCATGCACACTGGTGCCGTCCACCTCACGGGTGGCGTAGCTGAAGTTCGGGCTGGCAACCAGGAAGAAATCTCGAGCGGGACCGCTATCGAAGTGCAGGCGCACGCGCTGGCCGGATACCTGGCGTTCTACCTGGACACCTGTCGCAGCCACTTTAAGGTCAATCGGTACGTTTACATCTACACTGTAGAAGGCGATATCACTGTAAACCGAGTCGCCAAGTTCAGAGGGTAGATCCAGATTCCAGCCGTTTTGATCGTAAACGGCCAGAATTGGGTACCAGCCCGACAAAGCCAGCACATCCTGGCTGAGGTTGTAGATGCCGTATCCTGAAGGCTCGGCCTGGCCACCGAAGTCCACTGGCACCGCACCGTTGAACTCCATAACAATTTGTACTTCTCGGCCGGGCTCCAGCTTGGTTTGCAGAGGAACTTCCAGGATGGTGTTTTTGTTCGAAAGCACGGTTTCCGTGGGCTGTCCATCTACCAAAACCTGGGTGACAAACAAAGAACCATCTCCGAAACTGCCTTTGCCATTGGGCAGCAGGTGAAAATAGACTCGCTCGATGGGTACATCCTCAGCATTGCTGTAAACTACCTGAGAGCGGCCGCTGAAAGAATGCCCACTGTAGTCGATATCCAGTTGGAGAGCGTAGCGCGGTGCTCCCAGCAATGCTGGTAAATTTTCCTGAGCAGCAGGGAGTAGTGGGTTGCGAGAGCTGGTGCTGGTACCGCTCGTTGTACTTCCTGCTCTGAACCCGCCTTCCATTGGCAGCGTAAGCGCGCCTTGTTCAGGTGAGAGCACAACCACTGGCTCGCCTTGCCAGGGCACGCAGGCATTGATATAAATATCCCCCACGAGTTGAAGGTCGCAGCGGAACTGCTGTTGGTTGGCCTCGTCAGTTGTCATCAGCATCACAACGGCCTTGCCGCGTTGGTTGTAGATCTGTGCCACCTGTTTGTCGCCAAGCTGGCTTATCACCGTGTCCAGTTCCTGCCGCCCTTGAGGAGTGGTTTTGATCCAGCACTCCTTCTCATTATTGACTTGCATCAAACAGGCAAAGCGTTTGAGATACAGGTCGCTGCTCAACTGGCAGAATGTGGGCGTATTGGTGATTACATAGCAGCTTCCCCAAATCCCATTGAAATTGACGTGTACCGTTGTTTCGCTGAGTGTTTCGGGGTCATAAGAGCCCAGGCGTAGCTGGTACGGCTGGTTGATTAGATCGCCGAAGGGCCGCAACGCACGCAGGCCCATTTCGCGTGATTTTTCCTTGGAAACAGGGTTGGCCTGTGCGTAGCGCCCATCCTGGATCAGGCGGTTGACAGCCAGGACTGGCTCACGCAGGGGTGAATTCAGTAGATTGTCGGCCAGGAAGCTGGCAGGCACGAAAAGCAACATGGAAGCCACGAGAATGAACCAGCGCACTACCGGATATGAGGTGCGCGTGGCAGCTTCGACAATAAACAGCTCGAAAGCCCCAGCGATAGCGGTCAGTGCAACTACTGCCACCGATACATAGATCATGCGGATTTGGGCGCTTTGCACGAAGGGGTAGAGATCTATGCCGCCCCATTCTGGTTCCAGCAACCTGAAGGCAAGGGAAAGCCCTTCGAAAGGAACGTGACTGCCAAGCCATACAAAGATCATTCCAATGAGCGCCCAAATGATAAAAGCAAATAATCCTGAATCAAGCCGTGTTGTCAGCCAGCCTGCCAGTCCACACAGGGCGATACAAATCGGGGCGCCAATTGCCAGTTTGAGCCAGGGATAATCTGCTGAGGCTTGCAGAAGCAGGTAACTATCCATTCCCCAGATGATCAGGGCTAATCCTAGCCCGGCAAATAAACCAAAAAACAGCCCGTTCGCCCGCTTTTCTCGGCGCAATTGGGTGTGTGCTTTGATCAGATCTTCTTTCAAGGTCTTACCTCCCCGCCAGGAGATAGATGCTCCCGGACTGGTCTAACAAATAAATTTCGCCAGCCTCATCTGTGCCAAAGGCAGTGATGCGCCCCATGCCGGTGAACAGCTCAGTGCTGCGCCAGTCGCCCTGGGCGCCGCGCAGCAATCCCCAGATGCGCCCGGTGCAATAATCGCCATAGAGATAGATCCCTTGCCAGGCGGGCAGACGTCCGCCGCGATAAACGACGCCGCCGGTCACCGAGCAGCCCTGATCGTGATGATATTCAGCCACTGGGATCATCAGGTTCATGCTGGCCGGCGGGCTGCCTTTGTAGGCATGCGTGCCTTCCATAAAGTTCCAGCCGAAGTTCGCGCCGCCCGCGCTCCCGGCGGGCAGGAAATTGATCTCTTCCCATTCGTCCTGGCCAACATCTCCGATATAAAGGTCGCCTGTCAGGCGGTCGAAACTAAAGCGCCAGGGATTGCGCAATCCATAGGCCCAGATTTCCGGTTTCCCACCACCGCCGGCAAAAGGGTTATCTGGTGGAATTGCATAGGGATGTTGGTGATCCACATCAATGCGCAAGATTTTCCCTAACAGGCTGTTCAATGATTGGCCGTTGCCTTGTGGATCACCCGCTGAGCCGCCATCGCCCAGGCCCAAATACAAATAACCATCTGGACCGAATACCACGGACCCGCCGTTGTGGTTGGCATATGGTTGGGGAATCTGTAACAGGCGCGCCTCGGATCCTGGATCAGCGCGGTTGGGATCCTCAAGCGAGGTTTGGAAGCGGGCGATAATCGTGTTTCCCTGTAAGTCGGTGTAATTGACGTAAAAATAACCGTTCTGCGGGTACTGGGGATGAAATGCCAGGCCTAACAAACCTTGTTCGAAGCCCTGGCTGCCAGCGCGATCTGTAATATCCAGGAAGGGCGTGGGAAGAGGCAGGTTATCCCGGATGATCTTGATCCGTCCAGGCTGTTCGATCACGAATAATCGCCCTGAACCATCACCAGCGTTGGCCAGCCCGATTGGAGATTGTAAACCAGCCACGATGGGTTGCCAGCCATAGGTCGCCGAGTCGGGAAAACCCTGAACCGAAGTAGGCGGTTCTGTCTGCGTGGGGGAAATCTGGGTGGGCGTTAGGATTACCACCTGGGAGGTTGGGGATTCAGCCGTAGCAGTCGCTGGAGATGGATTGGTCGCGACAGGCATGGCTGTAGGAGATGGGGATAGCGTGGCAGAGCTTGCTGTTGGATTGGGGGTGTTGCCTGTTCCTGAACAGGCAACCAGCATGAATACCAATAATAAAATGATTGGTTGTCGCATCACTAATGTATACCTATAAAGGCTGGAAGAAGTTCATATCACTATCCGGTTTCGTCGTTATTCTCCCAGTACTCAGCATCTACGATTTGCCCCTCCGTTTTGGAGGGCTCAACTGTTGCATCATGCCACTCGGCCGGCACCACCTGTCGCAATGCTTCCAGGTGTTCCTGGACTACATCTGGCGGGCAGAGCTCTACAAAGAGATAAGTACCTAACCAGAGGATTGCGACATCGTCCACTGGGCCGGGCGCCAGGTCGGGGAACAACAGGTATACAGCCGAGCCAATCGGCAGCAATTTGATCAATGGGTTCACGCGTGCATCGGCCATCAGGCGCAGGATTAGCTTGATGCGAACGGCCAGATCATTCAACATTCCCCCCTTAGGGGTAACGATTTTGCGCTCTTTATTTTCAGTCATAACGCCTCCATTTGCTGGAATTATACTAGAGTTATCTCTGGGTCCGGTCAGGAGCAATCTGAACCCAATAGATTCTACGCAGATCGACGCCTGGGGTTTCGCAGAGCGCGGAACTTGCTCGGGAAAACAAAACGGGATGGCAAACTGCCATCCCGCTGGTAGTGGGCGAGGAATTATATCAATCGGCCGGGGTTTGTGCCTTGGCAACCACTGCTGCAAAAGCCTTTGGGTCACGCGCGGCTAAGTCCGCCAGCATTTTGCGATTGAGCGCAATGCGGTTTTCCTTCATGCCGTGCACCAGCTTGCTGTAGCTGGTCCCGTTTAGACGCGCCGCGGCGTTGATGCGAGCGATCCACAAACGGCGCAGATCGCGTTTGCGGGTGCGCCGGTCGCGGTAAGCGTACCACATGCTTTTCAGCAAGGCCTCATTCGCCCGCCGGAACAGTCGATGGCGAGTACCGAATTGGCCTTTGGTCATCTTGAGGACTTTCTTATGGTGTTGCCGCCGATAAGGTCCAGTTTTTACACGAGCCATGTTTTTCTCCTTGCGAACCCCTGGGCGCCGGTAGCTCTCTGGCTACCTGTTGCGCGCACCCAACAGCCGCACTAAATGGGTGGATAGGGTGGATGTGCGCAACCAGGCGGTTGCGCAGCGCAGTACCTACAACTTTGCTAGTCTGCCTTTTTCATGTAGGGGGCCAGGCGCTGCACGGTTTTGACAATACCGCGGCCCTTCACCGGGAGCATCTCGGTGAATAGAGCTTTGACGCGCTTGGAAGTGCGGCGGCGCAAGTGGCTTTTGCCGATCTTGGTGCGCACCAACTTCCCCGTACCAGTCAGACGGAAGCGTTTGGATGTGGCCTTGTGCGTCTTGATCTTGTACTTTCCTGAAGTTTGCTTACGTGGCACGATTGAACTCCTCTCACACAAAATTCCGCGGATCTTGCCCTTATCCGCGGATGTCAACAAAATCGGGATGTCTTTGAAGACAGCGCAACGAATTACTTTTTCTTGGGTGCCTTCCCGGGCGCCAGAACCATGAGCATTGTGCGCCCTTCCAAGGCCGGGGCCTGCTCGACCACCGCAACGTCTGACAGGGACTCGGCAACCTCTTTCAGGTCGCTGAGTGCGATCTCGGGGTAGGTGATCTCACGCCCACGGAAACGAATGCGCACCTTGACTTTCATGCCTTCCACCAGCCAACGGCGCGCGTCCCGAACCTTTAGATCGCGATGATGTTCATTCGTTTTTGGGCGAAGGCGAATCTCCTTAACTTCGATCTTGGTCTGGGCTTTGCGGGCCTCGCGCTCCTTCTTGGCACGTTCGTAAATGAACTTCCCGAAATCCATCACCCGGCACACAGGCGGATCGGAATTCGGGGCTACCTCTACCAGATCCAGTTCTGCTTCGTTGGCTAAACGTTGCGCCTCGTCGATGGAGACGACCCCAACGTTTTCACCATTCGCGCCGATCAAGCGCACCTGGGGAACGCGGATGGCCTCATTAACTCGAAAATTTATTGCGCTGATAAGTAACTCCTTCTAAGACTCTTTTGACGATCCTCGTCGTGTCAGGCATGATACCAAAAAAAACTTGAATCGTCAACGGCTTGACGTGTTTGGTGACCGAATCGGAGCGTTTTGCGCCCAATTCGATCTCCAATCATCTAATTGCCAGCCTCGATATCGCTCCGCGCTTGCTCGATGAAGGCTTGCAGTGGCATTGGGCCGGGGTTTTCGCCCGAGCGCAGGCGTAAGGCAACCTGCCCCTGCGACACTTCCTTGTCCCCGATAACCAGCATGTATGGGATTTTCTGGTTTTGCGCGTCCCGGATCTTGGCGTTCATGCGTTCGTTGCGCTCATCGATCTCCACCCGCAGTCCCGCGGTTATGAGCTTCTGCGCTACCTCTCGGATATAGGGCAGGTGACGGTCGGCGATGGGGATCAGCACAGCCTGCACTGGCGCTAACCAGACCGGGAAAGCCCCGGCGAAATGCTCGATCACCACGCCCAGGAAACGCTCCGTAGCCCCGGTCACCGCCCGGTGCAATACGACAGGCGTGTGCTCGGCGCCATCCTCGCCGATATAGGTCAGATCCAGACGCGCCGGCTGGATGAAGTCCACCTGTATCGTGGACAACTGCCATTCACGCCCGAGCACATCCCGGGCCAGGAAATCCGCCTTGGGCCCGTAGAACGCCGCCTCGCCGCTTGCTTCGAAGAAGTCCACCTGGTTGGCGACCAGCGAGGCGCGCAGAGCCGCTTCCGCCTTTGACCATTTTTCCTCGTCCTGGACGTACTTCCCGCCCTCGCCGCGCAGCGACAGGCGCACCGTGTAATCGGTGAAATGGTAGCGATTGAGCACTTCGCGGATCAGTTTCAGCGCCAGGGTGAACTCGCTTTCGATCTGTTCTTCCGTACAAAAGATGTGGCAATCGTCCTGCGTCACCGCTCGCACCCGCGTCAGCCCGGTCAACTCACCGGTCTTTTCATAACGGTAGAGCGTGGCGAACTCGGCAAAGCGCAGAGGCAGTTCGCGGTAGGAGTGCCGGCCCATTTCCCGGAACAGAGTCATGTGGCTGGGGCAGTTCATCGGTTTCAGACGAAAGACCGTGTTCTCGTCCACCATCGGCGGGAACATCGAGTCTTTGTAGTTGTCGTAGTGTCCCGAGCGCCGGTACAGGTCTTCCTTGACCATGTGACCCGTCCACACGTGCTGGTAGCCATAGCGCGTCTGCACCTGGCGTACAAAGCTTTCCATCAGGTAGCGCAGCATCTCGCCTTTCGGAGTGAAGAGCGGCAAGCCCGGGCCGATATCCTCCGAGAAGTAAAACAGGCCCAACTCCTTGCCCAGCTTGCGATGGTCGCGCTTTTTGGCTTCCTCCAACCGCCACAGATATTCTTCCAGCTCTTGGGAGGTCTGCCAGGCCGTGCCATACACGCGCTGCAGCATGGGATTGTGCTCATCGCCGCGCCAGTATGCCCCCGCCACGCTCATCAATTTGATCGCTTCCGGGTTGATCTGCCGGGTGTTTTCGACATGTGGCCCACGGCACAGATCTACGAACGTATCGTGTGTGTAGATCGAGATTTCCGGCTTCTCGTTTAGAGGGTTGCCGTACTCATCAAAGCCACCCTGCTCCAGTCCGGCGATCAATTCTAGCTTATAGGGTTGGTCTTTGAAGATCTGACGCGCTGCTCCAGCCGAAATCACTTGCTTGTGGAATGTGTGATTGCCGGCGATAATCTGGCGCATGCGCGTCTCGATCGTCTCCAGGTCTTGCGGGGTTAGCGAGCGTGGCAGGTCGAAGTCATAGTAAAAGCCATCTTCCACAGGTGGGCCAATCGTGTATTTGGCCTGCGGGAACATCTCTATCACGGCCTGGGCCATAATATGTGCGGCCGAATGGCGGAGGCGATATAGATCGCCACCCGGATGGTCTTCAGACATGCATTACCTCCTGCACCTCAAGCGCGTTTCTCGATATCTGCGAGGGCGCGCTCCAGGAACTGCTCTACAGGCATGGCGCCCAGGTTCTCCTCAGAGCGCAGGCGTACCGCCACCGCGCCGGCTTCGACCTCACGGTCGCCAACCACCAGCATGTAAGGAACCTTTTGCATTTGAGCATCACGGATCTTGGCATTCATGCGCTCGCCGCGATCATCCAACTGTATGCGTATCCCGGCTTTCTTCAGGCGTTCTGCCACTTGCTCGGCAAATGCCACGTGCCGGTCAGCGATGGGGATGATAACTGCCTGGATGGGTGAGAGCCAGACTGGGAACGCGCCAGCATAGTGCTCGATCAACACGCCCATGAAGCGTTCCATTGAACCCAGCAGCGCCCGGTGGATCATATAGGGCCGGTGCTCCTGACCGTCGTTTCCAACATAGGTGAGGTTGAAACGCTCGGGTAAGGTGAAGTCGAACTGGATTGTGGAGAGTTGCCACTCGCGCCCCAAGGCATCCTTGATCTTGATGTCGATCTTGGGACCGTAGAAGGTGGCCTCACCCTCATCGATTTGATAAGGCACCTGTGCTCTTTCCAGAGCCTGGCGCAGTGCCTCAGTTGGAGCGATCCACTCCTCGGGCTCTCCAGCTGCCTTCTCGGGGTTGCGTGTGGATAGATAGGCCTGGAAATTCTGGAAGCCGAAGGCCCGCAAGATGTTCAGGCTGAACTGCAAGACGCGGTCGATTTCTTCGGGCATCTGATCGGGGCGACAAAAGAGATGCGCGTCATCCTGGGTGAAGCCGCGCACGCGCAGCAGTCCGTGCAGCACACCGCTGCGTTCATAGCGATAGACGGTGCCCCACTCAGCGAAGCGCAGAGGCAGATCACGATAGGAGCGTGTTTGGCTCTTGAAAATCTGCACGTGGAAGGGGCAGTTCATCGGCTTGAGGTAGTACTGTTGCTCTTCGATGTCCAGGGGTGCGTACATGTTATCGCGATACCAGCCCAGGTGCCCGCTGGTCTCCCACAGGTTGGCTTTGCCGATGTGGGGCGAGAAAACGAAATCGTAGCCGCCTTTTTCGTGTTCTTCACGGCAGTAATCTTCGGCAAGTTTGCGGATCATGCCGCCTTTGGGGTGCCACAGGATCAGGCCAGGGCCGACCTCGTCGCTGACGCTGAACAGATCCAGTTCACGCCCCAGCCGTCGGTGGTCGCGTTTCTTAGCTTCTTCCAACTTCCAAAGGAATTCTTCCAGTTCATCGGCCTTTTGCCAGGCTGTCCCGTAAATCCGCTGAAGTTGTGGCTGCTTTTCATCGCCTCGCCAGTATGCCCCGGCTACGTTCAGTAGCTTGATCGCATCTGGGTTGATCTGGTGCGTATTTTCCACGTGCGGCCCGCGACAAAGGTCCACAAACTTATCATGGGTATAGATGGATATTTCCACCTGTCCTTCCAGGGGGTTGCCGTATTCATCGAAGCCGCCCTGTTCCAGCCCGGCGATCAAATCCAGTTTATAGGGTTGATCTTTGAAGATCTGGCGCGCCTCGCTCGCCGGAACGACGCGTTTTTGGAAATCGTGGTCTCCGGCGATGATGGCGCGCATGCGTTTCTCGAGCTGCACAAGGTCATCGGGAGTGATGGGGCGGGGCAGGTCGAAATCGTAGTAGAAACCATCTTCGATCGGCGGGCCAATCGTATACTTGGCCTCCGGAAACATTTCCAGCACCGCTTGAGCCATCACATGCGCCGTCGAATGGCGAATGCGGTACAGTTCGCTTTCTTCATATTGCTGATCCTTTTGCGCAGCCATCATGTCACCTCTCATTCATACATACAAACTCTGAAAAACAAAAAACTCTCGCCCTTCTGGGGCGAGAGTTGGTACACACGCGGTTCCACCCAGATTACCTTCCTGTTCAGGAAGGCATCTCATTCCGACCAATAACGGGGCCTGCCGTTTACCATACTTGGAGCCAGAAGCTCTGTTCCGGGTCACGCTCACGGGTGGTTTTCGCAGCCTGGTGGTCGCAGGAGACTCTCAATCGGTGGTCTCCATTCCCTGTCGACTCCATGCACTGTTACTCGTCCCGCTCATTGCGGTGGATATGCTCTTGTAAAGCTCAGTGGGCGGAATAGGGCTCGAACCTACGACCTCTGCGATGTCAACGCAGTGCTCTAACCAACTGAGCTATCCGCCCATGCGTCCACGAATTATACACACACCTGCCAAAATAGGCAAGTGCCAGAAAGAAGCAAATCTGGGTCCCGAGAATAAAGCCGGTCAATAATAGATGGCTGGCAAAAAAGCTGTCAATGCTGAGGCCACAGCTTGGGGTTGTTCTAGCATGACCATATGTCCTGCGTTTGGAATGGTTTTATAACTGGCGTTGGGCAGCGTATCTGCCAGGAACTGTGAATAGCGCAGGGGTGTAAGCTTGTCGTCTGCGCCGCAAATGATAAGCGCTGGTTGGTGGATTTGAGCGATCCGTTCGGTCTCGTCAAATGCATCGCAGGCCAGGAAATCGCCATGCAAGACGCTGGGTCGGGTTTCAATCATGCGTTGGCTGGCAAGTTCTGCCAGGCGCGGCGAAACTGCCGGGCTGAAAGCGTTGGCGATGACCATCTCTACTGCGTTGTGGAAGGTGGTAGGATTGGCAGCGCTTTCCAGGATGGCGGGCGCAACGCGCAGCCGCGCCCCACTTGCCACCAGACCCACTCCCAGAACGTGCTCGGGGAAATCGAGAGCCAGGGTGAGTGCGATAGCGCCGCCCATTGAATGCCCAACAAATATGGCGCTGTGTAATCTTATCGCTGCCAGCCATTCGACCAACTCTTCAGCGTAAGCGCGGATCGATTGTTGCCCGCGACCATCAGATTTGCCGTGTCCTGGCAGGTCAGGAGCGTGAACACGATAACCAGGCAGCCGCCGGATCTCAGAAGGCCAGAACAAATTGGTGCCTCCCGCGCCGTGAATCAGGATCACGGGCGGTTTCCGCCCCTCTTCGCTTCCTTCGTATAGATGATAGTACAGGTTTTCTGCAACAGGCATCGGAAATTGGATGCGGCCTGGTTCTATATGCCGCGCCGGATCTGGTCGGCGGCCTCTTCCGTTAACGGGATGACCACCTGTATGCGAGTTCCCCGCCCTACCGCTGAGTCGAGGCGCAGGATGCCGTTGACCAGCTCTGTGCGCTCGCGCATGTTGACCATTCCCAAACTGCCCCGGTTCTCGTAGGCCGAGTCTACTGCGCCTACGTTGAACCCGATACCATCATCTTCGATCTCCAACAGGCTTAGATCGTCTCGTAGTTTTTTGAGCCTTACCCAGATGTGAGTCGCCTGGGCGTGCTTGCGGGCATTGTTTACTGCTTCTTCGGCGATATAAAAGATAACAGCTTGTTTGTTCATTTCCAGAGCATCGACCATGCGCTGGTCAGCCTGGATGATGACGTTCTGGTTGTAAGTTTCGCGCATTTTCTCGGCCATCGACTCCAGAGCGGCTAGCAAGCCTTGCGATTCGAGTACCAGCGGGCGGAGTGTGAAAAGCATATGACGGATTTCTTTGGTAGTGCGGCGTGCCAGCTCCTCGATCTTGAATAGCTCTTCGGCCGCAGCTTTAGGGTCGCGTTCGAGCAGTCGCCGGGCGAAGTTGACTCGCATGGCGATGGCAGACACGGATTGTGTTGGGCCATCGTGCAGATCGCGTGCCATCTTCTTGCGGGCTTCTTCCTGGATTTCCATCATGCGTTCTTTTTCCTGCTCCAGGTCGCGATAGAGGCGCGCGTTCTGCAAAGCAATCATTGCCTGGTTGCCAGCAATTTCCAGAACTTCGATGCAATCTGGCGAGAAAAAATCCTCGTCGGGGTGTGCATACAGAAGGATGCCGTAAGCCTCCAGCCCGGTTCTCAAGGGAATGCAATAGGCGGAGCGGCAGTCGTTCAGCGAAACAAAGCGGCTGATTTCAGGGTCGCTGGAAATGTCTTGAGAAAGTTGAGCAACGCCCTCATCGATTGCCCGTCCAATCATCCCACTGGTGCCGGGCAGCGCCAGGCGTGTATCGCTCGGGATGAAACGCCGGGAAGTGGAGATCTGTATTTCTGGGGATGGGCCTTCATCGGCGGTGAACAACAAAGCGGCGCTTTTAAGCTTATCTGCGGAAGTTTTTACGCCTCTCAGGGTGTTAGCGCTCAAATCCAGGGCCATTTCCAGCACACGCTGGTAGTTGAGGGTGGCGCTTAGAGCCGAGATGAGTTCGTAAATAGCCCGGCGGCGCTCCAGTTCCTCTCGAGTCGTTTCTTTTTGTGATCGGCTGGCTTTCCTGGGCCCGACAAAAGTCGCAATGCGTGGGCTGATGAAGGCCAGGAATAACCCAAGCGCCAGGTAAACGATTGTCAACAAACCGACCAGAACGAGCACACCTGAAGGTGCCGCAACGATCAGCGCCAGCCCTCCCTGGGCGATCGCATTTACCACGGTAAGCAGAATGGCGCCGATCCAGCGGTAATACAGCGAGGCAGAGATCAATGGCAATAACCCGACCCAGCCCAGGCCGCCGTTTTGTGGGCCTACCAGGAATAACAACCCGTAGGCCAATAGCATATCCCCGGCGATACTTGACAGGCGAAATGTTGGCGTGCTGCGTTTGGTCCAGGCCAGGGCTGTAGCCAGTAAGTTCGCCAGGGTTGCCACTACCAGCAAAATGATCACCGGCAGGATGAACCCGATGGATAAAAAGAGCCACAGGCCAATCCCAGCCAGAAAAACCCAGCGGATTGTGATCATGATCCAGTCGGTTAGACGAGTTGGAGCTGCTTTGTGCATCGATCTTATCATAACTTAAAACCCCGGCTTGACAAGATAATTATTAAGAATCTGCAAGTATCTGAATCAGCATAGGGCGCGCTGCCTGTACAGCTCGAGCCCGGTGACTCAAACGGTTCTTGCTTTCCATATCCAGTTCAGCCATGGTCCGACCCAATTCAGGAATCAGAAACAAAGGATCGTATCCAAAGCCGTTGTGGCCGCGTTCATCTGGAATGATCTCGCCTGGGCAGATTCCTTCGGCAAGCTGTACATCTCCTGCTGGCGTGGCCAAGGCGATCAGGCAGCGAAAACAGGCAGTCCAGGGGCGCGGTTTGCCGTGCAATTGTTGTAGCAGATAGGCGCGCCGATCCGCGTCGGACGCACCCGGTTGCGGGGCGAAACGAGCTGAGTGCAGTCCAGGCAGGCCACCCAGCGCATCAACTTCCAACCCGGAATCATCCGACAGGGTCAGCAAGCTCGATGCCTGGGCAAACGCCCGGCCTTTCAGTGCTGCGTTTTCTGCATAGGTTGTTCCTGTTTCATCCACGTCTAAACTGATCCCCAATTCTGCTGGCGTCAGTAATTTGATGTCCAGGTCTTGTAAGAGCGCCTGGATTTCTTTCAGTTTACCCTGGTTATTGCTCGCCAAGAGTAATTTTGACATACTCTCTCCTGATTAGTGAATTGAATATGGTAACAGTCTGCGCTATGTTATAATCGTTTTATTCGCTGCTTGGCATTATTCATAATGTCAGGTAACACATCTCATTATACAGTAACATCTGTGTCTACTCCCAACGATCTCCTTCGGCTTAACGTCGGGTTCATTGTTCACCAGACAATCGGCTACAGCCGAGATTTTCCTTTCGAAGCGCCATTCCTTCATCTGCATCCGGACCTGGATTTGAAGGATTTCCAGGGTTCGACGCGTATTACTCGCACTGCCCAGGGATTGCTCCTGCAGGTCGAGATGAGTGCTGTGGCGATGGCTGAATGCGTGCGTTGCCTGAGCGAGTTTTCCCAGCCGCTCCGGATAAATTTCACCGAATTGTATGCCTTTACGCGTAACTCAATAACCGAATCTGGCCTGCTCATGCCCGAGAATGGCAAGATTGACCTGTCGCCTTTGGTGCGTGAAGAAATGATTCTGGCGATGCCAATCAATCCAATCTGTCGCATCGACTGTAAGGGGTTATGCCCGGTGTGTGGCGAGAATCTCAACGAAACGGTCTGTTCTCACGATCAAGAGGATATAGATCCGCGCTTGGGTGTGTTGAAGGCAATGCTGAAAGACGAATCGGATTCCTCCACCTCCTCAGGCGGCCTTTGAAACCGTATGAATCGTTGCCATGATTCCCAGGAGAATGCAGCATGACGAAACCGGACAACAGCGCGCTGCCTGTCCAGGTTTTGAAAGCATTGCTAAATCAAGCTGAGGCGGATGGCTTTCTCAGGGAAGAAGACATCCTGGAGATGCTCCCGCAATCCCACAAGAGCAAGGAGCGGGTTGACAGTTTGGTTGAGGCGCTGCAATCGCGCGGCATCGAGATTGTAGCGGATAGCTCAGCATCCGATTCGGATTCGGCCCGGGTGGAGGGGACCAGCGGCCTGGAAAGCATCTCCAGCGATGATACCGTCAGCCTTTATTTGCGAGAGATGTCATTGACCCCGTTGTTAGGCATCGAGGAGGAGGTCAGTCTGGCGAAACGGATCGTGCAAGGCCGGCAGTCCAAGCGTGAGCTGGCGCGCTTGAATGGGCAAAATCCGCAGCACCGCCAGGAATTGGAAATCGATATCCAGGATGGCTATCTGGCCCGTGAAGCCTTGATCAAGGCCAATACCCGGCTGGTCGTCAGCATTGCTCGTAAGTATGTGGGGCGGGGAGTGCCTTTCCTCGATTTGATCCAGGAAGGCAACCTGGGGCTGATGAAAGCTGTTGAAAAATATGAATACCAGCGCGGCTTTCGCTTCTCTACCTACGCTACCTGGTGGATCCGTCAAGGCATCATCCGCGCAATTGCAGACCAGGGCCGTACCATCCGGGTGCCTGTACACCTTTCGGATCGCTTGCGCCAGATTTACAAAACTGCCCAGGAACTGGAGCAACAACTGGAGCGCGCTCCCACCGTTCAGGAACTGGCGGAACATTTGGAGTTGACCAGTGCCAAGCTGCGCTGGATTTTAGAGGTGACTCAGCCACCCGTGTCGTTGGAAAGCCCGGTGGGTGACGAAGAAGAGAGCGAATTCGGTATGTACGTTGAAGATAGCGCTGCGCCCAGCCCGGCGCAGACGGCGTACGAGAACATGTTGCGTGAGCGGGTGGATGAGGTTCTGGCGACCCTGCCGCCGCGCGAGGCGCGCATCTTGCGCCTGCGTTTCGGCCTGGGTCAGGATCGCCCTTATACCCTTGAAGAAGTTGGGCAGAAGTTCGGTCTGACGCGTGAGCGTATCCGCCAGATCGAGGGGAAAGCCCTGCGGCAGTTGCGGCAGCCGGGGCGCGCTCGCCTGTTGCGTGAATATAGCTAGCTGGCTCTTGACAAAAGCCCACAGCGGCTTTAGACTTAGCGAATATCTTAGGAGTTTTCGAAAATGGCTCCAGTTTCATCCTCTTTGATCGTCAGCTATTCCTCTATGGCGATGATGCGCGGTATGGCGATGTGCATGCACGCCTGGAAACGGGCAGCCATTCGGGGCAGGGAATGTTGTTAAATTCCTACAGCGGTCATCGACGGGCTGTCCTGATGGACAGCCCGTTTCTTTATGATTGAAGCACTTTTATCTGAAATTTGGAGGTCCACCATGTCTGAATATATCCTCGTAGCAGTTGCCTGGCCCTACGCCAACTCACCGATCCATGTCGGCAACATCACCGGTTCCTATCTGCCAGCCGATATTTTTGCCCGCTACCATCGTCTGTTGGGCAACAAGGTTCTGATGGTCTCTGGCTCGGATTCTCACGGCACCCCGGTGACAGTGCGCGCCGACGCGGAAGGCACCACCCCCTTACAGGTCTACCAGAAGTATCACACTGGTTTCCTGGAATTATTTAGGAAGATCGGTCTGACCTATGATCTGTTCACCAGCACGCACACCGAGAATCATTTCAAGGTGTCGCAGACCATCTTCCTGGCGCTCAAACAGAACGGCTTTCTCTATTCAGAGCGCCAACAACAATGGTACGCCTCCAGCCAGAAGCGTTTTCTGCCCGATCGTTACGTAGAGGGCACCTGCTATCTGTGCGGATATCCCAATGCGCGGGGTGACCAGTGCGATGGCTGCGGCAGTCTGCTGGACGCCACGCAGTTGATCGACCCTCGCTCGAAGATCGATGGCTCTACACCCGAACTGCGCGAGACGGAACATTTCTATCTGGACTTGGGCAAGCTGGAGTCCCAGGTTGTGGATTTCTTGCGCCAGCGCGAAGGCTACTGGCGGCCGAACGTACTGCGCCAGTCGTTGGGACAGATCCTGGCGGATGGTTTGCACGGACGGCCGATTACTCGGGACCTTGATTGGGGCATCCCTGTGCCAGTGGAGGGCTGGGATGGCAAGTGCCTGTACGTGTGGTTCGAGGCCGTGATTGGTTACTTATCTGCCGCCATCGAGTGGTCGCAGATTGTTGGGCAGCCTGAGGAATGGGAGAACTGGTGGTTCAACCCGCAAGCGCGCGCTTACTATTTCATTGGTAAGGACAACATCCCTTTCCATGCAGTGATCTGGCCGGCGCAGTTAGCTGGTTCAGGCGAGTGGTTTGGTAAATTGTTCCTGGAGCGGGAGCATACATTGTTGATCATGCCTTACGATGTGCCCGCCAATGAGTTTATGAACCTGGAAGGCCAGAAGATCTCCGGCAGCCGTAACTGGGCAGTTTGGGGTCTGGATTTTCTGGAGCGCTACGACCCTGATGCACTGCGCTACTACCTGACCGTCAACATGCCTGAGAGCAAGGATACCGACTGGGATTGGGCGGATTTTGTTCGTCGTAACAACGATGAGTTGGTGGCTACCTGGGGCAACCTGGCCAACCGTGTGCTTTCCTTCGCCTACAAGCACTGGGAAGGTCACGTTCCTGAGCCAGGCCAGTTGCGGCCCGAAGATGAAGAAATCCTGGCGACCATCGAGGCTGGCTTCCAGAGCGTGGCAGAGCATTTCAACGCCGTGCGGTTGCGCGCCGCCTTGGGGGAAGCCCTGCGCCTGTCGACCGAGGTCAACAAATACCTGGATAAAGTCGCGCCCTGGTTCGAGATCAAGAATGATAAATCTGCGGCAGCCAAGTCGATCTACACGGCTTTGCGCGCTATCGATTCGCTAAAGCTGCTGTTTGCCCCTATCCTGCCGTTCAGCAGCGAGCGCTTGCACACTTTCCTTGGGTACTCTCAGCCGCTCTTTGGTGAGCAGTACTTCGATGTGCAGCACGATGACTTAGGCGAGCACCAGGTACTGCGCTACCGGCCTGGCGTAACGCATGATCAGTGGAAGCCCAGCCAATTACCAGCGGGCCAACCCTTACAAAAGCCTGAGCCCTTGTTCCGCAAACTGGAGCCCAGCGTGGCGGAAGAAGAGCGCGCCCGCCTGGGTTAGCCCGGTAAAACAAAAACTCGGGATGGTGAAGTTCGCGAAGATCACCATCCCGAGATGTTTGTAATGGATGTGTCTGGGAGCTAGAATTCGGCCTTTGCACCGCGCAGAGCGGAGGCTTCGTTGTAAGCTTGACCTTGCAAGTGACCGTTGATAGCTGCTGCATAGGCGGATGTCAGCAAAGCGCCGATGCCGCAGGCGATGGACCCCAGCATGGCGATAATGCTGGCCAGGATGGCGCCTAGCAAGACGAGCACATAGGGTCCGGGTGCGGCCCGTACCAGCCCAAACACCTCGCCGAAGCGGAAGGCTGCGCCTAATTGATCCGTAGCGGCAAAGTTGCCCAGGGCGGCTGGCATTACCAATCCTATGAATATACCGTACAGGATCATCAGGCAAGAGAAGCAGATCATAACGACCGTGGCGACACTCATCATGGTGTCATCTCCACCTTCTTGCGCGGCGAAGAGCAAACCCTGTGAACAGGCCGAAACCAGAATGAGTGGCAGCGCATACGCCAGGCCTACCACCACTACTTTCAGGCCGTTGACCAAGTAAGTGACGAAGTCGCTCCAATCCGGCAGGGGCTGTGGGTCGCGCCGGATCACCCGGCGGGTGACTTCAAAGCCCCAACCAGCGACAGCGATCCCACCTACGATTGGGATCAGCATAACCAGTGCGGCAATGCCTACCTTCTTGATCCAATCCTGATCTTCGAAGGGGAAGGAAAAGGCTTTTCCGAATTCCATAAGGACCTCCTATGAGATTATAAGAAATGGACGGCTTGTGTTGCGCATAATCTTATCATATTTCTGCCCCAGTTGGCGAGCAACTCGGGTGAAATGCACAGACGCACGGTACCACTGCTCCAGCGGCTGGGAAATTGCTTACTACGCTCTACGCCGTTCTAAACCGGGGCGAGACAGGTACCAGGTGAGTTCTTTCGGTACGAAAACCAGCTCGTAAACCTGCTCCCCAGGCAGCATGATCAGTATGTGGTAACTGTCTTCTTCTACCCACTGCCGTCCGGTATCAATGCTATCGAACGTTCTACCGTGCCAGATCAGTCGTTGAGGGAAGATCTTGCCGGTTGGATCGAAGCGTGCAGTGACTTCTACAGCTTCCATGAATTGATCCTATCCTCGGACATTATTCCTCTAAGCTCAAGAAATCGACCAACAGGCTTAGAGCTTGCTCGGCGGAGAGTTCTTTGTTCCGCAACCGGTCGCCATCCCAGTGATAAGACCAGGCTTCATCGACTCCTGGCGCGCTCAAACCGATGCAGGTAGTACCTACGGGTTTGTCGGCTGTGCCGCCGCCCGGGCCAGCGATGCCGCTGACCGATACGCCGATGTCGGCAGCCAGTGAGCGCCGCACGCCTTGTGCCATTTCGATGACTGTCTCTTTGCTGACCGCACCGTATTTTTCCAGGGTTTCCCAGTGCACACCCAGCAGGCGTACCTTGGCCTCGTAGGCATAAGCGGTCACGCTGCCCATGTAATAAGTAGATGAGCCTGGCACATTGGTCAGGAGATGCCCGATCAGTCCGCCTGTGCACGACTCAGCTACTGCCAGGCGCAAGCCGCGCTTGCGCAACAATTCTCCAACTAAAACTTCCAGGGGTTTTTGTGTCATGACAGTATTATAATCGCAAGCATGCTGACCGATATTTACAACTACCTCGAACTGGATGATTGGATTGCCACCTCTGGGCAACCCAGCGAAGCGCAGATGGCTGAGATTGCTGTCGCTGGCTACCAGGTAATGATCAACCTGGCGCTCGCTAGCAGCGATAACTCCTTGCCAGATGAAGCTGCCACGGTGCGCGCTCATGGCATGCAATACATCCATATCCCTGTGATCTGGACGCAACCAACTGTGAACGATCTGCATGCCTTCTTCGTCGCCATGCAGCAGCACCAGGGCCAGAAACTGTTTGTACACTGCGCAGCCAACATGCGCGTCTCGGCTTTTATGGCCCTGTACCGGGTCAAACGCCTGGGCTGGTCGCGGCAAGAAGCCTTCAAAGATATGCATCGTATCTGGGAGCCGCAAGGGGTGTGGTGGGAGTTCATTGAGCAAGTTTTGCAGATGAAAGATTGATCGCTAGGCGGATACTGCCGCGTTTATTGGAGGGTTTCCATGTCAGGCGTTGCCCGCTGCTGGTCGAGATGCTGGTGAAAGATGGGCCCTACGGCCTGTACGAAATGGCCTGCCGGAGATACGGGTATTCAGCGCTGGAAGATGGCTACGCCGGTAAATGCCACTTGTGTGTGGATGTGCGTAAACACCTGGTTGAAGCAGGCCAGTTCGAGGAACTAAGCCCCAGGGGCTTCTATACCGCTCTCATGGAGAATTGAGTATGTCGTATATCACTTGGCTGCGTGGGCAGGTGGGGCATCGCCGGGTTATCATGGTGTTTGCCACCGTTGTGCTGTATGATGAGCGTGGGCATGTGCTCTTGCAGCGCCGCACGGATTTCGATATCTGGGGGCTGCCGGGTGGGATTCTTGAGCCAGGTGAGAGCATCCAGACTTGCGCCCGGCGCGAACTGCTGGAAGAAACCGGCCTGATGGCAGGTGATCTGCGCCTGGTGGGGGTGTACGCTGATCCGTGCTACGACTCGGTCTACCCCAATGGCGACCAGGTGCAGCAGTACACGGTGTGCTTTGCGGCGCGAGCCAATGGTGGGCAGATGCAGCCAGATGGCGTCGAGACCAGCGCACAGGCCTTTTTCGCTCAAGATGAAATTCCTTACAGTGAACTGCCAAATTTCTACCAGGATATGCTGCGCGATGCGCTGGCTGGCGGCGGGCCGCATTACGCTCTGCCCGCCTGTCGGCCCGAGCTGGTTGATAATATTAAATTGCTGCGCGCCCACGTGGGTCAGGGGCTGATTGTCGCCCCGGGAGCGATCGCAGTGGTGGTTGACCAGCAGGACCGGGTGTTGATGGGCCGTCGCAGCGACGATGGCGCCTGGTCGTTGCCGGGCGGCTATATGCACCTGGGTGAGAATGACGCTTACACTGCTCTGCGCGAAACCCGCGAAGAGACCGGCCTGGAGGTGGCGATTGAGCGTATGCTTGGGGTTTATTCACCTGAAACTGCCTGGCTTTACCCCAACGGCGACCAGGCCCAGGCAGTGATTTCCTGCTTCCTGGCGCACCCCACCGGCGGGCAGTTGCGCCCGGATGGCAGCGAGACCAGCCAGGTCGCCTGGATGAGCCTGGCAGAAATCCTGGCTCTGGATGTGCATCCCAACCTGGCGCGTTTGCATCAGATGGTAGCAGAGCATTTATCCGGCCGAGATTCTGGAAATTAAGATTCTGAAGTAGTTGTTTCGTTCTGAGTGATGCGCTCGCGTAGCGCCTGCGCCACAGCCAGGAGCCCCTGTGCGGCGGGTTGCCCCAGGGCTTCTTTTTGCAACATGAAGGGAACACCCCGGTTAATCGAAGAGGTCACCACCTGGCTCTCCAGCGGGACCACCGCAGCAATCTCCTGGCGGAAAGCCTGCCCAACTTTTTCTGGAGCGATGCCCATGCGCTTGTCGAAGCGGTTGATCACCACCAGCATACGCCGCTCATCCAGGTTGAGTGCGGGGGCCAGGTCCAGGAACTTGCGCATGCGCGCCAGGGAAGGGATATCGTGCGGTGTGACGACAATCACCAAGCTGCTGACATCGATAGCCGCCAGGGTGATATCTCCCAAGCGATGAGCAGTGTCGACGATGACGTAATCGTACAGGTTGCGCAGGTATTGGAGCACCTGTGAGAACTGCAACGAATTGATGCTTTCTGAGTCTTCTGGACGTGGGGGAGCGATGATGTTGACTCCCGAAGAGTGCTGGATCGCTACCTCTTCGATCAGGCCGGGATCAAGCTCCTCGGCGCGCGGCGCCAGGTGCAGCAAGGTGTTTTTGCTTTGCACGTTGAAGAAGACTGGAATGTCGCCGTATTGCAGGTTGCCATCTACCACGATCACAGAAGTCTGGTCATCGTGCAGCGCAATTGCCAGGTTTGTTGCTATCGTCGTGCAGCCCGAGCCGCCACGCGGGCTATAGATCGTGACAATCTTGCCCCCTGTTGGGGCAGCCGGTTGTTGCGGGATGACCATCTCTGGAGCCTTGGCCCGCTCGCGTTGGGCGTATTCTCCGGCGCGCATAATGGCGGAGATCAGATCGTCGATCATCGGCGGCTTGCCCAGGAAGTCCCGCGCCCCCACCATCATCGCTTTTCGCATGTAATCGATATCATCCTGAACGGTCAGGATGATGATTTGCGTGAACGGCACTTTGCTGACAATGCGCTGCGTGGCCTCGATGCCGTCCAATTCGGGCATGTTGATATCCATGATGATCACATCTGGCTTTAGCTCGCTCGCCATCTGGATGCCCTGAAAGCCATCGCTGGCAGAGCCGATCACCTCGATACGATCCTGGAAACGCAAGGAGCGGATGATGGTTTCGCGCGTTTGGGAGATATCATCCACCACCAGAACGCGCACTTTTTCGGCCTCCACAGCTCGCGCCGCTGGGGTGGGCGGACGAGGGGCAGGTGGGCGCTGATCCTCGGTTGAGGAGCCAGTAGATGGGTGTTTTTGCTCTTGTAAAGCCGCTGCGCTTTGCAGGATAGAACTGGTCGCGGGCGGTGTCTCGGTGGTTTGCTCAGGTCCGGCGCTGGCTGCGGGTCTTTCGATGGGGGGGCGCTTCAATGCTGGTAGAGACGCTTCACCAGGAAGTTTTCGTTCGGGTGTCTTCTGAGCAGGGGCGCGTTTGAAGCGCCCGAACAGACGGGCGAAGAAAGATGGCTTGCGTTCTGGCTGCTTGATTTGAGGCGCGGTTTGCAGCAGGGGCAGCCTGTCGGGATAATACTCCTCCGCGAAAGCGCGTTGAAAATCTGCCAGCGGTTGGCCTGTGCCATACAATTGGTACAGGAACTCCCAGGTTTCCTGGTGATTGAAATCTTCTTGCAAGATTTCATTGAGCAGTTGTGCCCCTTTGCGGCGTTCATTTTGCTGGTACGCCTGCCTGGCTTCGGTCAGCAACCTGTCCAGTTTCTTCTTCGACACCATGACTATCCTGTCAACGATCTCCTGTGCTTTCAGGCCTCCGGGTGTGGGCGCCATGCGGGCGAAAATATGCTGGTTGGCATTTTCGCCCGCGATTTACCTAGATATGAATGGCATGCCCTTCAGCGGCGTGAGCCGCTTCCATCAACGCTTCGCTCAAGGTGGGGTGGGCGTGTACGTTGCGACCGATCTCGTGCGTCGTGAGTTCCATCATCTGAGCCAGGGTCAGTTCTGGCAGCAGTTCGGTCACTTCAGGGCCGATCATATGCACTCCCAGGATTTCGCCGTACTGTGCATCGGTGATGATCTTGACCCAGCCAGTCGCTTCGCCCAGACCCAGGGCCTTGCCGTTGGCCTGGTAAGGAAAGCGGCCCACATTGATCTCGTAGCCGCGCTCTTTCGCCTGGGCTTCGGTCAGCCCAAAAGAGGCCACCTGGGGCTGGCAGTAAACCGCCCGCGGCATCATTTCATAATTGAGGGTGACTGTCTCTGCGCCGGCGATATTCTCGGCGCACACGATTCCCTGGGCCGAGCCTACGTGCGCCAACATCAACTTGGCGGTCACGTCGCCAATCGCCCAGATGCCTGGAACGTTGGTAGCCATGCGCTCGTCGATCTCGACCGCGCCGCGCTCGCTGAGCTTCACGCCCAGTTCTTCCAAACCCAGGCCGCGACCATTGGGCTTGAAACCGATCGCCACCAGGGCTTGCTCGGCCTCCAGGGTTTGTTTGCCTTTTTCACCGGAGACCTCTACGCGCACACCTTGCTCAGTGGCCTGGATGGCTTCTACGCGGTGCCCGGTCAGCACGTTGATCTTGCGCCGGGAGAAAGTTTTGCCTAACTCTGCGCCTACTTCAGCGTCTTCCAGCGGCAACAACTGCGGCAGCATTTCAACGATCGTGATTTGCGCGCCGTAAGCGTGCCAGATCGTAGCAAATTCGACTCCGATCGCTCCGGCGCCGATGATCACCGCCGACTTGGGCAGCTTTTCCTGTAAGATCGCTTCCAGGTAGGTGACCACATGTTCCCCGTCGATATCCCAGCCCGGCGGGACAACGGTGCTGGCGCCAGTCGCCACAACGATATTGCGGCCTTTCAGTTCAGTGGTCTGACCGTCTTGAGCGGTTACTATCACACGATCGGGTCCGGCTACTCGTGCACTGCCCATGTGGACATCGATCTGGTTCTTCTTCATCAAGAAACCCACCCCCTTGGTCAGGCGGTCGGAAACCTGGCGGCTGCGCTTGACCGCTACATTGAAATCCAGGGTCAGGTTTTCGAAGGAAAAACCAAGTTCCTTGCCGCGTTCACGCAAAGTGTGAGCTACTTCAGCGTTCTTGAGCAGAGATTTGGAGGGGATGCATCCCACATTCAGACACACGCCTCCCAGCCATTGCTTATCTACGATGGCGGTTTTCAGTCCGAGTTGTGTGGCGCGGATCGCACATACATAACCTGCAGGACCGGCTCCGATCACAATGACATCATAATCACTCATAGTCTCTCCTTGGTGAAAGTCACTTGTTTCTGTAATCGCTCTGAATGCGGCGAAGAATGTGCGGGAGTTCCCGCTGGCCCGTAGCTGCCGCAGAGATGTGTAAATATCAAGTCAATGGGCATTATACTATACGGAGCGGTGTGCGGGAACTGGAAAAAAGCGTGCGGTGGCACAGGGCGCCACCGCACGC
Source organism: Chloroflexota bacterium (assembly GCA_040752025.1). Taxonomy (GTDB): domain Bacteria; phylum Chloroflexota; class Anaerolineae; order Anaerolineales; family UBA4823; genus JBFMFR01. Next base: position 134,498 of record JBFMFR010000001.1, on the reverse strand, counting down.
AGGGTGTATTCCGGTTCGATCAGGCCAGTGGTAGAGGCTCGTCAGCCGAGCGGCCGGCGCTGTAGCCAAATTCATCTGCCAGGATCGAGCGGATATGCCCAAAGATCGTGCTCAATGGCAGCCGGTCTTTACAGGCCTGCTCACACATGCCGCAACCTGCACAGGAGATCATCCAGCGCAGCACATCGCCGCGCTGGTAATGCCCGCTTTCATTGCGGCGTGGGGTATCGACAGTGCAGATCGGGCAGACGTTCATGCATACCTGGCAGTCGCCGCAGCTTTCCAACCGGTCGATCAGGGCATCCAGATCCTGGGGCAGGCTGTCTCCCAGGCCGTGGGCAACGCGCTGCATCGTATTCCGGTGGCGTTCCCTGGTTTTATCCAGGATGTGGGCGTGCTGTTGGATGATCTCCGGGCTGGCGGCACCATCGGTAAGATTCTGCAACTGCAGGCGCTCGGCGATATCCGAGTTGCGCGACTGCACCAGAATGAACTGGCGAACGGGCAGCCCCAGGATGTTGATGTTGACCTCGGCTTCTCCAGCGGCTGGCGAGGCACAAACCTGGCAGGCGGAGCGATAGCGATAGCCCAGGATGCCGCCTTGCCGAGCGAAATGTAAGGCTTCCTGGGCGAGTTCGCCGGTGGATTCTTTCCTGGCCGCGCGCCAGCGGTATTCATCTGCGGGCACAGTCCCCAGGCAGTCGACGCTGATGGTGGTAAAACCATCCAATTTAAAGCCGTTGTGTTTCACCATCTCGTTCAGGGCGCGCATCTCGCAGGGGCGCAGCACGCCGCCCAGCCTTCCCTGCGGGTTCTGCTTGACCAGTTCGGGTACCAGCCTGGCAGCGTTGACCGTCATCAGGGGCTTGAAAGGATTGAAACCTTCGAGCTGGGCCGGGTCGTCGATCAGGAGTGGCTGGGCGAGGCTTTCATCTCCACTGTCATTGGTTGTGACCAGCATGCCATCCAGCGCGGCTTGCTGCCACAGGGTATAAACAAAGCGCCTGACTGTACCCAGTGGGTCACCGTGAGTCTGGATGATCCATTGTGTGTTCAAAACCAACCTCCTTCCATCACTGCCCGAACTGCTTGTCCAGGATTTCAGCGATATCCATGGCCTGAATCTGTTCACCCAGGCCTTTGGAGCGGATGGCATCATCGAACATCAGCAAGCAGTAGGGGCAGGCTGTAGCGACCACGTCAGCCTGGACTTGCTGGGCATCGCCAAGGCGGCGGTGGTTGATGCGCGTGTTGGCATCGGTCTCCAGCCACATCTGGCCGCCGCCGCCGCCACAGCAGAAGCTGTCTTCCAACCGCCGCGGCATTTCCCGGTTGTCTATCCCAGCTTGTTTGAGCAACTGGCGCGGCTGGGCGTAGATCTGGTTGTAGCGCCCCAGGTAGCAGGAATCGTGATAAGAGATTTTGTGCCCTGCCAGTCCGTTCCCGTTGGGGGCGATGCTTTCCCAGGGCAGCGAGAGTTCTGCCAGGAACTCGGTGTAATGCTGCACCTGATAGTTCCCGCCGAACTGTGGGTATTCGTTTTTCAGTGTGTTGAAGCAGTGCGGGCATTGGGTGACGATGCGCTTGAATTTGATCTTGTTGAAAGTTTCGATGTTCTGTTCTGCGCTGACCTGGAACAGGTATTCGTGGCCCAGGCGGCGAGCGGTCTCGCCACAGCACATCTCATCAAAGCCCAGGATGCCAAAGTCTATGCCGGTCTTCTGTAGCACGCGCACGAAGGCGCGCGCTACCTTCTTGTTGCGCTCATCGTAGGCGAAGGCGCAGCCCAGGAAGAAGAGCACATCCGTCTCGTCGCCGGGCGCCAGCTCGCGCACTTCCAACCCTTCGGCCCAATCCAGGCGCGCTTCGGCTGGCATACCCCATGGGTTGCCCTGGCGCTCGAAGTTGCGCAGCGTGTCGGCGACCGACTTGGGCAGCTTGCCGGAGGTCAGCGCCTGGTAGCGGCGCAGATCGATGACCTCGTCCACCGGGCGGATGAAGGCCGGGCAGCGCTCCAGGCAGGCCCCACAGGTTGTGCATGACCAGGCCATTGCCTCCGGGAGCATTTCGTCCAGGGCTGCTTCGCCTGTATTGCCATTGGCTTTGACCAGGCCGTCGACCATCGCCGTGCGCAGCGATTGGATCAGCTCACGCGGCGAATAATTCATCCCGCTGATCGAGGCCGGGCAGACCTCCTCGCATCGCCCGCAGCGCAGGCAGGCATCGAAAGAGAGCAACTGCTGCGAGGTGAACTCGCTCACCTTGCCCACCCCCAGCACTTCGGCTTCTTCGATGTTTTCGATCTTCTCCAGCACGCTGTTCTTGCGCTGGGGACGCAGGATGACATTGAGCGGCGCTGCAACCAGGTGGCGCAGCTTGGTGAAGGGGATGCTGGCGACCAGGCTCAGCCCCAGGGCGGCGTGCACCCAGAACAGGCCATCGTGCAGGGATGCTGCCAGGGCGGGCGTCATCCCCAGGGCCTGGAAAAGGCCGGCCAGGGCATTGCCCACCGGCGACCAGCTCGCCCACTGCGGTGCAGCGGAAAGCAGGCGTGTGGCTTCCACTGTGAAGCCGGCGATGGGGATCAGCCCCAGCAGTACCAGGGCGTAGTAATCATCCCAGCGGGTCTCCAGCGCCTCGGGGCGCATTGCCAGGCGGCGGTACAGCGCCAAGCTCACGCCCACCAGGATCGCTACGCCGGCCAGGTCCATGATCAGCTCATAGGCCAGGTAGAGGTTGCCGCGCGGGAAGGGCAGCTCCACGAAGGGGATGAACAACTGCATTTGCATCAGGTTGATGGCTGTGCCCAGCACCTGGATGGTCACGCCCCAAAAGATCAGGGCGTGCATGATGCCGGGATAGGCCTTTTTGAGGATGCGCACCTGGGCGATGGCGTGCACCAGGAAATCGCGCAGGCGCGGCCACACCCCTGGCCAGGCCCTTCTCAGGGCAGCCAGGCGAGCAGCAAGAGGGTTGGAGGCGGGCGCTTCGCTGGCAACGTGGCCGGTCATCCTTCACCTCCGATATAGATCTGGTTATCGACAATTTGAATGGCGATCGGCGTCAGCGGCGTGGGCGGCGGCCCGGAGAGCACGCTGCCGTCCAGGGGATCGAAATAGCCTTCGTGGCACGGGCAGACGATTTTGCCCTGATCGGGGTCCCACTTGACGATGCAGGCGAAGTGCGTGCAAACCGCCGAATAGGCGCGCAGGCCCTGCGCGGTATGGATCACCAGGGCAGGATAGCGCCCGAAACGTACGGTCTTGCTCTGGTTGGCACCCAGTTCGGCCACCGGGCAGACCAGCACGGGCTCGGAGGGCATCTCCTCCAGGTTGGCGGGGTAGAAGTAGCCTACGACGGGCACAGCCAGGGCTGTCAGGCCAGTGGCTACCAGGCCGCGGTTGATCAGCTTCAAGAATTCGCGGCGGTTGATCTTGCTTTCAGGTTGTTCGCTCATGGTTAGCTTACCTCCCCCCAGATGGTCAGGGCGATCAGGATGATCATCCCCACAATGACCAGGATCATGCGCACGCGCTGCGTGCGCGGCGATTTATCCGCCTTGCGGTCGAGGAAAGGCCAGATGGTGACCAGCAGGACGGCGATGACCGGGGAGACAGCCCCGATGGTCTTGGGGATGTACTTGAGCAACTGGTATAGAGCCAGGAAGTACCACTCCGGCTTGACGTGGGTGGGGGTATTCATGGGATCGGCAGGGTCGCCCAGCCCGACGGGCAGGAGCGTTCCCATGATGCCGATGATCACCACGACGCCCAAAATCCCCAGCACCACCCGGAATTCGGTGCGTACGTGATCCGGGTAGAAGGGGATGCTGTTTTCTTTATCCAGGTGTGTGTCTGTCATTGTGCGCCTCCTACAGGGGCTCGGCGATGCCCTGCTGCCGGATCATCAGGAAGTGCGTCCCCATGAAGACCAGGGTGATGATCGGTATGGCGATAACGTGCAGGGCGTAGAAGCGGCTCAGGGTTTGCGCGCCCACATCCCAACCGACGCGCAGGAAGATCAGTGCCGGGTTACCGATCACCGGGATGCTCCCGGCGATCTCAGAGCCAACCGTGGTAGCCCAGAAAGCGCGCTGGTCCCAGGGCAGCAGGTAGCCGGTGAAACCGAACGCCAGGGTCAGGATCAGCAGCAGCACGCCGCTCACCCAGTTCAGCTCGCGGGGCGGCTTGTACGCTCCCATGATGAACACGCGCAGCATGTGTGCGATGCACATGACGATCATGCCGTTGGCGGCCCAGTGGTGTATGGCCCGCACGGCTGCCCCGAAGCGCACCTGCGTTTCGATGAACTGGATGCTGGCGTAGGCTGCGTCCGGGGTGGGCTGGTAATAGAAGGCCAGCATGATCCCGGTTGCCGCCTGGGTGACGAACAGGAAAGCGGTGATGCCGCCCAGGCAGTACCACCAGCGCAGGGCAAACTTGGGCACTGGCTTGTTCAGCACCTTGGAGAGCGGCTCAGATACATGATAGCGCTCATCCACCCACTCCGCGCTGCGTGTGGTCAGCGGTTTCCAGGGCTTGCGCTGGCTCCATACGCTGGCGCTGCGGTACACGCCGAACACGAAGGCCAGCCCCATGCCTCCAAATAAGCCCCAGCGCGCCAGCGGCGTCCACAGCCCCTTGTTTTCTCCCTGGATATGGCAGTGCAGGCAGGGGTCCTGGTTGGGCGGGGGCACCACCGCGGACGGGCTGGCAGCGACCGCTTCGGCGGCGGCTTGCGCCTGATCCCAGTCCAGGGAGGCGACCGCCTGGCGGTATTGGCTGGCGCTGGTGGCATGGGCCAGGGTGGGAATCAACGCGATCACCACCACAGCCAGGATGACCAGCGCCACTGGCGGCCCTGTACGCCTGTTCAGTAGTTTTCTCATATTTTCACCTCACTATCGGGATGTTGAGAGAACGGCTTTATTTCAGCTTACAGGAATCTGGGGCGCGTGTAAAGCGGCGCGCGCCCTAAATATCCTAGGGCGCGCGCCTTATTTTTCTGCGAATCTTGGCTTTAGGGTAACAGGTTATGAGCGCTCAAATTTCGATGATCTTTTTGCGGATGGCGTACTTGACCAGCTCGCTGCGATCGTGCAGGTCCAGCTTGGCCATCAAATTGGAGCGATGGGCCTGGACGGTCTTGATTGCAATGGAGAGGATCTCGGCGATTTGCTTGTTGTTATAGCCTTCGGCGATCAGTTGCAGCACTTCGCGCTCGCGCGGGCTCAAGCAGTTGCTCGAGTCCTGCGTTTGCAAATCACCCCAGCGCAGGTAATCTTCGACCACCAGGCGGGTGATTGCCGGAGATAGCACTACTTCGCCGCGGTGCACGGCGCGGATCGCTTCGAGCAGGTCGCAGGCCGCAGCGTCTTTGAGAATATAGCCCATAGCCCCGTTGGCCAGCGCCTGGCGGATGTATTCCTCGCTGTCGTACATGGTCAGGATCAGCACCCTGGTATTCGGGCAGTCGCGCCGCATGCGCTGCGTGGCTTCCAGCCCATTGAGCAGCGGCATGGCGATGTCCATCAGCACCACGTCTGGCTGCAGCTCACTGGCCATTCTCACGGCGCTGTGCCCATCTTCGGCCTCGCCCACGATGAGCATGTCCGGCTTGTTTTCCAGCAGGGCGCGCACCCCCTGTCTCAGGATGGTATGGTCGTCGGCCAGCAGGATGCGGATTTTATCCATATACGATCTCCAGGCGACACCTCGATTACGAGTATATCATAGCGGCAAGCACAGATCCCTAGACGGCTGGCTGCGGGCTGCCCCTCCTGGCGAAGTAGTATGCCAATAGATAGGCCGTCATTGCCACCAGCAGCAGAGCCTGGTAGCCGGTCAGCAGGGAGAGATATTCTAGCAGCCCACCGGCCATGGCTCCCAGAAGGTTTGAGCCGAACGCGATGTCGGCCGACCCGGTGTCGCGGAAGGCCCGGCTGAAGACCAGGTTGGCCAGGAAGATCGGCGCAAAGGCCAGGGCGCTGGCCAAGGCGTAGCGCAGCAGCGGGTTCTCGAACTCGAGCAGCGTCTGCAGCGGGAGGAAGAAGTTGAGCAGCAGGCTGGCCACCAGCAGTCCGTACAGCAGCGGCAGGTTGCGCAGCTTGAACTTGTAATTGACCAGGATCGCCAGCATGACGCTCGAAAGGATGGCGAAGAACACCAGCGAGTTGACCATCCAGGTCGTGCCAAACAGCAGGGCGAAGGTCACCAGGCTGCGCGTCTCGAGCAGCATGAAGGCCACTCCCAGGAAGAAGAAGTGCCAATCCAGGCGCAGGAAGGCCTTGCGGGGTTGGGCCAGGCCAAGCAGCGCCATGCTGATGACCAGCGCCATCAGGATGGCGGCCAGGTAGAGCAGCGGCATGCTGCGATGCGGCAGGTAAACGAAGGGCCAATCGTCGCGGCCCAATTCCTGGTTCGAGCTGGCCTGCAGCAGGCCTGCTCCCAGCACGGGCAGAGGATAGCCCCGGCCCGTAGGGGCGTGCGAGATCTCGGTCGAAAAGGGCGCGTTCAGGCTGGGGTTGAGCCCGGTCAAGCCCTCCGCACTGACCAGCACCGCGGCTTTGCCGAAGGCCCCGTAGGTGATCACGTAGGGCGGCTCCCCGAAGGCGGTTTGCAGCATGTAGGCCAGCTTCTGGATCAACCAGTCTTCGCGGTAATAATTGTACAGCACCAGCACCCCATCTTCGGCCAGCAGGCGGCGGGCAGCCTGCATGGCCTCCACCGTCATCAGGAAGCTTTCCAGGCGGATGCTGGCGAAACCGGACGTCAGGGTCAGCGAGTCGGGCAGCGCGAACACGATCAAATCATAGGGGCCCTGGGCATTGCGCAGGAAGGCGCGCCCGTCATCGATGTACGCGCTGACGCGCGCATCCGAATAGGGCTGCTGCGGGTTAAGCTGCGCCCCCAATTTCTGGATGGTGGGATCGATCTCCACCGCGTCCACATGCTGGGCGCCCTCCGCCAGGGCGATGCCCACGTCTGAGCCCGAGCCGGCCCCGATCACCAGGACGCGGTCGAACTGGCGCGGGGCGAACAGATCGTACACGCTGAAGTAGAAAACTTCCCTCTGGTTGATGTCGGCTTTGACATCCTGGTGGCCGATGTTATTGACCGAGATGACGTAGCCCCCAGACTCGCTGGGAGAGACTCGCACCAGGTAGTAAGGCGACCAGGTACTATCCACATCCAGCCAGCTCACCACGAACAGCGCCCCCACGATGAAGGGGATGGTGATGAGCAACTCTTTGGGCCGGCTCAGCAAAAGATACAGCACTGCCACCACCAGGAACCAGACCACCGGCTGGAGCGAGAAATAGGACATCACGAAGAAGGCGGCGATGCCGGCCAGGCTGCCCAGGATGTCCACAGCGTAGGCTTCCAGGGGCGGCAGGCCGGTCAGCAGGCCTCCCAGGGAGCGCCCCAGCGGCGTGATGGTGATGGCGACCAGGGCGAACATCAGCGGCAGCACCAGGAAATTCTCCGCCCCCGACATAGTTTCGTATGCACCGAAGTACAACACCTCAGTGGAGGGGATTTGCAGTTGGAAGCGAAAGATAATTACCATGACCAGCAAAACGAACCACAGGATCGGGAAGGGCGGCAGCCACAGGCGCGGGCGCTTGCCGGTCATAATCCCTATCCCGATGCCCAGGAAAACCGCCAGCAAGATGAAGTTCATGAAAAAACTCAGGTAGCGCACGTGGGCCGGGATGTAGCGGATGCAGGCCAGCTCGAAGAACAGGATCAGGAAGCTGGTGAGGAACAACTGCCCGCGGATCTTGCGCTTGCCGGTTTTCTGGATTTGCTCGGGAGTCCAGTAGAACTTGCCCATGTCGACCAGCAGATTTTTGAGCAAATTGGCGGAGCGGGCGAGCACGTTGGGGAGTGCGGCAGTTTGGTTTTCCATGAAATTCTCCAGGTATAAGGGTTTTTATAAAGTCTACGGCCAGTTTTGCAGGGTTTCGACGACTTTGCCCAGGAAATAATCGGCGATGGCCCCATCCAGGATGCGGTGGTCGAAGGTCAGGCCCAGGTAGACCATCGGGCGAATGGCGAGGCTGTCGCCTGCCCCAGGTTGGCTCAAGACGACCACGCGCTTCTGGATGGCGCCTACACCCAGGATGCCGCACTGCGGCTGGTTGATGATCGGCGTGGCGAACAACGAGCCGCTGATGCCGTGGTTGGTGATCGAGAAGGTGCCACCCTTGACCTCGTCGGGCTGCAGCTTGCGGGCGCGTGCCCGGCTGGCCAAATCGTTGACCGCCCGCGCCAGGCCGAGCAGCGACAGGCCGTCGGCGTTCTTGATCACCGGCACGATCAACCCGGCTTCGCCCAACGAGGTGGCCATGCCGATGTTAATCTCGCGGTGCAACAGGATGCCCTCGTCGCTCCAGGAGGAATTGACCAGGGGGTAGGCTTTCAGCGCGGCCACCGTCGCCGCCACGAAGTAGGCCGTGAAGGTCAGGTTCACGCCGTCGCGGGCAAAGCTTTCTTTGTTCGTCTGGCGGTGAGCGATCACCCGGCTCAGGTCAGCTTCCATGATCGTGGTTACGTGCGGGGAGGTGTGCTTGCTGTGCAGCATGTGCTCAGCGATGGCGCGGCGCACCGGGGTGAGCGGCAGCACCTCGCCGGGAAGCGCGCTGGCGGCCGCTGGCGGCGAAACGGCTGCCTGGACTGCCGGTTGGGGTGCGGCCTGAACTGCCGGAGCGGGCGCAGTCTGCGCCGGGCGCTGCTCGAGGTAAGCGAGCACATCGCGCTTGGTGATGCGCCCGCCCAGGCCGCTGCCCGGCACCTGGAACAGGTCGATGTTGTGCTCGCTGGCCAGCCTGGCTACCACCGGCGAGATGAAGCCCAACTGCCGGTCGCGCCCGGCGCCGAGGGCCGGGCTGGCTGCCGCCGGGGGCGGCTGTTGGGCGGATACCTGGGTGGGGGGTGGGGGTGCGACCCGGGTAGCTTCGCTCGTTTCCACCGCCGTCCCGGCCTCGCCGATCCAGGCCAGGAGCGTGCCGGCCTGGACTGTGCTGCCCTCCGGCACCAGGATCTCCAGCAGCACTCCGGAGGCCGGGCTGGGCACTTCCGTGTCCACCTTGTCGGTGTTGACCTCCAGGAGCGGCTCGTACTGCTCGACACGCTCGCCTTTGGCTTTGAGCCATTTGGTGATGGTGCCCTCGTTCACCGATTCACCAAACTGCGGTAAAACCACCTGTGTTGCCATCTTGCTGCCTCCGTTACGCTTTTTACCGGTCATATAGTGGATACTGGTGGGGATCGACTTCGTGCATCAACTCGTATACCAGCCCGAATATCTCTTCGGCGTTCGGCTTGGACCAGTAATCGCCGTCCGAGCCGTAAGCCGGGCGGTGCTGTTTGCCTGGCAAAGTGCGCGGCGGCGAATCCAGCCAGGCGTAGCCGCCTTGCTTTTCAATTACTTCTTGCAGCATGTAGGCGCTCGTCCCGCCGGGCACATCCTCGTCGATGAAGACGATGCGTGCGGTCTTCTTGAGCGATTCCAAGATCAGGGCGCGGGTGTCGAAGGGCAGCAGCGACTGCATGTCGATCACCTCGGCCTGGATGCTCACCTGGCTGAGCTGTTCGGCGGCTTCCATCACGATCCGGCAGCAGGCTCCGTAGGTTACCAGGGTCACGTCCTGGCCCTGGCGCAGCACCTCCGGCACACCCAGCGGCACGGTGAATTCGCCGATGTTATCCGGCAGGCGCTCGCGCAGGCGGTAGCCGTTGAGCACTTCCACCACCAGGGCGGGCTCTTCGGCGCGCAGCAGCGTGTTGTAGAAACCGGCCGCCCGGGTCATATCGCGCGGCACCAGCACGTGCATGCCGCGCGCCAGGCTAATGATGCCCGCCATGAGCGAGCCGGAGTGCCAGATGCCCTCCAGGCGGTGACCGCGCGTGCGCACGATCACCGGCGCTTTCTGCCCACCCTTTGTGCGCCACAGCATTGTCGCCAGGTCGTCGGACATCAACTGCAGGGCGTAGAGCAGGTAATCTAAATATTGGATCTCGGCCAGCGGGCGCAGGCCGCGCAGCGCCATGCCGATGGCCTGCCCCAGGATGGTGGCCTCGCGGATGCCGGTGTCGGCCACGCGCAGCAGGCCGTGTTTGTCTTGCAGGCCGCGCATGCCCTGGTTAACGTCCCCCAGCCGGCCGACATCCTCGCCGAAGGCCACCAGGCGCGGCTGGCGCTGCAGGGCGGCGTCGAAGGCGGCGTTCAACACCTCGAAGCCGTACAGAGTCGGGGCGCTTTCGGAATAGACCGGCTTGATCTCGGCGACCTTCGTGGCCGAATCTGGCCACGGGCTGTACAGGAACGTGTCGAAGCGCTCCCGGCTGTCGTTTTGTAACTGCACCTGCCAGGCGATCAGGGTTTGGCGCGCCGGGGAGGGCTCGCGGCGCACCGCCACCAGGGCGGCGTGGGCGGCGGCGCTCAGGTCACGGCGCAGGGGCTGCGCCAGGCCCCCCAGCCGGGCGATCATTTCCTTCAACGCCTGGGACTGGGTCGAACTCCCCGCCAGGTCTTCCAGCAGCGCAGCCACCTGCTGGCGCTCCTGCTGAATCGGCTCCAGGTAAGCTTCCCAGGCGCGCTGGCGCGCAGCCTCAACCATTTCACGGTCTTCGGTTTCCAGGCGCTCCAGTTCTTCGGCGCTGGCGATGCCCTGCGTTATAACCCATTGGCGGAACTGCTTGAGGCAGTCGAACTCGGCCTCCCACGCCAGGCGCTCTTTGCTCTTATAGCGCTCATGGCTGCCGGAGGTGGAGTGCCCCTGCGGCTGGGTTAGCTCGTAGACGTGCACGATCGAAGGCATGTGCTCGTCGCGCGCCACTGCGGCTGCCTTGTGGTAAGCGTCGAGCAGGGCCGGGTAGTCCCAGCCCTTGACGATGTAGATGTCGAAGCCATCGCAGCAGGCGCCCGCCGGGCGCTGGAAGCCCATGAGCAGCTCGGAGATGTTCTCCTTGGCGATCTGGCTCTCGTTGGCGACGGAGATGCCGTAGCCGTCATCGTAGATGGTCAGGATCGCCGGGCAGCGCAGCACGCCCACGGCGTTGACCGACTCCCAGAACATGCCTTCGGCGGTGGAAGCGTTGCCGATGGTGGCGAAGGCCACCTCGTTGCCGTCTTTGGAGAACTGGCTGAAGGTTTTCAACTCGTCGAGCTGGCGGTAGAGCTTGGAGGCGTAAGCCAGCCCTACCAGGCGCGGCATCTGTGAGGCGGTCGGTGAAACATCGGGGGCCGAGTTGTATTGGGCGGTGAGGTCCTTCCAACTGCCGTCCGGGTTGAGGCTGCGGGTGGCGAAGTGGGCGTTCATGGCCCGCCCGGCGGTGGCCGGCTCGGCCTGCACATCGGCGTGAGCGTAGAGTTGGGCGAAGAACTCCTGAATCGAGCACATGCCCGTAGCGAACATGAAGGTCTGGTCGCGATAATAGCCCGAGCGCCAGTCGCCCTTGCGGAAAGCATGGGCCATGGCCAACTGCGGCAGCTCTTTGCCGTCGCCGAAAATGCCGAACTTGGCCTTGCCGCTCATCACCTCGCGGCGGCCAACGTAGCTGGCCTGGCGGCTCTGGTAAGCCAGGCGGTAATCTTTCAGAATCTCCTGGGGGTCGAGGGGGAGTGGGGTAGATTCATCCGCAGCTTCAGACATAAAATATCCTCACACGCTTGAACTCTTCCAATAAATTTAAACATGCCTAATTGTATCAACATCCGGGCAGTTTTGAGGCTAAAAATCGTAACTTGTATGTGTTCGAAGCAGGTTGAAGGCGGGAAGAACTGGCAACGGATTTTTTAGAACGGATTGAACGGAAGTCGCGCCGGATGCGGTTCCGATTGCTTTTGACAGCCTCCCCAGCCTGATTTATAATCTTCCCAGTTACTGTCTCATCGAAATGGAGGGTTTGTGGGATGCCTTTATCATCCGGGCAGGTGTTGAACAAGCGCTACCGCGTGGTCAGGCCGCTCGGGCAGGGCGGCTTTGGGGCGGTGTACCGCGCCTGGGACCTGAACCTGAGTGGGCCGTGCGCGATCAAGGAGAACTTCGACACTTCCCCGGAATCCCAGAAGCAGTTCGCCCGCGAGGCCTCGCTGCTGTTCAACCTGCGCCACCCGGCGCTGCCCAAGGTGTTCGACGCCTTCAGCCTGCCGGGGCAGGGGCAGTACCTGGTGATGGAATACATCGAAGGCCAGGACTTGGAGCAGCTCTTGCAGCAGGCGGGCGGCCCGCTGGACGAGGCCCAGGCCCTGCCGTGGATCGAGCAGGTGTGTGAGGCGCTGGTGTACCTGCACGGCCAGGAGCCGCCGGTGATCCATCGCGACCTGAAGCCGGCCAACATCCGCATCACGCCCCAGGGGCAGGCGGTGCTGGTGGATTTTGGCATCGCCAAGCTGTACGACGCCCAACTGCGCACGACGATGGGGGCGCGGGCGGTCACGCCGGGCTTCTCGCCCCCCGAGCAGTACGGCGGCAGCGGCGGCACGGACGCTCGCTCGGACATCTACGCCCTGGGGGCGACGCTGTACACGCTGTTCACCGGCCATGCCCCGCCGGAGAGCGTCGAGGTGATCAGCGGGGTGGCGGCGCCACCCATCCCGGCCAGGCAGGTCAACCCGCGCCTTTCGGCAGCGGTGAGCGCGGCCCTGGAGCGCGCCTTGCAGGTCAACCGGGCGGCGCGCTTCGCCAGCATGGCCGAGTTTAAGGAAGCCCTGTTTGCCAGCCCTGCTCCACAGTCGCCGGCCGCCCCGCCGGTGGTCTTGCCTACCGTGGTCGTGCCCACCACCGCCCCAGCCGCTGCGCCGGCGGCTGCACCGCCGGCTGCACCGCCGCTCAGCCCCGCCCGGCCGGTCTCTGAAATGTCGGTCACCCTGGCTCCTGGCGTGACCCTGGCGATGGTGCGCGTCCCGGCCGGCGAGTTCCTGATGGGCAGCAATCCCAAGAAGGACAACCAGACCAGCCACAACGAGCAGCCGCAGCAGCGCGTGCACCTGGATGAGTACTGGATGGGCAAGTACCCGGTGACCAACCGCCAGTACCAGGCTTTCGTGCAGGCTACCCACCGCGTGGCCCCGTCTCACTGGAAGAATTATCAAATTCCCCCGGGCAAAGAGGAGCACCCGGTGGTGAACGTCAATTGGGATGACGCGGCCGCTTTCTGCCGCTGGGCCGGCCAGCAGGGCGGACGGGTGATGCGCCTGCCCACTGAAGCGCAGTGGGAAAAGGCCGCTTCCTGGGAGGGCAGCCCGGTGATTGGCGGGAAGAAGCGGCGCTACCCGTGGGGCGAGCAGCCGCCGGACAAGAGCCGCTGCAACTGCGAACGGCAGGTTGGCGATACCACCCCGGCAGGCCGCTACAGCCCGCAGGGCGACAGCTTCTGCGGCTGCGTCGACCTGGCCGGAAACGTTTGGGAGTGGTGCGCCGATTGGTACGCCTGGGATGCCTACGCCCAGCGCTCGAGCAGCGAACTGCGCAACCCGCTCGGGCCATCTGCGGGCCAACACCGCGCGCTGCGCGGCGGCTCGTGGCAGGGAGCCAAAGAGATGGCGCGCTGCGCTGCGCGCTACGGCGGCGACCCAAATATCAAGAGCAACATCCGCGGCTTTCGCTGCTGCGCGGCCGCGTGAGCTGGTAGAATCCAGGCAATGTTGCAGAGACAGACTCCATGCCAGATGCTGCCCACGCCCCCGAGGATAAACCCGGCCCTCTCGCCTACCTGGATTTCGAACTCGAGATCGGCCTGGGGAAAGGGCGCGTCTACCCGCTGAGCGTGCTGCACTCGCCGGGCGGCGAGGCGCGCGCCAGGCTGGACTTCCCCTTCGACGAGCTGGCCCTGGAACGCTACGCCGACAAGCTGAACATTGCCCTGCTGCGTTCGGGGGGGCGGCTGCGCGTATTGCCCAGCGCAGAGGAGCGCGAGGTGCAGGCCTTCGGCTCGGCGCTGTTCGAGGCGCTCATGCCTGCACCGGTGCGGCGCTGCTACGAGCGCAGCCTGGAGCGCGCCGCCCAGCAGGGCTGCGGCCTGCGCCTCAAGCTGCGCATCCAGCCGCCGGAACTGGCGGCGCTGCCGTGGGAGTACCTGTACGACCCGGCGCCGGCCGAGTATTTGTGCCTGTGCGCCGACACGCCGCTGGTGCGCTACATCGAGCTGCCCCAGCCGCCCCAGCCCCTGGCGGTACGCCCGCCGCTGCGCATCCTGGGCCTGCTGGCCAGCCCGCGGGATTTGGAGCCTCTGGACGTAGACAGCGAGCGGGCGCGCCTGGAGCGCGCCCTGGCCGGCCTGCAGAAAAACGGCCAGGTGGAGCTGCACTGGCTGGAGCGCCCCACCTGGCGCGACTTGCAGCGCGCCCTGCGCACGGGCGTCTGGCACGTCTTTCACTACGTCGGCCACGGGCGCTTCAACGCCCAGGCCGACGAGGGGCAACTGGCCTTCGAGGACGACGAGGGCCAGGCCCACCTGCTCAACGCCACCCAGGCGGCGCGGCTGCTGGCCAACCACCGGCATCTGCGCCTGGCGCTGCTCAACGCCTGCGAGGGCGGGCGCGGCGGACTGCGCGACATTTTCTCCAGCACGGCGGCCATATTGGTGCGGCGCGGCCTGCCGGCTGTGCTGGCCATGCAGCACAAGATCAGCGACCGGGCGGCCATCGAGTTCGGGCGGGCTTTCTACGAAGCGCTGGCCGACGGCCTGCCGGTGGACGCGGCGGTGACCGAGGCGCGCACGGCGGTCAGCCTGGCGCTGAATAACACGCTGGAGTGGGGCACGCCGGTGCTTTACCTGCGCTCGCCGGATGGGGTTTTGTTCGACTGGCAGCCTGTCGTTCGCAGCGAGCAGCCGCCTGCCCAGGCGGAAAAGCCAGCGCTGGAACCCGTCGAAAAACCCATTTTCTCTCCACCGGCCAAACAACAGGATGAATTGGTCCTGGAACTGGCCCCCGGCGTGCCCCTGGCCCTGCGGCGCGTGCCGGCGGGCGAGTTCCTGATGGGCTCGGACGATTCCGATTCAGATGCACGTGATGAAGAAAAACCCCAGCACCGCGTCTGGTTGGACGAATACTGGATCGGCAAATACCCGGTGACCACCCGCCAGTACCAGGCCTTCGTGCAGGCGGCCAAACGCCGCGTCCCCAGCCATTGGGAGAATGGCCAGATTCCCCAGGGTAAAGAAGATCACCCGGTGGTGAACGTGACTTGGGAAGACACCGTCGCTTTCTGCCGCTGGGCCGGCCAGCAGAGCGGGCGGGCGCTGCGCCTGCCGACGGAGGCGGAGTGGGAGAAGGCCGCCAGTTGGGAGTCAGAAGTTAGAAGTGGTCAGTTAGAGGGGAAGAAGCGGCGCTACCCGTGGGGGGAGCAGCCGCCGGATAAGGGCCTGTGCAATTTCGGCCAACAGGTTGGCGATACTACCCCGGTGGGCCAGTACAGCCCGCAGGGCGACAGCCCGTGCGGTTGCGCCGACATGGCCGGCAACGTCTGGGAGTGGTGTACCGATTGGTACGATGGCAGGGAATATGCCCGCCGGGCGGGCAAAGAAGTGCGCAACCCGGACGGGCCGCCCAAGGGCCAGTACCGGGCGCTGCGCGGCGGCTCGTGGTATTGGAAAGCGACATGGGCGCGCTGCGCCTACCGCTACTGGCGCCCCCCAGGTACTGGAGCTACCACTGGGGTTTCCGCTGTTGTTGCGCCACGTCTTCTCTCTCCCCTGGTTCTGGTTCCTGAGTGCTGGAATCCTGGATTCTGACTCTCCGGTTGGCCCAGGGCGGTGCAAAATAGCAATTGCGCCGGATGTGGGGTAATGTTAAGCCTGACCAGTGAGGTGTACCTGTGAAAACGTTTACCGCTACTATCGAATTCGACCCGAAGACCAAGCTATACGCCGGCTTTGTGCCCGGCGTCCCAGGGGCGCACAGCCAGGGGGCTACTTTGGATGAGTTGCAAGTGAACCTCAAAGAGGTTCTAGAGTTGTGCCTGGAAGAACTGTCAACGGATTTTTAGAACGGATTGAACGGATGGCGCGCCGGTTGGCATGTGCCGGTTTTCTGCCTGTACAATCTATCTCTGGGTAACGCACGAATTACACTTTTCACTACATAAAGAATATAGCCACGACTATTATAGTCGTGGCTATATTCTTCGCAGATTCGCTGGCTGCTCGGCCAGTCCGGGTGATGCAGGCCGGATGTTCCGGGTTCAGTCGGCGGCTACGGGCAGTTCCAAACCGGCGGCCTGGCGCAGGGCTTCGGCTTTGTCGGTGCGCTCCCAGGGCAGGTCCAGGTCGTCGCGACCGAAGTGGCCGTAGGCGGCTACCTGGCGGTAGAGCGGGCGGCGCAGGTCCAGGTCGCGGATGATGGCCCCAGGGCGCAGGTCGAAGTGCTCGGTAACCAGTTGGGCGATGCGCTCGTCGGGGATGCAGCCCGAGCCGAAGGTCTCGACGAAGACACTCAACGGGCGGGCCACGCCGATGGCGTAGGCCACCTGGATCTCGCAGCGCTCGGCCAGGCCGGCGGCGACGATGTTCTTGGCCGCCCAGCGGGCAGCGTAGGCGGCCGAGCGGTCGACCTTGGTGGGGTCCTTGCCGCTGAAGGCGCCGCCGCCGTGGCGGCCCATGCCGCCGTATGAATCGACGATGATCTTGCGCCCGGTGACGCCGGCGTCGCCCTGCGGCCCGCCGATGACGAAGCGCCCGGTGGGGTTGACGAAGATCTTCATGCGCTCGTCGACCATCTCGGGCGGCAGGGTGGGCAGGATGATGTGTTCGATCATCGCCTGGCGGATGTCCTCCTGGCTGACCTCCGGGGCGTGCTGGGTGCTGACCAGGACGGTGTCGATGCGCTGGGGTTTGCCGTAGCGGTATTCCACGGTGACCTGGGTCTTGCCGTCCGGGCGCAGCCAGGGCAGCGCGCCGGCTTTGCGCACCTGGCTGAGGCGCAGGGCCAGCTTGTGGGCCAGGTAGATGGGCATGGGCATGAGGGTGGGGGTCTCGTTGCAGGCGTAGCCGAACATCATGCCCTGGTCGCCGGCGCCGATGGCCTCGACTTCCTCTTCGCTCATCGTGCCGGTCTTGGCTTCCAGGGCTTTGTTGACGCCCATGGCGATGTCGCCGGACTGCTTGGCGATGGCCACCAGCACGCCGCAGCTATTGCCATCCAGGCCCTTGGCGCTGTTGTCGTAGCCGATCTCGTTGATCACCTGGCGCACCAGGTCGTCGAAGTTGATCTGGGCGCGGGTGGTGATTTCGCCCAGCAGCATGACGTAGCCGGTCTTGGTGGCGGTCTCGCAGGCGACGCGCGAGGTGGGGTCCTGCGCCAGGCAGGCGTCCAGCACAGCGTCGCTGATCTGGTCGCAGACCTTGTCTGGGTGGCCTTCGGTGACCGACTCAGAGGTGAACATCAGGCTGGGGGATTGCATAAAAGTGTTGGTCATTCGGATACCTCCATAAAATTAGAATTGCCCCTTCTGGCCAACGAGAAGGGGCAATGCATGAGCAGAGTCGCCCTCTCATCTTCCAGAACATCCGTCTGCCGGAATTGGCACCTTCCTGCGGGATAAATCCTGCCAGGGGTTGCCGAGGTTTCATCGGGCCGGTCCCTCCACCTCTCTGGATAAGAGCGCCTTTTGGGGCTGTTGAATTGTGCCAGCGATGATACCATGAGAGGGAACGTCTGTCAAATCAAATTTTTGAATAACCAGGGACGCAAAGACTCCCGGAGACTGGCAGTCTCCGGGAGTCTGGGTATGTGGACAGATTATACGAAGAACCAGGTGACCAGGTAATAGCCGATGGCCGCCGCCCACAGCCAGGAATCGATGCGGTCGAAGGCCCCGCCGTGGCCGGGCAGCAGGTCCCCCGAATCTTTCTGGCCGACCTGGCGCTTGATCATGCTCTCCCCCAGGTCGCCCAGGATGGTGAGCAGGCCCATGGCCAGGCCGATCCAGGCGCTGCTGGCCAGGGTGATGCTGGTATCTGGCCCGGCTCCTACCCGCCACAGGGCGGCGAAGAGGGGCGTGCCTACCACGCTGAACAGGATGCCGCCCAGGTAGCCCTCCCAGGTCTTCTTGGGGCTCAGGCGCGGGGCGATCTTGCGCCGTCCGAAGCGCGAACCCACCAGGTAGGCGCCCGAATCGGCCAGCCACACGGCGGGCAGCACCACCAGCACCCACCATTTGCCCTCGGGTATCTGGCGCAGCGAGATCATGTAAGCCCCGACCCAGCCCAGGTAGAAGATGCCCGCCAGGGTAGCGGCGAAATCGCTGCCGGCCTGATCGCGGCCGCGCTCGTAGGCCAGCAGGTGGTGGGCCATGCTGAGCAGCACCAGCAGGCTGGCGATCCAGTCGGCGCTGGCGAAGCCGTTGATGTAGCGCCCAAGCGCCAGCGCGGCCGTCCCGCCCACCACCAGCCAGCGCGCCGGCTGTAATCCGCTCATGGCGAACAGGTTGGTGAACTCCCAGGCTGCCAGAATCAGGATGAGGGTGATCAGGGCGGCGTAGTACGGCCCGCCCCAGGCGATGAACAGCAGTCCGATCGGCAGGAGCAGCAGTGAAACGATGGTGCGCGTGACCAACATATCAGGCCAGGTTTTCTTCCAGTGGGGAGATGCGCCCGTAGCGCCGTTCGCGGCGGTTGAATTCCTCTAAAGCCAGGCGTAATTGTTCGCGGTCGAAGTCCGGCCAGTATACCGCCGGGAAGTACCACTCGGAATAGGCTCCTTGCCAGATCAGGAAGTTGCTGCCACGCAGCTCGCCCGAGGTGCGGATGATCAGGTCCGGGTCGGGCACGCCGGCTGTGAACAGGTACCGGTTGAACAGCTCGGCGGTGACGTCCTCGGGGCGGATGCCATCGGTGATCATGTGCTGCACGGCGTTGATGATCTCATCGCGCCCGCCGTAGTTCATGGCCACGTTCAGGATCAGGCGCTGGTTATGGCGGGTGAAGGCCAGGGCGTGCTGCACTTTCTCCCGGAAGGCCGGGTCCAGGCGTTCCAGGCGTCCGATGTGGCGCAACTGCACCCCCTGGTCGTGCAGTTCTTGCAGCTCGCTATCGATCACATCTTCGAAGATTTTCATCAAACCTTCGACTTCCTCTTTGGGCCGCCCCCAGTTTTCGGTGGAAAAAGCGTAGATGGTCAGATATTGGATGCCAAACTCGATGCAGGCTTCGATGATACGGCGCAGGTTTTCCGTGCCGGCACGGTGACCGGCCAGGCGGGGCAGGCCGCGCGACAGGGCCCAGCGCCCATTACCGTCCATGATGATGGCTACGTGGGTGGGGATGACCTCGGGCAGGTCTGAGTTTTCGTTCAGGTCCATAGGTGCATCTGGTCGTTGGTTAGACTTCCAGAATCTCCTTCTCCTTGCGCTCGCCAACGGCGTTGATCTCTTCGATGAAGCGGTCGGTGATTTTCTGCAGTTCTTCCTCGCCGCGTATGCGATCATCTTCGGAAATCATCTTCTCCTGCTCGTATTCGCGCAGGTCTTTGATCACGTCGCGGCGCACGTTGCGCACGGCCACGCGCCCATCCTCCACCCGGGTGTGCACCAGCTTCACCAGGTCGCGGCGGCGCTCTTCCGTCAGTGGGGGCAGGTTCAAGCGGATGGCTTTGCCGTCGTTATTGGGCGTCAGCCCCAGGTCCGAGGCCAGGATGCTGCGCTCGACGGCTTTCAGCGTGGAGGCATCGAAGGGACGGATGAGGATTGAACGCGGCTCGGGCACGCTGATGCTGGCCAACTGCACCAGGGGCGTGGGCATGCCGTAGTACTCGACCTGGATTTTTTCGACCAGGGCGGGGTGGGCGCGCCCGGTGCGAATCCCGGCCAATTCTTCCTCCAGCGCCTGGATGGCGCCTTGCATGCGTGTCTCGGCATCTTTATAGATATCTTTCAGCATCGCAGACTCCGTGAATCAAAAATCAGTTCCGTTATCTCCTATAGGATAACCGAAAATGCTTGCAGCGAGAAGGGTAAAAATCAATCCGAGATCAAGGTGCCGACCGGCTCGCCGTACAGGGACAGGCGCAGGTCGTCGGGGTTCCACAGGTTGAGCACCAGGATCGGCAGGTGGTTGTCCATGCACAGCGAGATGGCGGTGCTGTCCATTACTTTCAGGCGGCGGTTGATCGTCTCCATATAGCTCAGGCGGTCGAAGCGCTGGGCGTCCGGGTTCTTCATCGGGTCCGAATCGTACATGCCATCCACCTTGGTGGCCTTGATCAGCACGTCCGCGCCGATTTCCATGGCGCGCAGGGCTGCCGCCGTATCGGTTGAGAAGTACGGGTTGCCGGTGCCGCCGCCCAGGATGACCACGCGCCCCTTTTCCAGGTGGCGGATTGCCCGGCGGCGGATGTACGGCTCAGCCACGGCGTGCATTTCAACGGCGGTTTGCACCCGTGTGACCAATCCCAAGCGTTCCGTGGCGTCCATCAGCGCCAGGGCGTTCATCACCGTGGCGATCATGCCCATGTAATCGGCGGTGGCGCGGTCCATGCCGCGATCCAGGCCGCTGCGCCCGCGCCACAGGTTGCCAGCCCCGATGACGATGGCCACATCGACGCCCAGGTCGTGCACTTCTCGCACCCTTTCGGCAATCGCCTCCGCCTGTTCTGGGTCGACGCCGAAGCCCTGTGGACCGGCCAGCGCTTCCCCACTGAGCTTGAGCAGGATGCGGCGGTAGATCAGATTTTTTTCCATGTAGCCTCTTTCCTTTTGCTTTTAGAAAAATTCGAGATGGTAGTTTCCGGTGGATAGCTTCTGGGAACAAAAAGGGCCAACCGGATGGTTGGCCCTGAATTGGACTCAATGCTGAAGACCTTCGCCTAACTCCCAGCGGGCGAAGCGCCGGATGACCAGGTTCTCACCGATGGCAGTGATGTTCTGCAGCAGCAGCTTCTCGATGGTAATGTCCTCGTCTCGGATGTAGGCCTGGCGCAGCAGGCAGGTCTCGTCCTTGAATTTCTCCAGGCGGCCTTCGACGATGCGATCGAGGATCTTCTCGGGCTTGCCTTCTTCGCGGGCGCGGTTGCGAGCGATTTCGCTTTCGTGCTCCAACACCTCTGCGGGGATGTTCTCGGGGCGCAGGTAGAGCGGCGCGCCGGCTGCGATCTGCAGGGCGATTTCGTGGGCGAAGGTGCGGAAGGCTTCCGAGCGGGCGACGAAGTCGGTCTCGCAGTTGACTTCGACCATCACGCCCACGCGGCCGTTGCCGTGGGAGTACAGCTCGACGATGCCTTCAGAGGCCTGGCGGTCAGCACGCTTGGCGGCGGTTGCCAGGCCCTTCTCACGCAGGTAGTCCAGGGCCTTGTCGAAGTCGCCGTTGGCCTGTTCCAAGGCTTTGCGGCAGTCTAAAACGCCCGCGCCAGTTGATTCGCGCAGTTCTTTGATCTGTTGTGTAGTGATCGCCATGATTATTCCTTGTCCTCGTTCTCGTCTTTGTCTTCCAAAATTTCTTCACCTTCATCGAGGATCTCTTCACCGGGGATTTCTTCATCGAAGATTTCTTCACCGCCGAGTTCTTCCTCGGTTTCTTCTTCTTCGATCTCATCCTCTTCTTCTTCGTAGGCTTCGTCTTCTTCTTCTAGCTCTTCGTATTCGGCAGCCGTGAACTTTTTGGCAGTGATCTTTGCCAGGGTGGCAGCGCCGAGCAGTTCCTCATCCGAGAGTTCCGGCTCTTCGACGCCCGGTACAACCACCTCGACTTCTGCAACTGCCTCTTCTTCCTCATCCTTGCGCATCGCCCGCCCTTCGACGGCCGCGTCGGCGATCTTGCCGACCAGCAGTTTGATGGCGCGGATGGCGTCATCGTTGGAAGGGATGACGTAGTCTACGTTGCGCGGGTCGCAGTTGGTGTCTACCATGGCGATCACCGGGATTTTCAGGAGGTTGGCTTCGTGGATGGCGGTGGCCTCCCGGCGTACGTCCACTACGAAGACCAGTTCGGGCAGGCGCGCCATGCTGCGGATGCCGCCCAGCAACAGTTCCAGGCGCTCGATCTCGCGGCCCAGGATGAGGGCTTCCTTCTTGGTAATGCGCTCGAAATCGCCTTTGTCGCGCATGCGCTCCAGCCGCTCCAGTTCATTGATGCGGGCGCGCATCGTGCGCCAGTTGGTGAGCATACCGCCCAGCCAGCGCGTGGTCACGTAGGGCATGCCGGCGCGCGTGGCTTCATCCTGGATGGTCTCCTGGGCCTGGCGCTTGGTGCCCACGAAGAGCACCGTGCCTTGTTCGGCGACAGCGTCGCGCACCAGGTTGTAGGCCTGTTCCAGGGCTTTGACAGTTTTTTGCAGATCGATGATGTGGATGCTGTTGCGTTCGGTGAAAATATACGGCTTCATGGCCGGGTGCCACTTGTGGGTGCGATGCCCAAAGTGTACGCCGCTTTCCAGAAGCGCTTTCATGGGGATGACGGACATGTCTAAGGTACTCCTTCGCGTTTTTCCTCCGCTTCCTTCATTCCAGAGTCGGCGCCGGCGTGGCCGTTGCGGCTGCACGGACGGCACGCTCCGACTGGTCGGGAAGCGTGTGTGATAAGCCCTCGAATGAGGGCTGCCTGCTGTGAGGCATAATTTCTCCCGCCTGGGGCGGGAGCGGTCGCAAGTATATCACAAGGCAGGCGGATTCGTCCAGTGTTTTTGTCGAAAAACAAGCAGCACTTGATGGCCTTTTGTGCGGTAGAATCTGGCCATGGATTTAACTCAGCGCGCCCTGGAAGTTGCCCTGGCGGACCTGCCGCTTGGCCCACTGCGCTACTTCGACTGCCTGGGCTCTACCAACAGCGAAGCGGCGAGCTGGGCGGATGCCGGCGCGCCAGATCTGTCGTTGGTTTTGGCGGATGAACAAAGCGCCGGGCGCGGGCGGCAGGGACGTCAGTGGTTCACCCCGCCTGGCGCGGCCCTGGCCTTCAGCCTGGTGCTGCGCCAGCCCTTGGGACTGGCTGTCCAGGCTGCGCCGGATTTGCCGGCCGGCATGGCGCGCCTGACTGCCCTGGGCGCGGTGGCTGTCAACCAGGCGCTGCGCCTGAGCTACCAGTTACCGGCCCGGGTCAAATGGCCTAACGATGTACTGTTGGACGGGCGCAAGGCGGCCGGCATCCTGGCCGAGGCGCACTGGCAGGGGGATCGCCTGGAGGCGGTCATCCTGGGTATCGGCGTGAACGTTTGTGCGGCGGCTGTGCCGGCAGAGGCCGGCTTGATCTTCCCGGCTACCAGCGTGGAAACCGCCCTGGGCCGGCCGGTCGAGCGCCTGGAACTGCTGCATGCTATCCTGGTTCAGCTCCTGGATTGGCGCCAGCGCTTGTGGGAGCCCATTTTCCTGCACACCTGGGAAGGGCGCCTGGCTTTCAAAGGCGAGTGGGTGCAGATGATTTTCAACGATGCGCAAGGCGCGGCCCAGGCGCGCCTGGGATTGGTGTTAGGGTTAGATGCGCAAGGCTGCCTGCGCCTGCGGGATCAGGCTGGTGAAATTTTTTCGGTATGCACGGGTGAAGTACGCCTGCGCCCGGCGGACGAGCGTGGATAGGAGCAAATCATGCTGGACGATTTTCGCAAACAGGCTGATGATTCATTGTTCGAGTTCGAAGAGGTAGAAGAGGAAGAAGAGCCGCAAGAGCAACCTGAGGGCGTCATGCGGCTTTTATCCGTTGGGCCGGTGTGGGGCATCACGCCCAGGCAGCGTTTCATCCTGGCCATGATGCTGTTTCTGTTTATCTGCTTGCTGGGCGCATTGTTCCTGCTGTTGACGCAGCGCGTGGCTTTGCCGTCCCTGGGCTAGCCGGTTTCCTCGCTGGCTGCGCCCACTCTTCGCAGGTCGGCGTTGGCCACACGGGCCATAGTCGAAACACTGTCGCCCGATTGCAAATCGATCAATTTCACACCGCGCGTGGCGCGCCCGGTTTGCGAGATATCCTTGACCTGTGTGCGCAGGATCACGCCGTTGGCCGACATGATGGTCAGATCGTCGGCTGCCTGGACCACGCGCGCCGAGGTCACGTTCCCGATCTTGCGCAGGGCCTTTTTGTCGATAGTGTGCACGCCGCCTGTAGCGCGCCCTTTGGTGGGGTATTCCTCCAGCGGGGTGCGCTTGCCATAGCCGAGGGTGGTGATCACCAGCAGGTCGCCGCCTGGCTCGATGACTTCCATGCTGGTGATGTGGTCGCCTTTGCCCAGGCGCATGGCGGTCACGCCGCCAGCGTTGCGGCCCATCGTGCGCACCTCGCCTTCGGCAAAGCGCAGGGCCTGCCCCTGTTCGGTCACCAGGATGACCTCGTCTTCGCCATCCGTCAGGCGCGCCCAGCCCAGTTCGTCGCCGCGGTCCAGGTTGATGGCGATCAGACCGGAAGGGCGCACAGAGGCAAAGTCGGACAGGGCGATGCGCTTGATGCGCCCGTTGCGCGTGGCCATTGTGCAAAAATGCTGCTCATCGAACAGCGGCACAGTTAACGCGGCGGTGATGGTCTCGCCGGCATCAAGCGACAACACGTTGACGATGGGGATGCCGCGCCCGCTGCGTTCTGCATCGGGGATCTGGTAAGCCTTTTCGGAATACACTTTGCCGCGGTTGGAGAAGAACAGCACCGTATCCAGGGTGCGGGCGGGCAGGATCACCAGGACTTCATCTTCCTCTTTGGTGGAATGCCCCATCACGCCGCGCCCGCCGCGGCTCTGGGCGCGGAAGGCCTTGGCCGGGGTGCGCTTGATGTAGCCGCGCTCGGTGATGCTGATCAGCACGAATTCGTCTGACACCAGGTCTTCTTCGCTGAAATCTTCGCTGGCCTCGCGAGCGATGCGCGTGCGCCGGTCGTCGCCGAATTTTTCGGCGATCTCTTGCAGGTCCTCCTTGATCACGTCCAGGATCTTACGCGGGTTGGCCAGCAAATCCTCCAGGTAGGCGATGCGTTCCAGGATTTGCTTGTGTTCATCTTCGATTTTCTGGCGTTCCAGGGCGGCCAGGCGGCGCAACTGCAAGTCCAGGATAGCTTGCGCCTGGCGTTCGCTCAGGCCGAAGCGGCTGATTAGCGCCTGGCGGGCGGCCTCGACGTCCGGCGACTGGCGGATGGTCTGGATGATCTCGTCCAGGTGACCCAGGGCGATGAGCAGTCCGGCCAGGATGTGGGCGCGCTCGCGGGCTTTGTCCAGTTCGTACTGCGAGCGGCGCGTGATCACCTGGCGGCGGTGCTCGATGAAGATTTGCAGAGCGCGCTTGAGTGAGAGCAGGCGCGGCTCGCCATCTACCAGGGCCAGCAACTGCACGCCGAAGGTGGATTGCAGCGGCGTATATTTGAACAACTGGTTGAGCACCTTTTTGGGCTGAGCGCCGCGTTTCAGTTCAATGATGATGCTCATGCCGCGCCGGTCGGATTCATCGCGCAGGTCGCTGATATCGTCCAGTTTGCCGCTGCGCGCCAGGTCGGCGATGCGCTCGATCAGGTTGGTCTTGTTGAGTTGGAAGGGGATCTCGGTGATCACGATGCGGTGACGGTTACCGTTCATCTCCTCGATGTGGGCCATGCCGCGCAGCACGATGCGCCCGCGCCCGGTGCTGTAGGCCTGTTGGATGCCTTCATCGCCGACGATGATGCCGCCTGTGGGGAAGTCCGGGCCAGGCACGAGCCTGAGCAGGTTTTCGATGGGGATTTCATCGCTTTGTTCGTAATGGTCGATCAAATAGATCACCGCTGCGGCGATCTCGCGCAGGTTGTGCGGGGGAATGTTGGTTGCCATGCCCACGGCGATGCCGGAAGAGCCGTTCAACAGCAGGTTGGGCAGGCGCGCTGGCAAGACCTGGGGCTCTTGCAGCGAGCCATCGAAGTTGTCGCTGAATTCCACGGTTTGCTTGTCGATATCCGCCAGCATTTCCTCGGCCATGCTGGTCATGCGCGCTTCGGTATAGCGCATGGCTGCGGGTGCATCACCATCCACAGAGCCAAAGTTGCCCTGTCCGTCGACCAACAGGTAGCGCATGGAGAAATCCTGGGCCATGCGCGCCATCGATTCATATACTGCCGCGTCGCCGTGTGGGTGGTATTTACCCAGTACTTCGCCGACGATGCGGGCCGACTTCTTGAAAGAACTGTTGGCGCGCACGCCCATGTCATACATGCCGTATAAGATGCGACGGTGCACCGGCTTCAAACCATCGCGGGCGTCCGGGATGGCGCGCGCCACGATCACGCTCATGGCGTAATCCAGGTACGCCTTACGCATTTGCTCGTCAATGTCTACTTGATGAACAGAACCAATTTCCATGCGGTTTCCTTAAAATATGAAATAACGAAGGCTGTGCGCAGCAGGCGCACAGCCTTTTATTATACCGCAGGGGTCGTCCTGAACAACCGGTTACGGCAGTGTTTTTAGATATTCATCGATAGCCTGGGCAGCATTGCGCCCGGCGACCATGGCCGTGACGACCAGCGAAGGGCCGGTCACATCGTCGCCGCCCGCATATACGCCGGGGCGCGAGGTGGCGCCGGTTTCGGTATCGGCGACGATCAGGCCCCATTTATGCGTCTTCAGGTCTGGGGTGGTTTCGCCGATGATCGGGTCGGGCCAGTAGCCCAGGGCCAGCACGGCTGTGTCGGCTTCGACGATGAAGTTCGAGTTTTCCACCGGCACGGGCTTACGGCGTCCCTTGGCGTCGGGCTCGCCCAGCACCATGCGGATGCATTCGATTTGAGACAGGCGGCCATCTGCGCCAGCAATGAAGCGCACCGGCTGGGTGAGGAATTGGTAATCGGCGCCTTCTTCACGGGCCAGCTCGCGGTCGTGCCGCCCGCCGGGCATTTCGGTCTCGGTGCGGCGGTACAGGCAAACCACCTGCTCGGCCCCCAGGCGCAGGGCGGTGCGCAGGCAGTCCGAAGCCGTGTCGCCGCCGCCGATCACGGCCACTTTGCGGCCTACGTCCGGGCGGGAGCGCAGTTCCGGCGGCAGCAGGTCGAATTCTACGTTGCAGCGCATCAGGAATTCGGTAGCTTTCCACACACCTGGCAGATCTTCCCCTTCGACTTCCATCGGCGCGTCGATCTCGGAGCCTACGCCCACGAAGACAGCCTGGTAACCTGTGTTGAATAAATCGTCAATCGAGCGGTCTTTTCCAATATAGGTGCTGAAAACGAATTCGACCCCGGCTTCTTCCAGGTCGGCGATGCGGGCGAAGACGACTTCGTTCGGCAGCTTGAAATTGGGAATGCCGTAGGTCAGCAGGCCGCCAGGGCCCGGCTTGGATTCGAAGATGGTTACCTGGTGGCCCTTTTGCACCAGTTGTTCGGCGACTGCCAGGCCGGCTGGTCCGGCGCCTACCACGGCCACGCGCCGGCCTGTGGGCGCGCCCACGGGGATCGGGCAGCGGCAGTGATTGGAACGGCGTTCGAAGTCCGTCACGAATGCTTCCAATGGACCGGTCAGTACGGGGGCGAAGGCCTTCTTTTGCGAGCAAGAACCCTGGCAGAGCTGCTCCTGTGGACAAACCCGGCCGCAGATTTCAGGCATCGAACTGTTCTGGCGGTAGAGCGCCGCGGCTTCCAGGAATCTGCCTTGTTCGATCAGCCACATGGCTGAAGGGATGTCGTTGTGGGCCGGACAGGCCAGCATACAGGGCGCGGGGTCGGGGCATTGCACGCAGCGTGAGGCCTCCATCATGGCCTGTTCGGGGGTCATTGGGATGACCACATCCTCGAAATCACAAATCCGTTCTTCTACGGTACGGATGCTGACATCGAAAGACGGCGTACGCGCCCGGGCTTTGCGGTCGATAGCCAGGAAATCACCGGAAATAGTCCTCATAAAGAAATACCTCCATGGAGCTGAACGAGAGACGACTGTGCACTGTTACGATAATAACGAGGAAAGTGGTTTAAATTTAGTCTCAGATGTCATGTTTTTTGGCGACGGTTGTCACGAGGAGGTAACAAAATCGCCGTTTAAAAACTCTAATACAGTTCTTACATAACTGGCAGGCCGCCGGGCTGCCGGGAGAGGCAGTTTAGGGTAAAATATCTGGTTGGTTCATCGAAGGCCGGGTTTATTTTCTGGCATCATATAAATCCTGTAGTGGGCCTGCCATTGCTGGTTCAGTTCGGGCGAAAACGGTTGCGCTGGTCGCAGCCAGCGTTAGATGAGGTTTGCAGATGAGAAAATTGATAACGGTTCTGATTATTGTTGGTTTAATTGCGGGTGGGGTGTACGGTTTCACGCGCTGGCAGGCGCAGCAGCAGGCTGCACAAAGCGCGAATTATCAGGTCAGCCAGGCAGTGCGCGGTGAGCTTACTGCCTCGATTGGCGCTACCGGGCAGGTGCATTCTAACCAGGCCACGATCCTGACCTGGAAGATCACTGGCACTGTGGACCAGGTGCATGTGCAGGAGGGCGATGTGGTCAAGGCCGGAGATGTGCTGGCCGAGTTGCAGCAGAGCTCCCTGCCGCAGAACGTGATCCTCGCCCGGGCGGACCTGGTCAGCGCGCAGAAATCGCTGGCCGATCTTTACACCACTGCCGAAACGGCGGCCGTGCAGGCTTTGCAGGCGATTGCCAGCAATGCCAAGCTGGTCAAGAATGCCCAATACCAGGTGGATAATTACATCGTGCCCACCGAGCAGGCCAGCCTGAGCCCGATCGAGGCCCTGGACTTGATGGAAGAGCGCCTGAACCAGGCACGCGCCGCCTTCGAGCCGTACAAGTTTCAACCGTCTGGCGATTCCAAACGCCAGGAGCTAAAGGAAGCCCTGGATCTGGCGCAGGGCGATTACAACACGGCTGTGCGACGCCTGGAATTGGATTACCAGTTGCAGGTCGTGCAAGCCAACCTGGAGAAGGCTCGCCAGGATTATGATAAGTGGAAGAATGGCCCCGATCCAGATGATATCGCGGCGCTGGAGGCACGCATGGCTGCTGCCCAGGTTACCCTCGACCAGGTGCGCATCACTGCTCCGTTTAGCGGCACGATCACGCAGGTTGAGCCGCAGCCCGGCGACCAGGTGGCAATCGGCGCGGTCGCCTTCCGCCTGGACGATCTGTCTACCCTGCTGGTAGATGTGGGCGTTTCGGAAGTGGATATCAACCAGATCAAGCTGGGCCAGGAGGCTTCTCTCGATTTTGATGCTATCCGCGGCAAGAAGTACAAGGGCGTGGTGGTCAGCGTCAGCCGGGTGGGCGAAGCGACCCAGGGTGTGGTCGATTTCCTGGTGCAGTTGAAGCTGACCGACGCCGATGAAGCCGTCAAACCGGGCATGACTGCCGCCGTCAGCATTGTGGTTAACCAATTGGAAGATGTGCTGTTGGTGCCAAACCGGGCGGTGCGCTTCCTGGAAGGTCGCCAGGTAGTGTATATCTTGAAGGAAGGTGTGCCTGCCCCGGTCGATATCATGCTGGGGGCCTCATCGGAAACGGTCAGTGAAGTGGTCGACGGCGAATTGAAAGTGGGCGACGCCATCGTGCTCAACCCGCCAGCGGTATTCGATAATAACGGACCGCCGCCTTTCGTGCAGAGGTGAGTATGGACGACTGTGTCATTGAAGCCAGGGACCTGACCAAGGTTTACAAGATGGGCGAGGTCGAAGTGCATGCTTTGCGCGGCCTGACCATGCAGGTGCAGCGCGGCGAGGTAGTAGCCATTATGGGCCCCTCCGGCTCCGGTAAATCGACGCTGATGAACATTATCGGCTGCCTGGACCGGCCAACAGGCGGCGAATATATCCTGGACGGCGAGCAGGTTTCCAACCTGAAAGATGACCAACTCGCCTCGATCCGCAACCGCAAGGTGGGCTTTATCTTTCAGAGCTTCAACCTGCTGCCGCGCGCCGCCGCCCTGGCCAACGTGGAACTGCCCATGCGCTACGCCGGTGTGACGCGCTCCCGTCGCGACCAGGCGCGCCAGGCCCTGATCGCGGTGGGCTTGAGCGACCGCATCCACCACCGCCCCAACGAATTGTCCGGCGGGCAGCAGCAGCGCGTCGCTATTGCTCGCGCCCTGGTCAACAACCCGGCGATCATCCTGGCGGATGAGCCTACCGGCAACCTGGATACCCAATCCGGCGAGGAGATCATGGAGTTGCTGTTGAACCTGAACAAAGAGCGCGGCACCACATTGTTGATCGTCACTCACGACCCGGATGTGGCTGCCCACACGCAGCGTGTCATCCGCATTCGTGATGGCATGGTAGAGGAATAAAGCCATGAAGGTGCTTCAATCGATCGTCGAGGCTTTGGAAAGCCTTTCCAGCAATAAACTCCGCTCTGGCCTGACTATTATCGGTATCGTCATCGGTGTGGCGGCGGTGATCGCCATCGTCTCGATCGGGCGCGGCGCCGAGAACACGATTACCGGCTCGATCCAGGGCATTGGCACCAATTTGCTGTTCGTCTTCCGCGGCGGCTCGGAGGAGGTGCGTAACCCCCAGCCGCTCACCCTGGGTGACGCTGACGCCATCGCCGACCATTTCCAGGCTCCTTCCGTAGAGGGAGTCGCACCGATGCTGCGCGGCAGCGGCGAGGTCACCGCCTGGGGTGAGACCACCAATACCTCGATCGAAGGCGTCACCCCCGCCTACGGGCCGGTGCGCAATGCAACCCTTAGCGAAGGCGACTTCATCAGCGAAGAGCACATCCTGGGGCAGGCTTCCGTGGTACTGCTGGGCAGCGATGTGGCCGACAAGCTGTTCGCTCGCACCGAAGGCCTGGTGGGCGAGACCGTGCGCATCGAAGGCCAACCTTTCCGGGTGATCGGCGTGCTGGCCTCCAAGGGCGGCTCGGGCTTTTCTAACGAAGATGATCGCATCTTGATCCCTCTCACCACCGCCCAGACGCGCCTGATCCGCCGCTCGACGCGCGACCGGGTGGATTTGATCATGGTGCAGGCTACCAGCGCCCAGGATGTGCCCCGCGCCAGCGATGAGGTGGCCCAGATCTTGCGGCTGCGCCACCGCACCGCCGTTGGCGCCGATGATTTCACCATCCTCACCCAGCAAGATTTCCTGAGCACCGCCCAGACCATCACCGGCGTGCTAACCATCTTTTTGGGCGGGATCGCGGCCATCTCATTGCTGGTGGGCGGCATCGGCATCATGAACATCATGCTGGTCTCGGTCACCGAGCGCACGCGCGAGATCGGCCTGCGCAAGGCCCTGGGCGCCCGGCGCATCGATATCCTGGTGCAGTTCTTGACCGAGTCGTCCCTGTTGAGCATGATCGGCGGGTTGATCGGCATCGGGTTGGGGGCCACCATCTCATACGTGGTGGCGCGCATCGCCGAATCGCAGGGCACCCCCTTGAACCCCGCCATCGGCGTGGATACCGTGTTGATGGCGACCCTGTTCTCTACCGCGGTGGGCCTGTTCTTCGGCCTGTACCCGGCCAACCGCGCCGCTGGTCTGGAGCCGGTAGAGGCGCTGCGCTACGAATGATACTGTAATGCGATTCGGGGCGCCTCGGATTACGCCAGGCCCTTAACGATCAATTCGAAAGCCGTCGAGCCGATCATCTCGAACGAGACCTCTCTGAGAACCGTTTCCAGGATCGGCCAGTATTTCTTCTTGAACCTGGGCAGGGCGCCTTTCACCGGCTGGAGGCTATCGCGCCCGCCGCCGTGCAGCCATGCGTCCACGCTGGCGGGCGTTTCTTCCTGGCCCGGCGCTGCCAGCACCTCACCCGCCACCCAGACCGCCAGGCTGGGCGAGAACAGGGCAAATATTTCTTCGTTTTCTATTACCAGGCCGCGTTTGCATAATTCTGCCAGGTCCAATTGGGCGCGCCGGTGCACCCGTCCGATATTCTCCAGGTTAGGGGTGCTTTTCTTGCCCGGCTTTTCCTGCCCCAGGGCCAGGATCGCCAACAGGGTGATTTTTTCACTTTCCGAGCACTGGTTCCACAGATAGCTGAAATGCGGGTCGGCCTGCTGCTCGAAGTTCTTGCGGGTGTAATCCAGCAGCGCCTGCCCGCTCAGGCCCTGGCGTTTGCCCTCCCACAGGAAATGCCCGGCAATCTGCACGAAGATGGGGTAACCGCCAGCGATGCGCAACACCAATCCCTTTTCCTGCGGCTCGAAGGCCATGTCGCTTCCGCCGGTGTAGCCATCCAGCAGATCCTGCACCTCTGCCGGGCTGAACGGGCGCAGGAAGACGGTGGCGAAAATGTTGAAGAACGGCGAGCCCTTGATTTCGTCCGAATGGCACAGGTCGACCAGCTCGCGCCGGGTGGCGCTCACCAGCGCCAGCGGATAGTTGATGGCGATTGAGCGCAGACCGGCGAAGAAGCTCACTCCGAAATTGGGGTTCTGGATGACGTACTCGAACTCGTCCATCAGCAGCACCACTTTGACTCCCAGGTTATCCACCGCCTGGAACACATCTTCCAGATCAAAGACATCGTAGTTTTCCAGCTTGCGGAAGGCCTGGATGGTTTCGTCCAGCGCGGGGCTGCACAGGCTGCGCCCCAGCAGGCCCAAGACGCGCTGCCAGAAGCGCGCCGGGGTGATGTCGGTCAGGCCCTCAAAGTCGATGTATACCGTGCAATAGCGCCCAGGCGCCAACCCCAGGCGGGAGGCGCCCTGCTCGTGGGCCAGATATTTGAGCAGCGAGGTCTTGCCCGAGCGCCGCTCGCCGATCACCGAAGTGCTCTCCAGCGCCCCGGAGAGCAGGCGCGTGACGATCTGGCCCAACTCCGCCTGTCGCCCGTAGAAGCGCTCGGGCTCGCGGATGGGATTGCCGAATGTGAAAGGATTGTTCACCATTATTCTCCTGAGTCTAATTCCCAGAGGTAGGCGAAACCTGGGGCTGCGGCGTGGCGCTGGCAGTCTCCCCGATCCCCCAGAGGCGCAGCGTGCCGTCCGCGCTGGTAGAAGCCAGGTATTTCCCATCCGGCGACCAGGCCAGGCCGGTGACTTTCGAGCTGTGACTGTCCAACGTCGCCAGAACCTGGCCGTCGGCCACGTTCCACAGCATAATCACATCTCCGGCGGCAGCCAGGATCGTCCCGGAGGGTGAGAACTCCAGACTGCTGAGTGACCCTGGCAGATCTTCGGATTGGAAAACCACTTCGCCCTGCGGCATCTGCCGCACGATGATGCGCCCGCCGCCGCCGGAGGCCAGCCAGGCTGCATCCGGCGAAAAGCACAGGCGGTTGACCTGCCCCACGTGCCCGGTAAGAATGGCGCTGCGAGCCGCAAACGGCAGTTGGTTTTGCGTGCTCAACTGCCACAGCCAGACTTCCCCACTTTCTGTTTCACCGGTTGCCAGGTAACGGCCATCCGGCGAAAGCGCCAGGCTGGCTGCGCTTGGATTGATCGACCAGTCGCGTTGAATGCCGGATATCGCCGAATCTGAAAGCCTCCACTGGCGCAAACCTTTGTTGATCACAGCTACCAGGTAATTGCTCGGCATAAAGGCCCAACCGCTGGGGCTTTTACCGGCGTCGTTACGCATCTCTGGCAGGGTGAAGAAACTGCCCTTTTGCGTCGAATACAGATCGAAGGCCGCCCCGTTCGGGCAGGGCAGGGTTTGCCCGTCAGGTGAGAATACCAGCGCGTCCATGGAAAACCCGCACTCGATTGGCAGCGGAGACTGGCCGTTCGAATAGTAAATGATGGTCTGATCGGCGGCGGCAGCAGCCAGCCGGCTCTCGCCCTGCGCGGCGGCGCTCCAGGCAACCCCAGTGAGCGCCGCTGGCGCTTCCCAGCGGGCCAGCTCGCTGAGCAGGGCGGCATTACTGCTGGTGATCTCCCCGGCCGTCTCCGGCAGGCTCAGCGGCGCGCCCCAGGCTGCAACCTGAATGCGCGGGTCGCTGGTAGGGCTGGCGGTAGCCGTCGGGCTGGATTCGGTGATTGTTGGGGTAATCGAAGGTGAAGCTGTCTCGGTAGCAGCCAGGCTGGCGGCGGTAGCAGCAGGCGTTGGTGCGCTGGTTTGTGTCGCCTGGGGCGGCGCAGTCATCGATAGGGTTGGCGGAAGTGTTTGGCTGGCTTGTGCCAGGGCAACCGTCGCAGTAGCGGGCGTCGGCGCGGCGGTCTGGTTCAGCCAGGATGGCAGGTAAACCGCCGCCAGGATGACCAGCGCCACCGCCAGCAGCGCCCCCGCTCCCCACAAGATCTGCCGCACGGGCAGGCGCGGGCGCTCCCGGTGCGCGGCATCCACCGCTTTGGCCAGCAGTTGGGAGGCGTCTTTGTAGGTTTCATCCTCGGCGATGATGCCCTTCAACAAGCGGATGGCTTCGTCGTGCTGGCGCTGCCTGAGCGCCTGGCGGGCGGCGCGGTAATCGGCCGACAGCCGGGCCAGCCGCTGCGCCTGCTGTAAGCCCTGCGCCGCCTGCGCGTCTCCTGGCTCGAATGCCAGCGCCTGTTGCCAGGCCGCGGCGGCCTTCTCCCAGCGTTCGGCCTTTGTGTGCGTGTGCGCCTGCTCGTAAATGGCATTCAACTGCGCCTGGCGCTGCTCGGCCTGTGCGGCTTGTATCCGGGCTTGCAGAACGGCCTGATCAGTCCCCAATTCGAGGGCTTCTTCGAGCTTCGCCAGGGCTCCTTCCCAATCCTGTACCAGGCGCTTCTGCTCAGCCTGCTCCAGCAGCCGCTCCAGTGTTCGCTGGAGGCGCAGCTCCTGGGCCTGCCGGTAGCGCGCCTCCAACGCGGCGTCTTCGGGCGTGTAGCCCAAGGCCTGGCGGTAGGCTTCCAGGGCCGGCTCGTCGCGCTGCTGCGCCAGGGCCTGCTCGGCCCGCTCCCGGTAGATGGCAGCCATGCTCCGGCGCCCTTCCTCGTGCTCGGGGTTGATCGCCAGCACCTTCTCGAACCACGGCATGGCCGCTTCGGGCTGGTCGTCTGCCAGGGCCTGCTCGCCCAGGCGCATGTAAGCCTGGCACAGCCCGGTCAGCGCGGCCACGTCAGACTCGTCCAGGGCCACCACCTGCTCGAACTCGGTGCAGGCTTGCAGGCAATCACCCTGTTCCAGGTAGATTTCGGCAATACCCAGCCGCGCCAGGCGGTTGCTGGCCTCGAATTTGAGCGCCTGGCGGAAGCTCTCGATGGCCTGTTCGACCTGGCCCAGCTCACGATGCTCCTGCCCGATCTCCAGGTAGCGGCTGGCAATCGGGTTGACCTCCACCAGCTCTTCGCGCACGCGCTCCAGCGGGCGGTTCTTCTGCAGCCAGATGCGCATCAGGTGCACCACGAAAGCATAGCTGGCGTCGAGCACATCCTTCTCTTGCAGGTGCAGCAAAGCGGTGTTCAGCTCTGCCTCGGCAAAGCGCACGCCCTGGCGGCGTAGGAAGTCGCCCAGGCGGCGCGCCTCGAGCTTGCCCTCCAGTTGCGCCAGGGCCGCCAGCGTCCATTTCTGCAAGTCGTCGGCTTCATCCCACACGAACTTCAGGTTGACTGTGCCGCGTTCGATTACATCATCCAATACGGCATCGACATCCCCAGGATCAATACGGCGCGCCCCACTCTTCTGGCAGCGCGAGAACAATTCATGGCACACCAGTTGCGTGAAATAGGGATGGCCGAAGGTGAGCTCGTAGATGCGCTGCGCCGCCTGCGGGTGATATTCGAGGAGGCCCGCCACGGGCTCGGCCACCAGGTGATAAGTCTCCTCGCGCCCCAGGAAGCTAACTTTTTTATAGAGAGCGGCCTTGAAGAAGTCGGTGTAAGCCGCCTGCATGTTCTCCAGCTTGCGCCCGGAAGAACCGATCGAGTAGATGAAGCACAGCCCTTCGCTGCCCATCATCCGCCGCAAGGTTGCCACCAGTGGGCGCGCCAGGCCAGCCTTGACCTCGGCCTGTTCGAGCATGTCGAATTCGTCGAAGGTCAACAACACTACGCGCGGTTCGATGGCGCTGCGCAGCTCGGGCAAGAACTGGCTTTCGAACTTTTCGGGGTCATCTGCAAACGCCTCTCGCTCGGGGATGGCGATCTCGATGCCGTGGTCTTTCTTCAACACGCGCCCGATCTCGCGCCCCATCCACCACAGGAAGCGATCCAGCGAGGTGTGGGTGCGCCCTTGCAGGTCGAGGAAGATCGGGATATAACGCTCGGATAGACGGTTGGGGAGCTGTTTCAGGATGGAGGTCTTGCCTACTCTACGCTGGCCGTGGATCACCAGGATGTTGTCTACGTATTGCCCGGTCAGACTGCGCTCGATCCAGGCGAAAATATCCTCGCGACCGAAGAACATCTTGGCTTCGGCCAC
Source organism: Chloroflexota bacterium (assembly GCA_040752025.1). Taxonomy (GTDB): domain Bacteria; phylum Chloroflexota; class Anaerolineae; order Anaerolineales; family UBA4823; genus JBFMFR01. The sequence goes on along the minus strand of JBFMFR010000001.1, from coordinate 98,358 downwards.
CGGCGCGCCAGCGATGTAGGGATTGACGAATTCGGCCATATCCCCTGCGCAACAGGCTCAGACATCGAAAGCCGCAAAGGGCATCTATAGAAAGTATAGCATAAAGTGAGCTGGATGCGCGCTGCGAAAGGTTTTCGAAAACCTTTCGCAGCACTGTTTTCAGGGTCGCGTTTGGGTGGTGATCCAATCCAGGTAGCTTTGCAGGCCCATTTCAACTGGCAGGGCGATGATCTCGGGCACCTGGTAGGAGTGGATGGCCTGGATGGCGGGCACCAGGCGTTCGTGGAACAGGCTGGCCTGTGTCTTGATCACCAGCAGGGCTTCCTCATCGTCGCACAGCTTGCCTTCCTAAACGTAGAGCGAATTGACCGGGCCCAGAATGTTGACGCAAGCGGCCAGCTTCTGTTCCAGCAGCGCTTTGGCGATCTGCCGGGCGATCTCTTTGGAAGGGGCGGTGACCAAGACGACGATGGCCTGGTTTTCCATAATAACCTCCTGGGAATGATGCCATGTTTCGGGATACTTGTCCGTGCCAACCATTATAAGCGATTCGTGAGAGCAGCAGTCGAAGAATGCTGAAACCTGGATTTCTTGAGGTACAATCATGGGCACGGAGAATTGCGGGATGCCGGATGGTTTTCGGTGAGTAGTTCAGGCGAACTGCCTATGCCAGATTGGAAGATTTTGATCGCCGATGGGCTGGAAGCGAATGGCCAGGCGCTTTTGCGTGCGGCTGCCCAGGTGGATGATCGCCGGGGCATCGGGGCGGACGAACTCTTGCAGGTTATCGCGGATTACGATGCCCTGATCGTGCGCAGCCGCACGCGCATCAGCGGGGCAGTGCTCAGCGCGACCTCGCGCCTCAAGGTGATCGGCCGGGCTGGCGTGGGTGTGGATAACATCGACCTGGCCGCGGCGCAGGTGCGGGGTGTGACTGTGATCAACACGCCTACTGCCACCAGCCTGGCGGTGGCCGAACTGGCCCTGGGGCTGATTCTGGCGCTGGCGCGCGCCATCCCGCGCGCCGACGCGGCCGCTAAAAACGGGCAGTGGCTGAAAAAGGAACTCCTGGGTGTGGAGATCAGCGGCAAGACCCTGGGCGTAATCGGCATGGGCAATATTGGCGCGGCCCTAGCCCGGGGCGCGGCCGCCCTGGGGATGCAGGTATTGGGCTACGATGCCTTCATGCCTGCCGAAGAAATCTCCCGGCGCGAGGCTCGCCCGGCCAGCCTGGCGGAGCTGTACGCTCGAAGCGATTTCATCTCGCTGCACGTGCCGCTCACGCCCGAGACGCGCCACCTGATCGATGCTGCGGCTTTGGACCAGATGAAAGCCGGTGTGCGCCTGGTGTGCACGGCGCGCGGCGGGATCATCGACGAAGCCGCTGTGTTGCAAGCCTTGCTGTCCGGCAAAGTGGCAGGCGCGGCCCTGGACGTTTTCGACCAGGAGCCGCCCGGCCAATCACCACTGGTGCTGCATCCCAACGTGATCGTCACGCCGCACATCGGAGCGCAAACGGTCGAGGCCCAAACGCGAGCGGCTGAAGACCTGGCCCACGAAGTGATCGCGGCGCTGCACGGCCAGCCCTTGCGCTGGAAAGTGATTTAGTTCATTCTATTCGTTTTGGAGAGGATCCATGGAAGAAAAGTTAGCACAATTGAAAGAAATCCTGGGGGAGATCAATGACCTGAACATGGCCGGCGCTCTGCTTGGCTGGGACCAGCAGACGCTGATGCCCGAAGGCGGCACCGAGGCGCGCGGCTACCAGCTAGGCACGCTGGGCAAGCTGGCCCACATCCGCTTTACTTCGGAGGAAGTCGGGCAACTGCTCGAAGACCTGGCCCCATATGCAGAGCAGCTTGACCCCAATTCGGACGACGCTCGTTTGATCCGGGTCACCCGCCGCGACTACGACAAGCAGACGCGTGTCCCCGCTGAATGGGTGGCAGCCTTTGCTCAGGAGACCACCCGCGCCCATCCGGTGTGGCAGGCCGCTCGCGCCGAAAAGGATTTCTCCAAATTCCGGCCCACCCTGGAGAAACTATTCGAACTGCGCCGCCAGTATGCGCAGTTCTTCGCTCCATATGATCATATCTATGACCCTTTGTTGGACGACTTCGAGCCGGGCTTGAAGACCGCCGATGTCCAGGCAATTTTCACAGCCCTGCGCCCACAGCAGGTGGCCTTGATCCAGGCGATTGCAGAGCGCCCCGAAGTAGACGACTCTTTCATTTACCAGTTCTACAATGAGCAGAAACAGTGGGATTTTGGTGTGGAAGTGATCACCCAATTCGGCTACGATTGGAAGCGCGGCCGCCAGGATAAATCCCCGCATCCCTTCACCACCCATTTCAGCATCGGGGATGTGCGCATTACCACCCGCTTCGACACGCAGCACGGCACTTCGGCGCTGTTCAGCACGATGCATGAAGCCGGGCATGCTCTGTATGAAATGGGCGTTGATCCAGCTCTGGAGCGCACGCCCCTGGCCAATGGGGCCTCGCTGGCTGTGCATGAGTCGCAGTCGCGCCTGTGGGAAAACCTGGTGGGGCGTTCGCGACCTTTCTGGGAGCACTTCTACCCTCGCCTGCAGGAATACTTCCCCTCCCAGTTGGGGAATCTCAGCCTGGATGATTATTATCGCGGCGTCAACAAGGTGACTCCTTCCCTGATCCGCGTCGAAGCTGACGAGGCGACTTACAACCTGCACATCATGCTGCGCCTGGAGCTGGAAATCGCCCTGATGGAAGGCAGCTTGGCGGTCAAAGACCTGCCCGAAGCCTGGAACACGCGCATGCAGGAATATCTTGGCATCCTGCCGCCCGATGATTCCAAAGGTGTGCTGCAAGACGTGCACTGGTCGATGGGCTTGATTGGTTATTTCTCTACGTATGCCCTGGGTAACTTGATCTCGGCGCAGTTGTGGGAGCGCATCCGGGCAGAGATTCCTGACCTGGATGACCAGATTCGCCGCGGCCAGTTCTCGGCCCTGCTGGCCTGGCTGGTGGAGAACATCCACCGCCACGGGTCCAAGTTCGAGCCGCAGGAGTTGGTGCAGCAGGTTACCGGTTCCAAGATCGACCCGGCTGCTTACGTACGCTATCTGCAAACCAAGTTCGGCGAAATTTACGGGTTGTAAGGCTGGTAGCACCGTAGAATACACACGATGAGGCGCGGCCCTGGTACGCGACCAGGGGCGCGCCTTTCCTGGAAAGCAATGACATTGTCTCGTTTTGTGAGCGTCTTGATCGCAGTCAGCTTGTTGGTGGGGTGCGCCGGCCTGGGAGGATCTGCCCCGGCGACGCCCATCCCCGAAGCGTATTTGCCCACCGTGATCGCCCAGACGTTGCAGGCTAGCGGCATGACGGCCATTCCCCCCACGCAATCCCCGGCTGCCACGGAAACGTTGGATTCGGGCGTGGCTGCAACGGATACACCTGATGCGCCAGCGGCAACGCTCACCCGTCCAGCCACGCGCACGCCTGCGCCCTCCCGCACACCCACCGCAACCATCACGCCAACCGCTACGATCACGCTCACCCCAACTCCCTCCGCTACCCCTACGCTGACCCCCATCCCGTTTACGGCCACTTTTACACCGGACCTGACCTCTACGCTTCTGGCCCTAACCCCCTCGGCCATGCCAACGGAGACGCCTTTCCCCGAGATTCCCGATGCGCGCATCCAGATCTTCAAGATTGGCGAGTTATCCCTGGTGACCTCACCCATCCTGGTGACAGCCCGGCTGTATTCGCGCACGGGCAAAGTGGCGCGGGTAGAGCTGTGGGGTGAAGATGGCCGCTTGCTGGCGCGCCAGGTGCGCGTTTTTTACACGGTGCCCTGGCACGTGGCTACCCTGTCGCAATTACTGGACTTCGAGATCAGCGCGGCGGGTGAGCTCGGGCGGCTGGTGGTCAGCGTCGAAGATGTCTATGGCCGGCTGGTCGATCTGAACTCGGTCAATTTGCTGCTGCTGTCCAGCGGTGAAACCCAATTGAACCCAGCTACGGCCTTATGGCAGGTGATCGTGATCCAGGAACCGGAGCCTAAAGCGTTAATCCAGGGGGGACGCCTGTTCGTGCACGGCATCGCCCGTCCCAACAATCCGGAATTCCCCTTGCACTTGCAGCTTATCGCCGAAGACCGGCGCATCCTGGGCGAACGCCTGGCGAACGTCTCGATTTCTACCCCTGGCGGGTACGGGGTCTTTGCCGCAGACGTGCCCTATACGGTCAGCGAGATCACCCCGGCCCTGCTGACGATCTACGAAGATGGCGGGCTGGCCTCAGATATCGCCCATCTTACAACAATAGAAGTGCTACTCAGCCCGTAGGGTCGCCTGTAAGTGAACGTCTACACGACAGGCCGCACTTACCTGATATATTAGATCATCCAATTCGAAGGGTTTGCTCAAATGGGTCAGTCCGGTCTGCTCCAGGAACCGGCGCGTGTCTGGGCTGACTGAATCGCCTGTAGTAAAAATAATACGCCGAGTCATTTGGGGGTAATGTAGCTCCAACAGCCGGTAAAACTGCGGCCCGCTCATTTCCGGCATGCGAATGTCACAAACGATCAGGTCGTAGCGGTTTTGTTCCAAGGCGCGCAATCCGGCCTGGCCATCGGGGGCCGCATCCACCTGGTACCCGCCTCGTTCCAAGGCGCGTTTCATGATCGTGAGCACGTTTGGCTCATCATCAACAACCAGGACACGGGTGTCCCTGACCAGGGCCTCAGCCTCTGCTGGGAAGAGAGGCATGCCAGAGATGTGCAGTTCGGTATCCGGTTCGTTTACCGGCAGTTCGATAAAGAACGTTGTCCCTCGCCCTGGTTCGCTCTCGGCCCAGATGTGCCCGCCATGCTCGCTGATAATCCCGTGGCAGATCGAAAGGCCCAACCCAGTGCCCTGCCCGGGCTGTTTGGTGGTAAAGAAGGGATCGAAAATGTTGGAGATGAACTCCGGGGGGATGCCAGGGCCGTTATCCTTGATTTGTATGTGAATCACAGGCTCTTCACCAGGCGCAGCCATCCCACCAAACAATGCCGGGCCAAGCTGAGTTTCGACCAACAACTGACCGCGTTCTCCTCCCTGCTCGCGCATGGCCTGCCAGGCGTTGGTAATCACGTTCAGGAAGACTTGTTGGAGTTGGTGTCGATCGGCCAGCGTGTAGGGCAGGTCTGGATCGTAGCTGGTTTCAACCCGGATATTGTAGGTGTGCAGTTGGTAAGTGAGCAGTTCCAGGGCATTGTGGAGTACATTGTTGACCTGGACGGGTTTGCGTTCCACAGGGCGCTGGCGGGCGAATTCCAGCAAGCCGCGCACGATGCGGCTGGCACGCTGCGCTTCTGTTACGATTTTATCCAGATCTTTGCTGAGGTCGGGGTTGCTGAGCTGCACCTGGAGTATCTGGGCATATAGAACGACGGCGGTCAGAGGGTTATTTAACTCATGCGCCACGCCCGCTACCAGTTCGCCCACAGCGGCCAGTTTTTCGCTCTGCACCAGTTGCAACTGGGCTTTTTGCAGCGCTTTGTACTGGAGTTCCAGATCCTCGTGCAGTTCCGAGCGATAAATGGCGTTGGCGACGATATTGCCTATCGATGAAAGCAGATTCAGCTCGTTCTGGCCGATGGGTGCATTGCGCCCGATCCACAAACCGCCCGTGACGTGACCATCGGCAATCAATGGAACCCCGGCTACGCACTGAACATCGGGTGTATGGGCGAGCCCCAGGGTTTGCACCAGGCCTGGCACATCGTTGTTCAGATAAGGCTGGTTCATTACTCCGTCTAGGGACTCGGGGCTGAGATTCGTAACAAAAGTGCTCCCAGAGTGGCGCACCCACAAACCTGTCGCAGTCTCGAAAATCACTGCACCTCTGGCGGCCTCCGGATGGATCAAGGCGGCGCTGTCTGCCTGGAACAAAGCCAGCAACTGTTCCAGCACCACAGGCGGGATTTCGGCGCGCTTCCTGGCAACGCGCATGGCCGAAGATACGCGCGCCAGGGCACCGAGTTCTTCGTTACGCTTACGCGTTTCTTCCAATGAACGCAGGCGGGCAATCGCCAGGGCCGCCAGGTCAGCAGCCTGCTGGCCCAGGGCGATTTCTTCTGCGCTGAATTCATGGGACTCTTCGAAACCAAAGAGCAGCGCCCCTAAGCGTTCGTCTCCGGCGATCAGAGGCAGCCCAAGCAACGAGCGGCTGGCGAGCAAGCCAGCCAGGCGCGGGCTGATGATCGAGGAGTTCGATGCATCATTTACACAAATAGCACTACCGGCCTGCATCACCGCCGCGGTGAGAGAGGCTTCTCCAGGCTCAGCCTGCAGGTGAGCGATTTTTTGATGCATTTCTCCTGAAGCCGCCGACAGCGTTGGCATCTGGAGAGCCTCATCCCAAAGGGCGATATAACAGGCATCATTGTGGATCAACTCTTTGAGACGATTGGTTAATAACTGCAGGAAAGCAACCAGATCGGGTGTCGCCAGGGCGGATTGGGTGATATCGTTTAGTAGGGCCAGGTGTCGTTCGCGGGCGCGTACTTTACGCTCGGCAGCGTGGCGATTGAGAGCGATCTCGATGGTAACACGCAGGTCTTCATCTTCGAAGGGCTTGAGCAGGTAGCCATGCGGTTCGGTGATTTTGGCGCGCCGCAAAGTGGCTTCATCGGCGTAGGCAGTCAGGTAAATGATGGGGATATCCATTTGTTGGCGAATGCGCTCTGCGGCTTCGATGCCATCGGTACGACCGTTGAGGCGGATATCCATCAATACCAGATCGGGAGAATATTCCAAAGCTGTGCTGATGGCTTCCTCGGCTGAGGTGACTATTGTAACCACGTGGTAGCCCAGATCAACCAGGCTGTTCCTGATGTGGATGGCGATAATGCCATCATCTTCGCAAATCAGTATCTTGGCTTTGGCCATGATCAATCCTCCAGTAAGTACCTTCACCTATCATCGCCTGGCCGGGCAAATTTCAAGCGAAAGCCAGTGCCCTGGATGTTGGGGGGAAAACTCTCGATGCTGCCGTTCAACTGCCTGGAGAGGGCTGTGACAATTTGAAGCCCAAGCGAGCCTTTATTCCAAATTTCTACACCTTCTGGCAGTCCGATGCCGTTATCGCAGATATCCAGGATATAGCCACTTTTATGTGGTTGCATCTCGATGTGGATTTTCCCAGGCTGCTCGCCTGGAAAAGCGTGCTTGAGGGCGTTCGATACCAGCTCGTTGACGATCAACCCGCACGGCACGGCCTGGTCGATATCCAGGAACACATCCTGGGCCTGCACGATGATCTGGATGTGGCTGGCGCGGTAGGATTGGCGCAGGCTCGCCGCTAGGCTGTGCAGGTACTCGGCAAAATCGATATGCTGCAAGTCTTTCGAGCGGTACAGTTTTTCGTGGATAAAGGCCATGCTTTTGATACGGTTTTGACTCTCTTTGAAGATTTCTAATGCGCTGGGGTCCTGGATTTGAGCGGACGGCAGGCTGAGCAAACTGGAGACCACTTGCAAGTTGTTCTTGACACGATGATAGATTTCTTTCAGGAGGGTTTCTTTCTCACCTAATGCCTTGCGAAGCTGGGCCTCCATGTTCCGTCGCTCTGTGATATCGGTTACACCGGCGATTGCGCCAATATATTGACCGTTTTCGCCCAACAAAGGCGCTGTCTCAATCAGGGTGTAAACCTGTGAGCCATCCTTGCGCAGGAAGGTGAAGTCATGTTGTTCCTGAATGCCTTGCTCGCGACGTTCCAGGTAGGATAGGCAGTTCTCGACGCCAGCCGCATCCATAAAGTCGAAAAGGTGTTTGCCGAGCATTTCTTCCACCGTATACCCCAGCATTTCAGCCATGCGCGGGTTTACAAAGGTAGTTTGGGCATCTTGATCGATGGCCCATACGCCTTCTTGCAACGATTCGATCAGGGTTCGATATTTGGCTTCACTTTTTTGGCGCTCGGCCAGTTCGTACCCAATCGCTTCGTACAAACGGGCGTTTTCAATAGCCACTGCAATTTGGTCAGCCAGCACCCTGACTGTGATCACATCGATCTCATCGAATGCGTTGAGCTCAGGGCTTTGAATGTCCAGAACGCCGGCCACCTGGTCGCCAACCAGGATTGGCTTGGCCAGTTCCGATTGCGTGGGGACCGTGCCGGGATACAGGTTGACGTAACGCGGCTCCAGGCTGACATCGTTGGACAGCAATCTTTGTCCGCTTTGCGCCACCCAGCCCACCATGCCCTGTCCCAACGCCAGGCGGTGGCCGGCTGGGAAACTGAAATCGCCGGCCTTGGTTTTCATTACCAATTCTTTGCGTCCGCTGTCCAGCATGAAGATCGAAACGTGGTGATACCCAAAGCGGTCGTGCATCAGTTGCACCGCCCGCGCCAGGGCTTGCTCAAGAGGCGTCAAAGCAGCGATGTCGCTGGCGATTTGGCTCAGGATCGTCAACTGGTTAGCGCGGCGCGCCAGCACCTCTCCGGCGCGCTGGCGCTCGGTGATATCCGTGGAAACGCATAAGATTCCACCCGGGATTGGATGGACTCTGACTTCATACCAGCCCGTGCGCCCATCTGGGAAAAGGTATTCGCTGACCACTGTCTCTGGCTGGAGCGTTTCCATGACGCGTTGGAAAGCCTGGAAGAAGGAGGTGGCCTCGATGCCGGGAAATAAATCTGTCAAGCGTTGAGACAACAAGGCTTCCCTGGGAAGCCGGGTGAAGCGCTCGGCAGCGGCGTTTACCAGTACGTGCCGCCAATCGCCATCCAAAACGTAAACGCTGTCTGGAAGAGCTTCCAATAAAAGGCGCAAGCGAGACTCGCTCTCATGAAGCGCGGTAATCATCTGCTTCTTTTCAGTGATATCGGTAGAGACGCCAATCAATGACTTGGGCTGACCGGTCGAGTCGCGCATCAGCCAGGTGCGGCAGTCGAGAATGCGCTGGCTGCCATCAGCAGCCTGATTAACCACCTCCCCCTGCCAGGTTCCATCTGCAAGGGTTTTGCGCAGGATTTCCTCTTGCATAGCCGCCTGTTCGGGTAGGCTGGCAAAGATCGTCGTCGACTGGCCCAGGACTTGCTGGCGCGTCAGCCCCAGAGGTTCAACGGAAGCGCGGTTGGCGTATTGGATACGGCCTTCCAGGTCCGTGACGGTGATGGCATCCTGGATGTGCTCGAGGATTTGCGAGTGGAAACGCAGTTCTTGCTCGTTGCGCTTTTGCTCGCTGATATCCCGGAATACGCCTTGCAGCAAGCGCTGGCCTTCGACCTCCAGCAGGTTGGCCTGGATAGAAACCTCTTTAACCTGGCCGGTTTTGGTGACGATCTGTGTTTCCAACGCCTGGCCTTGCGCTTCGGCCTGGTGCAGCAGGAAGGTCTCGGTAAGTCGCTTCTGCGCCAATTGGTACGGAGGATGCAGGATGCGCTGCGGCTGCCCGATCAATTCCTGGCGCACCCAACCGAAGAGGGCCTCTGTTGCCTGGTTGCAATCCAGGATTTCGCCGGTCTCAGCATCGGCCAGGAGGATGGCATCGCGGTTCTGCTCGAACAGGGCGCGGTAGCGCGCTTCACTGGCGCGCAATTGGCGCTTGAACTGGTGCGCCTGGAGGGCCATTTCGACGGTACTATGCAGTTCGCGTTCGCTGAAGGGTTTGAGCAGGTAACCGTACGGCTCGCTGATTTTCGCCGATTGGAGCGTATCTTCACCCGAGAAGCTGGTCAGGTAAACGATGGGCACATCCAGAACGGCGCGGATTTGCTCGGCGGCGCGGATGCCATCCACCGCTTCCTGCAAACCCGTATCGACCAACACCAGGTCAGGTCGCGTCTCGTTTGCGGCCGCTAATGCCTGCTGCGGCGTGGCTGCCCAGGCCGCGCAGTCGTAACCCAGCGTTTCCAGGCAGCGTTGGATGTGTTTTGCAGTGATCGCGTCCCCCTCGGCAACCAAAATGCGATGTCGAGGCATAGGTGTGTGCTCCATATCTCTCAATCTTGGAAAGTAAGTGTGAAGTGTGTGCCCTTTGCACGCTCCAGGGTGATTGAGCATTTCAACTGGACGGACAACGCTTGAATCAATTGGAAGCCCAGCGTGTTGGCAGTGGCTAATTCTAATCCTTCCGGCAGGCCGATGCCATTGTCACGGACCGCGAGAATAACCTGACCAGTATGACGTTGCATTGAAATTTGGATGGTCCCAGCACGCCCGGCAGGGAAGGCATGCTTGAAACAATTGGTGACCAGCTCGTTGACCATCAATCCACAGGGAACAGCCTGGTCGATGCTCAGGGTAACCTGCTGCACATCGATTTCCAGACGAATCAAGTCCGGGTCTATGACATAGGAGCGATACAGATAGCCAGTCAATTTTTGAAGGTAATCGTTGAAATCCACCTGCCCCAGGTCTGCTGAACGGTAGAGCAGCTCGTGGATGAAGGCCATCGAGCGCACCCGATTCTGGGTTTCAAACAAAGCCTGGCGCGTGGGGGGGTCGCTGACTTGGCCAGCCTGCAGGCTGAGCAGGCTGTTGACGACTTGCAGGTTGTTCTTGACGCGATGGTGAATTTCTTTGAGCAAGGCTTCTTTTTCGTGCAGCGATTGCCGCAGGCTTTCTTCGGCCTGTTTTCGTTCGGTGATATCGCGCTGGATCGAGATGGTGTGCAGTAGATTGCCAGCCGCGTCGCGCACGGCGCTGGTGCTGAGCAGCACGGTACGCTTCTGCCCTGAACGGGTCATGATGGTCAATTCTTCGTTTTCTAAATAGCCCTGCTGCTTCCAGGTTTCTAATAATTCAGCCGACCGGGTGCGCGACTCTGGCGCGTAGAGCGTGACGACCAACGGCTTACCGGTAAGCTCGTCGCGCCGGTAACCGAGCGCCTGCAAGGCGCTCTGGTTCACATCCAGGATGATCCCATCTGGGGAAACCATGTAGCAGTAATCCGGGGCCAGGGCGAAGAACTGGCGGAATTTTTCTTCGCTGGTGCGCAGCGCCTCGCCTGTCTGCTCAGACAGCCGGTCCTGGCGGACGGCGTGGATGATGCTGGCGCAGGTGGTCGTAAAAGGCTCGAGGAACCCGGCCATGTGCTCATCGTAGCCGCCCGGCCGGTTGGCCACCCCGGCCACGCCGATCAGCGTTCCGCCGTAGAACAACGGCATACCCAGGTAGGCGCGGATGGGCGGGTGGCCCGGCGGCAGGCCGCCGGCGCGCCGGTCGTGGGGCGCGTCGTTGGCGATCACCACCTGGCCGCTCAACGCCGGCGCGCCGGCCAGGTTTTTCAGGTTGGCGAAGGTGAAATCTGCGGCCACAAACTGTTCGTATAACTGCTGCGAGGCCTGGTCCCAGGCCAGGTTGGAAAGCGCCAGGCTGCGCTTGTACAACCGGCCTTGCGCGTCGGTCTGCACTTCATCCAGAAAGCCGTATTCGCTGTCGGTGATGGCTACCAACGCCTCGAGCAAGTCGCCAAAAATGGCTTTCGGGTCGCCGTGGCTGATATATTTCGATTGGGCCTGGCGGATCAGGTTGAGCATCTCCGAGGAGCGCTGCAGTTCTCGCTCAGCGCGTTTCCTGGCGGTGATGTCGCGGGCGACGAGCTGGATGGTTGGTTTACCCTGGTGTTGAAAAACAACCCCCATCACCTCGATATCGATGCTGGTGCCATCCAGGCGCAGGAGTTTTTGCTCGTAGGCCGGCGAACGGCCCCCTTGAGCAATCAGAGACTGCATGCGCTGTTCAGCAGTGGTTTGCTGTGGCGGAATAACGAAATCTTTAACAGATTTTCCAATAACCTGGTCAGGGCCCGCCGCGCCTAGCAATCTTACACCTGCGTCGTTGATGAAAAGGATGCTCCCATCCTGATGGACAGCTACCAGGTCGGGCAACAACTCGACCAGGCGGCGGTAGTGCTCTTCGTTTTCGAAGAGCGCCTGCTCCATGCGCTTGCGCCCGGTGATATCGGTAAAGGTGGCGAAAGAGCCCTGGAACCGGCCGGCTTCGTCTGACAATGCCGTCGCCGAGACCAGGCACCATACTGGGCTGCCGTCGGCGCGGCAGAACTTTTGTTCGTATTTTCCGGCCGCGCCGTCCTGGCGCTCAAGCATGCGCTGCTCGTGAGCGGGCAGATCGTCGGCGAACATGAAGACCGACACCTCCTGGCCGAGCATCTCCTCGGCAGTGCGGCCCAACATGGCCGCCATGCACGGGTTGACGTAAGTCGTGCGCCGTTCGGCATCCATCATCCAGATGCCCTCCTGGGCAGTTTCGACAATCCGGCGATACTGCAATTCGCTCTGGCGCAGGGCTTCTTCCAGATGGACACGCTGGGTAGCGTCCCGGTTGCTGCCCCGGTAGCCCAGGAAGCGCCCCTCTGGGTCGAATACTGGCCGGCAGGCGTGATCGATCCAGCGCACCTGCCCCTGGCGGGTAATGATACGAAACTCGATTTCGCAGGCTTTTTCACTGTCCGGTAATGGGGTCTGGAAATGCGGGGCCATGCTCTCTAGGTCTTGTGGGTGGATGATCTGGCGCATCAAGGCGGGATTATGCAAAAATTCATCGACTTGATAGCCGGTAATCCGTTCGCAAGCAGGTGAAACATAGTGGAGCTGACCATCCGGGACGAGCCAGTATTCCCAATCGTACGTAAAATCGGCCACGGTGCGATATTTCTCCTCGCTGGCGCGCAATGCAGCTTCGGCCCGTCTTTGGGCAGTCACGTTTCTCAAAATGCAATGGGTCTGCTGGAAATTGCCATGCAAGTCGTAGCCAATGCGCCCGTCAAAGGCGGCAACCAGGTGTGAGCCATCCTGGCGCAGCATTTCGAACTCAATGCCCTGGATAGCGCCGGCAGATTTGAAGCGCAGGAAATTCTGCCGGAACTTCTCCACGTAGCCCTCGGCCAGGAATTCGCCGAACCAGCACCCCAGCACCTGCTGGCGCGAGTAGCCCAACAGTTCCAACCAGGCCTGGTTGACCTCGATCAAGCAACCATTTTCATCCAAGGATTGGTAACCAAGAGGGGCATGCTCGTAAAGCATGCGGAAGCGTTGTTCGCTTTCTCTGAGGATCACTTCGGAACGCTTCAGGGGAGTGATATCGCGAGCGATGTGCAGGCAGCCTGCTACTTGGCCGGCTTCATCCAGCAATGGTGTGGCAGTGACCAGGAAATGGCCGCCCAGGCGCGGCTCAGGTATCTCAGCGCTGTGAGCCTGGCCGTCGGCCATCAGCCTGGCGTGTGGGCAGGAATCCAGGGGGAAGTTGCGGCCGTGCATACAGCGAAAGCAGGTCTGGCCAGCTAACGCTTCAGGGGTGGTTTCCAAGGCCTGCGCCATCGCCTGGTTCGCTCTCAGGATGCGATAATCTGTGTCGATGAGAGCGATCAGATCTGGCAGGGCATCGAAAGCGCTGCTCCAGGCGTTTCCAAGGGACGCCCCTGCATGGGCTGTCGGCTGTACTGGCTGTACCGGGTCGGATTGGGTCATTGAGGGCGATTCAGCCGAATGTTCGCAGGGTTGTGGTGACAGATCGGCCTGAGGCGCATCGTTCATTTTCGCAGTCTCCTCGCTTCTAATGGCAGCATCGAACTCTTATAGCCATTAGAGTGTATCACGAAAAGAGACTGGGCGGCGACCGGCGGTGATTGAGGCATATCCATAGGATCTCTCTATTTTTCCGCAGGCGGGTGGGCTAAACCCTGGCGAAGGGCGGCCTCGATGTCGATCATCTGCGTTTTGTTGGTGTAGGCGACGCTCCTGACCTGGGTGGTTTGTTGCAGCACTTGCAGGGCGATCTGGATGCGGTTGGCATTAGCCAGGCTTTCGCCGATCAAGGAAAGCATATCTGCATCCTGCGCCTGTTCCAGCTTTTCCTGTAACAGAACCAGGTTGCCCTTGATGGCCATCAGGTAGTTGTAGAGATAGTGCGACAGAGTCACAACGGTTTGTTGCAAGGTTTCGGTTGTGACCGTCTCGCGCATCCTGGCGTGCAGGCGGGCGTTCTCTACAGCCACAGCTACCAGAGCGGCCAGGGCTTCCAGCAATCTCTGATCAGCCTGATCGAACTGTTGCTTGGTTCCAAAAGGGTTGATCACTTGAATTACGCCCAGAACTCGTTCCTGAGCTACCAGCGGCACAGCCAGTACGGAGCGAGTTACGAAGTCGCTGCGTGGGTCGATTTCGGCATAGAAGCGTGGATCCGTGTGCACGTTGGGCACCAGCGCCGGCCGGTTGTGCTGCGCTACCCAGCCAGCGATGCCCTGCCCAGGTTTCAGGCGCAGCCCGCCCTGCTTTTCCATGCGCTCTCCCAGTGAAATCTGCAGAACTAATTCGCTGGTTTCTTCATCGATCAAGTATAACGAGCCAGCTTCGACGCGCATGAGTTGGTTGATGCCCCACATCAAGCGGCGCTGGACATCTTTCTCTTCCAGGGTGGCGGTGATGGCCTGCCCGATCACGTTCAGATTCGCCCAGGCTTTGATCTGTTCATGCAGACGTAAATTGGCCTGGGCCAGGTCTTGCGCCATCTGGGTACGCTCGCGCTGCCAGCGCAGTTCTGCCAGCGCCTTGGAGACGGCTTTCAAAACCTCGTCTTCGGTGAAAGGCTTTTGCAGGAAATCCCGGGCTCCCAGACGAAAAGATTTCAGTATGGCTTCTTCTGAGCCGTACGAGGTGATCACAATGGCGGGTAAATCATAATCACTGGCGCGCAATTCTTCCAGGATCTGCAGGCCAGATTTGCCCGGCATATTGATATCCACCAGCAGAAGGTTGGGCCGGGTTCGCAGGGCCATTTGCAAGCCGGTGGTGCCATCGCGAGCGCTGAGTACTTTATACCCCACGGGCTCCAAGATAGAACTGCAAAGGAACTCACGAATCTGGTCGGAGTCGTCGACAACCAGGATGGTTTCAAGTGACATAACAACACCTGTGAGACTAATCGCTTTGCAGCAATGCCAGCGGCAACTGGGCCAGGGGCTCGCTATAATCCTGTGGCAGGCGGCTGGCGTCGTAGAGTAGCAACTGGTCGTGGGGCAGCGCCTCAGTGATTACCGAGAACCCAAAGGCTTTACGCAAGAAAACGTAGCGAGAGGAAAATATTATGGCATTCCAGGCGGGTTGAAAGTGAGCGCATAGCGGGTTTTGATGCTTGAGAACCAACAGGCGCCCGGGGCGGCGGCAATCGCAAGCCAGGAAGGTGAACTGTCCCTGTAGAAGCTGCAAACGCGGGCGGATTGTTTCAAGGTAGTTGCCGTTCAACGTAGCAGGGTTAGCTGGCTCGATCAGGCGAAAAATGATTTCGCTGTCGACCTGGGCGCTGCGCGGCAGATCGAAACGGGCGAACAGGTCATCATCGTTAGCAATTTGTCCATTGTGGACGCCGAAGACGGGCCCGGCCTGGATGGGGTGGTTGTTGGCGTTCCAGGCCGGATCGCCTTTGGTGGGCAGGCGGGTATGACCCAGGAGCAAGGTGGTCTGCGGGCCAATCTCTTCCAGCAGGTCCAGGTAGAGAGCGCTTTCGACGAATTCCGAAGCGGGCACAGGCGTTTTCAACAGAGACACCTGGCCATCGGTCTGCACGACCGCCAGCCCAGAAGCAGCGCGGCCGCGCTCTTCGTTGAATATTAGGTTGCGCGTTAAAATTTCACGAATGGCCTGCCAGTCGGCCGATGGGCGTTCCTGGGGGTGGAGCAGGATGGCTGCAATTCCGCACATATGACCTTTCTCTACTGTGTAAACTCAACTTTGCCGTTTTGCGGGTTGTAGATAGCGCCGACGATGAATAGATCGTTATGCTTCACCAACTCCGCCAGGTCTGCCTGGCGCGTGCGTAGATGGTGAACGGCTTCCTGGACGTTGGCCTGGACGGCGCGTGCAACGGCGTGGTTGCCGCTTCTCCTTAAAGATAACCTGGTGTGTTTGATGGCTTTATCCAGGTCGCCGCTGGCCTGACCGGTCTGTATGGCTGCTGCGACTGCATTACAATTGTGATGTCCAACCACCACGACCAGGGAAACCCCGTACTGTTCTGCCATGTACTTGATCACATCAACGGCCTGCTCGTCGACTACGTTGGCGGCCGTGCGAACGGTGACCAGGCTACCCAGACACTGGTCGAAGATGATCTCCGGCGGGATGCCCAGGTCGCAGCAGCACAGCACAACCGCCTGGGGGCGCGGGTGGGGCGATACCTTGACGCTGCCGTACCCACTCTGGCGCGCCCGCTCTTTGAAACTGTTGACGAAACGGCAGTTGCCCTCGATCAATTCTTGCATGGTTTGATCTGAAGTGGTCATGGCCTGAGTCTCCCTGAGAAACAGATGCGTTTGGGGCGTAAGGCCAGACCTGACGAGTTGATGCAGGCGCTTTGTTGGAGGCAGGCTTCTCGCAGTTTATCGATAGCCTGCACAAGCGCACCTGGAAAAACCCGTCAGGTCCTGGTCAGGTTAGCCGGTCTGCGCCATTTAGAGGAATTCAACTTTGCCGCTCTCCAGGTGGTAAACCGCGCCAACCACCTTCATGCGGCCTTTCTCAACAAACTCGGACAGGATCGGGGCGCAGTGCTTGACGGCCTCGACCGTCATGTGCACGTTGGCGTAGATGGCGTTCACGACGGCGTCGCCTTCCTGGCCTTTGGTTATTTCGACGGCCGGCAAAATTGTCTTGACAATGCTGCCGATGTGGCCGGGCGCTTCGCCGCCCTGCACCGTAGCCGTCACCGCCCCGCACTTGGTATGCCCCAGGATGAGCACGAGCGGCACACCCAGGTGTTCGGCGGCGTATTCCATGCTGCCCAGCACCACATCGTCGATGATATTGCCGGCATTGCGGATGATGAACAGGTCGCCGATGCCCTGGTCGAAAAAGACCTCCGGCGGGACGCGCGAGTCGGCGCAGCTCAAAACCGTGACGAAGGGGTGCTGCCCGGCGAGCACTTCAGTGCGCCGGTCGGCGGATTGGTGTGGATGCACAGCCTTGCCGCTGGTATAGCGCTGGTTGCCTTCGACCAACATTTGCAGGGCTTCATCAGGGGTGATATCGGAAGCGTGCATGGGAATCTCCTTTTCTTTCATGAATCATCTGATAAGTGGATTAACTGGTGAACACCATCGTGCCCTGGCGCTCGTCCCAGCGCACGCCGCGCAACAGCTCGATGCGTTGCAAACGGCGATCCAGGTCTTGGGGGGTCAGGTAGAGCTCCTGGGCAGCGCGCCATTTCCAGGCTTCGCAGGATGGCTTGCCGGCCCATTCGCCCAACTCGATACGCTGCATCAGTTTGCGATCGGTTTCGTCCAGTCCTTGTGGGTTGAGCAGGGCGCGTTCGGCCAATAACTCTTCAACCTGGGCCCAATCGTAGCCAGCGCAGCGCAGCAGTGAGATGGGGCGCTCGGCCAGGGCCAGGAGCACATCCAAGGCGGGGTTATTGGCAAAACGCTCGAAGGTGGGCGCCAGCAGATCGAGCATCTCATAGCAGCCCTGGCGCAGCTCTTCAATGGTGGCATCATCGACGGCGCGCGTGTCGCTGGTGGCCAGGTTGCCTTCGTTGTTGCTGAGCATGTCCAGCAGGTGTTTCTTGCGCTGCCAGGCCTGGATGCGCCCGACGTGGATCACGCCGTACTGGCTCAGGTCCACCGATTTCAACAGCAGGGCCAGGAACAGGAAAGTTTTCGAAGCCACCGAGGTGGCCGATAGATCGACGTCCGGGAAGCGAAACTCCAGATGGAAAGGCAGTACTGCGCCGCACTCGCTGAAGCCGATGTGTTCCAGGTTGAGAAAGTTCTGGTGTTCGGGTACGGTCAGACTTTCTTTGAGCGCTTGCTGGACTTTGGACATATGTGCTACGCCCGAGGAATGGCGCACAAATTCCAGGTGGCTGTTGTGTTGGCGGCGACGGCACAACCCGGCACGGCAATCGCCGCCGGAGGTCAGGAACTTGAGTTCGGGGCCGTAACGCCGGGTCAGGTTCCACAGATTTGCCAGGATGATCTCGGGCACCGGCTCGGCCAGGGTGGGGGTGAGCAGGTGGAAGTGCAGGCCGCAGGTGGGGCGCGAGCGCGAGCCGCGGCCCCATAAAACTTTCATGATCGTCTGATACTGACGCTGCAAGCTACGAAAGTGCGGCTGCCTTCCGATGATGCGGATCTCGATCCCGCAGTGCTCCGGCTGCACGTCCAGCACGCCATTCGCTCCCAGGCGCTCGAGTGTGCCGGAGGGCGCCAGATCCTGGCGCACCTGGCCTTCGAATTCCGGGCGCGACATGCCCTTGGGTGGGGCGACCTCCAGCTCGGCGCCGATCTTGGCGACCCGATACAACAGGTCTTTCCAATAACCGGCCTCGACGGGGTCGAGCGTATCGCTGCGGCGGAAGAGGATCGGATCTTTCATATTCTTGGATTTTGTTCAGGCTTCTGGAGTCTGCAAGACTCCAGAAGCCTGGACGGGGCCAGTGGCAGCGTTGCCCAGCGCTTAGGTCAGGTGGAAGTCGATGTCGCACAAGCGCTTGTCTTCATCTTGCGTGATGCCGACGAAGTGGGCTTTCTTGCCCAGGCGCTTGTGCAGGGCGGCCTCGGCGATCATCATCGGCACGCAGTGAAACGGCGGCGCGCCGGTTGCCAGCATGTCTTTGGTGGCATGCCACAATTCACACTTTTCGCAAATGATGTCCACTTCGTGTTCCTGAACCTGAAGCTTCATGCTTTTCGCTATGCCATACTCATCCACCAGGATGCGTTCCAGTTCGGTCAGGATGGTCTGCGGGTCTTCACCGTGGATTTCCAGGCCCAACTCGTGTTCCATCTCTTCGATGATATCTTCACCGATAGTGTCTACAGTTGCCAGGGCCGAGTCACCAAACAGATCGTATAATCCCTTGCCAAAGCCAAAGACAACATCATTGAACAATTTCAACAGCCGGGCTTTCTTTTGCTCTTCAGTAGCCATGGTCATTACTCCTTTGTATATGAATGAGGGTAGGGTGGTCTAGTGCGGGATTGCATCCCAGATCTGGCCGGCGTACTCGTCCATGGTCAGGCGCACGCTGCCCAGGGTAGCATCCTTGGGGATGCCTACGCTCCAGAAGTACGATCCATCGCCGAGTAAACGGGTCAGGATGATCATCTGGTCTGAGGTGGCCATATTATCGGCGACTTCGCCCAGACTGAGCTTGTCGCTGACCTTGGAGGCCAGCTTCATCACCATGGCGAAGCGCGCCGACACTGCCGAGCTGTCGATGCTGGCGTCGGCGTAGTTGCTGGCAATCGAAATGCCATCCGTGCCAACCACATCCGTGGCGATGAAATCGCCGCCCAGCTCAGTGCGAAATTCTTGTAAAAGCTGATCCATTTTTGCCATTGCATTCTTCCTTTCGTATCAGAGTGACGCTGCATCAGCGCGGGATGGCCTTGGAGACCCGTTCGGCGTAGATGCGGCTCATCAGGCGCAGGTTGCCCAGGCTGGCGTTGCGCCGGTCGGCCAGGATGGTGAGGAAATAGGATTTGCCCTCCAAAAAGCGGGTCAGTATGTAGGCGTTGTCCGTGGTCAGCAGGTTATCTTCCAGGTTGCCACCCCTGAGCTTGGCGATGGATGTATCCACCAGCTTGATGAGCAGGGTAGCCTGGGCGTTGGCGGCTTCGATATCGGTCTTCGAGTTGCCGAGATCTTCAGCGATGCCGATGCCGTCTGTTCCCACTACCGCGGAGGCAATGTAGCCGTTGACTTCACCGGCCAGGCCTTTGAGGACTTCTTCGAGTTTGGTTGCCATAGAATGAACCTCCGTAGGTTTGGATTGATTTGAACTAAATGCGACTTGGGCTTCGTCGATACGGCGAGCGCCCTCCAGCAGCAACCCGGACCAAGTGCGTTTGATGCTGGTCCTGGGCGCTTCGACCTCATTTTTCAGGGTAAAGAGACCCTCTTCCCATGCAAGGATTCGATAGATAACCTCCTCTCCCGACAAATTACCCAGGGCGGCGTGCAGCACCTGGCCGTTTTTGAAGTACAGCACGGCCTGCTCGCCGTTGTGATCGATGGTGAGTTGCGCCAGCTTGCGATCCTGACAATTGTGTTGGATCAGGTCTGCGACGGTCATATCGCTGAGTTTGCCTTGCATAGCCATGGCTTACTCCCAATAGGATTTCCACACCTCGGCGATGCGCCGGATGGTCTGGTTGGTCAGGCGGCGGTAACTATGGCTGCGCTCGGCGACCATCACCGCCAGGATCAGCGTGTTGCCGTTGATTTCGAAGGGGCGGCAAACCAGGCGCTGTCCATCCACCGCGTTCAATGAAATTTCATCGGTGGTGATGCCCAGGTGAGTGCTGGCCTGTGCAGCCGTTTTCTGCACCAATGCGACGACAGCCGACTGCCTCTCGGGGTCGGAGCCGGGCGCGGCGGCAAAGGCGATGGGCAGCCCCTGGCGGTCGGTCAGCACCGAGATGATGAACCCCCCTGTCTGGTTCATATCAGCCAGCAGCTTACGCAGTTCGGACGATCCGGAAGATATTTGATCAATGTTCATAGATTTATCTCAAGTCCTGTTCTCTACCTGGTTTCGAATGGTGATCAGGCCATCTGGCGCTGCACCTGGGCGATCACGGCGCGGGTGATGGCTTTCAGGGTTTCCAGCACGCCCTGGCCGTTCATCGCCACCGCTTCAACGGTCGGGAGGCCGTTGAGGTGCAGCAGCGTGCGGATGGCAGGTGGTTTCAAGGCGT
This sequence comes from Chloroflexota bacterium, assembly GCA_040752025.1. Lineage (GTDB taxonomy): Bacteria > Chloroflexota > Anaerolineae > Anaerolineales > UBA4823 > JBFMFR01. The sequence continues at coordinate 77,660 of JBFMFR010000001.1, read as the reverse complement.
TGTACAAATCTTGCTTGTTGAGTTGGACTACAATTGGCATGCCTTGTGGATCGATATCGAAGGAGCGCAGGTGGGTGAGCATATTCTTCCAGGACTCCAGGTTCTCGTGCAGGCGCGGGGCGGCTGAGTCGACCACGAAGACCACGCCATCGGCGCCGCGCAGCACAAGACGGCGGCTGGCTTCGTAGTAGGTTTGACCTGGAACGGTGTACAGGTGGATCTTGGGGGTCAGGCCGCCGATCTTGCCCAATTCCAACTGTAAGAAGTCGAAGAACAGCGTGCGGTCTTCGTGGGTCTTGAGCGAGACCAGTTCGCTGCGCTGAGCCGGGTTGACACGGGCGTGGATTTGCTCCAGGTTGGTGGTCTTACCGCTCAAAGCCGGGCCGTAGTAGACGACCTTGAGGTTAAGTTCACGCAGTTGCCAGTTGATGTGCATGGTTTCACCCTGTCCACAACGCATCCAGCGCATCACCCATCAAGTCGGAAAGCTTGTCATCATCCAATCCCAGATCGAGTTTTTCTACCTCCTCAGCAGGGTGATCGATAACTTTGGCCAGTTGGCGAGTAGCCTCCCGGATCAGCAGGCGGGCCCAGCCCAAGGGCACCTCATTGGCGACCTGGACGAACACCAGCAGGTGCGGACCAGATTCGCTGATGAAGGTATTGAATTTTTCGCCTTCGCGCAGCACCAACTGATGGTGCTTGTATTCGCCGGTCAGGCGAGCGATCTCCTGGCTGGCAGCCAGGTCGCCGGCTGCCAGGGAAGCCAGAGCTATCAGGTCGCGCTCGCCTCGCTCGCCCTGGATCGAGATCAACTGACCGCTGATTTCGGCCAGCAATGCAAAGGCTGCCGGGCAGCGCTCCACCAGTTCGCCGAGGATGCGGTCCAGGGCTTTCTCGTGCGAGGGGTAGATCGTGATCCCGCCTCGCAACCTTACACCTTCTTCCCAGGGATTTTGACTGCTCATTATAGTTTCCTAACCGTCCTATTAACTGCCTGAAAATTCCTTGGGCACAATGCCTTTAGCGATAGCCTGTTCGAAGCTTAATAGTTCTTCTGCCGGCAGGTCTGGAGTTTCGGGCGCAGGCGCTACTTCGTCCCTGGCTGTACTGGCCTGTGGCGGCGCTGTTTCGGCGAACAATTGGTCGAATTGGCTGTCCAGTTCCTGGTTGATTTCATGGTTGAAGAGCGGGTAAGGGCTGGCGTGTTCGGCTTCTCCCAATTTTTCGCGCAGCGCCAGAGCTGTGCGTTGGGCGAAATACCACACCGACCCCAGGCGGCTGGCGTAGGGGCCCACTTCGCAAATGATGACCAGCAGGAGCTGGCGCCCGATGTTGACTACGTACAGGTTGACCTGCTTGCCTTCCCGATAGCACAGGTTGACGGTATCATCGGTGCCATCGATAATTCGGCCTACCTCTAGCAGTGAAGCCACGCCACCCCCTACCAGGCAGGCAATTTGTTGCAAGGGCAGCTCGCTCATTTCGCCAGTTTGGGCGATGAAGTGCCCTTCGCTGTCAGTCAGGAAAATGCACCAGGCGCCGATGTCGCTGCGCAGTTGGGTGATCAGGTTGTTGACCTGCTGGTAGCGCTCATCGGAGAGGATCAGGATCCCAGGCCGGCTGATGGCCAGATTCCCCAGGGCTTCCTTGACGACCTGGCGGAAAGAATCGATTTCCAGAGGTTTGGTCAGATAGTTGTAGGCTTTTAGCTGGCGAGCTTCGGCTTCCAGGGCGTTGCTGCCGTAGGCAGTCATCAGGATCACGCGCGTGTCAGGCTGGATGGCGCGAACGGCTTCCAACAATTCCAGGCCGTTCATGTCTTCCATGCGATAATCGGTGACGACCAGGTCAAAGATGCGCTGTGAGAGTTGCTCGAGCGCTGCCGCACCGCTATTGGCAGTGATCACTTGAAATGCCGGGCCGAATTTTTTCAGGCTGTTCTTCAGCACTGAGAGGATCGACTCCTCGTCATCTACAATCAGCACCCATTTTTCATCCATATCGCTCGCCTTCATCCTTATGCCAATATCTTAGCAAGAAACAGGTTGCCAGGCGGTTAGGATAGGTTTTCTATGGTTGGCTGAACCCTAACCTTTGCCAGCGAGAGGTAAAAAAAAGCCCTCAGGTTGTCGAACAGCCTGAGGGCCTGGTGGTCCCGGTATTCGCCTGGAGCGGCTATTCTCCGCTCCAGAAATATCCTTGATAACGCATGGTTTTGATATAGTGTGGGTGTGCGGGGTCTGGTTCAATCTTTTGTCTCAGGTTGAAGATGTGCCACTTGGTAATCTCGCGCGCCTCGTTTTCCTGGCATTCGTAGTTCAATGCCTGGCAAATCAATTCCCGGTGAGCTACCGGGTTCGGGGCGGCTTCTACCAGGCATAGCAGGATGGCGAATTCTGCGGTAGTCAAATCCAACGGCCTGTCCTGCATGGCGGCTGTACGATGGCGGCGATCGATGATTACCTGGCCGGAGTGCAAAAAACGTTGTTCGGTCGAGGCTGGCTGTGTTTGCTGGCTATCGATCTCGGAAATCATCTGGCGGATTTTTCCCATTTGCTCCAACAACTGTTTCTTGCGCAGCGCGTTCTGGCGCTGCTGCAAACCTTCGCGTACTCGTTGGCGGATTGTCTCGGGCGTGGCGGGCTTCATCAGATAATCGAACGCGCCCAGGCGCAAGGCGTCTACGGCGCTTTCGATCGAACCGTGCGCGGTCAGGATGATGACAACCGTATCTGGCTCGGCCTGGCGCAAGGCATCGAACACTTGCAGGCCGTTAACTGATTCCATATATAAATCGAGCAAGATCAGATCGTACGTGGTTTGTTGGATTTTCTGAATGGCTTCTTGCCCGCAGGCAGCAGTATCTATGTGGTAGCCCTCTGGGCGCAAGGTCCGTTCTATAACAAAACGGATATTGGCCTCATCATCGACAATCAGGATCTGTGCTGGTTTCATCACGCTGTCCGGTTTCTAGTGTTCCTGGGGCAGTGTAACCTGCAAACAAGTTCTTTGCTCGCAGCAGTCAACGTTCAGATTGCCGCCGTGCGCAATCAGGATGTCGCGCGCCAGTGACAGGCCGATCACCTCGTCCAAAGGGATGTGCTCGGAGCTTTCTTCTGCATCCGGGCCAAGGCCGATCCAATCTACACCTCCTGCGCTGGCGATGAACTCAATCCCTGCTTCATCGCCCTGGTCAAGCGCCGACAACCGAACCACCCCTCCTCCGGCGCTGCCAAGCAGGTCGGAAATCCGCAGGAAAATGCATAGGAAGGCCAGGTGGAGCTGGCTGGTTATACCTGCTACCTTCCCCAAGGATGGCGATATGTCGATGTGCATTTTGACGTTCTGGCGCGACAGCTCTTTGCGCGCTACCGATAGCGCGTCGTGGATGATCGATTGGATCGGAACAAGCTCGGGCTTATCCGAAGAAGGCTGATAAACCTGGCGCAAGCGCTGTACCAGATTGACCACCCGTTCAACTTCTACCATGCTGATTTCCAGGTAGCCGGCCAACTCTTGCGGATTGTGCAGTTCTTCCCGCGCCAGGGTTAGCGCCCCGCGCAGAGCTTGCATGGGGTTGTTGATCTCGTGCGCCAGGCTGGCCGTCAGGCGGCCGATGGTGGCCAGGCGCTCGTTTTGTAAAGCCAGCTTGTGCATTCGCTCGCTTTCGTGTATCAGTTTTAGGGTCTTTTCGTGCAGTTGGGCATTGCTGATCGCAATGCCTATCATTTCTGTGGCAGCCGAAAGCATCTCGATCTCGGCTTTGTCGAATCTATCGCCAATTTTATTCAAGAGTGTGATTGCCCCAATGACTTGGGAATGGTGGAGCATCTTGATGGCGAGGAAGTTGCGCCGCCTGATCCCTAAATGCTCAAAGAGCACCAGGCATTCGCAGGGATCATCATCGGCATTGTGGATCAGAAGTGCCGCACTGTCGTTGGTCAACTGGTCAACCGGGCAGCCTTCTAACGCTAATTTGAGCTGCCCGGTTTGATCGATTTCAACGCCGAGCGCGCTGACCGGTTCGAGTTCCTGCGTTTTCTCATTGGTAAGCCAGAGCAGGCTGGCTTCGGTATCACACATGCGGTTGAGCCATTGCAAGGCCCGGCTGACTGTGGACTGCAAATCCAGGCTTTCAGCGATTTTCCGGCTCATTTCATAGAGTGTGTGCCGCCGCGTCGAGGAATTTTGCAGTTGTTGGATCGCCTGGGCATTGATGATCGCGGATGCCACCAGGCTGGCAATTGCTTCCAGCAACTTTGCATCGCCTGGCGTAAAGGTTCGTGGAGGGGTGTGGTAGATCACCAGCGAGCCAACCTGTACAGCCTGATTTTTCAGGGGAACTGCAAGGATGGCGTAATGCTCTTGCCCATCAATAGCGTCGATTCTTCGATCAAAGTGTGCGCTTTCGTGAGCACTTACCAGGATCAGGGGAAGTTCCTGGCTGGCGATCCAACCGATCAACCCCTCGCCTTTGATCCTTTGAGGTGTGCGGTGCGACGAGGAGGCCGGCGTGAGAGAAGAAACCAGTTCGAGTCGATCACCATCTGCGGTCCATAACCACAATTCGGCAGCCCAGGCGTTCAGCAACGATACTGTCTGATCCAAAGTTTGAGAAAGGATCACTTTCAATTCTGACTGCCCGCCAATCAGCCGGGAAAGCAGCACCAGAAAAGCTGCCTGGGCTGCGTAGACCTGGGTTTCCTCGTATTCCCAGGCGAGCTCCAGGCGTTCTAGATGCACCAGCAATCTGGTGCTGAGAACAGCGGAGATGAGCGGCGCGAGTAAGTAATCATCTGCCCCAGCCTGTAAAACGGCCTGGCGGTCTAGCGGGTTTTCGATGATTACGATCAGCTTGACTTGTTTGGGTAACCCACCCTGGCGCATTTCTCGGCACATTCCAACTGCGTTAGCCTGCCCGCTTGCATCCACCAGGATCAATACACCAGGTGTGTCTTCTCCATGAGTCGCGAGCAGTTGCGCCTGCGCTTGTGCGATGGTAGTTACACGGCTCAATATAACTGAGCCATGCAACGCACCATAAACTTCTTGTTCCAGTGCCTCGTTCGTGCTGACAATCAGGATGTGATACATTGTGATCGCCGCCTCGTGGAATAACTACCTTATGCTAATTTTACACCAAATATACCTAGCGCACCGTGTTGGTAAGTTGGAAAACAGAAATTTGTGGTTTGTACGCGCCGATTTTCGGTTAGAATTTGTACATGAATTTTCCTGGATCTACCTTTTTTGCTGGTTTTTTTCGCACGGATCATGATCCGCCGGGCCGGGCATAGTGAACACTGCTTCCTCACTGCCTCTATTTCCAGAGGCTCCGAGCCATTATGGCAGGCGTTGGCTTTGATCTTTGAAATTGCTCTTCGCTTATGACAGAATCACTTATTGGAGGTACCCTCATGGCTAAAACCCCTTTTCTTTCGAAACGAGCCCCATATTTCGCCGAAATCCCCGACGAAAAGTGGAACAACTGGCGCTGGCAGCTCAGCAACCGCATCAACACGGTGGATGAGTTCGAGAAGGTGCTGCCCCTGACCGAGAGCGAGCGCAAGGCGCTCTCGGCTTCGAATCTTTTCCGCGTGGATATCACGCCTCATTTCATCTCTTTGATCAACCCGGATGACCCGGAGGATCCGATCCGCAAGCAGGTGGTGCCGACCGACGCCGAACTGCTGCCCTTCACGGCGATGATGGAGGACTCGCTGGCGGAAGACCGCCATTCGCCTGTGCCGGGCCTGGTGCATCGTTACCCCGACCGGGTGCTGATGCTGGTCACCACGCAGTGCGCGTCTTACTGCCGCTATTGCACGCGTTCGCGCATCGTGGGCGACCCCTCGGCGACTTTCTCGCGCGCGGAATTCGAGATGCAGATCGAATACCTCAAGCGCACGCCGCAGGTGCGCGACGTGCTGCTCTCCGGCGGCGACCCGCTGGTGCTGGCCCCAAAAATCCTGGAGGAGATCCTCAGCCGCCTGCGCGAGATTCCGCATATCGAGATTGTGCGCATCGGTTCGCGCGTGCCGGTCTTCCTGCCCATGCGCGTCACCGACGAATTGTGCGACATGCTGCAAAAGTACCACCCGCTGTGGATGAATATCCACGTCAACCATCCCAATGAAATCTCGGCGGAGTTGGAGCAGGCCTGTGACAAGCTCACTCGCGCCGGCATACCGCTGGGCAACCAGGCCGTGCTGCTGGCTGGCGTCAACGACAACGTGCACATCCAGCGCGAGCTGGTGCAAAAGCTGGTGCGCCTGCGCGTGCGGCCCTACTACCTCTACCAGTGTGACCTGGTGGAAGGGGCCGGGCATCTGCGCACACCGGTGGCCAAGGGCATTGAGATTATGGAAGGCTTGCGCGGCCATACTTCTGGTTATGCCGTGCACCAGTACATCATCGACGCCCCGGGCGGCGGCGGGAAGATCCCTGTTTCACCCAACTACCTGCTCAGCATGTCTGACCACAAGATCATCTTGCGCAACTATGAAGGCTACGTCACCACCTACGAGGAGCCGGTCGATTACCTGCCCAGTCAGTCAGCCAAGTTCAAGGGCGAAAAGCGCCCCGAGCCCGGTCAGGCGGGCGTCTTCGGCCTGTTGGATGGCGAGCAAATGTTCATCAAACCTGAAGGCTTCGACCAGGTGCACGACCGCAGCGGAATCCAGCATCGTCTGAAAGATCCCAAGAAATGGGTGCCGCTGGGGATTGGCTCTGGCGAGGGCGAGACGGAAGATAAACCCGCCGAATAGACCCGGCGCATAAACAAAGTCCCCGGCCTCCCGAAGATTCTGGAATCTTCGGGAGGCCTTCGATTACCGGGTGGGGCCTGCGAAAATATCCCGGGTTGCTCGAACGCCAGATCACCCTTGACAAATCTGTCATAGATTGTATAATAACTATCAATATTGTCATAATAATTCGAATTGGAGTCCCTGGATGAGATTGGCTTGCATGTGTCTGAGGCGGGGTATGTAACCACCGTCTCGTCACTGGAAACAGCCTGAAGTAGTGTTCCTCTGCTTCGAGACGGCTGGTAGACGGAGAGTGGTTGCAGCCCCGCTTGCGAATTGTATCGCTGGCGTGATCGCGCTGGATGGCGCTGCGCACCGCTCTTTTTGTTTGTCTGTCAGCCGTTTTTTGTTTTTCGTAATCTCCTAAGGAGAATCAGGATGGACCTGTTCGTTCCCTCGAAAATCCAGATCACCGAACCCGCCCTCCCTGGGCTGGAAACCGCAGTTGGCAATACGCCGCTGCTGCCCTTGCGACGGATTGCCCCGCACCTGTCTCCAACTGTGCAGCTTTTCGCCAAAGCCGAATGGTTCAACCCCGGCGGTTCGGTGAAGGATCGCCCGGCGCTGAACATCTTGCGCACGGCGCTGGCGGAGGGCAAGCTGGCGCCCGGTAAGCGCCTGCTAGACTCGACCTCCGGCAACATGGGCATCGCTTACGCGACCTTCGGGGCGGCGCTGGGTGTGCCGGTGACGCTGGCGCTGCCGGCCAACGCCAGCCCGGAGCGCTTCGCGATCCTGCGCGCCCTGGGGGCCGAGCTGGTGCTCACCGATCCGTTAGAAGGCACAGACGGCGCGATGCAGTTCGCCCGGCGATTGGCCCAGGAAGAGCCGCAGCGCTATTTCTACGCCAACCAGTATGACAATCCGGCCAACTGGCAGGCGCATTACCTGAGCACTGGCCCGGAGGTCGTGCAGCAGACCGGCGGGTGTGTAACGCACTTTGTGGCCGGGCTGGGCACTTCCGGCACGCTGACCGGGGTGGGGCGCTACCTGCGCCAGTACAATCCGGATGTGCAACTCATCGCTGTGCAGCCGGAGGGCCCCTTCCACGGCCTGGAGGGCTTGAAACACATGCCCACGGCGCGGCAGCCAGGCATTTTCGACCCGGCCCTGCCGGACTGCACGGTAGGGGTCTCCACCGAAGAGGCCTACGGCATGGTGCGCCGCCTGGCCCGCCAGGAAGGCCTGTTCGTGGGGATTTCTTCTGGCGCGGCTGCCGTCGCGGCATTGAAAGTAGCCGAAAGCCTGGAGGCAGGCGTGGTGGTGACACTCTTCCCGGATGCTGGTTACAAATACTTGAGCGATAAAGAGCTTTGGAGCGAGGCATAGGTTCCTATGGCGATCCGGCTTTCTGCTGAACTTTTGCGCCAGATTCATGCCCACGGCGAGGCGGCCTACCCTGAAGAAGGCGCCGGGCTGCTGCTGGGCGAGTTGGATGGCGATGACAAGCAGGTGGTTTCGCTGCTCACCCTGACCAATGCCCGCGAGCAAGCCGCCCGGCACAACCGCTACTTGCTCACTCCTCAGGAATACCTGCGCGGCGAGCAGGAAGCGGCGCGCCTGGGCCTGGATGTACTGGGCGTCTTCCACTCCCATCCCGACCACCCCAACCGCCCATCGGAGTTCGACCGCGAGTGGGCTTTGCCCTTCTTATCGTATATCATCACCAGCGTGCAATCCGGCAAGGCGGTCGAGAGCCGCTCCTGGCTTTTGAGCGAGGAGCGGACGCGCTTCGATGAGGAAACGATCTTATTGGATGTCACCTGACGGTGAGAGGAAAGCGTATGTCCGAGCAATTGCAAGCAATTGATCATTCCGCCATCAAAGTCAGCCAGGTTACAGTGGTAGGTCTAAATATCCTGGCTTTCGTATTCAATGCGCCCGTCCTGGCGACCCTGGTGGCAGGGGTGATGCTGCTGGGAGCCCTGTTCGGTTTCCCTGGCTTTGGTTTTATTTACCGGTGGGTTCTGAAGCCGTTGGGGCTGGCCAAACCGTACGTTTTGATGGATCACCGCGAGCCTCACCGCTTCGCCCAGGGCCTGGGCGGCCTGTTCATGGCTGGCGGCAGCCTGGCCTTGTTTGCTGGCCTGCCTCCCCTGGGTTGGAGCCTGGTCTGGCTGGTGGCGGCCCTGGCGGCCTTGAACGCCTTCGCCGGTTTCTGCGTGGGCTGCATGTTGTATTACTGGCTGGCGCGCTTCAAAGTGCCCGGCTTCCGTAAATCCCCGCCGCAAGATACCTTCCCGGGTATGCGCCCGAAAACGAGGGTCTATGAGTCCTGAAATTCTACACAGTGAATTGATCCTGCGCCTGGTGTGGGCGCTGGGTTTGATCGGTATGGGACTGGGCCTGTACGGCCTGGGCAACCGCCTGATATTGGCGCGGGCCAAAGGCCGTGCGCTCGGATTGGAATCCGCCCGCCGCGGCGTTCCGGTTCTGTTATACTTCACGACGCCCACCTGCGCGCCGTGTAAAACTGTGCAGCGCCCGGCGATACAGCACATCCTGGAGCAGGTTGGCGAGCGCATGCAGGTGGTCGAGATTGACGCCTCCAACCGCCCCGACATCGCCAGCCATTGGGGCGTGATGAGTGTGCCGACCACGTTTGTCATCGATGCCCAGGGGCAGCCGCGCCACGTCAACCACGGCGTCGCCCCGGCAGAAAAGCTGCTCAGGCAGCTCAACGATATTTTCTAAAGGAGCTTTTTGGCGTGCCTGTTCTTCGCATCCCAACCCCTCTACGTACCTATACTGCTGGCCAGAGTGAAATCAGTGTTCACGGCGCAACGGTTGCCGCTGCCATGAGCGATCTGGTGACCCAGTTTCCCGCCCTGCAGCCGCACCTGTATAACAACGATGGCGTTTTGCGGCCCTTTGTCAACCTGTTCCTGGGCGAAGAAAACGTCAAGGACTTGCAGGGCCTGGAGACGCCGTTGAGAGAAGGCGACCGCCTGCTGCTCATCCCAAGCATCGCCGGAGGCTGAGAACCTATGCTGCCGGAGCTTTCACACGAAGAAATCTTGCGCTACTCGCGCCACCTGCTGATCCCCGAGGTGGGCCTGGACGGCCAGCGCAAGCTCAAAGCGGCGGCGGTGCTGGTGATCGGCACGGGCGGGCTGGGCTCGCCGGTTGCACTCTACCTGGCGGCGGCTGGCATCGGGCGCATCGGCCTGGTGGATTACGATGTGGTCGATACCTCCAACTTGCAGCGCCAGGTGATCCACGGCACTTCGAAGCTGGGAGAGCTCAAGGTCGAGTCGGCCCGCCAGCGCATGCTCAACCTCAACCCGGATATCCAGGTCGACACCTATAACGAACCGTTCACCTCGGTGAACGCCATGCAAATCGCCGCGGAATACGACCTGATCATCGATGGCACGGACAATTTCCCCACGCGCTACTTAACCAACGATCTGTGCGTGCTGACCGGCAAGCCCAACGTCTACGGCTCGATCTATCGCTTCGATGGGCAGGTGAGCGTCTTCGATGCCCGCCGCGGGCCGTGCTATCGCTGCCTGTTCCCCGAGCCGCCTCCGCCCGGCCTGGTGCCATCCTGCGCCGAAGGCGGCGTGTTGGGCATCCTGCCCGGCACGATCGGCACTTTGCAGGCTACCGAAGCCCTCAAGCTGATCCTGGGCATCGGCGAGCCCTTGATCGGGCGCTTGCTGCTCTACAACGCCCTGGACCTGTCCTTCGAGTTCGTCAAGCTGCGCAAGAACCCCAAGTGCAAGGTGTGCGGCTCGCAGCCAGAGGTGACGGAACTGATCGATTACGAAGCCTTCTGCGGCGTGCCCGGGCACGACCACGAGGAAGGCAGTGTGGGCGGCGGCTGGGATATCACTGCCGCCGAGCTGGCGCAGCGCTTGAAAGCGGGCAACGGGCTGCGCCTGCTGGACGTGCGCGAACCACACGAATTGGCCATCTCACACCTGGATAACGCCACCTTGATCCCCCTGGGGCAGTTAGCGGCGCGCCTGTCCGAACTGGACAGCGCTGAAGACATGGTGATCTTCTGCAAATCGGGGACGCGCTCGGGGCGCGCCCTGGAACTGCTGCTGGGCGCTGGTTTTCGTAAGGTGAAGAACCTGAAGGGCGGCATCAACGCCTGGGCGCAGGAGATCGACCCCAGCCTGCCGGTTTATTGACCTGGACAAAGCGCCGGCCGCCCGGGGGAGTCCTGTCTCCGGGCGACCGTGTTTTTTACCGGATTATGGAGTTGCCGTGGGGGTGATGATCTCCGGCGGGATGGGCTGCAGCGTGCTGATCCAGCGCAGCATCACCCAGCCGCGGTAGCTGGTGTTCCCGATCATCCATTCCACTTCGATCCACTCGCCATAGCTGGACAGGATCCTGACCAGGGTGTTGGACAGGATCAACTGCGGGCTGGCAGCATCTAGGCGCGGCTGGGTGCGCGCCCAAACGTTGCCGATGGTGTAGGCTTGCAGAACTGCCTCGGTGGCAGTGGCACTCGGCGTGGACGTGCTGGTCGGCGTGAAGGTCGGGGTGGGCGTCAGGGTCGGTTCTGGCGTGGAGGTGGCTGTGGGGGTGGCCGTGGCAGTAGCGGTGCTGGTCGGCGTGGCGGTGAAGGCCGGCGTATCGGTGGCGGTGGGCGTGGCCGATGGCCCGGGGAAGGCCATTGGCAGCAGGGCCAGGGTGAAACGCAGGTAGAAGCAGGCTGTGACCAGGATCAGTGCCAGGAACAGGCTGGCGCCGGCCAGGAACCAACGCTGGCGCGGGGAGGCGGCGGCCTGCCGGATGTCGCGCTCACCGGTCACGTAGGCGATAAACTGCGCCAGCAGCGGCTGCAAATCGGGCAGGCTGGCCGGCTCGCCATCGTAATCGCGCAGGGCGTTGCCGAAGCGCACATGCATCTCGGATACCAACTGGCGCAGCGCCGAGCGAAAGCCTTCTGGCTCCACGCCGCGCAGCACGACGGCCACGTAGGCGTGCTGTCCGCTTTGAATGAGGATGCCCTCTTCGCCGTATTGGATGCCGTCCAGCTCGAATTCGCGCGCCTGGCCCTGGTTGAAAGCATCGTGCACAAAACTGCGGATGGCGGTGAGCATGGCCCCGATCAGGTCCGAATCGGGCGCCTGGCTGTCGCCATAGTGGTTGTGCGCCAGCAGTATGCCGGAGCCGTGCTGGATGACGAATACCTCGCTGACGGTGAAGGGCATGGCATCGCGCAGCGCCAGCTCACTGGGTGAAATGCCGCGCAGCCGGGCGGTGAGCGTGCGCCATAAACCCTGCGGGCCAAAGGTTGTGCGCAGGCGTGTGTCGATATTGCGCTGCAGTTCGCGCCCGAATTCGCCGATGGCGCGCTGCACGGTCTGGCCGATGATTGGGTACAGGGCGTCGACCATTTCCTGGCGCGAGTCGCGGATCTGCACGCGCACAGCTTCACCCATGACCGGGCCCAGGGCTTCAGCCATCTCTTCGCGCGAATCGTGGATGGTGCGGCGCATCAGGTTGGTCATCATGGGCGTCAGGCGCGAGGTGATGGTGTCGGGGTCGGTCAAGGCCCGGCGCTGCAAATCTTGCAGGCCGGCCTGGGTGGCCTGGCTGAACTGCTCCATCTCAGCCAGCTCAGCTTGCAGCGCTGACCATTGAGCCTGCTGCTCTTGATCCTGGGCCTGGTTATGTTCTTGCAAAGCGGCGATGCGCTGCTCTAACTGCTGGACGCGCTCCTGCATCTCAGCCAGCAGGATGGTGCGCACCGAGGCCAGGGGATCGTTGGGGGGTGAGGCGGGCGGGTTTCCCATGCGTTTTTGAACGGACTAGGGGATGTCTTGCAGGTTTTTACCAAGCTCCAGGAGCGCCTGTCCCAACTCCTGGCGCGAGACCTTTTTCTCCTCCAGGGCAGCCGCCAGAGCCAGGATCTGCTGGCGCAGTTCTTCGTGGCGCTGTTGGGCTTGTTTCTGAGCGGTGTTGAGCGCCTGGGTCTGTTCTTTGTGGACCTGCTCCTGGCGCTGGCTGAGCTCCTGGCGGGCGGCGTTCAGTTGGGCGGTCAGCTCGGCTACCTGCTGCTCCAGGCGCTGGTTGAGCTCTTGCAGCCCGGCGCTGGTTTGCTGGCTGGCCTGGGCAGACTGCTGCTCCAGGCGCGTGGATAGCTCGGCCTGAGCGGCTTGCAAGCGGTTGGATAGATCAGACTGGGTGGCTTCCAGGCGGCTGGACAGGTCGGCCAGGATTTGGGCCGAGCGCTCGCTCAACGCCTGACGGGCGGATTCTAATTGGGTTGCCTGCTGGGCGGCCTGATCCTTCAATTGGGCAGCCTGCTGCGCCGCCTGCTCGTCCAGGCGCTGCTGTTGTTGGCCCAGTTGAGCGCTGTGTTCAGACAGGCTGCCGGCGTGCTGCTCCAACTGGGCAGCATGGTCCGCCAACTGGCGTTTGTGCGCCTGCAACTGTTGTTGGTGGGATTGCAACTGGGCCTCGATCGCAGCGGCTTTGGCATCGAGCGCCTGCGCTAATTCGTCGTGCACTGCCTCCAGGCGGCTCTGCAGAATATTGAGGCGGTTCTCAATCGAGCGCACCTGTTCGCCATACAGGATATCGCGCAGGCGCTCCAGCTCATTGAGCGATGAAGAAGGCGGGTTTGAAGGGGGGGTATCTGACATAACCTGACTCCACACGAACTTGATCATTAACCCATAGCCGGGCTATTCTAGCCGGGCTATTCTAGCCGGGCTATTCTAGCAGCCGGTAGACCGTCATAGGCTGCGAACGGCCTTTCAGTTGCAATTGTCCGATCTCGGCATAATGGCAGGGCGGCTCCAGATGTTGGAGGAAAGCGGGGGAAAACAGGACCTCACCGGGACCGGCGCGCTCTTCCAGGCGCTTGGCCAGGTTGACGGTGTCACCCAGGATGGTGTATTGCATGGCTTTCAGCGTGCCAACGTTCCCGGCCACCACCGGGCCGGCGCTGACCCCGATGCCGAAGCGAAGCTCCAGGCCGGCCAGCGAAAAATTCTGCAGTTGGCGGGCGCATTCCAGGGCGCGCTGGGCGTGGTCGGGCTGGTCGCCTGGGGCATTGAAGAAGGCCATGATGGCATCGCCGATGAACTTATCCAGGGTGGCGCCTTTTTCGAGCAGGATCGGTAGAGCGCTTTCGAAAATGGCGTTGATCGTCGCCAGCACCATTTCCGGCTGGCGCTCTGCTGCCCAGTGAGCGAAGCCGCGCAGGTCGGCAAACAGCACGCTGACCTGGCGGCGCTCGCCGCCTGGCAGGACAGGCCGCTGGTGGTTCAGCATGATGTCGGCCACCTGCCCGGGCACGAAGCGGTGCAGCAGGTCGTCCAGGCGCGCCCGGGCGGTTTCCAGGCGCGCTGCCAGAAGGGAAATCTCGTTGCGCTGCTGGGTGATGCGCTGCTCCAGCAGCCCGACGGTGGTGGCGTCCCTGGCGACCAACAGCCAGCCGTCTGCATGAGGCAGCAGCCGCAGGGTGACGTAACCCGGCTGGCCGCGCAGGCTGGCGCGATAAATACGCTCGATCAGCAACTGGGACTGCCTGCCAGCGCGCATCTCGGCCAGCACCTCGTCGTAGCCTACCAGCTCGGGGAACAGGTCGGCCAACTCCTGCCCGTGCAAAGCGCTGTCCTGGGGCGCCAGGCTGAGATCGGGCAGCCCAGGGCTATAGGCTTGCACGCGCTGGCGCGCATCCAGGATGGCATAATCGATCCCTTCGATTTGAAGCAACCTGGCAATGATTTCTGGAGGGTAGTCGCTCATGGGGGTCTACGGGTCAAAGCTGGTATAATCCAATTATACATTACATCGGTATCGGGTAACGAAAGTTTACAAACAAGGAATACTACGTTGAGCGATGATATCAGCACGGTGATCCAAAAGAAGATTTGCATGCTGGGGGACTTTGCCGTGGGCAAGACCAGCCTGGTGATGCGCTTCGTTGAAGGGCGCTTCGACGAGCGCTACCTGAGCACGATCGGCGTCAAAGTCTCGCGGCGCACCGTCGAGCTGGCGAATTACCCGCCGATCCACCTGCTGGTTTGGGACCTGGCGGGCAGCGAGGAGTTCACCGGTGTGCAGACCAGCTACCTGCAGGGGGCGAGCGGGGCGCTGTTGGTTTGCGACCTGACTCGCAAGGGCACGCTGGTGGGCATCGAAACCTACGCCCAGCGGCTGCGCCAGGTGAACCCGAAGGTGGCGCTGATCCTGGCAGGCAACAAGATTGACCTGTTGGACAGCCGCGAGATCGAAGATAACCAGTTGGCCGAGGCGGCTGAGCGCCTGAAAGCCGAGTGGTTCGTGACCAGCGCGAAAAGCGGGAATGGCGTGGCCCAGGCTTTCGAGCGCCTGGCGCAGGAACTGCTCGAACGCAAATAGAGCCGGAGAAACAGGTGTGTCCCCGCCCCTGGGAGTTCGCTTCCCAAGGGCGTTTTTGTTTTAGGCTGGGGTGTGGCTCAGTCGAGGGTTTCTACCAGGCGGGCTTGCAGCGCCTGCTCCAGGCTGAGCAGCGCCCACACCTGCACCCGCTCGCCGGGCGCAGGCTGTCCGTAGAAGACACTGTCGGAGGTGAGCCGAATCTCCAACCCGGACACCACCAGATGCTCCTCCGTGAGCGCTTGCAGTTCGCCAACGATGTGGTACTGGCGCGGCTGGATCTGGCGGGCCAGGATGCTGCCGTCCGGGCGCAGCTCGCCCAGCACGTTGACGTAGAACCCCGGGGCAAGGCTGCCCACCAGGCGGGCGTCGGGGGGCACGATCACGCTCAGCTCGCCAACCTGCCAGGTCTCCCCCTGCATTTGGCTCAAACCGGCGCTGAAATCGACCGGGGCTGCCTGGCCGCGCCCCGCCAGGCGCTGCACCTGCGCCAGGTGCTGGCGGTCGAAGGATTTTTCCAACTCCAGGCGTTGGGCCGCGTCCCTGGTCAGTGACAGGCGCGCCTGTTCGCCAGCGAGCTGCACGGGGTAGAGCAGCCCGCCGGGCATGGCGTAAGAAGCGCCGATCATCAGACCGCCCGCCAGCAGCGCCAGCCCCAGGATTAACAGCAGCAGGTAGAACAGGGCCCGGCCCAGCGGCGCCAGCCAGCGCCTGGGCGAGGGCGGCAGCATGCGCTGGGCCATTTCCAGGAAATCGGCCCGGCTGTGCTCCTGGGCCAGTTCGGGCGGCGGGCCGGCTGGCGCCAACTGGCGCATCAACTGAGATGCATGCAGCAGCGGGCGCAGCTCCTCGGCGTAGCGCGGGTAGGCTGCCAGCAGTTCCTCGGCATCGGCCCCGGTTTGCAAACTTTGCAGGCATACCTCCAGGGCCCTGAGCTTCGGGTCGACACGGCGGCTCATGCGGATTTCTCCAGGGCGCGCCGCAGGGCGCTCAGGGCGCGGAACTGCAGCCCACGCGTGTCGCCGCCGGCCTTCTCCAGCCGGGCAGAAGCTTCTTCCAGGGTACATGGACAGGCGAAGCGCAGCGCCAGGAAATGCTGCAAGTCGGGCGGCAGGCTTTGCAGCGCCTGGCGCGCCTGCAAGGTTTGCAGTTGGGCTTCCTGGTCGTCGAGCCCGGGCAGGTGGTCCAGCAGCGAGGGGCGCTCGGAGTGCCGGGAGGTGTTTTCGCCGCCCGCTTGCAGGCGCTCGTCCACCAGGCGGGCGGCAGTGCTCAGCAGCCAGGCGGACAGATCGCGACGCGGGCCACGGCGGCGCCGGGCGGCCTCCAGGAAGCGCAGGAAGACCTCGGCAGCGATGTCCTGGCTGGCGGGCTCGTCGCCCAGGCGGAAATATACATACGGGTAGACCTGCGGGTAATAGCGCTCGTGCAGCTCCCCCAGGGCGTAGCGGTCCAGGCGGCGGGCGCGGCTGAGCAGCTCGTCTTCGGCGAAGCCGGTCAGTGAAGTGACGGTCTCATTCGTCTTGCGCATGGCCTTTACATTTTATCCCATGCTGAAATTGTACGCCAGGGTTGCCCTCATTTGTAACATAAGTCACATACAGATGCATGTAGATTTGTTAACATAGGAGGGTATGAATCAGGCCTCAGAACCCCGCGCTTGCCCGGCGTTTTACGCTGGCAGATAAGGTAAAAACATGAATCGCCCCCTGATATTCTTGATCCTGGTGGTTGCAGCGGCCCTGCTGGCGGTGGTCGGGACCGGCCTGTACGTCACCGACTTCACCGCCTACCTGGGCAACAACCCGGCTACCTGCAACAACTGCCACGTGATGGACGCGGTCTACGAAAGCTGGTACCACGGCGGGCACAAGGCGTGGGCCAACTGCAACGACTGCCACACCCCCCACGCCCTGATCCCCAAGTACTTCGTCAAGGCGCAGTCGGGCTACCACCACGTGACGGCCTTCATCTTCGGCCCGATCCCCGACGCCATCCGCGCCAAGACCGCCTCGCGGGAAGTGGTGCAGGAGAACTGCATCCGCTGCCACGCCGAGACGGTCTCGGACATCGACGTCGGGCCGATGTCGGATGGCTCGCAGCGCTTCTGTTTCGACTGCCACCGCAGCGTGGCGCACGGCGAACGCGGCGTCTCTTTGCTACCTTACCAGCACTCGGAGGAATATAAATGAAAATCGCAAAATCGACCCTGATCCTGAGCGGCATGATCCTGGCGCTGGCCGCCGCCCTGGTGGGCGTGCTGCTGTACATACGGAACCAGCCGGCCCCGCAGCGCGGCTTCCAGCCATTGGTCGAGATCGCCGCTATGGACCCTGACTCTTCGAAGTGGGGCCTGAACTTCCCCAACCAGTATTCCACGCTGCTGAAGACCGAGACGAACAATAACCGCACGGCTTTCGGCGGCTCGGAGCCGTTCTCCAAGCTGGAGCAGGACCCGCGCCTGGTGACGCTCTTCGCCGGTTACGGCTTCGGCAAGGATTACAACGAAGAGCGCGGCCATTTGAACAGCCTGACCGACGTGCGCGCTACCAAGCGGGTCAACGAGACCACCCCCGGCACCTGTTATTCGTGCAAATCGGCCAATAACCCCGAGCTGTGGGACAAGATGGGCATGGCCGAGTACGACAAAACGCCCTTCAGCGAGCTGGGCAAGCAGCTCACCACGCCGATCGGCTGCGCCAACTGCCACGAGGCCAACACGATGAAGCTGGTGGTCACCAACCCGGCCCTGGACGAGGCGCTCAAGGCGCAGGGCAAGGACTGGCGCACTTTCACCCGCCAGGAGATGCGCACGGTGGTGTGCGCCAACTGCCACGTGGAATATTACTTCGCCGGCGAAGGCAAGTACCTGACTTTCCCGTGGGCGGATGGCACGCGCATCGAGGAGATCGTCGGCTATTACAATGACCTGGGCTTCAAAGATTGGGAGTATCCCGAGGCCAAGACGCCCATGCTCAAGGCGCAGCACCCCGAGTACGAGTTCTTCACCGCCGACAGCACCCACTACAAGGCCGGCGTGGCCTGCGCCGACTGTCACATGCCCTACACGCGCGACGGGGCGGCCAAGTTCTCCAACCACAACGTGCAAAGCCCGCTGCTCAACGCCGAGGCGGCCTGCGGGCAGTGCCACACCGACGTGGCCTACGTCACCGGGCGGGTGGCCAGCATCCAGGCCCAGGTGCGCTCTACGATGGATATTACCGAAGACGCCCTGGTGGCTGCCATCGCGGCGATCAAAGCTGCCGCCGTCTTACCGGAGGCCGACGCGGCCCTGCTGGACGAGGCGCGCCAGTTGCAGCGCGACGCCCAGATGATGTGGGATTTCATCGCCGCCGAGAACAGCATGGGCTTCCACAACCCCGAAGAGGCGCTGCGCATTTTGGCCAAGTCGGCCGATATGGCGCGCCAGGCGCAGTTGAAGGCGGTGCAGGCGGCGGGGACGACGGAGATTATTCAGGCCGGCAATTAACCCCACCGGCCCCCATTCGTAGGGGCGGGTCTGCCCAATCTGGCAAGACGGCTCGCCTTACAACCCTCTCGTCTGGCCCGCGGCGGAATTCGAACCACTCGACCCGCCCCGGCCCGTGCAGCGCACAAACCAGTCTCCCGGAGTTTTGGAAACTCCGGGAGACTTTCTTTTCGACCGCGCCCTGGCTTTCCGGGGGCAGGTCGTTCAGCATTTTGATCACACCTGGGCTGAGGGACATCGCACACGCTCCTCTTACCTACGCAAGCCCATTATACCCCGATCTGCGGCTGTAAATTCAACAAGCGCCGGCTGAACCGGTTTGCCACCGGGCGCGCTGGTTTGAAACCCCATTGATGGGGTGCTGCTGAGAAGCCCGGTGAATTCATCACTGGGCGGGTCCGTCCATCGAAACCGCCTCGTTATGCACAGCGCGCCCGTTCAAACCCGAACCAGGCGGGGCATGAATTGCCCCGCCTGGCCAGCGGCGCCGGCTGAAGCCGGCTTCGTGCATGGCGCAAGATCAACTGGATGCAATCCGCAGGGGCGGGTCGAGTTGGTTGAGTGCGATCATAGGCCAGACGAGATGGTTGTAGGGCGAGCGCGCTTGCCAGAACGGGCAGACCCGCCCCTACCTGTGCACACGAACCAGTCTCCCGGAGTTTCGGAAACTCCGGGAGACTTTGGTGTCGTTTGTCAGGAGGGCGAGAAAATTTCAACCACCCCAGGCTGGCAGCGGCGCGTCGAAATCGCCAGAGACTACGAATTCCCCGGCGGCTCGCCCCTGCCCGTAATCCGTAGGGGCGGGTCTGACCTGGCTGGCGGGACTGCTCAACTTACAACCCTCTCATCTGGCTCGTGACGGTATTCGAACGGAACGACCCGCCCTCGGTGCGCGGCCTCAGAGTTAGATGGGGGAGGCCGCTACCCGAAAACCGAGGGCGTCGTCACGGCCGTCCGGGACGTTCCCGGAGCGGAACGAACAGCGCACGAGCCCCGGGAAGTTGAAGAACGAGCCGCCCCGCACCACGCGCGCCTTGTCGTCGCCGGCCTGGAGATTCTCGCGCCCATCCTCTGGTTGGTACGGGTAGGACGAACCCCACAGGCTGCGCGTCCATTCCCACACGTTGCCGCTCAGGTCCAGCACGCGGTAGGGCGAAGCCCCGTTCAGGAACAGGCCCACCGGGGTGGTATCGCCCAGGCCCAATTCGTCCGAGTTGCAGCGCAGGGCGTCCCAGGCCTCGCCCCAGGGATACTCGCGGCGGTCTTGCGCGCCGCGGGCGGCCTTCTCCCACTCGGCTTCGCTGGGCAGGTACACTTTGCGCTCGATCTTTTCGCCCAGCCAGTTGCAGTAAGCCAGGGCCTCGTGCCAGGATACGTTCACCACCGGGTGGTTCTCTTTGCCCTTGGGCGGCTGCCCGCCGGGCCAGTGCTGCGGAGGCTTTACCTTCTGGTCGGCAACGAAAATGGCGTACTGGGCGTTGGTGAGCGGCGTGCGGGCGAGGCAGAAGGCCTCCAGGCGCAGGCGGTGCGCCGGCCGTTCATCGTCATCGGATTGCTTACTCTCGCTGCCCATCCAGAACTCGCCGTCCGGGATTGTCACCCACTGCGGCTCGCCCCACGGCGCTTTCCAGAACTGCGTGGCGAACTGCCCGCTCTCGATGCGGCTGAGGGCGTTGGTCGCAGCGATCTTAGCCAGGGCCTGCGCCCGCTCCCCTTTTTTGAAGGGCCGTTCGGCTTCGCGCTGCAAGCGGCGGCGGACCTCGCCCGGCAGGTCGCCCTCCACACGCACCTCGCCCACGTCCGCCAGGCACTCGGCTGCCAGCAGCAGGTGGTGGTGCGGCTCAGGCTCGTTTTGGCGGGGCGCTTCCACGATGGCGCGGATCAGGGCGCTGGCGCGGCGCTTGCCCTGCGTGCTCAGGTAGCCGGCCTGCAAGAGCAGCGCCTCGCGCCACCAGGGGTCGCCCAGGCGCGCCAGGCTGTATTCTATAGCATCGTCGCGCCCGGCCAGGCAGCGCGCCGCTAAATATTCCTGGAAAGTGAGGTGGGCGAAGCCGTACACGCCCACGCCGCGCTCCACCAGCAGGCCGCTGCGCTCGGCCACCAGGCGCAGGAAGGCCTCCACCGCCTTGGCGGCGGCGCGGGCAATTTCGCCGGCTCGCGGCCGGGCAGGCTCATCGCCGCCGGACAGGCCGCTGAAGACCGGCAGCAGCAGGTCGCACAGCTCGTCGCGCTCGATCTCACGGCGCTGGCGTTCGTGCATCCAGAAGGCAATTGGCTCGAGCAGGCTGCGCCGGTCGCCGCTGTCCAGCGTGCGCCCGGCCAGGGGCGCCTCGCTTTCCAGGCCCTTGGCCTCGTCCCACTTGCCCAGCAGCACCTCCACGGCTTCTTCGTACAGCTCGGAGCGGCGCTCGGGAAGCTGGCCGCGGTAGCGGTGCACCAGCGCCACCACGGTGAGCAGCAGCGGGTTGACGGCCAGCTCGGCCAGGCGCGGGTTGGCCTCGATGGCCGCCGCCAGCCGCCCGGACTGCTCATCGGCCAGGCGCAGGATGTCCGGCGATTCACGCCCGGCCAGGCTGACTTCCACGGCGCGCGTCCAGTCGTGGACGAACTGGCGCACCTCGCCGGCGTTGAAGGGCCGCACCTTGGCCAGGCCGAAGCCCTGGGCCACGCGGGCGGCGCCTTCGTAACCCACTTCCCGGCTGGTGACCACGAAGCGGTTCTTGGGGTAACGCACGGCGAATTTCTCCACCAGGCGGGCGGCGCGCTGGCGCAGGGCCGGCGCGGCGACTTCGTCCATACCGTCCAGCAGGACCACCGCCCGCCCGGCCTCCAGCGGGGCGGCGAAGAAATCCTGCGGCAGGGGGATAGACTGCGCCTGGTAATAAGCCCGCAGGTAATCCAGCAGCAGGGCGGGGCCATCCTGGCTGGGGTCGGGGTGCTGCTCGAGCAAATGGCGGCCCAGGTCGCGCAGCGGCAGCAGCACGGGCAGGCAGCCGCTTTCACCGGGCAGACCCAGGCGGTCCGTGACCGTGCTGGCCTCGTCGCGCAGGGCGCGGGCGTAGCTCAGCGCCAGGTAGGCCAGCAGGGTGGTCTTGCCGCAGCCGGGGTCGCCGATCACCACCAGCCGCCGGTAGCGCTGCAAAGCGGCCGGGATGCTCAGCGCCCCGGTGTAAGCCTCCAGTTCGCCCTCTGTCGCGCCCTTGCGACCCGCCGCCCGCGGCTCGGGCCGGGGCGCGGACTGCTGCGCCACGGCGGTGAGCGAAATGTAGACTTTCTCGAGGGCCACGCTCAAAGGCTGGCTGCCGGCGCGGATGCCCTGCAGGCGCAGGTGCTGGTGGCTGTCGATCAGGTTGTCCAGGTAGCGGCGCAGGGCGGTCTCGTAGTCGATAATCTTCTCTTGCGGCGTCTCCCTGCTGTAAATATGGGTGATGAAAATCTGCTGGGCGGCGAACTTGTCGCCTCGTACCTGGTCACCCAGTACCTTATCACCCAGCACCTGATCACCCAATACCGTGTAAACTACCCGGCTGCCTAAATGCTCCAGCTCGGCGCGCAAAGTTTCGGCGAACCAGGCGCGATCTTCCTGAGAAAGATGCCCCTCGGCCAAAGCCAGGGCTTCCAGCTTCTCCAGCACGGCGTCCAGCTCGGCGCGCAGGGCTGGCTCCTGCTCTACGGCCGCCTGCAAATCCTGGGCAGCGCCGGTCTCGTCCTGCCAGCTTTGCAATCGGTTGGACAATAAGTTTGTACCCAGGCTGGCGAGCACACCTCCCAGAACGGCCGGAGCCGTCATCCACTCGCCGGCGCGGACGGCCTCCACCACCGGCCACAGCGCGGCGGCCGAGACGAAGGCGTACACCGAGCTGACTCCGGCGCGCTGCATGCGCGGGCGCCAGCCCGCCAGGCGTGCTTGGGTTTTCGCTTTCCAGATCTCCAGGTCTCCAGGTCGAAGGCCATCTCCACCTCGCTCTCGTTCTACGCCCGCCGCCACACGCCCGGCTTCAGCGCCAGGCGGGCCGGCCAAAAAACGCCAGGGATTGATCCTGGTTTATGCATACGGCTCCTGCGCCCAGTCGTGCAGCGTTTCTACATCCAAAACCTGGATCTGGCGGCGGCTGACCCGGATGGCGCCGCTGCGTTCCAGGTCGCGCAGCGAGCGCGCCACCACTTCACGCACCGTGCCCAGGCGGGCGGCCAGTTGGTCCTGGGTCAGCCGCCCAGCCGCCGGACCAGATAACTGCTCGGGTGGAAGCTGGCTGAGCAGGCGCGCCAGGCGGTTGGTCACCTGGTAGAAGGACAGCTCCTCTACCGTGCTGACCAGCATGCGCAGGTTTTGGGTCAGGTTGAGGATCACCGCCTGGGCCATTTCGGGGTGCTCGCCCAGCGCCTTGCGGATGGCCTGGGCCTCCACGATCCAGATCAGGCTGTCCTCCAGGGCGGCGACGTTGATCGGGTTCGGGCCGTTGTCGAAGGTGGGCACCTCGTTGAAAGTGGCCCCCTGTTCGAAGGTTTTGATGATCAGCTCGCGGCCCTTGGGGGAGAGCTTAAAGAGCTTGACGCTGCCCCGCTTCAGGATGTACAGGCCGGCGCAGGCTTCCCCCTGCCAGCAGACGGCTTCGTTGCGGGCGTAGCTGCGCAGGAAAGTGTCCTGCGCCAGGCTGCCCAAGGCTTCGGCGCTCAGGCCCTGGAAATAACCGTTGTTTTGCAGGGCCTCGATCTTGTCTGCCAGCTTGGCGTTCAGGGTGTGCATGTCTACATTATAATTGAGTTTGAGTTTTGGATGAAAATGACGTAAAATAGATTGCAGGGGAAGGTGTTATTCGTTTGAACAGAGATGTGGGCTTGTGAGGAGCAGGAAGGAGCCAGTCTTCATGTTAGATAAGATCGATTTGAATCAGAAGGTCGATAAGAAGGCTTTCAAGCAGATCATGCCGGAGCTTTCCAACCGGCTGTACGTGGTGCAGAAAGCCTCCTGGGACGCGGAAATCCCGGTGGTGATCCTGTTCGAGGGCTGGGACGCGGCCGGGAAGGGCACTTCCATCCAGCGCCTGACGCGGCCCCTGGACCCGCGCGGCTACAAGCTCTACCCGATCCGGGCGGCGCGCACCTACGAAAAGAAGCGACCCTGGCTATGGCGCTTCTGGTCCAAGCTGCCCGCTCGGGGCGAATGGGCCATCTTCGACCGCTCGTGGTACGGGCGGGTGATGGTGGAGCGCGTCGAGAACCTGATCCCGGAGAGCGAGTGGCGGCGAGCTTACCGGGATATCGTTGACTTCGAGCGCACCCTGGCGGACGATGGCACGCTGATCGTCAAGTTCTTCCTGCATATCAGCAAGCAGGAACAAAAGCGCCGCTTCGAGAAGCTCGCCAAAGACCCGCTCAACGCCTGGCACGTTACGCCCGAGGATTGGGAACACCACCGCCGCTACGATGACTGGCTGCTGGCTTACGAGGAAGCCTTCGAACACACCGAGACGGAGTGGGGCCCCTGGACGATCGTGGAGGCCACCGACCGCCGCCACACCTGGGTGAAGATCTACCAGACGTTGATCGATGCGCTCGGGGAGCGCCTGGGGATGGCGCCCCAGCCGCTGCCGGAGATGGCGACTGGGGATGAAGATGAGCAGGCCCCGGAAGACGATGTGCCCCAGGAGTTCGCACTCCAGGATGAACTGGACGAGGCCGAGGGCGCAGATGAGGAATCCGCAGCGCCTGGGGATGGGCGGCAGCCGGAAGACGCCGCGCCTGGCGAGGCGGAACTCGCCGCTGAAGCGGCAGCGCAAGATTAGGTGGATCAGACTCGCAAGGAGCGCAAGATGTTATCTACAGTCGATACCACCCTGACGATGGATCAGGATGAATACGAAAAGCAGTTGATCAAGTACCAGGTGGCCCTGTACAAGCTGGCTTACCAGGTCTACGTGCAGCAGCGCCCGATAGTGATCGTTTTCGAAGGCTGGGACGCGGCCGGCAAGGGCGGCGCCATCCGGCGCATCACCGAGAAGATCGACCCGCGCGGCTTCGTAGTCTACCCGATTGCGGCCCCCAAGGGCGACGACGCCACGCACCATTACCTGTGGCGCTTCTGGCGGCGCTTGCCCGAGACCGGGCAGATCGCCATCTTCGACCGCTCGTGGTACGGGCGGGTGATGGTCGAGCGCATCGAAGGCTTTTGCAGCGAGGCGGAGTGGAAGCGCGCCTACCGCGAGATCAACTATTTCGAGCGGCAGTTGGTCGATTACGGCACGATCCTGTTCAAATTCTGGCTGCATATCGATAAAGAGGAACAACTGCGCCGCTTCGAATCACGCTCTGACGACCGCCTGCGCTCCTGGAAGCTCACGGACGAGGACTGGCGCAACCGGGAGAAGTGGGATCTATACGAAGAAGCCGTGAATGAAATGCTGTTGAAGACCAGCACGATCACCGCTCCCTGGACGGTGGTTGAAGGCAACTCGAAGCTGTACGCCCGCACCAAGATTTTGCGCACGATTGTCGAGAAGCTCAGCCTTGAACTGGAGTATGATCCTTTCAAGGCCGCGCCCGTGGATGGCGGAAAAAAGAAGAAAGACAAGAAGAAAAAGAACGGCAAGTGACCGCCGGGTGAGAGGCTGGCTGGATGGATATGAGCGAGCAGGTTGAGATACAAGCGAAAGAGGATGACAAGATCGATTTAGGGGACCCGCGCTTCTACTTAAATCGTGAATTGAGCATGCTGGAGTTCCAGCGCAGGGTGCTGGAGGAAGGCCAGGACGAACGCAACCCCTTGCTGGAGAGGGTCAAGTTCCTGGCGATTGTGGGCTCCAACCTGGACGAATTCTTCATGGTGCGCGTGGCCGGGCTGCGCAAGCAGATCGATGCCGGGGTGGTCGATCTGCCTCCGGATGGGATGACGCCCGCCCAACAGTTGGCCGAAATTCGCAAAGTGGCCTGGCAGTTGATGAGCCAGGCGCGCGAGTGCCTGCGGGACGACCTGCTGCCGCAATTGAAGAAAGCTGGCATCTACGTGCTGGATTACGCCGCTCTCAACCAGCGCCAGAAGGCCAGCGTGGACACTTACTTCGAGCAGGTGATCTTCCCGGTACTCACGCCCCTGGCTTTCGATCCAGGGCATCCTTTCCCACACATTTCGAACCTGAGCCTGAACCTGGCGGTGTTGATCCGCGACCAGGACGGGCAGGAGCACTTCGCCCGCATCAAAGTCCCCGACAGCCTGCCGCGCCTGGTGCCGATCAAGCGTTCGTCTGGCAGCGTGCGCAAAGATGGCACTGTGCCCACAAATCACTACTTCGTATGGATCGAGCAGGTGATCGCGGCCAACATGGACAGGCTTTTCCCCGGTATGGAGATCGTCGAGGCGCATCCCTTCCGCCTGACGCGCGACGCCGACATGGTCATCCAGGAGCTGGAAGCTGCCGACCTGTTGGAAACCATGGAGCAGAGCGTGCGCCGGCGGCGTTTTGGCTCGGTGGTGCGCGTGACGGTCAACCACGCCATGCCTTCGCACATCCGAGAGATTTTGATCGAAAACATGGAACTGGACCGGCGCGATATTTATACCCTGGATGGACCGCTGGGGCTCAGCAGCCTGATGAGCCTGCACAGCATCGACCGTTACGATCTGAAGGACCCGCCGCTGAAGCAGGCCATTCCCGCCCAACTGCGCAGCGATTTGCAGGATGGCAACCTGTTCGCGGCCATCCGCCGCGAAGATATCCTGGTGCACCATCCTTACGACTCCTTCAGCCCGGTGGTGGATTTCTTGCGCCTGGCGGCTCACGACCCGGACGTGCTGGCCATCAAGCAAACCCTGTATCGCGTCGGGCGCAAGCCGCCGGTGGTGGACGCTTTGCTGGAGGCGCGCGAGAATGGCAAGCAGGTGGCTGTGCTGGTCGAGCTCAAGGCGCGCTTCGATGAGGAGAGCAACATCGGCTGGGCCCGCATGCTGGAAAAGGAAGGGGTGCACGTGGTCTACGGGCTGTTAGGGCTCAAGACGCATTCCAAGGTCGCCCTGGTAATCCGCAAGGAAGGCGATGTGATCCGCCGTTATATTCACCTGGCTACGGGTAACTACAATTCGGTCACGGCCCAGCTCTATGAGGATATCGGCATGTTCACCTGCGATGAGGATATCGGCGCAGATGCCACCGATTTGTTCAATTACCTGACAGGTTATTCGGCCAAGGAGGATTATCGCAAGCTGCTGGTCGCGCCGATCAACCTGCGCCAGGGTATGGAAGAGCTGATCGAGCGCGAGATCGATCACCAGAAGCGTGAAGGCCAGGGACGCCTGATCCTGAAGATGAATTCTTTGGTCGATGCGCCCATGATCCGCAAGCTGTACCAGGCCTCACAGGTGGGTGTGAAGATCGATCTGATTGTGCGCGGCATGTGCTGCCTGCGGCCGGGGATCCCGGGCGTGAGCGAAAACATCCGCGTGTTCAGCGTGGTTGGGCGCTTCCTCGAACACAGCCGCATCTACTATTTCTATAACGGCGGCAATGAGCAAATCTACCTGGGGAGCGCTGACCTGATGCCGCGTAATATCAACCGGCGCGTCGAAGTGCTCTTCCCGGTGCAGGACCCGCGCATCATCCGCTACCTGCGCGACGATGTGCTGGAGACCTATTTCAAAGCCAATACTAAGGTGCGCTTGCTGCATGCGGATGGCCATTACGAACGCCTGCGGGCCCGGGATGGCGACCGGCCACTCAACCCACAGGAATGGCTGATCAACCGCCACCAGCGGTAAGGCGGTGAGCGTTTGTAGAAACAAGCCGCGCACACAGCACCCTGGCGCGCGGCTTACCTGGTGATCGGCAAAGGAGACAAATATGCAAGATCAACCCGAACTGCCTGTGGAAAGCGTTCCTGGGCAGGCGCAGCATGAAACCCCCCAGCCAGAGGCGCTCGAAGCGCCTGGCGAGTCTGGGGAACAGCCCGAGTTGGAGCTGGCCTTGTTCGATGAGCCAGAGCCAGCCCCGGATACCCACCTGGTGGATCTGGCGCTGATCTTGTTCGATCGCACGCAGCCGCTGCATGCTCTGGATGAGGAAAGCCGGCATGTCCTGGGGGAGGCCGCTCGCCTGCAAGGCATGCCGGTTTCACTGCGGCGCAAAAAGCCCTTGCAGGCGGCGCGCAAGCTGGCTGAGCGCTACGCCCTGATGAATGATCTGAGTCCTGAAGGGCTGGAAGTTCTGGCAGCGGTGGTAGCTTACCACCACGACCGGCTGCGGCGCAAGGATTTCGACCGCCTGCACCTGCCTCCCATCCGCCAGCGCGAGGCGCTGACGATTGCTGCGCTGCTGCGCATTGCCGTAGGCCTGAACAGCTCGGACGGTCATGATACCTTGATCCAACGCGTCGAGCTATCTCATGGGAAAATGTGGCTGGTGGTGGATGGCCCCCAGGCCGCCAGCGACGCGCTGCAGGCCAAGCAAGGCGCCCGGCTTTGGGAGAAGATCGGCTATCCTGAAGTTGAGGTGGTCAGCCTGGAAGAAGCTGAGATTCAGTTGATGCCCTTCCCCAAACCATATGCCGAAATTGGGATCGAGCCGGAAGATTCGCTGGCGGAGGCGGGGCGCAAGGTGATGCGCTATCATTTCGCCCAGATGCTGCGCCACGAGGCCGGCACGCGCCTGGGGGAGGATATCGAAGCTTTGCACGATATGCGCGTGGCCACGCGGCGCATGCGCGCCGCTTTCGAAGTGTTCGGGGAGGCCTTCGAGTCGAAAATCTTGAAGCCGCACTTGCTGGGACTGCGCGCCATCGGCCGCGCCCTGGGAACGGTGCGCGATCTGGATGTGTTCATGGAAAAGGCGCAGCTTTACCTGGAAACGCTGCCGGAGGAACAGCGCCACGGGCTTGATCCTTTGCTGGCTGTCTGGCAAGAACAGCGCCAGGCGGGACGCGCGGTGATGCTGGCGCACATGGACAGCCCGGAATACCAGGCTTTCAAGCACCAGTTCAATATATTTCTGCATTCTCCCGGCGCAGGGGCCCGGTTTATCCCGCAGGGGGCGCCAGTGCCAACCCAGGTGCGCGAGCTGGCCCCCATGCTGATTTATGAACGCCTGGCGGTTGTGCGCGCCTTCGATCCCCTGTTGGCCAACGCTTCGATCGAGCAGTTGCACGCCCTGCGCATCGAGTTCAAGAAGCTACGCTACACGGTGGAGTATTTCAGCGAGGTGCTGGGCGCTAAGGCCAGGCTGGTCATCGAAGACCTGAAAGTGTTGCAGGATCATCTGGGCGACTTGAATGACGCCCAGGTGGCCGCAGACCTTTTGCGCGAATTCCTGGACGAATGGGAGCCGCGGCAGGCTGATCTGCCGATCCACGAGCGCCAGAACCTGGAAGGCGTGGTCAATTACCTGGCCTCGCGCCATGCTGAGCGCCATCGCTTGATGGTCACCTTCCAGTCTGCCTGGAAGAGGTTCATGCGCCCGGCGTTCCGGCGCAACCTGGCTTCGGCAGTCTCCGTGCTGTAGATTTATGTGTCTGGGAATGAAAAAGCCCTCCCTGCTCTGGAGAGGGCTTTTTGCAATATGGCGTATTCCGGATCAGGGTTGGCCCCTCAAGACGCGATCCGGCCCGCGATCGATTTCCCAGGGATAGATGATGCGCGCGTCGGTGATGGCGGCGTAATAATCCGGCCGGGCCGACCCGAACAGGTTGCGGTAGGGGTTGAAATGCAGCACGCAGGTCGCCGGGAAGCCTCCTGCCGCTGAGACGCGGATTTTGACGGCTGTGATGGTGCGCCCTGAGCCCCAGACATCATCCACCACCAGCGTGCGGCGGCCGCGCAAAGCGCTATCGTCCGGGAACTGGATGAACTGCGGCCAGGCCATCAGCTTGGCTTTCTCCATAGCCGTCTGGGTTGGAAAATCCACCGCGGCAGTCAGCATGTGCATCAGCCCCATGGCTTCTGCCAGCAAGCCGCCTGGAATGACGCCGCCGCGGGTAATCATTACCATGGCTTCGAACTCCTCATCGAATTGAGGCAGGAGGTGGTCAATCAGGCGATCTACATCTTCCCAGGTCAGAACTTCATTGCGGATAGGCTGCATGCTGCTCTCCTAACAAGTTTTTTTCGGGTGCGTTCGGCTGTGACGAACATCCCCAATTATAGCAAGTTTGGCGGATTAACTTCAACTTTCCAGTCCGGAATTGTGCGCCCGCGCAGCAAAGTTGCCGGATCTGGGCCGCTCAGGACGATCTGCCAGCGGTACAAACCACCCAGGCGGGCGAAGAAGCACGGCGCCGGGCCGATCAGGCGCGTGGCGCGCCGGCCTTCTTCGGCCAGCCACTCCTGGATCTGGGGGGCCAACTCGCTGGCGGCGCGCTCGGCGCGAGATGCATCGCGGTGGCGGTATTCCAGGCGCACCAGGTTGGCAAATGGTGGGTAGCCCAACTGCTTGCGGTAGGCCAGTTCCTGTTGGGCAAAGGCCTGGTAATTGTGCTGCGAGGCGGCCTGTATCACGTAATGCTCGGGCTGGAAGGTCTGCAAGACCACCTGGCCTCCCAGGGGGCTGCGCCCGGCCCGCCCGGCAACCTGGGTGAGCACCTGGAATGTGCGTTCGCTGGCGCGGTAATCCGGCAGGTTCAGGCCGACATCTGCCAGGATCACCCCAACCAGGGTGACCAGGGGCAGGTCGAGTCCTTTCGCCAGCATCTGGGTGCCGACCAGGATATCGGCGCGCTGCGCGGCGAAATGGCTGAGGATTTTTTCGTGCGCGCCCTTCTGGCGGGTGGTTTCATAGTCCCAGCGCAGGGTGCGCGCCTGGGGGAAGGCTGATTGCACTTCCGCCTCTACACGCTGTGTGCCGGTGCCGTACTGGCGGATGCGCTGGCTGCCGCACGCCGGGCAGGCGGCTGGCATATGGCGTGTGTAGCCGCAGTGATGGCAGTTCAGGTTAGTGGAGGCCTCGTGGTAAATCAGGGGCAGGTCGCAGCGCGGGCAGCGCAGCGATTGGCCGCAATCCCGGCAGAAAACGTACGTGGCAGAACCGCGGCGGTTAAGGAACAGGATTGCCTGCTGCTTGTTTTCCAGCACTTCGGCCAGCGCAGCCTGCAAGGGCCGGCTGAAGATGGAGCGGTTGCCAGTCTGTAGTTCCAGGCGCATATCCACGATCGCAACGGGCGGCAGATCGATGGTTTCGGCCTGGGCCTCCAACGGGCGGTAGCGCGAACTCAGCGCCGGGCGAGCGCCAGGAGCACTCAGGCGCGCCATTTGCGCCTGGATGGCCTGGTGGTGGGCCAGGATGCGGGCGGGTAAATGCAGGTAGCGCCATTCTCCTTGCTGGCAGCGGTGCAGGCTGGTGATGTCGGGTGTGGCAGAGCCCAGCAGGCACAGCGCGCCTGCCAGGCGGGCGTAATCCAGGGCGGCCTGGCGGGCATGGTAGTGTGGGGCGGCTTCGGACTGGTAATACGTATCGTCATGGCTCTCGTCTACTACGATCAGTCCCAGGTTGGGCATGGGTGTGAACAGGGCGCTGCGCGGCCCAACCACCAATCCCAACTGGCCGAGGCGCGCCCGCCGCCAGGTATCGTAGCGCTCACCCGGCGAGAGCCCAGAGTGCACCAATCCAACCTGCCCGGCGAAGCGCCCGGCGAAGCGCTGCACAGTCTGGGGGGTCAGGGCGATCTCGGGCACCAGGACGATGGCCTGTTTGCCCAATTCCAGGGTGGCTTGCACGGCGCGCAGGTACAACTCGGTCTTGCCAGAGCCGGTGACGCCATGCAGCAATATGGGTTGGGTGGCTTGCCCGGCTGCAGCGAGCCGGATGTGGCTTTGCAGGGTTTCCCAGGCTGCCCGTTGATCCCGGGTCAACTCGGGGGCCGGGTAGTTCGGAATCTCGGCGCCGGAAAGCGGGTCGCGCCAGGTCTGGCCTTCCCCCAGGCTCACCAGGCCGCGCTCGTTCAAATAGCGCAGGTCTTGCAGTGTGCCGCCGCTCTCTGCATAGATCCAGGAGGTTTCTACAGGGCCTGTTTCCTGCATCAGGAAGCGCAGGATGGCCTGCCGCCGGGCCAGGGCCTGCGTGCCAGCCCGGCCCAGGTCAGGCAGCGCCTGTTCGGCAGCTTCGAGCGAACAGGCCAGTTGGGCCTGCCGAGCCAGTTTAGGCCGCACGCGCGGCTGAGGCAGCACGGGTTGGGTGACCAGTACCCCGCGCCGGACCAGGGAGCGCGCCGAAGCCCGCCAATCGATGCGCGGCAGGGCCCGGTCGATTTGCTGGCCGCGCAGCGCCCCGCGGCGGTAGAGCAGGTTCAGCAGCCGCGTTTGCGTAGGAGTCAGGTTATCTGGTTTGTGGCCCCGGGGCGTGTAAAGCAGGTCGGCCTGCGCTCCTAACCCTGGAGGCAGCATCAGCCCGATACAGGCAGCCAGCGATGCCAGGCACTGCGTAGACAGGCTGCGCGCCAGGGCGATCTGCTGCGCCGTCAGCACGGCTTCGGGGTCAACGATTTCTGAGATGGGCCGGGTTTCGGCGACTTCGGGATGGTCCACGTAGCCCAGGACCACGCCCTGCACTGTGCGCGACCCAAATGGCGCGATGACCAGTTGCCCTACCTGAACCTGGCCCTCCAGTTCCTCTGGAAGGTGGTAGTGAAATACGCCCGAAACCTGAGGGAGATTGACGGCGACTTCCAGATATGTGGGCATTGAACCTGGCTCAACCAGCGCACAGGTGTGCGTTTATTTCGC
Organism: Chloroflexota bacterium; assembly: GCA_040752025.1. Taxonomy (GTDB): domain Bacteria; phylum Chloroflexota; class Anaerolineae; order Anaerolineales; family UBA4823; genus JBFMFR01. Next base: position 45,331 of record JBFMFR010000001.1, on the reverse strand, counting down.
TTCTGGATCAGGGGCGGTCGAAGATTGAGCCGCCGAAGGTGGCTGGATGATGGTCAGGGAAATGCGGGCGATGCGCAACCCATCCATTTCGATGATGCGAATGCGCACCCCATCGCCTTCGATAGCCTCCTTATTGCCAGGTATGTGGCCGAGCTTGCCGAGCACGTAGCCGGCAATCGTATCGTAGTTCGGATCTTGCAAGTTCAGGCCGAGTTGTTCGTTGACATCTTCGATCAGCGCCAGGCCATCGATCAGGATGGAACCATCCGCCAGGGTTTGGAATTCGGGGTTGTCTACGTCAAAGGGGTCGCTGACCTCACCGACGATCTCCTCCAGCAGATCTTCGAGCGTGACCAGGCCAGCCGTGCCGCCATATTCATCCAGAATGATGGCGATGTGTTGGCGGTTATCGCGGAAGCGGCGCAGCAAGGCGCTGACGGAGATGGTTTCAGGCACGAAAAGCGGCTCGCGCAAGAAGTCGCGCGCCACGCAGGACTGGCAATCAGAGCGCTGCATAGCTTGCAACAGATCTTTGACGTGTACGATGCCGACGATTTGATCGAGGCTATCTTCGTAAACTGGGAATTTGGTGTAGGTGGACTGCGACACCAGGCTGATGATCTCGTTCATGGGCAGGTCGGCTTCCACAGCGATCACTTCAGTGCGCGGGATCATCACCTGGCGTACTACCAACTCACCAAAATCGAAGATGGCGTGCAGCATTTTCCGCTCTTCTGCTTTCACCACGCCATCCTCGGCGCTGGCGGTAACCAGCATTTTGAGTTCTTCTACAGAATGTGCCAGTTGGTGACCAGAAACGGGCTGGATGCCAATCAGGCGGAGCAAAGCATTGCCGGTGCCGTTCAGCGCCCAGATGGCAGGTTTGAACAGGCGTTCGGTCCATAATGTTGGGCCGGCGACAAACAGGGAGGTGCCTTCTGGGTTCTGCAAGGCGATCGACTTGGGAGCTAATTCGCCAACCACAACGTGCAGAAAAGTAATTGCAATGAATGCAACCGCGGCTGAGATGCTGTGGGCAATGCCAGATTGGGCCGCCTGGGGGAACAGGGCCACCAGGGGGTCGAGTAAATGCGACAAGGCGGGTTCGCCTACCCAACCCAGGCCCAGGCTGGCCAGGGTGATGCCCAGTTGGGTCGCGGCGATGACCTTATCGGGGTTTTCGAGCGCTTTTTGAACGGTTTCAGCCTTCGTTTCGCCACGCGCCACCAACTCGGCGATACGCGTGCGCCGCACGCTGACCAGCGAGAATTCGGCAGCCACAAAAAAGCCATTGGCCAATACCAGCAGCGCAATGGCAACTAACCCCACAATTTCTATTAGAATTGTATCATCCATCTTCTGAATTTTGTACTCTCTCGCACCTATTCGGATTTCATACGATTGCCTTGGCGTGTCACTACCACGGCAGCGTAGCCGACCACGCGTTCATAGTCCCCGGTTACATCTCCTGAGGTTGCATGGCGCACTACCTGAGCGTGATCAGCGCCTAGCTCCTTGGCGGCGAATAATACGGCGGCCAGCGCGCCGCGCCCGCAAGCATAGCCTTTGCCTTGCTCTTCGATACGGATCACACCTTCTGGGTCGAAAGCTTCTACCTGGCGCAGCAACTCTGCATCCAGCGCGATGGCGGTTTCCTGGGGGTAGAAATGCGACAGGTCGGTGCTGGCAACTAACAGGACGGATTGGTTCTCCAGGGAGGAGATCAGGCGAGCCAGGGATTCCCCCAGGCAGCGGGACACGCGCAGGCTCTGATCGCGCACCATGATAGGGAGCAGCCGGAATGGCTTCGCCAGGGCGCGTTGTAAGAAGGGCAGTTCGATTTCTAAGGAGTGCTCGTTGTCATGCGCCACGCGCCTCAGGCCGAACTTCAATTCCTTGAGAAGATAATGATCCAGGTCTTGCAAAGCCTTGTGGTCCACGGGGATATTCCCCAGGGGTGTGGCGTAAGAAGCGTGTGCAGTGGTGAGCAAGGGGTCCAGGTAAGGATAATGCATGGGTGAGACCACGGCGACCAGATCGGGCGCCTGGCCGCGCACCGCGGCGAAGGCATAGCCAGCCACCGGGCCAGAATAGATGTGCCCGGCGTGAGGAGCTACTACAGCCAGCACCTCGCCAGCCAGTTCTGGCAACTGGGCAGCATCCATATACTGGTCGACCTGGGCAGCCAGGCGGCGAGCATCACCCGCATACCACTGTCCTGCAATGGGAGAGGGTCGGGCTTCCAGCATCGCTTTCATGGTTTACCTCCTTACAAGTACCTGGATTTTAACATAGTTTGCGATGAGTCGAGTCGGAAAATCGCCCACACTGAGGAGTTACCCGGTGCAGGCGATTTGTGGTTAGCGTTGCCCGGTGATCACCGGGCCTGCGGGGTTGAATTTGTGAAGGTGTCTGAGGATCTAGTCGGCCTGGCGTTTGCCGATATGGTGATCGATATTGATGATGGCAGATTGGCGATCTTCGAACAGCTTCAATTGATCTACGATTGTCCCGGCGTTCTTTTCCTCTTCGACCTGCTCCTCGATGAACCAGTGCAACATCACCTGCATGGCATAATCGTTTTCTTGCAAAGCGATTTGATAGAGTTTGTGGATCAGGCCGGTGACTTTCTGCTCGTGTTCCAGGATGGCTTCGAAAACCTGCAATGGAGTGCCCCATTCCGCCGGAGGTTGTTCGATGGCATGCAGGATGACACGCCCGCCGCGATCGTTGACGTAATCGTAGAACTTCATGGCGTGCTCGAGTTCTTCCTGCGCCTGTAGGCGAGTCCAACGGGCGAAGCCGGGCAAACTGCTGGCTTCGAAATGGGCTGACATCGAGAGATACAGGTAAGAGGAATATAGCTCGTGTTTGATCTGTTCGTTCAGGGCTTCTTGGATCGTCTCACTTAGCATACTACATCTCCTTATTTGATTAGCAAGTAGGATTGAGACTCTGGTACAGCCACAAGCCAAGGATCAGGCTCCTGGCAACCGATATAACTCAAATATACCATACTTCAATATCCCAGCTCGGAAAGAATCTGGCTTTCGCTGCGGCGCTCCCGGCCGGCAGTCCGGCCCAGTAATTCTTCCCAGAAGCGCTCGTCATAGCGCCTGGATCGCACGGGCAGCGGCATGGGCACTCCCCAGCCGAGCAGGAGCACTTCCTCCTTGGGCTGCAGGCGGGCCAGCATACCGCGCAAAGCCTCGCGCCCAGCCAGCCCAGAGAGCACGGCGCGGATATCGTCCTCATCGCCCAGCCAACCCGAGACGCGCGTGCCTAACTGGGACATGACCTCGTCATAGATTTGTGATGGGCGCTGGTCGATGATCAGCAGGGTGACGTAGTATTTACGCAGCTCGCGGGCGATGGTGCTGAATGTGGTCTGGGAGGCCATCTCGCGGTTGAGTAGTTTATGCGCCTCTTCGACCACGATGACCAGGGGGCGAGGCTCTTTCTCGCCGCGAGCGCGGAAATCGTTGGTGTGTTGTTCCCAGGCGTCGCGGATGCGCCGGGTGAGCAGGTTGCTGACCAGCAGGTAATCCAGGTCACTTTCGTATTTGCCAAAGGACAGCACGATGTGCTGGCCTGCTTCTAGAGCCTTGATGATCTCGGCAATGCTGTCGGAGGCGGGGCGTTCAACCACATAAGGCCGGTCGAAGACACGCCCCAACTTGGAATGCAGCCCTTCGGCTGCCATAACGTTGACTCCGGCGGAATTGGCCCAGGCAGCCACGCTGTCGGGGGCAGGGAATTTCTTACCGGTCGTTTCATCTTCGATAAACGCGCCGTTACGCATCTGCCTGAAAGCCGAGAACCAGTGGCTGGGGCCGAATGTGTTGACTAACGCTTCCAGTGTGGTAGGGGTGGTTTCCTTCAGGTTTAATTCGCGCGTCAGCAATTCGATGTCGGGGGGCAGGATGGCGCTTTCGGCGATTTCTAAATTAAAATCGGGCGCCTGGCCGCGGATGGTCGCGCCCTGGCCCAGCCCAACGATGCGCACCCGGTTATGGAATTTGGTCTTCAGGCCGACGACGCGCTGCCCAGTGTCGGAGGCGGTGTCGTCGAACCCGTATTCGTTATGCATGTCGAAGATCAGCACCGAGGCGCGGTTGTAGTGGATCAGGCCCGCCAGGATAATGCGCGCCAGGAACGATTTGCCCGTGCCGGTGGCTCCAAAAATGCCGGACGAGCGCTGCACGAATTTCTCCATGTTCAAGCAGACAGGGTGCTCTTGTTCGCGCGTGTAGCCGATGACGAAGTTACCCTTCTCGGAACTTTTGCCGAAGATTTCGGCAATGTCGCCGGCCTCGGCCAGGAAGACCGGCGCGTGGTGCGGCGGGATCGTCTTGACCGGCACAGGGCGCGGCTCTGGGCGCAGCCCCAGGTCGATTTGTTCTCGCCAGTGTGCATATTCGGGCTGCCCGGGTTCAGGGCCGCGCTCCAACATCAGGGCTGGCAGCACTTCCAGGTTGGTGTACAGAGTCTGCCCGTGGAGCATCCGCGAGAGTTCTGGCGGCAAGCGCGTCTCGCTTTGTTCATCGGCAAAGCGTGGGTCGGTGGCGCCTAAACGCAGGTCGGTTACCAGGCCGTAGAACTGCCAGTCTCCGCTGCGAATAATGACGAAGCCCCCCTCCTGGACTTGCTGGGATGGGATGGTCAGGCGGACCTGCAAGTTCTCTTTAAGTCCGCCGCCCACCACGTAGCCGATGGCGTGAACGGAGGCCGGATTGGCGTTTATGGAGAGTTGGTCGGTCATAGTTGTTTTCCCTTGCTGCTTTTCCAGGCTGGTTTACTGCGCGTAAATGGCGTCGGATAGAGCGCTTAATACGGTCATCAGCGTGGGGTAATCGTCGCGCAGTAGCGTGATCAATTCTTGCGTGGCGCGGCCGGACCATCCGCTCTCGCCGCTGGCAGCATGAGCAGCCTGCGCTTGTTGCAAGTGGGCGACCAGCAGTTCACCTACAGGCAAATCGGTGGCGCGCAGGATGTGGCGGAAATAGCCAAAGCGCCCGGCCGCGGTGAACTGGCGGATTTCCTGTCGCTCGCACAGGTAGATTTCATCCAGGCTGAGCGGTGGGCGCGGCGGCAGCAAGTGGTAGATGCTCTCACCCTGGCTGTAACCGACCGCCAGCACGCCGATTTCCAGGGGAACATTGCGGTTGAGGCGATTGTCGTTGATGATATTTTCATCGACGCTGTCGGTGGTGACTAACTGGCGTACCAGGCCGTCATCATCGATGCGAATGTCGTAGATCAGCCCAAATACCTGGTATTGTTTTTCCAGTTGAGCGCGCACTAATGCCCCAAACGAAGGGCTTTCCAGTTGCGAGACGCGGCAGCCGACCACAAACCCAGAAGTGCTGGCGCGTAACAGTCGTCCGATTGGAATGGCAGTCATGATTGGGTATCCTCACCTTTCGTATTTTGTCCTGCCTTGCAGATCCTTGGCAGCCTGCTTGCTAGAGATTTCACCTACTTCAACGCCGCGATTACGCAGCTCCAGGGAGATCATCTGCGTGACTTGCGCTTTTTCTTCCATCGAAACAACGGCGGCTTCATGGGCGCGATGCAACAGGTAGGGATAGGGGCGGTTGCCCATAATGCGACATTGCTGCACCAGCACGGCGTGCAATTGATCGAGCATCTCCCGGTCCTGGGCCACCCAGCCGGGCAGCTCGACACGTGCCAGCCAGGGGTGGTCCGGCTGCCCTACGTTCAGATAGAAGAAGTGCAGGCCAAGCTCATCTTTGTACTGTTGGGCAGAACGGGACTGGATGGCAAAGATCGCTGAGCGTTCCCCCGGGCCCAGCAGTTCGTGATATAGATCTTTATCGATCACCCCGCGCAGCGGGTAATTCTTTTTGATTTCAGGCAGTTCGTTTTCGCCGAGCATGGCGACTTCCAGCAAGCGCACCACCAGGTTCGCGGCGGGTTTGTCCACGTAGCCAGCCGTGGTCACGTTCAGGTCCCTGAGAACGGACAGGACCCGCAAATATTCATCCAGGCTCTTTTGGAATTCAGAGTCGTTATCCTTGGCTCCCCATAATTCCATGGGGCCATCAGTGAAGGTGATGACGGGGGCGGGGGCGCGCTGCGCCAGCCTGGCCAGTTCCTGGCGCTCGTTCAGGTCGCGCATCAGGGCCAGCCGGGCGTCGGTGATCATTCCGGTTGGCGTGTACAATTCTTCGTCGTAAAGCAACTGGCTGGCAATGGAGATTTCGGGGGCATCTGCCGCGCCGATTTGCATCTGGATGGCGCCGACATTGATCAGGCAGTAATTCACTGGGGCGTGGCGGTCCGGTGTGATCTGTGAACCATCGGCGGCCAGGATGGTGGCCTGGCCGGGCACATTGGGCAGCGGGAAGCAGCTATCCAATGCTTCGAGTTCGCGCCCACGAATGGGCTCGAGAGAGGGCAGCGCGCAGCGCAGATTAGGGTCGTAGTTGCTGGCAACCAGGTGGACTTTTCGAACCAGGTGCTCCAGGTCGTTGGCGGAGTTCTTGAGCTGCTGCCGGGCGCGCTGGCGCAAGGTTTGCAGGCGCCGGGCGCGCTGCGGGGCGTTTTCACCTAAACGTTTGATTTGTTCTCGAACCTGTAGAAAATCTAGCGACATGCTGGCTCCCGGAATTCAGAACACTTGTTTGGGTAATTGTACAGCCTGTGGACAACTGGCGCAAGGGTTTCACCTGGATTGGTAGGAGCAGCGTGCAGCGGGCTGGGCACTCCGAATAGGGATTGCCCTGGCAGGATGTGGAACAGGAAGTTCCGTTTGGAGGTAAAATAGAAACTCGTGGTTATTCTTTGTGTCTTTGGAATGATTTGATATGGCAACGCTTTCAAAGTCGCGGGCGGTGGAACAGGAAGTTCCGATGGAATCGGCAGAGCCTCACTCGCGCCCATTCGATGCGCTGATGGATATGGGAGAGATTGCAGACCTGGTAGAGGTCTGTTTTGCAGATACCCTGGATGAAGGTGGACGCCGTTACTTGCAACGGATGCACTGGCTGGCTGAACAGCCCGTGATGATCCGGCGCATGCGGGCCAGCATTGATTGGGTGAACGCGCCCACAACAGGTTATGTCTGGCAGCAGGATGGCAAACTGGTAGGTAATGTCAGCCTGATCCCTTATTTCGTGCATGGCAAGCGGTTTTTCCTGATTGCCAATGTGGCAGTTCATCCCGATTATCGCCGCCAGGGGATTGCCCGCAGCCTGACGGAGCGAGCTATCGAACACGCCAGGCGCCGCAGGGTTTCGTCTATCTGGCTGCACGTGCGCGAGGAGAACGATGCGGCGATCTCACTTTATCGCTCGCAGGGCTTCAGCGAGCGGGCGCGGCGGACGCATTGGGTCAGCCTGCCGGATTACACGCCAGCGCTACCTGTGAAGGGCTTGACCTTTCGTAAGCCGCGCGCCAGTGATTGGGAAGCGCAGCATGCCTGGCTGCTGGGCAGTTACCCTGCGCAGGTAACCTGGCACCTGCCGTTCAGCTTGCAAGCCTTGCGGCCTGGATTGTTGGGATTATTTTACCGGCTATTCATCAGCGCTTATGTCGAGCAGTGGGCGGCATATCACAACAACCACATGTTGGGCACGGTAGCCTGGCAGGCTTTGCAGCGCCGGGAAAATTTTCTGTGGCTGGCTGCGCCGCTTGATGCAGATGAGGTGGCAATGCATGCCCTGTTAGTGCATGCTCGCCGCCATGCCCCCTCGCAGCGCCCACTAATGTTGGACTATCCCGCAGGGCAGTTCACGCGGGCGATCCAAGAGGCGGGTTTCTGGGCCCAACAGACCTTGATCTGGATGGAAATGCACCTTTGAGAGGGTGAGCCCTATAGGCTTTCCCAGGCCTCGGCTCCGTTTTTGAGGCTGGCGTAGATTTCTTCCACGGCCCGCTTGACGGGCGCAGACATGGGGTAGCCGAAGGCGACGATCTCCGGTTGGATGCCAAGCATATCGACTTGTGGAACGAATTCTTGCAGCGCCTGGATCAGGAAGGTCAAAGGCAGGGAATGCGTGGTCAGCAGGAATGGGTCGGCGATGCGTTCGGCGCCGATGCGCCGGACTGCGCCTGCGGGCAAATCCATATCGGCTGCGTCCACGATCAGGACCCGCTCGGGGGCCATCTCCCGGATGCGGTGAACGTGATTTTCTGGGGCGGCGCCTCCGTTTATAACGTCCCACTGCTCTAGGGGGTATTTCTCTATGATGATGGCGAGCAGTGCACCGGCGGCGTCATCGCCCATCATGCCGTTGCCTACAGTCAGAACCAGTTTGTTCTTCACGTACGCTTTCTCAACATCAGGTAGTAAGCCGGCTCGGCCAGGATGTTCTGCAGGCACTGGATCAACAGGGGGACCCACTGAGCCTCGCCGTTCTGGGAGGCAGGTTTTTTTTGATCCAATGTGGCTTGCAGCAGCGGCAAAAGCTCGCCCACGTGGCTGCGGTTGACCTCGATTTCGCCCCAGCGCAACACCCCTGCTAGCTTTTGCCGCCCGGCTCCCTCTGGCAGGCGCTCCAGCCAGGCGCTGAATTCTTCGACGGGTATTTCCACCAGGCTGGTGAAGCAGTCGATCACGCCCACGTGGTGACCGATGGCCAGGGCGTAATAGACCACCTGTTTCGCATTTTCGGGGATATCCTCGTTTTTGTTGACGAACTTGCGGTTGAGTTGGTAAACCGCGATGGATGCACTCATGATCGGCTTCGCTCAGGATTGGCCCAGGTGAGTCTGGTAAATATCCGTCAACCGGGCAACGATCTCTTTCAGGCGCGGATCGCCTTGCTGGCCTACGTAGGATTGCAGTTCCTGGAGCGCTTGCTGTGGATCGCCGTTCTTAACGAAGCCCAGGAAGGTGTCGGCGATGTTCCTGCCTTGCCAGTAGCCGGCCATGCGCCGGGCTTCGCGTTCGATTTCGACCCTCAGATCCAGGGGCACCTCGGGATGGCGCAGTTGAGAATGCTCGCCTTCCTGCTGGATGTGGTGCTGGCCTTTCATCTTCTGGTTGAGCAGGCCCAAGGCCACGGCAAAGCCGTAAATCGTGGCGGGCGGGGTGGGGGGACAGCCCGGGATGTACAGGTCGATGGGCAGGATTTTATCGGCCCCGCCCCATACGCAGTACAGATCGTGGAAGATACCGCCCGAGCAACCGCAAGCCCCGTAGGCCACGCACACCTTGGGCTCCGGGGCAGCATGGTAGGCGCGCAGCGCGGGCACACGCATCGAGCGCGTTACGGCCCCGGTATACAGCAGGATGTCCGCATGGCGGGGCGAGGAGACCACTTTGATGCCAAAGCGCTCGGCGTCAAAAATGGGCGTGATGGCGGCAAAGATTTCGATTTCACAGCCGTTGCAGCCTCCACAGTCCACCCGATAAACGTACGCCGAGCGTTGGATATCTTTCAACAGGGTCAGTTTGAGCTTGTCGATCGCTTCGTCCGGGTGGACGGCATACTGGCTGTCCGTTTTGATGTTATAGTCCGACATCAGAACGCCTCCTGGATCAGGGTTTTTACTCTTGGAAGGTCGATTTTTCGCCGGCATTCCGGGCAGGCGTGCAGCAGCGCCCGGCGGTCAGCGGCTTCGTCAGCGGGCAGCCCGGCTTGATCCAACAGCGCCAGTACCAGTTCCAACTCTTTGGCCGGGGCAAAGTAAGCCCCGCACTGGCTGCAAGCTGCTAACTGGAAGTCCGCCCGGACGATCAGGTCGTCGCGCGAGAAAGAGGCCATTTCGAAATCCGGGCCGAGCTTGATCGCGCCGGTTGGGCAGACTTCCTCGCAGCGGGCGCAGAAGATGCAGCGCCCGTAGAATATCGACCAGGTGCGCACGCCTTGCTCGAGATCAGTCTCCATCGAAAGTGCATTTGGCGGGCAGGCGATCACGCAAGCCGCGCAGGCGATGCACTGCTCCGGGTCGTATTCGGGTTTACCGCGAAAGCCGGGCGCGACCTCTACAGGCACAAAGGGGTAGGGGACAGTAGCCTGGCCTACTTTCAAGACTTCTTTAATCAGTTTCAGTACCATAGAATTCTCCTTGCGCAGCGGGTGGTCCCTTGAATCTGCCCGGGCCGCTCCTACTTCAATGGTGAATCTTTCCGTTCGCGGCAGTACCGTTCCATCTCTTTGTACGGCACAACGGTGACTTTCTGCTTGCGAATGTCGACGATGGTGACGCGCTCTGTGCAAGAGTAGCACGGGTCGATGCTGGCCACGATGAGCGGCGCGTCCGAGATGGTGTTGTTGCGCAGCATGTAGCGCAGCGGCGGCCAGTTATTATAGCTGGAAGCCCGGCAGCGCCAGCGATACACCTTCTGGTTGTCGCCCAGCATCGTCCAGTGGATGTCCTCGCCGCGCGGCGCTTCTACGTATCCCAGGGCGAAGCTGTGCGGCTTGTAAGAGAAGCCCTCTGTGAGCACCGGCCCTTCGGGCATGGTTTCCAGGCAGCGTTCGACTATCGAGAGCGATTCGAAGAACTCCTCCGCCCGGGTCAAGGTGCGCGCCAGCACGTCGCAGCCATCTTTGTAGATCAGCTTCCAGGGCACACGGTCATAAGCGCAGTAGGGATGGATGGCGCGGATATCTCGGGCGAAACCTGAGCCGCGCAGAGTCGGGCCAACCGGGCTGTAGTCGCGCGCCACCTGCGGCTCCAGCCGCCCGACATCCTGGGTGCGCTGCACGATATAGGGGGTCTCCAGCAGTATCCCGACCAGGTCAGTGACCTCGGCGCGCAGTTCTTTGATCCATTTCAGCGTCTGGATGCGCTGATCTTTCAGGATATCGCGCCGCACGCCGCCGATCAAATTCATCCCGTAAGTCTTGCGCGTCCCGGTCAGCAGTTCTGCCATCTTCATCGATTTCTCGCGCACGCGGAAGAAGTGCATAAAGCCCGTGTCGAAGCCGACGAAGTGGCAGGCCAGCCCCAGGTTGAGCAGGTGGCTGTGCAGGCGCTCTACCTCCAGCAAGATCGTGCGGATATAGTGGGCGCGCTCGGGGATGGTGATGCCCAGCGCCCGTTCCACCGAATTGGAATAGGCCACGTTATGAGCGTACCCGCAAATGCCGCAGATGCGGTCGGCCAGGAAAGTGACCTGGTCGTAGTTCAGGCGCGACTCGGCCAGTTTCTCCATGCCGCGGTGAACGTAGAACAAGCGGTAATCGGCATCGACGATGTGTTCTCCATCGACATACAAGCGGAAGTGACCTGGCTCGTCCGAGGTGATGTGCAGCGGGCCCAAAGGGATTTGTACGATGCCCTCGCCTTCCACGTTGATGAAATCATAGGTTTCATCTTCGGTGGTTGGCTGCGGGCGCAGGCGGTAATCCATGGTGTCTTTGCGCAGCGGGTACAACCCTTCGGGCCAATCATCTGGCAGAACCAGGCGGCGCTCATCTGGCAGGCCAATAGGCTGCAGGCCGAACATGTCGCGCACTTCGCGCTCGTACCAGATGGCTGCCGGGACGCGCGGGGTGACCGCCGGGAATTCGGGCTGGTGAGGCGGGACCAGCGCCCGCACCACCAGGTAGCATTTCTCCTGATCCTGACCATTTGTTTCAGGACCATCGATGGAGAGTACATAATACAAGGCGTAGTGGCCGTTCAACGGTCTTTCATCGTTGCCAGCTACTACAGACAGCCAGCCGCCTTGCTGGTAGTACAGCCATTCGACCACGGCGGGCAGGCTGTTCAATTCAACGGTTACGGTTACCTGATCGGGAGCCTGCCAGGATTCTTCCTGGATCGCCCAACCGAATTGGTTGCGCAAAGCCTGTATGTATTTCTGGCCAACTTGCGGTTTTTCTTCTGTCAGCAACATCGTTAATAATCTCCTATACCTGAAGGTTGGTGAACCTTAGACGCCTGGTCATGGCAGGAGGAAAAGCTTCACCTGTAAAAAGTCGGTCGCCAGATCGGGCATGCCCATGGCTACTCGAGTGGCCTGGTTCAACAGAGCGCCAATCTGGGGAGGCACATACACCCCCAGGATCAGGATCAGAACCATCAAGATGGCGACCGGCAGCAGCGTGGTGGCTTTCAAATCGCCTTTCTCGATGCCCGCCGGAACTTCTCCAAACACCGCAGAGCTGATTACCCGGATAAAGGCTGCAAACACCACGGACAGGAACAGCAGGCAAACGATCATCAGCCACAAGTGGTCAGTTTGTATCCCGGCGCTGATAATCCCAAACTTACTGATGAAGATGTTGAAAGGCGGCGAGCCAATCAGGGCCAGCGCGCCCACCATCAGCAGCAGGCTGGTGAACGGCGCCACGCGCAGCATACCTTTCACCTTATCCAGGTTGCGGGTATGGTACTTGAGCAGGATATTGCCGGAGGTGCAGAACATCAAAGATTTGACCAGGCTGTGGTTGATGGCGTGCAGCAGCGCCGCCAGGGTGCCGGCCGGCCCACCCACGCCCAGTCCCAGAACGATCAGGCCGATGTTTTCCACGCTGGAATAAGCCAGTAAGCGCTTGATGTCGCGCTGCACGAACATGAACAGGGCCGACGCTCCCACGGAGAGCATTCCCAAAACCACGAACAGGTTGTGAGAAAACTCCGGCCCGGTGCCCTGGTTGAGGATGATCGAAAAACGGATCACCACGAACAGGGCGCATTTGAGCAGCACCGCTGAGAGCAGAGCGCTAACCGGGCTGGGCGCTTCGCTGTGGGCGTCGGGCAGCCAGGCGTGCATGGGGAAGATGCCGGCCTTGGTGCCGAAACCGATCAATATGAAGACGAAGGCCAGTTTCAACAGCGTGGGATCGAGCGCCTGGGCATTCTTCACGATCTCCGTCCAAAGTACTGCAGCGCCAGGCTGCTGCAAGAAGTTGACCGCATCGGAGTAAACCAGGATCGTGCCGTACAGGCCGAAAGCAACGCCCACGGTGCAGATGATCACGTATTTCCAGGCAGCCTCCAGCGAGGAGCGATGTCCGTAGATGCCCACCAAAAAGGCCGAGCCGAGCGTGGTGGCTTCTACCGCCACCCACATCATGATGATATTGTTGGCGGTGACGACCAGGAGCATAGTGAACAGAAACAGGTTGAAGAGCCCGTAATACAGGCTAACCTGGGGCAAACTCAACTCGCCGTTCCTCAAGTCGTTGCGAATGTAGCCGATGGAGTACAGGCCAACCAGGAAGCCTACCAAGGCGATAATCAACAGGAAGATGGCTGCCAGGCCATCCACGAGCAGCCAGTCATTCATGGCTACAACGCTTCCGTTGACGAGTACGCCTTGCAGCACAACCAGGGCCAATCCCAGCATCAGAGTGATGCTGGACAGGTGGACTGCCTCAACAACCGGCCAGGCGCGGCGGCCCAACCAGCGGGTAGCAAAGGCGAACAGGGATAGGATGAAAGGCGTGAGTAGAAGCCAGGCCAGGTAAGATGTGTACATATTTGTGTACCTATCCTTTCAGCGAGGTCAGGCTGGCGGCGTCCAGGGTGTGCAGGTTCTTGTAGATTTGCAAGCCCAGAACAACCATAATGACAACACCGAAGACTGCATCGGTGGCGATGCCGACCTCCACCAATTCCGGTGCATTGTGAGCCATCAAAGCCAGAGTCAGGTGGGACCCGTTTTCCATCAGGCAGAAACCCAGCACCTGTTTGAGCAGGTTGCGCTGGGTCAGGATGCACAACTGTCCGAAGAAGAAGTGCGCCACCGAAACAGCCAGGGCCGGTTTGAATTCTGCGGCGATCTTCAGATCCAACTGGTTGATCACAACGAAGGAGACAACCACCGAGACTGCTGCCAGAACAAGTGAAAGCGCTGGTTTGACAGCCTCCTTGGGCATATCTGCATCTGCCACGCGGGCCTGGGCTCGGTACAGGATGAAAGGCACTAAGAGCGCCTTGGTTACGAAAGCACTCAGCGCCCATAAATAGAGCTGTTCGGCTTTCATGATGACAGCCAGCGCCAGGAAGATGAGCACAAGCACCAAGGATTGAACGCCGTAGTGGATCGCTGAGAGGCGCAGTTTCTTTGTCTCGATCACCAACAGGGAGGTGAGGATCAGCAAACCACTCAGGCTGTTTACCAGGTTGATATCAAACATTAGTTGCCTCCATTCCGCTCTGCATCAGCCCATCCAGGTGGCAGCGAAAAATCCCGAGATCAGGGTCAGAGATGCCAGGGTTATCAGTACGAATTGCATGGAAGGGGCCAGAGCCGTGGCGGCAGCCACCTCCTCCGATGGTTCTCCGGGCACCGCCGCGCTGAAACACCAGAACAACCAGGCAAAACTGCCGATCGATTCCAGGATGGCGATAATCACCAGAACCAGCAGCAGGGGGTTGCCCCGGGCGGCTTCGAACCCGCCAGCAAAGATGCTGAACTTGCTGAAGAAACAATTGAAAGGCGGCATACCGGTGACTGCCATCGCCGCTACCCCGAAGCTGATGCCCACCAGCGGCATCTTACTCATGATGCCTTTCAAGGATGGTAACATGCGTGTGCCAGTGGTATAGCTAAGCGCGCCGGCTACCAGGAAGAACAGGCTCTTGGCAAAAGCGTGGTTGAAGATATGCGTTACTGCGCCGGTGTAGGCCAGGGATGAGCCAAATACCGACAGGGACAGCGCCAAGAAGATGTAAGAAAGCTGCGTGATGGTAGAGTACGCCAGCAGCTTCTTGATGTCTTTCTGTGGGAAGTACATGGCGAACCCGTAGATCATCGTAGCAATCGCGACTACCGCTCCCACGATGCCGATCAGGTGGGGCACTTCTCCGGCTGAGAGTAGACAACGGGCCAGGATATAAACGCCTACTTTGACCATCGAGGCGGCGTGCAGGTAGGCACTGATCGGTGTGGGGGCGACCATCGCTTCTGGCAGCCAGAAGTGAAAGGGTAGTTGCGCCGATTTACCGAAGCCTGCCACCAAAACGCCCAGGAAAATAATCACTTTAGCGTTGTCGGTCAGGTTAGCCAGGTCCGAGAGCTGCAGACCACCCGTGACGGCATAGAAATAGGCCGCCGCGACGTACAGGCCCAGGGAAGCTACTTGAGTGACAATGATGGCTTTGAGCGCTGCCTGGCGCGCTTTGGGGTTGTCGTAGTACCCGATCAGGCCCCAGGAACACACGCCGGTCAATTCGAAGAACACCAGTAATCCCAGGATTGTTGATGAGTACACCAGCCCAGCCATCGAGCCGATGAAGAGCAGCAGGAAGAAGTAATACCTGCGTTCGACTTCTTTTTCCGGGTGCTCGCGGTTCTGCGCGCTCAGGTAACCTGTGGAATAGACCACGATCAAGAAGCCAACGAAGATGACGGCCAGGCCGATCAGCACGCTGAGCTTATCGATTGTCGCGCCAAAGACCAGCACATTGCCCAGGTAGAGCAAATCCGCGGTGCTGCTGACCTTGCCTTGAGCAGTAAATTCGATCATCACATACAGGCTGCACAACGAGGCCAGCAGGGCAATCACCTGGCTGAAGCTTTTTATCCAGGATTTGGGGATAACCAGGGTCAGGACGCCGCCCAAAAAGGGCAGCAGGATACTGGCGAGGATGAATCCGGTCATGCTTTGTCCTCCTAAACCGCCTAAACGTTGGCCAGGAAAAATACGAAGGAAAGCAGCGCCGCCCCAAGAGCCAGCCAGGTAACGGTCGGTACTTTCATGAAGCGCACCCTGGCCATGGCGTTTTCAACCACAGATGCGATGGTGTAAAACACAAAAGCCTTCAGGAGAAACGCCACAACTGCCAGCAGCGCGCCCGCCGCTGATAAACTGGCCATGCTGCCAAAAGGCAGGAAAAGCGCCAGGAACAGGGCCACCAGGACCAATTGTTTTAGATAAATTCCCCACTTCAAAATTGCCAGCGAATGCCCGGAAAACTCGGCCAGCGGGCCTTCTTGAAGTTCTTGCTCTGCTTCGGCCAGATCGAAAGGCAGCTTACCCATCTCGACAAAAGTGGCAAAAGCGAAGGCCGCTAAACCCAACCAGAATGCCATGGAATATGGGAAGCCGCCGCTGGCAACTTCGGTGCTGATCGTCCCCAGGTTGGTGGATCCGGCCAGCAGAGCGACCACGAAGACTACCAGCAGCAGCACAGGTTCGACCAGCACTGAGACCAGCAATTCTCGCCGTGCGCCGATGCCGGCGAAAGTGCTGCCCGAATCCATGCCTGCCAGGGCGAAAAACAGGCGCGGCAGAGCAAACAGGTAGATGATCAGGATCAGGTCACCCGTTATCCCCAGTGGAGACGCCATGGTCAATACTGGCACCAGGATAGCGACCAGGAGCATGGAGGCCATGCTGGCGTAGGGTGTAAGGCGAAATACCCAGCCAGCCTGCTCCGAGATCACCTCCTGGCGCTTCATGAGTTTGGCGATATCGTAGTAATTTTGCAGGATCGGAGGGCCTTTGCGGCTATGCATCTTGGCGCGCATCACGCGGGCGAAGCCCGAGAAGAGCGGCGCAACCAGCAGAAGCAATAGAGCTTGCAGGACGCCGATGCCGAATAAACTAGCCATGCTCATGGTCCACTCCTTTAGAACACAAAGATCAGCAAAATCGCCAGGGTGACGATGATGTACAGGCAGTACACCCGGATATCACCCATTTGCAGCGCCTGGATTGATTGGCCCGTCTTTTCCACCAGGCGCATGACTGGCCGGGTGACCACGTTCTCGACGACGGGTTCGGCTCGCATAATGAAGCCGATCGCAGCACGGGAGAAGGCAGCCAGGACTTTGAAGGGTCTGTCGACCAGAGTGCGTAGCCAGTAGAGCGGGTGGAACGAAACTTTGACGGGCTGGTCGAAACTGCTGGCCGAGATTGACATGTGCGCAGCGTAGCCGTAGCCGCAGGTCCACGGGTCCACTCCGCTGCGCTTTCCGGCTCGGAAGCCGCCATACAGTGCAATCACCAGCAGCGGAACTACCAGCAGGGCGATCAGGAGGATGGCTACGATCGGCGGCGATAACACAGCCTGCGTTGCCTGGGCGGGAAAAACCTGCAGGCCGCTGGCAACAGCTAGGGGCGGTACACCGGCGAATGCGGCAGCGACGCGCCCGACCAGGGGCGCAATCAGTGGAGCGCCTATTCCAAGCACCAGGGTGCCAAGCGCCAGATAAACCATGCTGAGGATCATGCTGATGGGGGCTTCGCTGGCTTTCTCCGCGCCTGAACTGTGTGCTGGGCCGGTGAAGGCTCCGCCGTAGGCCTTGACAAAGACCATCAGGGCCAGTGCGCCTGCCAACGCAAGCAAGATGGCGAACAGCGGTGAGAAGACGCGCATGGCAAACAAGGGCACACTGCTGGCGGTCAGCAAGGATTGGTAGGTGAACCATTCACTCACAAATCCGTTCAGAGGTGGGATGGCAGAAACGGCCATGGTCCCGGCGAAGAAAGCCACGGTAGTCCAGGGCATGCGCCGCGCCAACCCGCCCAACTTGTTCAGGTCTTGCGTTCCAGCCTGGCGGATCACCGAACCTGCCCCCAGGAAAAGCAGGCCTTTGAAGAAAGCATGGTTGAGCAGGTGGTAGAGGGCAGCCAGGAAGCCTAAAACCACCAGGATGGGTTGTTCCGCGGCCATGCCCACCATCCCGGTTCCGATGCCCATCAGGATGATGCCCACATTCTCCACGCTGGAGAAGGCCAACAGACGCTTCAGGTCGCGCTCGACCAGGGCGTAGAATACCCCCAGCACGGTTGACAGTGCACCGAAAGCCAGAATGGTGAAACCCCACCACCAGACCGGCGCGCCCAAGAAATCCACGCAGACCCGCAGGATGCCGTAGATGGCGGTCTTTTTCATCACCCCGGACATGAGTGCAGAAGCGTGGCTGGGAGCCGCTGAATAAGCATCTGGCGTCCAGAAGTGCAGCGGCACCATGCCGGCCTTGGCGCCAAAGCCGATGAAGGCCAGCAAGAAAACCAGGTTCTTGAGAATCGGGGAAAGTGGGCTCTGGCTGAAGGCGATGAAATCGAAGCTGCCCGAGCGTTGGTAGAGGATCAAAAAGGCCAGCATGATCAAAGCTGTGCCTGCATGTGCTACCAACATATAAATGTACCCGGCTTTGATCGATTCTTTCTTCTCTGTTTCGAAGATCACCAGGAAGTATGAAGCCAGGGTCATCGTTTCCCAAAAGACGAGGAAATACATCGCATTGGCGACGGTGACAACTAGCAGCATACAGGCCATGAACAGGTTGTTGAAAAATCCCAGCGACCCCAGGCTGCGGTTTTCATAGCTTTCCAGGTAAGAAATCGAGTAAACGCTGGTGGCAATTCCCAACAAGGCGATCATTCCCACCATAAAGGCAGAGAGCGGATCCATTTGAAGTGGGATATTGCCGAAAGGTGCAGGTCCAAGTAATGCCAGGTGGGGGACGAGACCATCTCCGGTGAAAGCCGTCGTCAGAGCCAGCGCCGCCGATGCCACCCCTACCAGCGAGCCTGCCAGTCCGAAGAGCCCGGAGACATAGCGGGCGTTGCGGCTGGAGCCATCTAGCAGCAGGGCGAGCAGTGCACCTGCTGCGTAGATCGATACAGAGAGCAGTAAAAGTTGGATTGCGTCCATTTATCTTTCTCCTATGCAGTGCGGAACGGCTTCGTTAGAAGTTCCATCGGCGATGCATTGCCGGTCACTGCTCTCCTTCCGTCATGGTTGCTACTCGCTTCATCTGTTCGGCCAGGGCAACTGGAATGTTGGCGTTTTCCTCGTCCACCAGGATCAGCGCTTTGTGTGGGCAGGCGATCACGCAAGCCGGACCCTCCTCGCTGAAGTAGCACAGGTCGCACTTTACGGCTACGGTTTTTTGTCCTACGTTCCAGGATAACAGCGAGAGAATTTCCTGATAGCTCAATTCGCGCAACTGCATTGGATCGGGCTGGAAAGGGCTGTTGACGAAGGCGTATTGGCCCAGGTTTAACTCCTGTCCGGGAACGGGTGTGCCGCCTGGCAAGATGTTGCCAAATGGGCAGGCGAGAGCGCACATTTTGCAGCCAATGCACAGGCTTTCGTTGATCTGGATCGAGTGTTCCTGGTGCGTGATGGCTTTCACCGGACAGACCAGCGCGCACATGGCATCTTCACAATGGCGGCATTGGATTGGCATGGCGCCGGCAGGTGTATGGGTGACATACAGGCGAGGATAAGCTTGCAGCCCTGCTTTACGGTGATTTTCAGCGCAGGCGGCTACACAGGCATAACAAGCAACGCATTTACGGTTATCTGCAATTACAAAATGATTCATAGCATCACCACCTGCCTGTTTGAGCCGTATCCTGCGCCACCAACAGCACGGACTGAGATGGTTTTCTCATTTGCTGAACCTCCTGATAAAGGCAATGCTTTCAGGCCTTAGTTTCGCCGGAGAAGCAATGACAAATTGTGAAATTTTCTTCAATGCTTATTTACAATAAAAAGAGGTTTCTGTCATCGGATTGGCGTTGATTTTTGGGGCCGATTCAGTTAAACGGGGTAGTTGTCGTTGTTGGTGGTTTATCCACATTTGTTGTGAAACCTAAACAACAAATGTGGAGCACCAGATACGCAAATCTCAAGATTGGTCGCCACATCTTTTGTGCTATACTTTACTTTTGTAGCAGGTTTTCAGTGCTTTTTTCTCTATTCCTAAATCACGCTCGCGGAAGGTAGTTGTGATCTATCGCTCTCTTGGGCGGCGGCTTTTGATGGTGGCGTTGATCATCCTGCCTGGGATGATTCTTGTCGAAGTGGGGGTGCTTTACCTGTTCCCGCAGATTCAACAGTGGCTGTTCGCGATTTTTTCTATGTTTTTTGCCCTGCTGGCGGCTGGCCTGGGAGTATATTTCGATTGGCGCTTATCGGGGAAACCCCGGCCGACGCCTCAAAAAACGCCCGAGCAGCAGCGCCTGGAAGCCGAGTTGTTCCACCTGAGCCAGGAATTGGAAGAGCGCAGCCGGGAGCAAACCGCCGAACTGGCGCGTTTGAACGTTGAGCTGGAACTCCAGATGGCCATGCATAAACGAGCGGAGGAGGTTGCTCATGCTAATGAGGAACGCTTTCGCAATATGGCGGATAACATCCAGGAGGGATTGACGATTTTCGAGGATGGCAGACTGGTTTACACGAACGGGCGCGTGTGCGAGATATTTGGTGAGTGCCCGGATGGGGATATCAGGCAAAGAATCGCGGATTTCGCCGTTCCAGAGCAACGTGAGCAATTGCTCGCCGATCTCAAAGATACTGCCTTCAACGGTGGCGTCCCTGCCAAGCTAGAGTATTGGATCGCGCGCCAGGATGGCAGCCGGCGTTGTATCCGGGAGCGTTATTCGAAGAGCCAGATGCACGGCATCTACTGGACATTTGTGGTCACTTCGGATATCACTGAACGAGTTCAGGCCTACCAAAACCTTGAACAGGCGGTGATGGATCGTACACACGAACTGTCCACGGTCTTGGATATTTCCAAGAAGATCGCTTCTACACTGGAATTGGAGCCCTTACTGTATCTGATCCTGGAACAGATCCAATCGATCATTCCATATACCGGCGCGGCGATCTACACCCTGGAGGACGGGAAATTGAAGGCGGTCGCCTATCAGATTCCAGACCTGCCCAGGCAGGCTGTTTCGCTTTACCTGACGATTGCCAACGCAGGTGTTTACCGGCAGGCAATCCTCGAGAAGAACGTGGTGATTATCGATGATGTCAAAGAGGACCCACCTCTGGCGCGCGCTTTGATGGAAACGATCGGCGGTCCGCTGCCGATCACATTTTCCCACGCGCGCTCCTGGATCGGCATCCCACTCGTGATCCGGGATCAGGTGACTGGTTTACTGAGCCTGGTGCATAGCGAGCCGAGTTACTACACCCAGCAGCACGCCCGTCTGGCGATGACGATTACCAACCAGGTGGCAGTGGCGATTGAGAATGCCGGGCTCTACGAACAGGCGCAGACTCTGGCAACTCTGGAAGAGCGCCAACGTATTGCCCGTGAGCTGCACGATTCGGTCACGCAGTTATTGTATGGAATTTGCCTGTACTGCACTGCCACCAGCCGCTCGATCCGGGGTGGGCGCTTCGATTTATTAGAGCAGAACCTGGGTGAGATCAAAGAAAACGCCCTTCAGGCGCTGCAGGAGATGCGCCTGCTGATTTTCGAGTTGAACCCGCCTATGCTGCAAAAGGCCGGCCTGGCGGCCGCCTTGCAGGCCAGCCTGGATGGGATCGAGACCCGCACTGGTTTGCAAACCGAAATGGAGAGTTCGGTGGATGAGCGGCTGCCTCGGACGATCGAGGCGGAACTTTACCGCATCGCCATGGAAGCGTTGAATAACCTGGTCAAGCACGCCAAGGCCAAGAAAGTGACTGTGGAATTAGGTGCGACGGACGGGACGATCTATCTGGAGATTCGCGACGATGGCGTTGGTTTCGACCTGACAACTGCCCGGGCAAGCGGCGGGTTGGGCTTGCACACCATGGAGCAGCGCGCCAGTAAGATTGGCGGGAATCTGGAAGTTGCCAGCAGCCCAGGATCTGGGACGCGAATCAGGGTCGAAGTCCGTATGAGTGAGAAACTCAGGCAGTAAATTGTCAGAAGGTGTTTCAGGTAGCTACAAGCAGGTGGAGGATTGCGATGAGCAAACCAATTCGCGTTTTGGTAGTCGATGACCATCCGGTAGTGAGGAGGGGCATCAAGTCGCTCCTGGCAGAAGAAGATCACATTGAAATGGTTGGAGAGGCGTCGAATGGCTACGACGCCATACAGCAGGTCGAGAAACTCAGGCCGGATGTGATTTTGATGGATTTGGTGATGCCAGAGATGAATGGCGTCGATGCCATCCAGCAGATCACCGCCAGCCATCCGGAGGCGCGCATTTTGGTGATGACCAGCTTCGCTGCTGATGACAAAGTATTCCCCTCGATCAAAGCCGGGGCGCTGGGTTATTTGCTAAAGGATTCGGATCCTGAGGATCTGATCCGCATGATCCACCAGGTTTCTCGGGGCGAACTTTCGCTGCATCCCGCCATCGCCAGGAAAATGATCCAGGAGTTGAACCGTCCGGCGCAGGACCCGCTGACGCCTGAGCCATTGACTGCTCGAGAAGTGGAGGTGCTGCACCTGTTGGCGCAGGGGTTGGAAAACCGGGAGATCGCACGCCGTCTGGTGCTGCGTGAAGCCACTGTGCGCACGCATGTCAGCAACATCCTGGGCAAGCTGCACCTGGCAAACCGCGTGCAGGCCACTCTGTATGCCTTGCGCACTGGGCTGACTTCACTCGAAAGCGGCTCGGATTCCGAGAGTGGCTCAAAAGGATGAGAGGTCTCAACTTAAGTTGTACTTTCTTTGCGACAAATGTGCAGACGACCGCCAACAATGGCGGTCGTTTTGCTTGACCGAATCGCCAAAAAAAATCAGCGCCAATCCAATGACAGAAACTGTTTTTTATTGTAAATAAAAACTGAGTACGCTCTATTGGCAGATATGATCTATTTCCTCTGCCGGCGGTTTGCTGGGAAAGAGGGAAGTGATGAAAGCGATTGTTCTTCTAAAACTCACATCGATTGAATCTCGGGATGCTTATTGCCGTTTAACGCAGCTAGCCAGCGTGAAGGAATCATTCGTTGTCTATGGGCGTTATGATGCAGTGGTAATCATTCAAGCAGAAAACCTGGAGGAAATCCGGCGTATTATTCTCTCTGAAATCCAGATCATCCCAGGTGTGATCGATACGCTTCCATGTTTGATTGTGGAGGATGAAGACCTGGTAGATGGTGGAGGACCACAACAGCTCTTGAAACAAGCTGTTTGATTCTGAGCAAATCATTTGATCGAGGTAAACCCGGTCAATCCTGCAAGACAAATCCGAAATGGAGATAAGTTATGACCGAAACCAGTTTCGTTGTCATTCGATCCCTGGAAGACCTGGCGCAGGCCAGGGTGGACGCGCTGGCGCGGCAGCAGGCCAAAGCACAAGAATCGAAGTTCCACATCAAAGTCAGCATGGCAAGCTGCGGGATTGCCGCTGGGGCAGGCGAGACTCTGCAAGCATTTGTCCGCCAGATCGAAGAAAAAAATTTGCAAGGTATTTCCGTTACCAAAATTGGCTGTATTGGCATGTGCGCCTTGGAGCCCATTGTTCAGGTGCAGGCGCCTGGACAGCCAAGAGTGACCTATGGCAAAGTCACCCCGGCGGTAGCCAGGCGTATTTTGATGGAGCACTTCCTGGAAGGTGAGATCGTTCAGGAGTATATGATCGAGAGTGAGTTTTCGTAAGAAAATATTTCTGGAACGCGATGAGGGCATCTGCGATGAAATCGGATTATAAAGAATTGGAACTTGATGCAGTTATACAAGCTGCGATTGAAGAGCACGGCGCAAAGCGCGATGCGGTCATCCCAATCCTCAGCGAGGTGAACCGCACCTTCGGGTTTATCCCCGGTGAAGCTTTAGGGAAGATCCGGAGGCAGATCAACGCGCCAGAGGATGGCCTGTTTCTGGCGGATAGTCACCTGTTTGCGATCGCCAGTTTTTATCATATGATGTCGCTCAAGCCAACCGGCCGGCATGTCATCCGTTTTTGCGAGAGCGCTCCTTGCCATGTGGTTGGGGGGCGGCAGGTGATCCAGGCGCTCCAAACGCACCTGGGCATCTCCCCGGGCGAGACCAGCCCAGATAAGAAGTGGACGCTGATCAAGACCAGTTGCCTGGGCGTGTGCGCAGTGGGGCCGGTTTTCCTGGTGGATGAGGACATCTATGGGAATGTTACGCCCGAAAGTGTGCCAGAAATCCTGGCCAAATATGATTGAGGCGTTCATGGGGAGATTTCGGGTGATGACGATAAGCTTTGCTTCAAGAGGTGAGAGATGAAGGCAATCCGTTCAATGGTGCTGGTCTCAAGCAACCCTACCAGCCTGGAGCGCGGTGCAGGTGAAGTATTCCGTAAACTTCAGGAGGAGATCGAGGCGGTCGGCCTGTCCGAAGAGATCGCAGTGAGCACGATCCGCGATGTCGGCGAGAGCGACGATATCCCGTTGGTGATTATTTATCCCGAGGCGGCGGTGTACGGGCCGGTGCAGCCGGAAGATGTGCATATGTTGGTGCACGAACATCTGGCCCAGGGCCGTATTGTAAAGAGCATGTTGTCGAAGATGCGCGAACCAGTCGGCGAGATTGCCTGGCTGCGCAGCCGCCAGGGTGTACTGCCGGCCCAGCGGCGGATTGTGCTGGAGCGGGCTGGCGTGATCGATCCTGAAAGCCTGGATGATTATCTCATCCACGATGGTTACGTGGCGTTGGGCAAGGCCCTGTTCACCATGAACCCGGAGCAGTTGATCGCCGAAGTGGATCGCTCAGGTTTGCAAGGGCGCGGCGGGGCAGGGTTCCCCACCGGACGCAAGTGGAGCTTTGTGCGCGGCGCCCAGGGCCAGCCCAAATATGTGATCTGCAACGCAGATGAGAGCGAGCCCGGCACTTTCAAAGACCGTCTGATCCTGGAGGGTGATCCGTTCAGTATTATCGAAGCGATGACCATCGCTGCCTACGCGATTGGCGCCAGTGAGGGTTTCATCTACATCCGCGGCGAATACGGGTTAGCCTACCAGCGCCTGGAAAACGCCATCCACCAGGCGCAGGCGCGTGGATTGTTGGGCGAACAGATATTCGGGCGTGACTTCAGCTTCCATATCCATCTGCATGCTGGTGCAGGGGCCTACATCTGTGGGGAGGAGACGGCCCTGATCGAGTCGATCGAGGGCAAACGCGGCCAGCCGCGTGCTCGCCCACCTTACCCGCCCACCTATGGCCTGTGGGGCAAGCCCACCCTGGTCAACAACGTGGAAACGTTGGCGAATATTCCGCCCATTGTGCGCAACGGTGGCAGCTGGTATCGCCAGTTTGGAACGCCGAGGAGCTGCGGCACCAAGGTTTATACCCTCATGGGCAATGTCAACTTTACCGGGGTGATCGAGGTGCCGCTGGGCATCACCCTGCGTGAGGTGATCGAGATCTATGGCAAGGGTATGAAGAAAGGCGCCCGGCTCAAGCTGGTGCAGACTGGCGGTTCCAGCGGCTCGATTGTGCCCGCCAGCCTGCAAGACACGCCGATGGACTTCGAGTCCTGGCGCAAGGCGGGCGTCTCCCTGGGCTCCGGGGCGCTGCTGGTTTGCGATGAGCATACCTGCGTGGTCGATTTGGCCAAAGTCCTGCTGCAATTCTTCCGCTTCGAGTGCTGCGCCAAGTGCACGCCCTGCCGGACGGGCACGCGACGTTTGTATGAAATCATCGCGCAGATTTCGGAAGGCCGGGGCAGTATGGAGGATCTGGAAGAAATTCAGGCTCTGGGCCAGGATATGGAATTGATTTCTAACTGTGGTTTAGGGCAGACTGCCTCCACCGCCGTGCGAGATATCCTCAAGCACTTCCGCGAAGAGGTTGAAGAACATGTTCATTCCCGCACTTGCCGGGCGGGAGTGTGCCAGATGGTAGAACTACCAGTTGGGCAGGTTTAGAAGAATTGCAGATGGAGGCAAACAGCCCATGATTAATCTGACGATCAATGGCCAAAGCATCGAAGCACCTGAAGGCGCAACCGTCCTTCAGGCAGCCGAGGCGGCCGGAATTACCATTCCTACACTGTGCTACCATAAAGATTTGACCCCCTTTGGCGGCTGCCGCCTGTGCGTGGTAGAAGTAGAGGGGGCACGCCTGCCAGCCACCGCCTGCAATTTACCG
This sequence comes from Chloroflexota bacterium, assembly GCA_040752025.1. GTDB lineage: Bacteria > Chloroflexota > Anaerolineae > Anaerolineales > UBA4823 > JBFMFR01. The sequence continues at coordinate 19,653 of JBFMFR010000001.1, read as the reverse complement.
GTCAGCCCGGGATTGGTGGTTCACACGGATACTCCGGCGATTGTGCGCTACCGGCAGTCGGTTCTGCGCATGATGCTGTCGAATTTCTATGACGCCGGTTATAAGCGCAGCGATGGCGGTTTCGACATCGATATGGACAGTGAGTTTGCCCATTGGGCCCAGGTGTACGAGGTCGACATTCGCAGCCACATGGCCAAACGGCCTCACGAGCCGGTGGACAGCGACCCCAACCCCTTCGTATGGGTGGATATGAACAAGTGCATCCAGTGCACTCGCTGTGTGCGCGCCTGTGCAGAGGTGCAGGGCCGCTTCGTCTGGACCCAGGCCTACCGCGGCTACCAGGCGCGCATCGTGGCCGGCGCAGATACCACCATGCTCCAGGCGCGCTGTGAGTCTTGCGGGGCGTGCGTGGCCTATTGCCCCACCGGCGCGCTGGATAACAAGATGTCGGTCAACCTGGGTCGCGCTGACCGCCTGGTACAGACTACCTGTGCCTATTGCGGTGTGGGCTGCCAGTTCGATCTGAATGTCAAAGATGATGTGCCTGGCGGGCGCGTGCTGCGCGTCACTTCCAATCCCGCTGCGCCGGTCAACGGCATGCATTTATGCCTCAAAGGCCGCTATGGATATGATTTCATCCACCACTTCAATCGCCTGACCAAACCGCGGGTGCGCCAGTACCTGCTGGACGGCGCTCCACGCCCTAAGGATCTGGGTAAGTGGGTGGAGGTTGATTGGGATACGGCCCTGGATATCGCCGCCAAAGGCTTGCAGCATGCCAGCCAGGAGTATGGCGCGCAGGGTGTGGGATTGCTGGCTTCGGGCAAGTGTCTCAACGAGGAGAACTATCTGGTGAACAAGCTGGCGCGCCAGGTATTGGGCACCCATAACGTTGACTGCGGCGCGCACCTGGCGCACGCCTCGTTGGTGGATGGTCTGGAGGATTCCCTCGGCCTGCCGGCTATGTCGAACTCCTTCGATGACATCGAAGGCAGCTCTCGCGCCTTGCTGGTGATCGGTTCGAACCTGACCGAACAACACCCAGTCTTTGGGGCGCGCTTGCGCCAGGCGATCCTGCGGCGCAAGGTTAAAATGGTCGTAGCGTATCCCGACTTTATCAACATTGCCGAATATGCGGCTCTGCAACTGCAGCACCGAACGGGCAGCGAGGCGGCCCTGTTGAACGGCCTGATGTACATCATCCTGGAAAAGGGCTGGGAGGACCGGTCCTTCATCGAGAAGCGCACCCAGGGTTTTGCCGAGTTCAAGGCTGCCATCGACCAATACCCGCCAGAGCGTGTCGCCGCGCTGACCGGTGTGGCGGTGGAAGCGCTGTACCAGGCGGCGGAAATGCTGGCGACCAACCGCCCGATGGCGGTCCTGTGGAGCGTGGGCATCGCCGGTTCATCAGCCAGCCAGGGCGCTGCCCGGGATATCGTGCACAACCTAGCTAACTTGCAAATGCTGTTGGGCAACCTGGATCTGCCCGGCGGCGGGGTGAACCCGCTGGGCGGGCAGAACAACATCCAGGGAGCCGGCGACATGGGCTGCCGCCCGCAGTTCTACCCGGGCTACCAGCCGGTGACGGATGAATCCGCACGGCGTAAATTCGAGCGCGCCTGGGGCCGCGCCCAACCCAACCAGCCAGGCCTGACCGCTCCTGAGATGCTCGCGGCGTCCAGCGCTGGCCAGATCAAGGCGCTATATGTGCTGGGAGAAGACCTGGTCTCCAGCTCCCTTGACAGCGTATCTGTGCGCGCCAGTTTGCAAGCCTGCGATTTTATCGTGCTGCAAGCGGCGGCTGCTTCCGAGATGGATCGCTATGCTGATGTGATCCTGCCTGGGGTCAGTTTTGCCGAAAAGAGCGGCACGTTTACCAACGTAGAGCGTCGCATCCAGATGGTACGCCAGGCGATCCGACCGATGGGCGAAGCCCGCCCCGACTGGCAGATCATCACCGCCCTGGCTCACCGCCTGCTGGCCGAGGGCGCAGCGAGCGGCGATTTTGCCGCCTGGCAGTATGCCGATACCGCCCAGATCCTGACGGAAATCGCCGCACTGTCTCCGATTTATGCAGGTGTGTCGCATGAGCGGCTGGAACACGCGGAACGCTTGCAGTGGCCTGTGGAGGCCTCCGGTCAGGAAGGCACACCTATCCTGCATATCCAGATGGCGAAGATGATCCCTGTTGAGCACGCCCCGAGCGATGAGGCCTTACAGGCAGTGTGACGGTGGAAATCAACTCGGCCTGATTGCACCCAACAGGCTGCGATAAACCAGCGAGCCGCCACAGAATGGCGGCTCGTTCTTTTTTTAGTTTCAGTGTAAGCGCAAATCAGGGCAGTCCCTCGCACACACGCCCGTTCTTGTTCTGGTCATCCAGGCCGATGTAGATGTTCTGTTTGACGGTGCAGTAGTTGTAGCAGGCCTGGGCGGCTTTCTGGGTGGGGAAGTTATTGCAGGTGTAATGCCGGTTGCAGAAGCACACCGGGGTCACCGTGGGGGTGACAGTCGGTGTAATGGTGGGAGTAGGGGTGATTGTTGCAGTTGGGATGGGCGTGGGCGCCCATACGCCGCTGATCGAGGCCTGGGCCGTGACCTGGGCTGCAGCCAGCGCCTCCTGGCAGGTGATATCCGGCGGCATGGCGACCGCTTTGGCCAGGCCCATACGCACCAGTTCGTAATTAATGAAAGCGTTGTTGGCGACTACATAGCGCAGCAAGAAGCCGTTGGCGTCCACCTCGGAAACATCTTTGATCAGAATGACAAACTGTCCACTGACCAGGCGGCTGTTCATGTTCACCGCTTCAGGCCCCTGCCATTCGATCGGTGTGATCCCGGGGGCATCGACGCCGATGTATCGCACCCGCAGCACATCGTTGCCAACAGCCACTTCAATGGTTTCGCCATCCAGGACGCGCGTCACCAGTCCGCGGATACGCTCAGTCTCCGTGGGCAGGCATTCGCCACCGGCGATCGCTGAACTGACATTGACCGCCTGGGTGGTGCCAATGGTTTGCGGCGTGGGTGAAGTCGTGGGAGTCAGCGTGTAGGTTGGTGTGTTGGTCTTGGGTTCGGCCTGCAGGGTCAGGTAAACAGAGGTTTCCACCGGCAGCAGGGTCGCTGTGGGAGGCGATGTGCAGGCTGCCAGCGCCAGGATTGTGAGGAAGATGAATAACCTTTTCATGGCTTACGCTCCCTTTTTATGTAAAGTGATTGTAACACAATCCACGAAGCTGTGTTATAGCCCCGGGAACGGCAGCCTGATATGCAAGGCGGGAGGAAGCTGAACTTACGATGACTCTGGCCGAGCCTGCACTATGATTGGGATGAATGGCGATCAATAACAATCACCTCCGCCTCTCTTTATCGACTGTTGAACAGATTTTCGGGCATAATCTCTTGAAGGCCCTGAACCGAGTCGAAATCAGCTATAATTTAGTGGATACCAGGCAAGTGATCGCTCAATCGATGGTGATCAGAAAGAGGGCTAATGAATAAAGACATGCATACAGCACACTTTCCGGTCAAAAACTATTCGGGTTGGTTGCTCGCGCTTATCCCCCTGGGGCTGACGATTTACTTCGCCAGCCTGGTTCCTGGCGTTGCCTCCGGTCGCCCGATTTCGGCATCCTTTTCCTGGGTGCCCAGTCTCAACATTGACCTGTCTTTCTATGTGGACGGACTAAGCCTGATCCTGGCGCTCCTGATCTGCGGGATTGGGACGCTGGTGATGATATACGCTGGTGGATACCTTACAGGGGATAAACTCCTGAACAGGTTTTATCTCTATCTCCTGGCATTTATGGGTGCAATGTTGGGCGTGGTAATGGCGGATAACCTGATTGGCCTGTTCGTTTTCTGGGAGCTGACCAGTCTGACCTCCTATCTGCTGATAGGCTACAAGCATAATAAACCTGAAGCGCGGCAGTCGGCTTTACAGGCCTTGTTGGTAACCGGAGCGGGAGGGTTGGCTATGCTGGCTGGATTGGTGCTCCTGGGGGATGCTGGCGGCACCCTGAAAATTTCAGAGTTGATCTCCCAGGCTGTGAAAATCAGCGCAGACCCGCGCTACCCGTTGATCCTGTCATTGATCTTACTAGGCGCTCTGACTAAATCAGCTCAGTTTCCTTTTCATTTCTGGTTGCCAAACGCCATGGCTGCGCCCGCGCCAGTGAGCGCCTATCTGCACTCCGCTACGATGGTCAAAGCTGGCGTTTACCTGTTGGCGCGCCTCGATCCGGTGTTAGGCGTAACGCCGGCCTGGCAGGCCAGCCTGACAGCAGTCGGTATGCTAACGATGCTGTTGGGCGCGTACCTGGCCTGGCAGCAAAATGACCTCAAGCGAATCCTGGCCTATTCGACCGTCAGCGCCCTGGGGACGTTGGTTATGTTAATTGGGCTGGGCACCCCGGCTGCACTGAAAGCGGCTGTGGTCTTTCTGGTTGTCCATTCACTCTACAAAGGCGCTCTGTTCATGGCGGCTGGTTCGGTGGATCATGAAACCGGTCAGCGGGATGTTACCCAACTGGGTGGACTGTACCGCCGGATGCCGGTTACTTTCACGGCGGTGCTCCTGGCGACTTTGTCGATGATCGGCGCGCTGCCTCTGTTTATCGGTTACATTGGTAAGAAGTTGATCTACGAAGCGACTCTATCTGCCCCAGGGGGTGTGGCGACACTGCTAACTGGCGCGGCTTTGCTGGCAAATGCCCTGACGATCGTGGTTGCCGGCCTGGTTGCATACCGGCCCTTTGGCGGGCCACTGCGCTCACCCTCGAAATCGCCCCACGAGGCGCCGGCCAGTATGTGGCTGGGGCCGGTTGTGCTGGCAGCCCTGGGAATGTTGCTGGTATTGGTGGTTGAACTGGTACCCAACGAGCCGTTGGAACCTCTAATTGTATCCGCCGCTCAGGCCATGTATAACGATCCTGTCAAAGTAAAACTGGCTGTGTGGAGCGGTTTCAATCTGGCTTTTGGGTTGAGCATGGGCACGCTGGCTTTGGGAGCAGCGCTATATTTTCTGCGCGAGCGGTTGGCGCGGCTGGCGAAGCCGCTCTTGCAGGTTTCTCGCCTGGGGCCTGAAAACGGCTATAGCCAGGCGTTAAACGGCCTGTTCAGGTTATCTGATCTGCTTACCGGGTTTTTGCAGAATGGTTACTTGCGTTACTACATTCTTACTACGGTACTGGCTACAACCGGATTGGTAAGCTACACACTGGTTGCCCGGGCTCGGTGGGATGGTTACTTACCCGGCGCGCCTTTGCGGATCTACGAATTGGTCCTGGCTGGCCTGATACTTGGCGGCGCGTTGATGGTCATTGTGAGCAAGTCTCGTCTGGCGGCTGTGGTGGCCCTGGGCGTGGTAGGCTACAGCGTCTCGTTGATCTACATCCTTTTCAATGCACCTGACCTGGGGATGACTCAAATGGCGATTGAAACCCTGGGAGTGATCCTATTGGTTCTGATTCTGTACCGGCTGCCGCGCTTTTCAATGTTATCCGGCCCTGCACCGCGTTGGCGTGATGCCGTGGTGGCGATTGCAGCCGGGGCGATGATGTTTATACTGGTGTTGGCAATCGCCAGTTTGCACACCCTTTCGGCGGTTACCCCATTCTATGCGGAAAACAGCCTGCTTGCAGCCAAAGGACGCAATGTGGTCAACGTGATCCTGGTGGATTTCCGCGGCCTGGATACTTTGGGTGAAATCATCGTTCTGGCAGTGGCCGCCATCGGTGTCTTCGCTCTGCTTAAACTGCGCCCGGATGACCGCGAAAGGAAAGCAAAATGAAGTCGATTATCTTGTCTTCAGCTACGCGCTATTTGCTGCCTCTGCTTCTATTATTCTCGATCTTTCTGCTGCTGCGCGGACATAATGACTCCGGCGGAGGTTTTGCTGGGGGGCTAGTCGCCGCGGCAGCCTTTTCGCTCTACGCTATCGCGCACGGCGTTGATGCTGCCAAAGATGCACTTCAGGTCCACCCACGCAGCCTGATCGCCTGGGGGTTGTTGGTTGCTCTCGGCAGTGCCTTGATCCCGGCTCTGGCCGGGCGCCCACTCATGAGCGGTTTGTGGAGCGAGCGGACACTACCGGTGATCGGGAAGGTGGGCACGCCGTTTTTGTTCGATATTGGTGTGTACCTGGCGGTGATCGGCGTTACGCTGTTGATTATTTTTTCGCTGGCTGAGGAGGAGTAGCATGATCGTCTTGATGGCAGTTGTAATCGGCGGTTTGTACGCAGCTGGCCTATATATGATGATGCGACGCAGCATTGTAAAGTTGATCTTCGGCCTGTTCCTGCTGGGGCATGCAGCCAACTTGCTGATTTTCACGATTGGTGGCTTGGAGCATAATCGCCCTCCTTTGATCGCCCCGGGTGAGCAGTTCCTGAGCGGGCAGTATGCCGATCCTTTGCCGCAGGCCCTGATCCTGACCGCCATCGTTATCGGTTTTGGCGTCCAGGCCTTTGCCATCGTGTTGATCAAACGAGCCTATCAAGCCACCGAGACGGATGATTTGGATCGAATGAAGACCACCGATGATCTGCAAAGCGGGGTGGGCTGATGAACTGGAGCCTATCGCTTCCTGTGCTTGTGCCTTTCACCACTGCCATCTTGCTACTGTTGGCCTGGAACAGGCCGCGTTTACAGCACACGCTCAATGTTGCCGGCGCGGTTGTGCTGCTGGGCGCGGCCGCTAACCTGCTATTCCGTGTTTCGCAGGGCGGCATCCAATCCATGCAAATCGGTAATTGGCCAGCGCCTTTCGGCATTACCCTGGTGGCAGATTTGCTCAGCAGCATCCTGGTGGCGCTGACCGGCCTGGTTGGTCTATCCGTTGCGGTCTACTCTCTAGCAGACATAGACCCGTCTCGCGAGCGCTTTGGGTATTATCCCCTGCTGCACGTTCTGCTGATGGGGGTAACTGGTGCATTTCTGACCGGGGATATTTTCAACCTGTACGTGTGGTTCGAGGTTATGCTGATGGCATCCTTTGTTCTCTTGACTTTGGGCGGGAGGCGCGATCAGTTGGAAGGCGGGATCAAATATGTTACCCTGAATTTACTCTCTTCGGCGTTATTTCTGGCATCCATTGGTATGCTTTATGGCTTGACCGGAACGTTGAACATGGCTCACATGGCGCTCATACTGCCCTCTGTGCCAAACCAGGGGATGGTGACGGTTGTAGCGATGATGTTCCTGGCGGCCTTTGGCATCAAATCGGCCATTTTTCCGCTTTTCTTCTGGCTGCCAGCTTCCTACCATACCGCGCCAGCCAGTATTGGTGCCCTATTTTCGGGTTTGCTTACTAAGGTCGGCGTTTATTCTTTGATCCGGGTGTTTACGCTGCTATTTGTCAATGATATCAACTACACCCATACCATTCTGATGTGGGTTGCTGCGCTAACCATGTCCATCGGCGTTCTTGGTACGGTTATCCAGACTGAAATTCGCCGGTTGCTGTCTTTCCATATTGTCAGCCAGATTGGTTATATCTTGATGGGACTGGCGCTGTTCACGCCGCTGGCACTGGCGGGATCGACGTTCTACCTGATTCACATTATCCTAGCCAAATCCAACTTGTTCCTGATTGGCGGCCTGGTCTATAAACTGCGCGGCACTTATCAGCTAAAGAAGCTCGGTGGGCTGTACTTAGCTTATCCGCTGCTGGCGGCGTTGTTCCTGGTTCCGGCGCTATCATTAGCTGGCATCCCACCGTTATCCGGCTTTTGGGCGAAACTTACGCTGATTATGGCTGGGTTGAAAATAGGTCAGTATGGGATCGTTGCCACTGCTCTGGGCGTCAGTCTGCTCACGCTGTTCTCGATGACCAAAATTTGGGCGGAAGCTTTTTGGAAAGACGCTCCGCCAGAGTATTCGGATATGCTCAAGCCAACAGTCAAGCGAGGGGAAATATTAATGGCATTCTTGCCTGTGGTAATGCTGGCTGCACTGACGTTGATCATTGGCCTGTGGGCGGAACCGCTCCTGACGCTATCCAGCCAGGCTGCCGAACAGTTGCTAAACCCAGAGAATTATATCCAAACTGTGTTGGGAGGTTCCTGGTGATGTTACTCTTAAACATTTTGCTGGCTCTAGCCTGGATCAGCCTGACGGGGCAGTTCACTGTAGTCAATTTCATCATCGGATTTGGATTGGGATTTACTTTGTTGTGGTTGACTCAAAGAGCGATGGGCGATTCTAGATATTTTCGCAAGGTACCGCAAGTGTTTGGATTTTTGCTGTTTTTCCTGTGGGAGTTGCTGCTGGCCAGTGTGCGATCAGCTTATTTTGTGCTGGCACCTAGACGTAAGTTGCGTCCGGGTGTGATTGCTATTCCGTTGGATCTGCAAGGTGAGGTGGAGATTGCCTTGTTGGCTAACTTGATCACACTGACCCCTGGTTCTTTGAGCCTGGATGTTTCGGATGACCAGCGCACACTCTATTTACATGCCATGCATATCGAAGATGTGGAAAAATACCGGCGTTCGATCAAGGATGGCTTCGAACGTCGTGTAAAGGAGATTTTCTCATGAGTTTTATCGATTTGATCCTGACAGTGGTCTTGATTATTCTAAGTTTAGCGCTTATCCTGGCTTTTGTGCGCGTGTTGCGCGGTCCGAGTTTGCCTGAACGGGTAGTAGCGCTCGATTTGATGTCTGTTGTGGGGATCGGTTTTGTAACCAGTTATGCCATGTTCACCGGGCAGGCGGCCTTCCTGGATATCGCCGTTGTGGCGGCGCTGCTGTCTTTCTTGGGTGTCATCGCTTTTGCGCATTACATTGAGAAAAGGGTGTAAGTATGTTCGAAATCCTTATGGCTGTGTTGTTGCTGTTGGGGGCCATCTTTATGCTGCTTGCCAGTATTGGCCTGGTGCGTATGCCGGACTTGTATTTGCGCATGTCGGCAGCGACCAAAGCGGCCACGTTAGGCGCTGGTCTGATCTTGTCAGGGGCGGCGATGTTCTTTTCCGACCTGGGCATCAGCAGCCGGGCGATTGCCACAATCGTTTTCTTGTTGATAACCGCTCCGGTTTCTGCGCATATGCTGGCGAGAGCGGCTTTTTTCAACGGAGTGCCATTGTGGGAAGGCACCAAAATCAATGAGTTGCACGGCCGTTACGATTGTAAGACGCATGAACTGGCAGGCTCAGAACAGGAAGGTTCAACCAGCAACTAAATAAGAACATCGCGGGTTATAATTAGGGGTGCTTCCAGGCAATCCTCATGACGAAAGAGCAGGCCTCTCAGGCTTTCAACGATCGAGACACGCATCCGGCTGCGCCAGGTTTCGACCAGGCGGTGGAAGCGGCGCGCGAGGATGCGCTCGAGCGCGTGCTCACCGCCGGAGCGGGGGTGATGGCAGTTGGGGCTGGCCTTCATCTTATAGCCGCGGATTGGATTGGCTTCGTCGCTTATGCCCTGGCTGCAGCCTGGTTATATACTCTGCGGGCGCGCAGCCACTGGTCGTTGCGGTGGCGCTCAGCAGGTATGCTGGGTAGCTTTTATTTGCTGGCCTGGCTGGGCCTGCTTCGCTTTGGGCTCGCCAGCTCGGCGGGGTTGTTTCTGGCGATTTTGCCGCCCCTGGCAATTGTTTTATTCGGCGGGCGGGTGGCTGTGCCGACGATCATCGCCAGTTTGCTGACCTGGTTGGGGACTGGCCTGGCTTTTAGCCTGGAATTGATCCCATTACCTGGCGCGCTCAGCCAGGGTTTTCTGTATTGGGCTTACAGTGGTGTTGACCTGCTGCTGGTGGTAGTGGCGCTGTCCCAGTTCATGCAGCAGTTTCGTGAAGCGCAGGATTTCGTGGTGCGCGTGGCGCAGCAGCGCCGCGACTTGCTGGATGCGCGCGCTGAATTGACCAGCCGCACCCAGCAGTTGGATTATGAGCGCTACCTGCTGCATACTTTGTTGGAGACAGTTTCGGACAAGATCTTCTTCAAGGATTTGTCCGGGCGCTATACGCGCATCAGCCAGGCGGTGGCCCAACAATTCGGCGTCCCGCCCCAGCAGGTGATCGGCCGTACAGATTTCGATTTCTTCGATGTCGAATACGCACGCCAGATCCAGGCCGAAGAGCGTTGGATGCTGGAAAGCGGGCAAGCCATCATCGATCGGGTCGAGCGCCAGATCTGGCAGGATGGCCGTCCCGATACCTGGGCGATCGAGAGCCGCCTGCCGCTCAAGGGCGAGAATGGTAAGGTAATCGGTTGGTTTGGCACGGCGCGGGATATCACCGAAATCAAGCAGGCTCAGGCGGCTGACCAGCACCATGCCCAACAACTGGCAACGATTGCAGAGGTAGGTCGGGCAGTGACTTCCAGCCTGGAAATTGGGGCCATGCTGCGCGTGCTGGTGGACCTGTTGAAGAGTTCCTTTGGCTATTACGGGGTGAATGTCTGGCTGTTGGATGAGGCTGGGGAGCGCCTGAGTTTGCGCGCCGGTGTCAGCCCGCAAGGTGATGACCTGGGGCAGGCCCAGATCGAGTTATCTTTGCAGAGCGAGAGCGCCCTGGTGCGCGTCTGCCAGACGCACGTTCACCATCTGGATGATTTGGGCGAAGGCCATCAACCAACGCTCATTACGGACAAGTTCCCCCAGACGCGCGCCCGGTTGGCATTGCCGTTGTTGATCGCTGACAAGATCCTGGGGGTGCTGGAAATCTTGAGCAACCAGGAGCAGGTTTTTCGCGCTGAGGATGTCGTGTTGCTGCGCTCGCTGGCTGACCAGTTGACCATTGCTATTCGCAACATTTCGCTGTACCAATCTGAGCAGGCGCGCCGCCACCTGGCCGAGACGCTCTATCAGGTCGGGCGCACCTTGTCCAGTACGCTCAACCTGGGCGAGGTGCTGGCGCGCGTTCTGAAGCTACTGGATGAGATCGTAACGGCGGACCGATCCGCGGTGATGCTGCGCCAGGGCGACGAACTGGTTTTTGAGGCGGTGCAAGGCTTCCCTGATGTGCCTCTCGACCAGGCGCGTGTGCAGGTGCGCGACGACGGCATTTTCGGCCGGATTTTTCGCACTCAACAGCCGCTGGCGATCCCGGATGTTGCCACTCACCCGGATTGGCAGCGGGTGGAGGGTCTACCCCAGGCGCGCTCCTGGTTGGGCGTGCCGCTGATGCGCGCCGACCAGGTGATCGGCGCGCTATCGCTGACGCGCGAGACCTTCCAGCCCTACGCGCCAAACGAGATAACCCTGGCGCAGACCTTCGCCGGGCAGGCCTCCCTGGCCCTGGAAAACGCCCAACTTTACGATAACCTGGAGCGCTTCAACCAACGGCTGGAGGAGATGGTGCAGGCGCGCACTGAAGAACTGCGCCTGGCTTACGCCCAGTTGGAGCGCCTGGATCGCACTAAGTCAGATTTCATCCGGGTGACTTCGCACGAACTGCGCACGCCGCTGACGGTCATGTCCGGTTATACACAGATGCTTGTGCAGGATGAGATGGTTCAGCAATCCCCGGGGCGCGTCGAGTTGGTTGAAGGTATTTTGACCGGGTCGAGGCGCCTGCACGAGATCGTCAACAGCATGCTCGACATTGCCAAAATCGATAACCGCGCCCTGGAGTTGAGCACCGAGCCTTTGCCCCTGATTTTCTTGCTCAAAAATGCGACAACTATTTTCGAAGAGGCTGCCAGGCAGCGCGGCCTGGCTCTAAGCCTGGTGGACATCCATGACCTTCCGCCAGTGGAGGTGGATACAGAAGCGCTGACCAAGGTATTCTATCACCTGGTGAGCAACGCGATCAAATATACCCCGGATGGCGGCAAAATCACCATCTCTGGCCGGGCGGTGGCGGCAGGTGAAAGCGACCTGGACCAGGATGGAGTCGAGATCATTGTAAGTGATACGGGTATTGGCATCGATCCTGAGCAGTATGAGTTGATTTTCTCCAAATTCTACCAGACGGGTGAGGTGGCGCTGCACTCCACTGGCAAAACCAAATTCAAGGGCGGAGGTCCGGGCCTGGGCTTGCCTATTGCCCGCGGCATCGTCCAGGCGCATGGGGGTAAGCTGTGGGTCGAAAGCCCTGGTCATGATGAAGTAACTCTGCCAGGCAGCCATTTCCATGTTCTGTTGCCTGTGCGCCAGCGCACTGCAGCTCCTGGCGCGACAAAATAGCGCTTCGAACGTAGAATGATTAGTGGATTGAATCGCTCGCGCCGCGACGCGGGCAGATGATAAGTAAAGGAGAGTATGATGAACAAGTTTATTCTACGCTGGGCGATCAACGCGGTGGCTTTGTTTGCCGCCATCCAGTTGGTGCCAGGCATCGAACTGCAAAGCTCAGGCGGTCAACAGCAGTGGGTGGCTTTTGTGCTGCTGGCCCTGGTTTTTGGGCTGCTGAACGCTTTACTGCGCCCACTCATTACCCTGTTGACTTGTCCGCTGATCATCCTGACCCTGGGGCTGGGAACGTTGTTGATCAATACCTTGATGTTCTACCTGACTGGCTGGATTGGTACCCAGTTTGGCTGGGGATTCTTCGTAAGGGATTTCTGGTCGGCCTTCCTGGGAGCGCTGGTTGTCAGTGTCGTTAGCATTGTTCTGAGCCTGTTGCTGCGGGACGAACTCAAGGAGCGGCACTAAAATTCCTGTTGACTTTCTCTGGGAGTCAGCTTATACTTAGGCCGAGGTGACTTATTTTGCGAGGATATGCTTCGAGCAAACCTCTCGTGTTGTAGGAATGAAGGAAGGCACGCGCGCGCGTGCCTTTTTATTAACACCAGAATTGGTTCGAAAGGAGACTATCTTCTATGGATTACGGGATGATCGGCAAAATTGACAAAGCGAAACGTTATGCTGAACAACGCGACCGCATTCACATTGAAGCGCTCACGGTGACATTCGAAGGTGAAAATAATCCGCACACCGTGCACTTGCAAGATGGGAACTGGCAATGCGATTGTGACTTCTTCCAGACGCGCGGACGGTGCAGTCACACGATGGCCCTGGAGATCATTTTCGAAGGGATGTTACCGGCCATTGCCTGAGCGAGGGGATCCTTTGCAAGCTTGAGCCTCGATGTTTTGAAACGAGCCCTGGGAACGGGGCTCGTTTGATTCTGATGCACGCAGGCCAGTTCAGGTGGGGGAGATTAGAGAGCGGTTTCGCCACGCGCGGCGTAGAAGTCTAAACGGCCCTGGATGGCGGAAGCCAGCGCCAGGCACAAAGCCAGGCCAAAGGCTATCGCAGCTACCAGCGACTGCCAGGTCCCAGTCTTCAACACAATTGCACAGGTAAGCAAGAGGCCTCCCAACAGACAGGCCAGGCGAGGGCCCCGGTTCGGGCTCGCTGGGGAGCGAAAAGTCAGCAAGGCAGCAGTTTCCAGGATCAGGAACAGGGTCGCCCAGATGGCCAGGCCACGCAGGCTATCTACAGCCAGGCGATTATCTATCGCCAGGGAATGGCAGGCCAGGGCTAACGCCACGCCGGTGGATAAACTGCCCAACGAAGCAGCGCTCATGAAAAAGGAAGCTGTAGTTTGCCAGGTGTTCCAGGCCGGGATGGTGCGCTGGCGGTAAACGCGCGCCATGCTGTAGACCAATCCCAGTCCGCACAGGCTGGTGATCCCTAGCAAGGGGAGCCTGAGGAACTCCCCGGCGCTGCCTGACAGCCAGTGCAGGCCGACGTAGATGACCCAGCATCCGGCGGAAAGCCCGGCAAAGAGGATTTCGCGGCTGAGCCAGGAGGCGCGCAGGTTGGCCAGGGCCCGGTAGGCTTTGGTTGGGCGGCCCAGGTGCAGCAGCGAGATCAGCAGGCTGAGCCCCAGTGCCAGCCCGGCCAGCAGCACAGCCAGCCAGGTAAGCTGGTCTGCCAGGAGAGGGCCAGCGCGGCGTGCCAGCCAGGCTTGCAAGATGGCAGCGGTGGTGAAAGCGCCGGCGGAGGCCTGCGCCAGCAGGGTGAAAAGCACCAGAGGGCATTCATCGTTGTGAACGTCACTTTGGACTTCTTCGCGGTTGGCTAGCTGGAGGCTTGCGGGCGGCGCCTGGCAGGCATGTGGGTGAGGGGAAAGCTGCAAGGCGGGCTGGGTCAGCCTGGCTTCGGGAAGCGGGATAACAACCTGGGCAGGGGCAGAGGCGGGCTGTGATGTGGTTACGGTGAAATCCAGGACGCGCAGCGGGCAGGCTGCCACGCAGGCTGGAGGGCGACCCATGTCCAACTCATCGGCGCAGAAAGTGCACTTGGTCATGCGCCCACTGCCCGGGTCGTATTGCAGCGCGCCGTAAGGGCAGGCCCAACTACAATACTGGCAGCCCAGGCAGCGCCCAGGGTCGATCAAGACGATGCCATCCGGGCGCTTGGAGATGGCGGCTGCCGGGCAGACCTCGATGCAGATCGGGCGCAGGCAGTGGTTGCAGGCGATCGACAGGTTGTAAGCGAACACCTGGGGCTGCCAGGCCGGCCCCACTTGCTGCCATTCCCCGCCGCTGATTTCGTAGACGCGCCGCCAGCGCAGGCCCAACGGCAGGTTGTGCTTGTCTTTGCAGGCGATCTGGCAGGCTTTACAGCCGGAGCAGGCGCTCGAGTCGAATTGGAAGGCGTATTGCTGGGCCATGCCGGGGGAGCGCTTAGCTGCCAACTTTCAGGATAGCGATCTTCATCCACTGTCCATCGAACCAGGCGTCTGTGGAAGCCGCGGCGGCGGGCGGCTCGGCCACCAGCAGTTGCGTGGACAGAGTTTCGTTCATCACGTATTCGCTATATGCCTGGATGGCGGATACCAGGTCGGGCGTGGCTTTGAGGTAAAGCTGGATACGGTCAGCAATTTCCAGGCCAGACTGCTTGCGCAAATCCTGCACGCGGCGCACGAACTCGCGCGCCAGGCCTTCGCGCAGCAGCTCGGGCGTCAGCTCAGTCTGGATGGCTGCCAGGTAGGCGCCTTCCTGGGCCACGGCGCGGCCAGCCTGGGATTCGGCGCGCACCTCAACTTCATCGGGCAGAATTTCCAGAACCTGCTCTTCGACCTGTATCTGGAGCGCCTGACCGGCCAACAGAGCGCTGGCCGCCGGGCCGGGGTCCAATTCCTGGATGGCCTGGTTGACTTTGGGGAACAACCCCTTGTACTTCTGGCCCAACTGCCTGGGCAGCGGCTTGAGACTGTAGGTAATGACTTCGCCAGCCGAACCCAACTGGCGTATATTTTTGACGTTCAATTCATCGGCCAGTAAGTCGGCGAATTGTTCCAGGGCCAACGCTTCTTCCTGGCTGCTGACCGCACAGGCCATTTCGGACAGCGGCTGGCGCACCTTGATGGATGCCTGGTTACGGGCAGCATGCCCCAGGGAAGCCAGTTTCATCACCAACTGCATAGCCTGATTCAACCCGGGGTCGATGGCCTGGGCGTCACAGGCTGGCCAATCGCACAGGTGCACCGATTCAGTTTCTTGTGGGTACACGGAGCGCACCAGGTTCTGGTAGAGTATCTCCGCCAGGAAGGGCATGCTGGGAGCCAGCAGCTTGCTCAGCACCAAGAGGGCTTCGTACAAAGTGGCGTAGGCGGCAGCTTTGTCGGCATCCTGGACACCCGGGGTAGCACTCTTCCAAAAACGACGGCGCGAGCGGCGCAGGTACCACTTGGAAAGTCCCTCGACGAAAGTCTGGATGGGGCGGGTGGCCCCGGTTACATCGTAATGCTCGAGTGCTTCGGTGACCGTACGAACCAAAGTGTGCAGTTCGGAGCGCAGCCAGCGATCCAGGTCGTTCCCGCCTGCGGGCACTTGTAGGTGTGCGGAGAAGCCAGGCGGAGGGCTCCACCCATCCAGGTTGGCATAAGTAACGAAGAAAGCATATACATTCCAGAGCGTCAGGGTGAAATTGCGCACCACTTCACCCACCAGTTCGACGGAAAAGCGCCGCTCCTGGCCTGGCGGAGAAGCGGTATACAGGTACCAGCGGAAGGCGTCGGCCCCGTGGGCGTTGAACACCTCCCAAGGATCGACGATGTTACCGCGCGATTTGGACATTTTCTGGCCTTCGCCGTCCAGCACCAGGCCCAGACAGATGACGTTCTTATAAGCCGGGCTGTCCATCAGCAAGGCGCTGATGGCATGGAGTGAGTAGAACCAGCCGCGCGTCTGGTCGACGGCTTCGCAGATGAAATCGGCAGGAAACTGCTGGCGGAAGACCTCGCGGTTCTCGAAGGGGTAATGCCACTGGGCAAAGGGCATGGCGCCAGAATCGAACCACACATCGATCAGCTCGGGGACGCGCTGCATCTCGCCGCCGCATTCCGGGCAGGTCAGGTGCACCTGGTCGACATGCGGGCGGTGCAGGTCCAATTTGGACAGGTCGCGCCCGGCCAGCCTGGAGAGTTCGGAGATCGAGCCAACAGCTAACTGGTGGCGGCAGGCCTGGCATTCCCAGATGGGCAGCGGTGTGCCCCAGTAGCGCTCGCGCCCCAGGGCCCAATCCACATTATTCTCCAGCCAGTTGCCGAAACGCCCGTTCTGAATGTGGTCAGGCACCCAGTTGATAGCCTGGTTGAGGTCTACCAGGCGTTGTTTGAACTGGCTGGTGCGCAGATACCAGGTTCCGCGGGCATAATACAACAAAGGCGTATCGCAACGCCAGCAAAACGGGTAGGTGTGGGTGTAGCTGCCTGTCCGGAAGAGCAGGCCGCGCGCCGCCAGGTCCTGGATGATGAACGGGTCGGCATCCTTGACGAATTTGCCGCTCCACGGGCGCACCTCGGGGATGAAGGCGCCGTCTTCTGCAACGGTCATCACGATCGGCAGGTCGAACTCCAGGGCAGCCTGCATATCCTCTGCGCCGAAGGCTGGCGCGGTGTGTACCAGACCGGTGCCTTCTTCCATGGTAACGTAATCTTGCAGTACAACATAGTAGGCGGGTTTGTCTGGGTGCAGAAAGGTGAAGAGCGGCTTGTAGCGCTGGCCTTTGAGTTTCTTGCCTTTGAAGGAATCGAGGATCGTCACCGCTTCATCAGCGAAGACCTGCCCCAACAGAGATCGAGCCAGGATCAGGCGCTCGCTGCCGCCCTCTGGCAGCCTGCGTTGTACCGTGACATATTCGACTTCGGGGTGAGCGGCAACGGCTACATTGCCTGGCAAAGTCCAGGGTGTCGTAGTCCATACCAGCAGCGAGGTGCCCGGCTCATCCACCAGCGGCAGGCGCACATAAACTGAGGGATCATCTACCTGGCGGTACCCCAGGGCAACTTCGTGATCCGAAAGCGGGGTGCCACAACGCGGGCAGTAGGGTACGACTTTATACCCCTGGTATAGCAAGTCGCGATCCCAAAAGGCTTTGAGGATCCACCACACGCTTTCGATGTAATCGTTGGTGTAGGTGACGTAGGCCTCGCCCATATCCACCCAGAAACCCAGGCGGTTGGAAAAGCGCTCCCAATCCTGGATGAATTCGAAAGCAGATTTACGGCACAGCTCGTTGAAGCGGGCCACGCCGTAGGTTTCGATCTGGCTTTTGCTGGTGAAGCCAAGCTGGCGCTCCACGCCAATCTCGACTGGCAGGCCGTGGGTATCCCAGCCGCCGCGGCGGGTAACGTGATAGCCGCGCATGGCCTTATAGCGCGGGAAGACATCTTTGAAGGCGCGCGCCAGGGCATGGTGCACGCCGGGTTTGCCATTGGCGGTGGGCGGGCCTTCGAAGAAAACGTATTCCGGGGAGTCCTGGCGCAGCGCGCTGGATTTCTCGAAGATGCGGTGCAGATGCCAGAAGTTGATCATCTGTTCTTCGAGGAAGGGCAGATTGACTTGGGAGGAGACGGATTTGAACATGTAGTTCTTTCTAGAGTTTCTTGGATAGGCGAACTTATTTGCTCGCGACTATGATGGCCTCATGTTTCATTATGCCTTTGAAGTTAAAAGGATATCTTCTTCGATGGTGGTCAATCTCTCTATATGATATTTTTGGAGATTTAAACCCCTTGCTTGTAAGTAACTCCGCTACTATTTCTGTTACAGGGATTATCTTGTTACCAATTTGATTATCTGCGAGGACAAAAACCAACTCCCCATCTCGTTTGAGAACTTGATAACAACCCTCGATGATCTTGTTCATATCACAAATATATCTATGAACAAGACCAGCTTTATTTATTTCCTCCTTTGACCAATTTATTTTTTTTAGGCTTTTAGGTGCTAATTCGTGCGCATCTTGGAGGTATAGATCGTTTTTGCCTCTAGTACCTCTTAATCCAATATAATTTTCCCTCTCCCATGATTGATCTCCGTTGTAGAGCCACCATTGTGAGAATTTGTGTGCTCTTGGGTAATCAATGGCATTTACATAAGGTGGTGATGTAAGAATCAAATCGATGGACTCGTTTTCTAATGTGCCAAGTATTTTTTCGCTGGAGCCCTGAATAACTTTACCCTCAGCCAGCCAACATGCTGAGATTGGAACTAGCTCCTTTAGCACTTTTATTGTTGTACTAAAAACCCTTAAAAACAGGCCTAGTTGCTGTTCAATAGTTGTTCGAATAGGGGGCACTTTATGTGGGCGAGAATGATCAATATCCATTGCAGAACTGAGAGTGTTAGGCCATTTGCGGATAATTGAAGATGAAATGGAAAGCGCAAAAATGTCGTATGCACGATTGTCCGTGAGTGTATGAAGATGGAAAACTAGAACGGCCAAAACTATTCGCTGAGTCTTTGAGAACCAGTAATCGATTTGAGGAACATTAGGGATTTGGATGGATTTATCATAAAGATCAAATGAAGATCCATGTGTGAAATCACAGGTATTTATGTCTAAAGCTTCTAATTCATTCTCCAACTTCTTCAATTCCATAATTGTGGTTTCATAGAATTCTGATAGCCAAACCAGTGAATATTGTCTGGTTAAAGTTTTGCTGATTAGACAAGCTATGGGATCTACATCTATTCCAGTTGCATATGAACCGGCAGACAGTGCCTCGACTAAACTTGTTCCACTACCCATGAATGGGTCTAAAACTGCGCTGGCGTGGAACGAAAATTCTTTCAGCAATTTGCGCGCTAAATCCCCTCCAAAACTTGCTGCATATGTGTGTAATCTTTGTTTTTTCATGAAAACTATTTACAACCTTATATTGGATAATGGTTGGTCTTCCTCTGGAAATTCCTTCAATGTGTCGATAGCGGATTCGGCTATTTTATCAGGACGCTGAGTAAGTTCTACCGTTTCATCGAGTGCATCAATTCCATAAGCTATAAGCGATAGAGTTTTACATAGATCTATAAGTACATCCTTTGTTAGATCTATCTTTTTATCTCTGCGTAGAACTACTTGAATAGCCGCATATTCAACGGGCTGACCAGGGGCCTCCTTCTGAAGTTCCCAAATAACTTCAAGAATATACTTATGGAGTTTTTTGTGTTTAGTAGGTATTTGTTCTTCGCTAAGGTCTTTGATCCATTTGGCAACTTCATCAGGGGTTACACAAGTTTCAAATAAACCCTTGAGCTTATCTAAACCGATGTGCTTCAAGGCTCTAAGACGTACAAGTTTAGCGAGTTCGTGAACCCTCATTATCGTTATCGTTTTGCCTGATTTATCGTAACTACCTACCCAGTGAGTAAGGAAACAGGCTGGTGAGCGAACAAGTCACGCAAGGTGACAAAGACATTGCGACCTTGTTTGCGGCAAGTGGAAATCACTGCTTGCAAGCGGGCATACACTT